>JBOHFI010000070.1:0-24099 GCA_050699595.1 Pseudonocardiaceae bacterium | reverse complement strand
GTCCGGCGGTGGCGGGAGCGGCTGCCAGGGCGGGGGTCGGCCATCGCTCGACGGGTCCGGGATCGGGGTCGGCTTGTGGTGAGTGCCCATGTGACGCATCGTGGCGCACCGATTACCCCGCGCGCAAGGATGCGCAGGACGTTCCCACTGTCATGACAGCCATCCTCGCTCTACCGTCAAGGCGAGCCACAGCGCCACCGTGGAGACGGCGAGACAGGTGGGCACGGTGAGCGCACCCAGCTGGACGAACTCTCGCAGTGTCGGTGCGGCGTCGTTGTCGGCCAGCACCCGGCGCCAGAGCAGGGTCGCCAGCGAGCCCACGTAGGTGAGGTTCGCCCGATGTTCACTCCGAGCAGTGCGGCCAACACCAGCCCAGAGTGTGGTGCCCGTCAGATTGGTGAGGTTGGAGACGGGCAGCAGCGCTGAGGCTGAGTTAGCGAGGTGGCCGAGCGCGATGACCTCAGCCACCCGTGGTGGCCGGCTATCCGGGTCCGGGCTGCGGGGTGATCGTGCAGAGCACGGTGCCTTGGGTGACCGAGGTCCCGGCTTGCGCGGTGAGACCGGTGACGGTGCCGGCGCGGTGCGCGGTGACCGGGTTCTCCATCTTCATCGCCTCGAGCACCACGAGAAGCTCACCGGTGTCGACGGGGTCTCCCTCGGATACCGCGACCTTGACCACGGTGCCCTGCATGGGCGCGATCACCGCGTCACCGGACACCGCGGCCGGGCTGACCCGCTTGCGTGGCTTGGCTTTGCTGGCACCGCAACCGCGTAGCGCCAGATCTGCCGCCAGTGAGACCTCCAGCCGCCGGCCGTCGACCTCCACCACCATGGTCTGCCGCGGCGCCGGTGGCGGCGTTTCCGGTGTGCCCGGGTAGGGCGGCAGCCGCGCGGAGAACTGGGTCTCGATCCACCGGGTGTGCACCGCGAAACGTTCGCCGTCGGTGGCGGCGAAGGCCGGGTCGTCCACGACCGCCCGGTGGAACGGGATGACGGTGGGCAGGCCTTCCACGGTGAACTCGGCCAGCGCCCGCCGGGACCGCGCCAGAGCCTGCTCGCGATCTGCGCCGACGACGATGAGCTTGGCCAGCATCGAGTCGAACTGACCGCCGATGACGCTGCCGGCGCGCACCCCGGAGTCCAGCCGCACTCCCGGCCCGGACGGCGGATCGAACACCGTGACCACACCGGGGACGGGCAGGAACCCCCGGGCCGGGTCCTCTGCGTTGATCCGGAACTCGATCGCGTGGCTGCGCGGAGCCGGGTCGGAGGTGATGCTCAGCCGCTCGCCGGCTGCGATCCGCAACTGCTCGCCCACCAGGTCCAGCCCGGTGGTCTCCTCCGATACCGGGTGCTCGACCTGCAACCGGGTGTTCACCTCGAGGAAGGAGATGGCGCCCTCGGGACCCACCAGGAACTCGACGGTGCCCGCGCCGGTGTAGCCCGCCTCGGCGCAGATCGCCCGGGCCGCCTCGTGGATGGTGCGCCGCTGCTCGTCGGACAGGAACGGAGCGGGGGCCTCCTCCACCAGCTTCTGGTGCCGGCGCTGCAGGGTGCAGTCCCGGGTGCCGACCACGACGATGGTGCCGTGCTGATCGGCCAGCATCTGGGCCTCGACGTGGCGGGGCCGGTCCAGGTAACGCTCCACGAAGCACTCGCCGCGGCCGAAGGCCGAGACGGCCTCGCGCACCGCGGCGTCGAACAGCTCGGGGATCTCCTCCATGGTGTGGGCCACCTTCAGGCCGCGCCCGCCACCGCCGAAGACGGCCTTGATGGCCACCGGCAGGCCGTGCTCGGTGGCGAAGGCCACCACCTCGTCCGGTCCGGACACGGGATCCCTGGTGCCCGCCACCAGCGGCGCTCCCGCCTTGGCCGCCAACTGCCGGGCGGTGACCTTGTCCCCGAGGTCACGGATCACCCGCGGGCTGGGCCCGATCCAGGTCAGCCCGGCGTCGATCACCGCCTGGGCGAAGCCGGCGTTCTCGGCGAGGAACCCGTAACCGGGATGCACCGAGTCCGCGCCGGCGCGGGCCGCGACGTCGAGCAGCGTGGCCGCCTTGAGGTAGCTGTCCGCGGGGGTGGCGCCGCCCAGCGCGAACGCCTCATCGGCCAGGGTGACGAACGGAGCGTCGCGATCACCCTCGGCGTAGACGGCGACACTGGCCAAACCGGCATCCCGACAGGCCCGGATCACCCGGACGGCGATCTCGCCGCGATTGGCGACGAGCACCTTGCGCAGGCCTCGCGGGTCGAGCTGCGCCACCTGTGCCTCCGCGGCGGTCGGGTAGTGTTTCGCCGCAGTCTAGGGCTGGCCAGCGGCCACTCACCACAGGTACCGGATCGGCCGGTTGCTCGAGCGGTTACCGGATCTGGGCTACTAGGAGATCTGGGCCTGGCTGTTGGTCTACCACGCCCTCAGCGATACCCTACACAACCACAACACTGACTGAGTGTCACCGAGTATACCCTGGTGGAGCGCCTTGACGGCCTATGACGGCATTGCCCGGTTGCGGGATGACCCGCTGCAGAAGGAGCGGCTGTTCACCGGCCGCCGCGCGATCGTGTCGCGGATCCAGGCCTGGATCCGTACGGGGGTGCCCGGTGCATTCGTGGTGACCGGATCGGCGGGCAGCGGGAAGTCCGCCGTGGTGGGGCGCGTCGTTGCGCTGTCCCAGTCCCCGCGGCGCCGAGTGGTGAGTAAGCACGCTCCCGGTGAGCCGGCGGGCCCGGACCCGGGTATCGGCCGCATCGATGCGGTAGTGCACCTGCGGGGCATGGGAGCCATCGAGCTCGCGACCGTCCTGGCGGATCGTCTTCGGCTTCCCGAGCCGCAGAGCTGCTGGCAGCTGATCGAGGCGGTGTCGAAGATGCCCTCTCCGCCGGTCCTGGTGTTCGACGGGTTGGATGAGGCGATCCCCGAACAGGCAACCGAGATCGTGACAGACCTGCTGGTCCCGCTCAGCGTGCTGGCGAGCGTGCTGCTCGCGACCCGGCACCAGGAGTTCGGGTGGCACCAACCACCGTCCGACCAGGAGGCCGCCCGCCGGCTGGGTGAACTGTTCGGCGGGAACGCGTCGGTCGTCGATCTGGACGCCGAGCCGGGTACCAGGAAAGACATCGAGCGATACCTGATCCGCCTGCTGCGCTCCGCCGGCCTGGCCGATCTCGGGGCGCAGGTGGCGCCGGTGCTCGCCGGGAAGGCGGCCGTCCAACAGGACGGGTTCCTCTACGCCCGCACCGTGGTCACCCAGATCGTGCGAGGGATCGTCGATGTCCACGCGCCGGGTTGGGAAGGCCGGCTTGCCGCGACGACCGTCGCGGCGCTGGAGCACGACCTGTCGAGCCGGATCCGGGTGCGCGACGGGGTGGAGCTGCCTGACGCCGCCGGGGATCTGCTGCGTGCGCTCGCCTGGGGGATGGGCCGGGGGCTGCCCGGAGGAGGATTGTGGGAGGCTGTGGCCACCGCACTGAGCCCGGGCGGTGTCGAGTATCGCGCCGCCGACCTCGACTGGGTGCTCGAACACTACGGCTGCTACGTCGTCGAAGACGAACAGGACGGCGAGACCGTCTACCGGCTCTCGCATCGCGTGTTCGTCGAGCACCTCGTCGCCTCCTCCCCGGATGTGGTCGGTAACGCGGCGGGCAGGGTACTGGCCGAAGCCCTGGTCGCGTTCGCCCGGAAAGAGACCACTCCCTACCTGCGACGTCATCTGGCCAGGCATGCCGCGCACGCAGGCCCCGCCGGGGTTGCCGCGCTAAGCGCGCTGGCCGAGACCGACCCCACGTTCTATCTGCCTGGCCTTGTGGTAGCGCTGAGTGATTTCGTCGTCCATCTGTTAACGGTGGGCAGCCGCGAGGCCGCGCTGATCGCCACCCAGCAGACGGTCGTGATCTACCGGGCACTGGTGGACGCGAAGCCTGATTCCTACCTGCCCGGCCTCGCGGCCACGTTGGGTAGCCTCGCGGCTCAGTACGCCGAGCTGGGACAGCACGAGGCTGCCCTGAGCCCTGCCGAAGAGGCAGCTGAGATCCTCCTGCGGGTGACCGAGGCGTCCCCCGAGGTCTACTTCAACCATTTCGTCGTGTCGCTGATGAGCCTCACCCGCCACCTCGCGGCACTCGACCGGATCTCCGCTGCTGTCGATGTCTACACCAGCTGTATCGAGCACTTCGCCGCATCGCCGGCCCCCAGAGATGCGTTGATCATCGAGCGGGCCCAGTTCCACATCAACCACGGTGATGCGTCCACCGGGCTACGCGAGCTTGCCACCCTGCTGACGTTGGACGACGGCGAGACGCCGGACCCCGTCATGTTGGCCGCGCGCAATGTCCTGCGCGGGTACTGCTTTCGGGACTCAGCCGCTGTGAGGCGCGTCTGGGAAGAGGTCGCCGGGACCGAACAACCGGACTGGTTCTCCGTCACCCTGGCCCAGATCGGCCTCGTCACCGAGTGGATCACGGCGCCGAGGTGGGCGGAGTCGAGAGACTTCTTCGCGACACATGCCGGGGAACTGTTGGATCACCCAGTCACCATTGTGCTCGACGAACTGGCCCTGGTCGCTGCGGCGCGGGTCGAGCTGCATCGGCATCTTCTCGACGGGGTGCGAGAACTCGGCCTCGACGCGGCCTACCGGCCCCTGTTGCTCAAGGATCTGCTGACGGACTGGATCGCACTGCAGGACTGGCAGGATTCGCGGTCCTTCGCCGAGAAGCACGCAGCAGATCTGCTCACTGTCGAGGCCGAGGTCGCGCTGATCCACCTCGGGAATCCCCTCGGCACCCTGGTGCACGTCGCGCTGCTCCGCCTCGCCCGGCGGGACGGCTTCACAGCCGCCTACGCGTGCGCGACCGACCGCCAGACGGCGGCCGACCGGATGCGGCGGGCGCTCACCGAGGTGGAGCCGGATCCCATCGCCGAGCTCGCCGCGCTGGAGGGGCAGGTTTTCGGTGAGCGGTTCACCGCCGCCGCGCATCTGGCTGTCGCCGCATCGCTCATGGGTGAGGTGGTGGAGGCGGTGATCGACCGCACCAGGTTGGAGGAGCTCGCCGAGGAGGCCGCCTTGGCCGATCGGCAGCGGGTGGCAACCGAGATCACCGACCTCATCAACCGCGTCCCGGACGGGGCGGAGCTGTTCGGCGCCCTGCCCGAGATCCTACTCAGCCCGGAGGGGCTGGGGGTAGAAGAGTGAAGGGAACCACGGCTACCGAGGGCTGCAAAGCGTGCCTGGAGGGGGTTGCGCTGCTCGGTGAGCACGACCTTGATGGTGCTGCCGCTGTCCTGGAACCATTGCTCGACAGCCAGGACAGCCCGTGCCGGGTTGAGGCCGCGTTCCTGCTCGGCGTGGTGCGCTTAGCCCAGTCTGTGTCCGTTGTCGTGCGCCGCCGCGCCGCCGCGGATGCCTTCGCCATCGCCGCCGAGGGCGGGAACCCGGTATACAGCCCCGCGGCGGCCTACCGGTACGCGACCCTGCTTGATACGAGTGATCAGGAACAGCTCCGAGCGTGCTGGCAGCGGGTGGTGGACACCGGAAGCCGGGTCTACAGCCCGGTCGCGCACTATGTGATTGCCCAAACCTGGCGTCGGGCTGGCCGCGACGACGAAGCCGAGAAATCCATGATCCGGGCATGGGGCAGCATGGACCCCGAATACGGTCCTAAAGCTGCGGTGTGGCTGACTGAGCACGCTGCCCGTGCCGGCAAGTGGGACCTGGTCACCCGCATTGGCAGCATGGCCAATTTTGACTATGGCCCGTTCTTCATGCACAACGAATTCGAGCAAGGCCAACAATTTGCCGCGCTGTGGCGTTACCAGTTACTGGACAATATGAATCCAGTGACCGTGCTGCGGGCTACCCACGCCATCGCGCAGTTCGACGGTGTCACGCAGACGCCCAGCCTGCAGACCCTGTTGCGTGACCACCTGGCGGCACAGCCGGACCACCCGGATGCTGCGGATTCTGTGGAGACTCCGGATCCTGTGGAGGCCCCGGAGGTCTTGGAGACCCGGCTGAGTCTGGAGGTCCCAGGCGAATCTGAGGTCCCAGGGGGATCTGAGGATCCGGAGACCCTGGAGATCCCGGCTTCCGAGGCCCACCTGTGGTGGCGGCCTTGGTGGATCGCAACCGTGGCCGGCCATCAGGAGCGCGGCACGCTGCCCGAGCTGACCCATGACCTGTTCTGGCTCATTGACCGGTTCTACGCCCGCGTCGCCTGGCCCTATGCGGAGAATGACGTGGAGGATCCGCTCAACCTGGTCCGCAATCTCATGCACGCGGTGGATGACTTCCGGTGGGGCCCGCTGCTGCAGGAAAGTATGCGGCAGCGGATGAACGCCATTATGGGGTTCGAGGTGCTACCACCCGACTGGCCGCACCACGACCAGCCTGATGATCCTGGCCAGCCTGATGATGAGGAAGCGCAATCCTGAACCCTTCGGACCTCAACGCCGTTGCTCCAGCGGCTCGGCACTGCGAGGCGCTGGACCGAGTGCACCGTCTGGCCACCTGGGTGGGCGAAGGCCGGCCCGTCACGCCCAAGCACGTGCTGCGGCCCAGCGAAGTGTTGGCAGCGGCGCGAGTCCTGGGCTTCCTGGTGCCATCACGGATCAACACCGCCGTGCACGTCCGCGCCCTGCACCGCCCCTGGAAAGTCGCCCTGGCGATCGACTTTCTCCGGATTGTCGATGGTCAGGCCGTGGCCGGTCCGGCACTCGGTCAGTGGCCCGACACCGATGACGGCACTGTGGGCGAGCTGTGGCTCACCGGGTTGGCCGCTGCGTTCGCGGCCGACACCGGCATTGACGACCAGGCCGGCACGGTCGCGTTCTGCCGCATCGTGCTGGGGGCGCTGGCCACCCGCTCACTCCCGACGGTCGTCGAGCATTGGCAGCGAGCATGCGACGCGCTCACCTTCGAGGATTGGTGTGTCACCGACCCGTTCTTCACCGCCTATCGCCGTAGGTACGGTAATCTCTTCACGGCGATGTCCGACGTGTTCGTCACGTTCGGCGTCGCCACTCGACACGGTGCTCAGCTGGCGATGACTCCGCTAGGCCGCTGAGCGTTGCGGGAGATGAATGCGCGCATGCCCAAACCGATCAGCGCTGACCTGCCGGTGGACGAACTGCTCGCCCGAGTCGTCGACAGCGACGAGGACGACGCGTGGCTGGCCGCGCAGCCCTGGTTGATCGGCCGGGACCCGCTGCTGGCGGCCCGCGAGATCCTGGCGGCTGCCGCGGCTGCCACCCCCGCGCAGCGTATCGCCGCCGTGGAGATCGTCGAAACGCTCGACGATCCGGCCGAAGACGCCTGGTGGGACGTTACGACCGTGCCGAATCTCGCGGCGCACGCCCGCATGGCCTTCGCCGGTTGGCGGCCACCGCAAGCATCGAGCCCCGAGGACTCGGCCTGGCTGGCGGTCGACTACGCCATGGCGGCCCTCGCCACCTCCGGACCCGACGAGGCACTGTCGTGCCTTGGTGAGTGGATACCCGGCCAGGACCTCGACTCCCGAATGCAGGCGATCCGGCATACCAATCACCCGGACACCGCCGCTCTGGCCGAAGCGTTGACCACTTTTGTCGCCTCAGGAATAAAGCCGACCTCGGCCCAGGTCTATCAACTCAAGATTTCACTCAAGCGAATGCGCAACCCGATCTGGCGCCGCGTGCTGCTGCCCGCCACCGCCCGCCTCGGCCAGCTCCACGAGGTGATCCAGATCGTGATGAACTGGGACGGCGACCGTCTCCACGCATTCTTCGTTGGCAACGAGCGTTACGGCGACCCCTTCACCTGCTCCGACTTCGACGACGAAGAGCGCCTGCGGCTGAGCGACGCGTTCACCCCGTCTGCCAAGACCATTGCTTATCGATATGACTTTGGTGCCAACTGGGACCATGGCATCACGTGTGAGAAGGTGCTCGATCTCGATGTCGGCGCGACGTACCCGGTCTGCGTCACCGGCAAGGGCGATTCCCCCATCGAGTACTGGACCGATGAGGACGACGACCCCCGGGAGACCATCCCCTTCGACAAAGACACAATCAACAGCCGCCTGGCCGAGCTGGCACGCGACTCGGATTGAGAAGGTCCTGCGGCGGCCAGGGTATTCGTCAGCCACGCCGTACACCGCGATCCTCCCGCTGTCGTCCCTTCACGGTAGCTGCTACCGAGAACTGCCCGGCTCAGGGCAGGGGCTCCACCAGAATGTTAGGATACGGCGCGGCGCGCCACGTCGCTCTCATCCCCGGTCAGGATCAGTCCATCACCCGTCTCCACCGCGACGGCGACTACGTGGGCGTCGGCGAGATGTTCTGATCCGGCACCCGTACCCGCCAGTATATCGGCCATCTCGTATGCTGAAAAATGAATAGACGTATTCATCCCTTGGGCTCAGGAGATCTCGCCTCCGGTAACGCCCGGTTCCTGGGTGATGGCGGCCCGTTAGACTCGCCCGGAATCGGTGCGGATCGAAGGGGACATGATGGGATCGCGACCAGCGCGGCACCGCTACTGCCGCTGCGGCACACATTTGGCCGCCGACAACGCCGAGCGCCAGTGCGCCCGCTGCCGGCGGGCTTCGCGGGATAAGCTCATCGCCCCGCCCCGGGTGCCCGCCGAGTTCTGGCAGACCGAGCAGTTCGCGGATGCCTTCGCCGCTCAGCACATCGGCCGCGTCGCCCGTGCCTATCGCACGCACCTCTACCATCACGAGGTCTACGGTCTCAGCGGTATCTCCCAAACCCTGCTGGGTCACTGGCTGGGCCTGCGGCAGCCCCAGATCAGCCGGATCGAGGGCGGAGCGCCGATCCGCAACCTGGATACCTTGGTGTATTGGGCGCGGGTACTGCGGATTCCGCCGGGATTGTTGTGGTTTAAACTCCCCGACGAGACGCCTCAGCGCGCTACCACGGAACCAGTGGCTCTCCCGCTCGCCACATCCACCTCGAACGGTGTGCGTGAGTTACCGGCTGGGCAGGAGCCACCCGGTGGTCGGCCCGCTTCGGACCCGAGCGATGAGCATGCCGACGATCCCGAGCGTGACCCGGTGCTCATCGCCCCCTGGAACCACCGGGGTACGGTCGAGGTGGCGGTCGTGCTGAGCGGTGGTGATGGCCGGGTGAAGCGGCGAGTGTTCGTGTCCCTGACCGGCCCGGCGTTGACGGCTCCCGCGCATCAGTGGCTGGTGCGCGAGCCGGGGCCGCTGGTGTCCGGGTTGGCGGGGCGCCGGGTGTCGGGCAAGCTGGCCGGGCGGCTCAGTGCCATGGTCGTCGAGCTGCGTCAGATGGATGACGTGGCCGGGGGCGGTGGCGTGTTCGCGCTGGCTCAGCAGGCGTTCGGGTGGGTCGCCGGGCTGCTCGACCGGGCGTCGTATGACGAGCGCACCGGCCTGGCGCTGCACGGGGTGCTCGCCGAGCTGGGACGACTGGGTGGTGTTGCAGCCTATGACACCGGGCACCTCGGACTGGCGCAGCGCTTCAACATCGCCGCTCTGCGCGCCGCCCATACCGCCGATGACCGGCCGTTGGGCGCGCACATCCTCGCGGAAATGACCTACCAGGCCGTCACCGGGGGGGAGCCTGCCGAGGGGGTGACGCTGATCGAGACCGCGCTGGCCGGCACGCGGGGCCGGGCGACGCCGGCCCTGCTCGCCGAGCTGCACATCCGGCAGGCATTGGCCTTCGCCACCCTGCGCGACGCCAGCGCCTGCACCGCTGCGATCTCCCAGGCCCGTACCCAAGTCGAACAGCTCAAGCCAGACGACGACCCGCCTTGGCTGTACTGGCTAGGTCCGGCGAATATCACCATCGACGCGGGCGAGTGTCTCCTGCAACTCGGCCAGGCTGACCACGCGGCGGCCATACTCCACGAGGGTCTCGCCCAGCTCAGCGAGTCATTCGTCCGGGAGCGGCAGATCGATATCACGTATCTGGCCGACGCCCTGGCCCGGCCGGGCAAGCAGCGTGACCTGGACGCCGCTGCCCGATGGGGCATGCAGTCGATCGACTTGGCCGAGAGCCTGCACTCGACCCGAGGGCCTGGCCGTCTCCGTGACCTTTACTACCAGCTAAAGCCGCACGCCAAGGTCCCGGCGGTGCACGACTTCCTGGAGCGGGCACGGGGCTTTGTGGATGGGTAGCAGCAATCCGGCCCTGATCCGCCGTGGCCACCGCGACATCGCCGATGTGGGATGCTGCGGGGCGTGCCAGCACGGTCACGGCGAGTGTTTTTGAGTCATACCTCGGAGTTGCGGCGGCTGCCTACCCGCCGGTCGTTCGTGGCTGCCGCGGAGAGTGCTGTGTCCCGGGCAGGGGATGTCATCGGGGATATGGCGTATTTCACCGCACGCGCCCAGAAACCCGAGCAGGTGTGCCGGGACGCGGTGCTCGCCGCCGATGTGTTCGTGGCTATCGTCGGATTCCGGTATGGATCTCCCGTGCGGAACCGGCCAGAGCTGTCCTACGTCGAGCTGGAGTTCGAGACCGCAAGCCAGGCGGGTATGCCCCGGATCGTCTTCCTGCTCGGTGACGACGCCGAAGGCCCGGCTGACCTGTTCGTCGACCCGCAGCACGGTCCGCGGCAGGCGGTGTTCCGGCAACAGCTGGCCGGCAGTGGGCTGACTATCACCACGGTCACCAGCCCGGCGGAGCTCAGCGAGAAGCTGTTCCAGGCGCTGCGGGACATGTCCGACGCGGAATCGGCCGCAGCGGGACGGGTTACGCCCACCGCCACGGGACCGAGTACGACGTGCTCTGGTGGGTCCCGGCGGAGCAGCCGACACTGGTGGCCGACCGGCTGGCTGAGCTGGCTCATACTCTGGGCCTGGCGACCGCCACCGACCCCGTCACCGCGGCGGTGGCCAGGCTGCTGGGAGCGCTGCGGGACCGGGACCGGTGGCTGCTGATCTTCGACAACGCCGAGAACCCTGCGTCCCTGGCCGCTTACCTACCCGGGGGTGGCGGGCAGGTCGTGATCACCTCCCGCAACCCCGGCTGGCACGAGCTGGCCCTCGGGAATCACCTGTCGAACCATCACGAACCGCAACCTACAACCCACCACCGACAAAACCCGCAGTGCTGCACTCATCTGGCAGGAGCGCCATGATGGGGGCATGACGCAGGTGCGGATGACGGCCTGGGTGTATGGCCATGTGCAGGGCGTGGGGTTTCGCTGGTGGACCCGCTGTCAGGCACTTGCGTTGGGGCTGACCGGCCATGCGGCCAACCTGTCCGATGGGCGGGTCGAGGTGGTCGCGCAGGGCCCGCGAGAGGCCTGCGAGCGGCTGCTCGCCGCGCTGCGCTCCGGGTCTACGCCTGGACAGGTGGAACAGGTCACCGAGCGGTTCACCCCCGCCCGGGGCGGTGTCACCGGCTTTGTCGAGCGCTGAGCACCTCGGCACCTGAAGCCCTAGCGTGCCTGGGCCTCGGGTGCTGGCATGGGTACCCTGCTCGGACATGCGGTTGCAGTAGGGGAGCAGCGAGGAGGGTCCGACGCACCGTGCACCTGAAGAGCCTGACGCTGAAGGGCTTCAAGTCCTTCGCCTCGGCTACCACGCTGCGCTTCGAACCCGGCATCACCTGCGTGGTGGGTCCCAACGGCTCGGGCAAGTCCAACGTGGTGGACGCGCTGTCCTGGGTGATGGGGGAGCAGGGCGCCAAGGCGCTGCGCGGCGGCAAGATGGAGGATGTCATCTTCGCCGGCACGGCCGGGCGGCCCCCGCTTGGCCGCGCCGAGGTCACCCTGACCATCGACAACACCGACGGTGCGCTGCCCATCGACTACACCGAGGTGTCCGTCACCCGACGGATGTTCCGGGACGGGGCCAGCGAGTACGAGATCAACGGCAGCAGCTGCCGGCTCCTGGACGTCCAGGAGCTGCTGAGCGACTCCGGGATCGGCCGAGAGATGCACGTCATCGTCGGGCAGGGCAAGCTCGACTCGATCCTGCAGTCCAAGCCCGAGGAGCGCCGCGCGTTCATCGAGGAAGCCGCGGGCGTCCTCAAGCACCGTAAGCGCAAGGAGAAGGCGCTGCGCAAACTGGAGGCGATGCAGGCCAACCTGGCCCGCTTGTCCGACCTCACCGCCGAGCTGCGCCGCCAGCTCAAGCCGCTGGGCAAGCAGGCCGAGATCGCCCGGCGGGCGCAGGCCGTGCAGGCCGATCTGCGGGACGCCCGGCTGCGGCTGCACGCGGACGACCTGGTGACCCTGCGTGCGGCGTTCGCCAGGGACGAGGCCGACGAGGCCGCGGCCAGGGCCCGCCGGGCCGAGGTGGAGAGCGCGCTGGACGCGGCCCGCGCCGAGCAGACCGGCCTGGAGGAACAGCTCGACGCCACCACACCGCGCCTGGCGGCGGCGCAGGACACCTGGTACCAGCTCTCGGCGTTAGCTGAGCGGCTGCGCGGCACGGTGCAACTGGCCGCGCAGCGGGTCCGGCACCTGTCCGCCCCCACCGAGCAGCACCGCCCCGGTCGGGACCCCGACGAGCTGGAACGCGAGGCCGAGGCCGCGCAGGCCGCCGAGACGGAGCTGCACGCGGTGGTGGAGGAGGCCCGCGCGGCCCTGTCGGACGCCCTGGACCGGCGCGTCGAGCTGGAGCGGGCCGTCGCCGACGCCGAGCGGGCGCACCTGGCTGTGGTCCGCGCCGTCGCCGATCGGCGGGAGGGGCTGGCCCGGCTCGCCGGCCAGGTCGAGGCGCTTCGGTCCACCTCGGGCGCCACCGAGGACGAGATCGAGCGGCTGTCCGGCGCGCTGGCTGATGCCGACGAGCGGGCGCGGCGCGCGCAGGGGGAATTCGACGAGCTGGTGCACCAGCTCGATGCCCTGCATGCCGGCGAGGTCGGGCTCGACGAGCGGCACGAGGCGGCGTTGGCCGCGCATGCCACCGCCGCGCGGCGCAGCGCCGAGCTCGTTGCGGCACACCGGGAAGCCGAGCAGCAGCGGGCCTCCGGGAGCGCCCGGGTGGAGGCGCTGTCGATCGGCCTGGCCCGCAAGGATGGTTCCCGTCCGTTGCTGGCGGCTGGATTGCCCGGCGTGGCGGGTACGGTTGCCGCGCTGCTCACCGTGGCCCCCGGCGCCCAGGCCGCCGTGGCGGCCGCCCTGGGTGCTGCGGCGGATGCGCTGATAGTGTCCGATGTGGACGTTGCGGTTGATGCGCTGTCCCTGTTGCGGGTACGCGACGCCGGCTGCGCCGGCCTGCTCGTCAGCGGTGCACCGGCCACGGTGGATCGCTCGACATGGCCGGAGCTGCCGGCCGGTGCGCGGTGGGCGGTGGATCTCCTCCAGGCGCCGGAGGCGCTGTGGCCCGCGCTGCACCGGTTGCTGGAACGCACTGCGGTGGTCGACGACCTCACCGTTGCCCAGGCGCTGGTGGCCGCCCAACCCACCACGCGCGCGGTGACCAGCGACGGCGATGTGCTCGGCGCGGATTGGGCGCACGGCGGATCGGGCCGCGGCCTGAGCGCCATCGAGGTGCAGGCCGCTGTCGATGACGCTCAGACCCGGTTGGCGGAGTCGCAGACGCGCGTTGAGCGGCTGGCCGCACAGCTCGACCGCGCCGGCGCCGAGGAGGCCGACCGCGCCGAGGACGTCGCCAACACCCTGGCCGCGTTGCGCGAGTCGGACGCGCAGCTGGCCGCGGTCGCTGAGCAGCTCGCGCGGCTCGGCCAAGCGGCCCGTTCCGCATTCGGCGAGGCCGACCGGCTACACCGCCAGCGCGACGAGATGCAGGAGCGCCGGGCCGGCGCGCGCCAGAGCCTCGCTGAGCTGGAGGAGCGGTTGCGGCTGGCTCAGGACGAGTCGGTGGATACCGAGCCGGACACCTCCGAACGTGACGAAGTCGTCGCGGCGCTGAGCACCGCCCGCGGTGCGGAGGTCGAGGCGCGGCTGGCGCTGCGCACCGCCGAGGAGCGCGCCCGGGCGCTGGCCGGTCGGGCCGACGGGCTGCGCCGCAGTGCCCAGGCGGAGCGGGTGGCCCGGCAGCGGGCCGCCGCCGCGGCGGTGGCCCGGCAGCGTGGCGCCGCGGTGGCCGCGGAGGTGCAGCGGGCCGGGGAGTTCGCGTTAAGCCGTATCGAGGTATCGCTGCAGCGGGCTGGGGCCGAGCGGGACGCGGTGGTCGTCGAGCGGGCAGCGCGGGAGCAGGGCCTGACGCAGGTCCGGGGCCTGGTTCGCCAGCTCGCGGGGGAGCTGGACAAGCTCACCGACACGGTGCATCGCGACGAGCTGGCGCGGGCCGCGCAGCGGCTGCGCATCGAGCAGCTGGAGACCAAGATCTCCGACGACTTCGGCATCGGCCTGGATGACCTCATCGCGGAGTACGGGCCCGCTGTTCCGGTGCCGCCCACTGCGGTCGAGATGGCTGAGTACGAGGTGACCGTCGAACGCGGTGAGCAGGTCACTGCGCCGCAGCCGGCTCCCTACGACCGGGCCGTGCAGACTCGCCGCGCGCAGAGCGCCGAGCGTGATCTGACCCTGCTCGGCAAGGTCAACCCGCTGGCGTTGGAGGAGTTCGCCGCGCTCGAGGAGCGTTACCGGTTCCTGTCCACCCAGCTCGAAGACCTCAAGGACACCCGGCGCGACCTGCTCACCGTCATCGCCGAGGTCGACGAGAAGATCCTCGAGGTCTTCACCGAGGCCTTCCACGACGTGGCGCGTGAGTTCGAGACCGTCTTCACCACGTTGTTCCCCGGTGGGGAGGGGAAGTTGCTGCTCACCGAGCCTGACGACATGCTCACCACCGGCATCGAGGTCGAGGCCCGCCCGCCCGGCAAGAAGGTCAAGCGCCTGTCACTGCTGTCCGGCGGGGAGAAGTCGTTGACTGCGGTGGCCATGTTGGTCGCGATCTTCCGGGCCCGGCCCTCGCCGTTCTACGTGCTCGATGAGGTGGAAGCGGCGCTGGACGAGACCAACCTGAACCGCCTGATCGCGCTGTTCGAACTCTTGCGGGAACGCTCGCAGCTGATCGTGATCACGCACCAGAAGGCGACGATGGAGGTTGCCGACGCGCTGTACGGGGTAAGCATGCGTGGTGACGGCATCACCACGGTGATCTCGCAGCGGCTGCGCGGCGCCGCCGACTCCGCCGGCGCCGCCTAACGCGTCAACGAGGGGGCTGCGGTGTCACTACCGTTGACCATGTTGGATGAATCGTTCTTGTTCTTGCAGGAGTCGCGCGCGTCGTGGAACGTTGCGCTCGAGCTGGGCACCGACCATCGCCTCGACGAGGCCGAGCTCCGGGCTGCGGTGCTGAGCTGCTGCCGACGTCATCCACTGGCCCGCGCGCGGGTAGCACGGTCACCGCGGGGCGAGACCTCCTACCGGTGGGACTTCGCCGCCGAGGTGGATCTGGATCCACTCCGGGTGGTGGACTGCCCGGACAGCGCCGCGCTGAGCCGGCTGCGGACCGAGCTGTACACCCCGCCCATCGCCCTGAACACCACCCCGGGGTTTCGCGTCGTCCTGGCCCGGCGACCCGGCGGGGATCTCGTGCTGCTGTCGGCCAGTCACATCCTCGCCGATGGAGTCGGTGCACTGCGCCTGATGCAGACCATCGCCCGGGCCTACCGGGGTGAGCCGGACCCGCCGGATCCTCTGCCGCTCGCCCAGGCCCGCGACCTCGGTTCGTCGCTGGCCCCCAGGACCCGACGCGAGAAGTGGGCGCGGCGGCTGGAAGGACCTCGGCGAATCCGCGAGGCGCTCGAGGCGCCGAGCCGGATCGCGGTCGTCGGCGGCACCGACCGCGACGGTTTCGGGTTCGTCTTCCGTACCCTGGACCTCGGCGAGACCACTACTCCGGAACTCGTGGCGCGGGCCCCCGGCACCACGGTCAACGACGTCCTGCTCGCCGCGCTGCACGTCACCGTGCAAGCCTGGAACTCCAAGCACGACGTGCCGACCGGACGGGTCGGGGTCATGATGCCGGTCAATATCCGCCCCGCTGATCGCTTGTGGGACGTCGTCAGCAATCTTGCCTCGAACGTCACCGTCTCCACCGCCTTGGATGATCGGGCGGACCTGGCCACTGCGACCGCTGCGGTGACGAAACAGACCTACCGGACGCGACGACATGACCGCGCCTATGGCTTGTACGACCTTCTCAGTGTCCTCAAGAAAGCACCCCTGCCGCTCAAGCGCGCCGTGCCGAAACTGATACACCTGACCGGTGATCGGTTCGTCGACACCGCGATGCTGTCGAACCTGGGCCGCATCCCGGAGCCACCCACCTTCGCCGCCGAGCCCGACTCGGGACAGGCGGAGCTGTGGTTCTCCCCGCCGTGCGACCCCGCCTGCAGCGTCTCGGTGGGCGTCGCCACCAGCGGAGCGCGACTCTCCCTGGTCACCCGTTACCGCTATCAACAATTCGACGCCGACGCAGCGGCAGAATTCACCGACCTGCTGATAGCCCAGGTGCGAAGTTAGGGGTGCACTGGCCGGCCAGTTGGTCCTGCAGCGTCGCGTGGCGGAACTGGTATACATCTCCGACGGTCCGCAGCACGCCTCGCTCCCGGGCGTCTTCGAGGAACGGCATAAGCCTGACGGCGGGCACGTGGCCGGAAAGCCTGAGTTGACGCCAAACCAGGGTGGTGATGGTTCGCAAGTTGACGAGCACCGTTATGAGCGCGGTCATGAGCCCAACCGCGAGCCCGCCCGTGAACCCGGGATCGATCTTGAGCCCGCCCGCGACGATCCCGCCCACCAGCCCGCCCGAGAGCCCGCCCACCAGCCCATATCAGGAGTCCAGACAGGAGCCCGGTGGCTCCGTCGTTGCGCCAGATCTCCCGGGGACCCAGCGGGCGGCCCTCGGCAGTGCCGCCTTCAGTGAGCCCGACCACAAGCATGCCCACGAGTCCCAACGTGAGCCCGAACACGAGCCCGCTTCTGAGTCCCTTCAGGAACCCGACTACAAGCCCCACCGCGAGCCCGGGGCAGAGCTCTTGCCCCAAGGCTTGACGCGAGACGACAGCACGCCAGTTCGAGATCCGGATCCGCCGAGGCTCCACGTTCGTGGACCTGAAAATCTTGGACCTGCCGAGTTTCCCCGACGCGAGCTTGCTCTGGAACCAGCCCATGAGTCCGCCCGTGAGCCCGAACTTGAGCCCGAACCGAATTCCGACTATGTCTTTGATCACGAGCCCTAGCCTGAGTCCGACGATGAGTCCGAACGCGAGCCCAGAGGCGAGCCCGTACGCGAGTCCGGTGGTGAAGATGCGGGGCGTGGTGGCGGCCCATCGGGGGATGTGCCACCAGGCGAGGTCGCGGGTGTGGGTCCAGTTCTCCGCTGATGAGGTCCGGGCCGCCCTGGTGCTGACTCGCCGGGCTGCTGACGCGCAGTTCTGGTTGGCGTATGACCTGCTGACGCGACTGCCGGCGGTGCACGCCGCGATGGGCGCCGGAGTGCTGGACGAGCCACGCGCCCGGGTGCTCTCGGAATGGACCACCGAGTTGCACCCGGAGGTGGCCCGAGCGGTGTGTGACGAGTTGGTGCCCCGGGCGCCGAGGCTGACTACGGGGCAGCTCATCGAGCAGATCAAGAAACTGACCATAGCGCTGTATCCGGACTGGGCCCGGCGGCGCTACGAACACGCCCTCGCCGACCGCAAGGTCGTCGGCCACCGCAACCCCGACGGCTCCGCGAACCTGTCCGGGTACAACCTGCTCCCCCACGGTCTCGTGGGCACACTCGTCGAAGTCGCCGAGCGAGCCGGGTTGATGCTCTCCGAACGCGAGATCCGGTACCGGACTCAGTGCGCCGAGACCTACCCGTCCAAGATCCGAAAGTCTGCACGGCCGTGCAGACTTTCGGATCTTGGACGGACCTTCTAGAGGCCGGGTTCCCCTCCGTGGAAAGCGAGGGTCGCCACCCGGACGATCTCGACACCCTCGGGCTGGGAGGCCACCCGGACGAGTGGGAACAACTCCACCTCGACATCCCCGGGCTCAAGCCGATGATCTCGGTCCGCGGCCGCGAGGTCACGCCGGTGCGCGGGGAGGGCGGCGCGAGGGTCACCGACGTCGCGGCCTACCTCGACATGTGCGAGCAGATGCACGAGAACTTCGGCAAGACGGTGGACCAGATCCGGCGCTCCCTGCAGATCATGCGCGAGGGATGCCGCGGTGACGACGAGGCCAACGCGGTCGAGGCCTGGGAAACCGCCACCCATCGTGACAATTGACACCCGACGGCCCCGGCGGATCAGCGTGTGCGGCGGGCCGCCGAGGTCGTACCAGCAGGTCACAGCACCTGCTGGTAGCCCCGGCTCACGCGGTCGGCGGCTATCACGATGTGCGTGTGCACGACCGCGCGCCCGCCGCGGTCCCGGGTGGTGCGCCGGATGTCGAGCACGGGCGAGCCCTGGTCGAGGCCGAGGGTCTCCGCTTCGTCGGGGGTCGGCATGCGGCCGGTCACCACCTCGTCGGCGACGGACGGCGGGTGGTCGGCGTCGGCGAGTCCCCGGTAGATGCCCCCGGCGACCCTGTCCGGCGCGGCCAGTGGAGTCCCGGCCGCTATGGAGTGCGGGAGCCACGTCTCCTGCCATTGCACGACGTGCCCGTCGACGGTCATGTGGTTCAGCCGGTGGATCACGGTGTCGCCGGGCTGGATGCCCAGGGCGTGGGCTGTCGTCTCGTCGGCGGGTCGTTCGCTGACGTCGATCACGTCGGTCCGCCCGTCGAGGCCCTGTTGGGCGCACGCGTCCTCCCACGGTCCCCCCGCGGGCGTGGCGTCGGCATAACGGGCGATCGGCAGCACGATGCGTGCGCGATGCCGGACGACCGTGCCGCGACGCTTGGTCGGCGCCACCAGTCCCTCAGCGCGGAGCAGGGCGATAGCGCCCCTCACCGTCGATCGGTTCACCTCGAACCGGTCGGCCAGGTCGACCTCCCTGGGGATGGTGGTCCCCGGTGGGTACTCGCCCCGCTCGATGGCTGCTCGCAGTATCGCCGCGATCTCTCGGATTTTCGGCATGATCAGCCCCCGGACCTTATGTATCAACATATCGCCTCCAGTCTAGCCATGGGAGCCACGACCACGGGGTCAATCTACGCCCGAAGACGTAATATGGGCAACATATTGACCCATTTTATCCGATCATGCTACACATATGTGCAACATATTGGTAGCGGTGGAGGTGGGGCTGATGGGGGGTAGGCACAGGCTCCGTACCTGGCGGCGTCACCGCCGGGGCGCGTCGGCGCGCGACCGGTGGAGGTCGCGCCTGGCGGGGGTGACGGACGCGGGGACGCTGGTCGGGCACCTGGTGACCGGCGACGCTGCTGGTGACGGGCGGGGGCGGTACGTCGCGGTCTGTGGTGCGTGGGTTCTCCCGGCGAGCTTGACCGCTGAGCGGGGGTTCTGCCTGGCGTGCGTGGGAGGTGCCCCGTGATCTTGGTTGTGGTCGGGCTGTTCCTGGCTGTCGCCGTGCTCGTGGGCGCTGTGTGGATCACTAGGCGTTGAGCGGCGGCGGGACACGATCCCGGCCGCCCGAAGAGAGGAGAGGCCGACCATGGCTGATGGCGCGACCCCGCGGGCTTCCCGCGCGAACCGCAGGGCGATCGGTGTCACCTGTGCCCTGCACAAGGGCCCGAGGGGTTTCGCGAACCTCGTGGTGGAGAGACAGGTGAGACAGGACGGGTACGACGGGCACGACGTCGCCGAGTACGTGTTCGACATGCACGTCGCCGGAGCGTGTGTGATCATCATGGACGAGGCCGCCGCGAGGGTCCTGTTCGACGTACTCGGGGAGTGGCTCGGATGAGCGAGCACCCGCCGACCGTGCCCGGTGCGCGCAAGGCGCACCCGGTGGGTGGCGCCCCGCGCTGGGGCGTGTCCTCGACGGACCACACCCGGCACGACCTGGTGGAGATGGTGACCGAGGCCCCGGTGACCGAGGCGACCCCGGAAGACACCCCGTGAGTTGGTACCTCCGGTCCCGGGCTGACCACGACACCCACCACGGCGAGCTGGCTGAGGGCGTGGTGGTCGCGGCGTGCGGGGTGAGGTTCACGCCGCTGCGGCTGCCCTACGAGCGGGTGAGTCTACCCGGGTACCCGCAGGACCGCGACCAGATCTGTCCGGAGTGCGAGACCATCCGCCGCGAACGAGGTGCCCGGTGAGCCACCCGCCCCGGTGGGGCGTGTCCTCCCTGGACTACCACACCCACGCCGTCGAGGAGGACGCGGAGCACACCGACGCGGTGTACGTCGCCCGCTGCGGGCAGATGCTGTTCCGGAGCGCCGTCCTGTACGACGAGCCGCCGCCCGGCGGCTCGATGTGCCCGACCTGCCTGCGCTGGACCCGCGCGGACCCAGACGCCCACCCAGGCGATGAGGGCCTGGACGAGTCGTGCCCAGGCTGCGGGGCCACCACCGAGGTGCGGCGGAGCACCTGCGCCGGTGACGCGATCCGAGCATGGTCCTGCGCGGCGTGCGGCATGGCCTGGGCGATCACCGTGGTCAACCGACACCTGCGTACCGCTCACCTCGCCGACGTGGTCGCGGAGGTCGAGCGGTTCGCGACGGCGATCCTGCACCTCGTCGGCGGCCCCGCCGGCACAGCGCGCCCGCTGACAGCCGAGCCCGGCGCGGCGCCCCCGTCCCCCCGCACTGCCGGGTCGAGCTGGTCGCGGTGGCCAAGGAACACGGGCGCTGCCCCCCGGCTGCGCAAACGAGGCCAGGTTCTCGGCCGCGGCACCACCCGCTGACTGACCTGCTGCACCCCACCCTGTCCTCGATCCCCGGCCGCGTTTGCACCGGGGGGGAGGAGTCGACGGGGAGCGTCCGCAGTGCAGCGAGGACGAACGACGGTGACACCGACGAGCGGTGTGAGACGATCAACGGGGAGAGGGTCGGGCACCGGGACCCGGCCAGCGACCCGACCACTGGGGTCAGCCGCCCAGGACGGCTGGTGACCAGCACCGGCCGGCGAGCTCGCGGGCGAGGGCGGTGGTGGCCACCATCGCCCGTTCGTGCCGGGCATCGAGGGCCGCTCACCGGGCGTGTAGGCGCCGGTTGGCCCGCTCGCCGCGGTTCCGCGCCGCGGGTGTGGCCCGCTGCCGGCGGCGGCGCGGGTCCACCCCGGGGGCGGCGGTCAGGCCGGCGGTGATGTCACGCCGCCTCGATCAGCAGCCGGTGGGCGTGGCCGTTGCCGGTCTTGGTGATCGAGCCCTGGGACCGGGATCCGCCCGAGGAGGACTCGGTGGGCACCCACCCCGGGTAGGCGCCGATCGAGCGGCCGGTCAGGCGGGTCCCGTCCCCGATCTCCACCGCCGGCCCGAACGAGGTCGACCTCGAGACCCCGCGCAGGCACCCCAGCCGGGTCACCACCGGGGTGACCTCGCTGTCGCCGGCCATCCGTCGTGATCGCTCCATCGAGGCGGTCACGGCGGGCCACGGTGGTGAGCACGGTGTCGTAGGCGAGGTCGAAGGCCGGCCGCAGACCGGGCAGGGTGACGCGGTGCGAGCGCAGCCGGCGGTCGTGCACACCGGTCCAGGGTCGGCCCTGGTAGTAGACGATCCCCTGGCGCGGCACCAGCGTCGAGAGCCGGTGCCGCGCCGACATCAGGTCCCCGCGGACGTCCTCCCGGGCCCGAACCAGATCACGAGCGGCTTCCTGTTCCACGCTCGGGACAGTGACCGCGACGATCTCCCCGAGATGCAGCAACCGGGTCCGATGCCGGGCGTCACGGACATCGGTCTCGATCCGGTCCCCGGACGGGCGCTGCACCGTCGACGGCGCCCCGACCTGGCACTCGATGCCGTCCGCAGCCAGGAACCGGGCCGGCCCGACCCCGGTCGGACCGGCCTCATAGGCCACCGCCACCGGCCCCGGCAGCGACCTGACCCAGACCCCGATCTCACCATGACCGGGAGTCAGGCGACGCTCGAACAGCTCACCGGTCTGCCCGTCCAGACCACACGCCACGACCGACCGCGCGTGCACATCCAGCCCGACACTCGTACGATTCCTCACCACCGGGGCCTCCCACATCTGTGGCACTACCGGCCAGGACCCGCTCCTGCCGACAACCCACGATCACATGTGAGCGAGGCCCCAGCCCGAACTCACATACCGTCTAACCCCTCACCACGCGCCCCGCGCCCGACCCGGGGGAGCCCCCGCCCTTCTGAACCCCGACCCGCTGGGGGATCGAGCCTCACCCCCACCTCCCGGAGTCCGAGACGTCCCTTGACAGTTACAAGGATGTCCTCAACGCTCACTGCGGCGGATCAAGCACGGGGCAAGGTGGGCTGTACGTCACGCCGGGGGAGTGGTGGCCCATTCCGCGCGGGTGATGGCGAGGCGGCTGAAGGCGCAGATACGCGCGGCAATGCGGTCTGGGTCCATCTCCCACAGGCGCACGGTTGTGTCATGGCTGGCGGTAGCCAGGGTGTGCCCGTCAGGAATGAATGCCACTGAGTAGACATTGTCGGTGTGGCCGACTAGGGGCGCGGCCAGAACGAAGGGGCCCTGGGGTCGGTGATATTCGGGCTGAGCTCCGCAGCGCGAACCGAGTTAGCGTTTTCAGTGCTGGACAGGCGGGTGGTATCGGGTACTCACCGTCAAGACCGCAACCCACACACAGGCATGACTCGACGCCGATGAACCCAGCAACCACCCACGTCAGAACCAGTAGCTTAATGAGGGGGTAGCTGGGACGCTGGGAGTGCCTCTGGTAAACTGGGAAAGTGGAGAAATTACCGAAGACGTTGGTGTGCGTGGCCTGGCCTTATGCTAACGGGCCGTTACATCTAGGCCACGTCGCTGGAGCTTACCTGCCAGCTGATATCTTTGCACGTTACAAGCGCCAGCGGGGACACGATGTCCTGATGGTTTCTGGTAGTGATGCCCACGGCACTCCCATCATGGTGCGGGCTGAAGAGCAACACGTTGAACCGGTGGCGGTTGTCCGCGCGAATCATGAGCGCTTCCTTGATCTCTGGCGAGACCTGAAAATTGATTTCGACTTATTCACCAGCACGATGACCAAGAATCACGAAGATGTCGTTCATGAATTTATCAAAGTGCTCGCGGACCGGGGGTACATCTACGAGAAAGAGAGCCAACAATTTTTCGACGAGCACCGTAAAAGGTTCCTGCCGGATCGTTATGTTGAGGGTACCTGCCCGCACTGCGCCTACCCCGACGCGCGGGGGGACCAGTGCGAGAGCTGCGGGCGCACCTTGACCCCCATGAGCTTGTAAATCCACGAAGCCGCCTCAGTGGCACGCCACCGGTACTCCGTTCGACGAAGCATCTTTTCTTCCGCTTGTCAAGCGTCCAAGACGAGCTTGCTGAATGGATATCGACCAAGGACCAGTGGCGTGTCCAAGTGCGGAAGTGGTCAGAAGCTTTTGTGCGGGGAGGCCTGCTCGACCGGCCGATAACTCGTGATCTTACGTGGGGTGTTCCGGTGCCAGCCGAGTGGGGGCTTGGCGAGGACAAGCGAATCTACGTGTGGTTCGAAGCCGTGATGGGTTATCTGTCCGCTACTATTGAGTATTGCGCGAGGAAAGGCGTAGAGTGGCAGGACTGGTGGGCGTCGGGCGACGAAGAGGTCGAGTCCGTATATTTTGTGGGCAAAGACAATATTCCTTTTCATACAGTCATCTGGCCGGGCATGCTACGAGCACACGGCGGCCTCCGGCTACCGACGAATGTTCCCGCAAATCAGTACGTTATCCTCGGCGGTCGCAAGGCGTCGAAGTCTGCCGGAGTGGGGCGCACCGCTGCGGACTATCTGTCGTGGATGTCGGCGGACGCACTTCGGTACGCACTTGCTTCAGAGCTTCCCGAAGCGAACGATACTGAACTTGACGACAAACAGTTGGTGAGACGGATCAACGATGAACTTGCCTCCGGGTGGGGAAATCTTGTTAACCGCCTGCTCGTGATGTCCAAGAAATACATCAACGGCGGACACATTCCGGAACTAGACTTCCCCGAATCCTCCGAGCTGCTCCATGTTGTAGATCAAATACTTGCTTGAGTTCAAACGGTGAGCGCGACACCGGCCTTGACCTGGGGCGAGGGCTCGTAAGCTGGCCCGCGCATCGGGCAGCCTCTAGCCTGCCCGCTAGTAGCTCGATGTGAGCCCTCGTGAGGGTCCCA
>JBOHFI010000069.1:0-24621 GCA_050699595.1 Pseudonocardiaceae bacterium | reverse complement strand
ATCGCCAACTTCAAGACCTGGAGAATCATGCACACCGACTACCGTCGCCCCATTGCAACATTCGCGACAACCATCTCAACCGTAATCGGCCTACACTTCTACACGGCCGGCTGAATAACCCTCCATGACGTTGATGACCTGCCTGAACTGGTCGATCGCGCGGTACAGGTAGACCCACCGCCCAGCGACCTTGACGTAGGTCTCATTGGTCGGGCAGTGTCGACAGGGCCGGGCCGCGTCGATGAGCAGTGGCGTGGACCGCTGCACCTACCGGAACACAGTCACGTGATCCAGTCGGATGCCGCGTTCGGCGAGCAGTTCTTCCACGTCGCGTAGGACAGTCCGTAGCGCAGGTACCAGCGCAGCGCCAGCACGATGACCTCACAGGGGAACCGGAACCCAACGAAACCAGACTGAGGCGGAGGTACACGACGAGAGCAACGGCGCATCACCCCACCTTGCCCGAACCCGTGATCCCCCCAGGCAACAGTGCCGTCAGGAGCACCATGACGCGCACAGTGGCGTCGATTACGGATTAACACACCTACGTTCCCGCTGATAGAGGACCGGGCGGGTTTGTCGGATTCCGGATCTCTCGCACCCATCCACAGCCTGTCCATACCCGTGTGCATGCCGCCCCAGCGGAGCTGTCTCTACGGTGTTACCCCGTGAACCCGATGCCGATCTATGAACAGCTCCGTGGCGAGCGACTCAACGCCGACATCCCGACAACCGGGGCTGACCCGCAACAAGGCTCCTACCCCAGGCAACACGATCTCCTCGCTCGCGGGCCGTATCCGGCGCCGGTGTTCGCCCGGCCACCAGGATCAGGAGCTGCCCGTGCCGCGGTCCAGCACCCCACTGCGCGGGCGACTCCACCACGTCAGCCGGCCAGCCGACGGGCAATGACGGGCTGCCGTGGTGCGAGAACCGCAAACAGTCCGTCCGCCAGCAGTCGACGTGCCACAAACGTCGGCACACGCCGCCACCGGTCTCCCGACGTCCGCAGCCGGCGGGGCGGCGACGGATGATCGCGGTGCTCATCCGGTAGAGGGATGCGGATCGCGACAGGTCGAGCGCACTGAACCAGGACTGTTGCGTTGACAGATGACAGCGTCAGGCAGGTTGAGCTGATGCGTCGCCACCGTCGAGTACCTCCGCCTAGGTCGAGCATCGCTGGGTTCCGCGTCCCCCGTGAGGTCATCGTGCTGCTGGTCCGATGGTACCTGCGCTACGGCCTGTCTTTCCGTGATGTTGAGGAATTGCCGGCCGAATGTGCTGTCACGGTCGACCACATCGTGACGCTTCTATGTTTGTCAAGCGGTTGGTGAGGGTGTCGTCGACGGGGAAGCTGAGTGGACGTCATGGGCTGGTCAAAATTGATACGGTCCAGCGGTATATGCATGTGCCTGACGAGCTGCGGCAGCGGATCACGCTACAGCTCGGTGGACTGTCCTGGAAGACACCCGAGGACGACGACCCCTTCGCGTGCCTAGTCAGATGGTCAATTGAGACAAGATCCACGCCAGCGTCAAGGCCGAGGGCGACGTGGAGCTGCCCGCCGCCTCGATCTACTCACCGACCCGTTCCGAGCCGGCGGTGAAGCGGCGGGAGGCCAGCCCGGCCAGCATTCGGTTCATCACCGTCTCGGCAAACAGATCATCACTGGAGAACGCGGCGAAGGTGGACAGTGCCACCTCTCGCCCGTCGGCAGTGCGCGCCCGGAGCCGGTCCATCGGAACCCGCCGCGCCCCCAACGTCACCGACGACCGGGCGGTACCGTGCCGACCCACGTGCCGGTTCGGATCGTGGCGACCGCGCGGGCCAGCCAGCCCGGTGATCGCGGCGTCCGTCATCGCGGCCATCACCTGCAGCCCGGTGACCACGCTCATCGCCAACAGCTCATCCCGGGCCACGGCGGTCACGTCGCGCAACGCGACACGGACCGCAACGGGCAGATCCGGCAATTCAGCCACGCCGTCCTTCGGAACAACACGCAGAGCCGATACCGTCTTCATGACGGTCCCCTTCTTGTGGGTCGACTTGGAGGTCGCCCAACACGTACCGCGCGGCAGGCATCAGGTCGGGGACCGCCACCTCAAGTCCAACAACATCTGGGACAACCTCCACCACTCGGTGCCTGACACCGTCCGGCATCTGGTTCGATGCGAAGCATCCATGTCGGCGATGGGAGCCTGGCGAAGATGGCAGTTGACGAATTTCGGAAGGCTGGCCGCCAGGGGGAGCTTGATCTGTCTGGCCGTGAGCTGAGCACCCTGCCACCTGAGATCGCCCAACTCACCAACCTCCAGACACTGAACCTCAGCATCAACCAGCTGACCGCTCTGCCACCCAAATTGGCGCCACTGCTGAAGAATGGGCTCGACCTCGACCTCGGCGTCAATCCATTTTGCGACCCGTTGTCGGAGCTGATCAGTCGAGGTTCTGATACACTCGCCGCGTATTTGGACAGTCTCGAAGACGTAGTCGCGCAGTTCGAGGCAAAAGTGTTGCTGGTCGGCGAGGGCAATGTTGGTAAAACCTCGCTGGTCGCCTCGCTACTCGGTGACCCGTTCGTGGAGAACCGGAAGACCACTCATGGCGTCGAGATCCGTCCCTTGATGCTTCGTCATCCCGGTCGAGATGTGGATATGACGATTTGGACGTGGGATTCTGGCGGGCAAGAGGTGTACCGGATCACCCACCAGTTCTTTTTCAGCCGCCGCGCCCTGTATCTCATGGTGTGGAACGCGCGCGAGGGTCAAGAACAGAACGAGGTAGAGGGGTGGCTGCGTCGTATCCGACTTCGTGTCGGCTCAGAGTGCAGGGCCATTGTGGTAGCGACGCACAGCGATGAGCGCCAGCCCGAGCTTGATTTTCCCCACCTGCAACGGACGCTGCCGGGAATGCTGGCCGGTCAATGCGCCATCGACAACCTGAGCGGCAACGGGGTCGGCGAGCTTCGCAAGATGATCGCTGGTGAGGCTGCCGGTCTGCCGCAGATGGGGCGGTTGCTCAGCCGGCGCTGGATAGCGGCCAGGGAAGAGATCGGGGTACTCGCGGAGTCCGAGCCGCAGATCCCTTACGAGCAGTTCGTCGCCGTATGTAAACGCTGTGACGTTACCGGCCGCCAAGTCGGCACTCTGCTTGACCTGATGCACGACCTCGGTCAGGTTATCTACTACGGCGACAACGAAGGCCTGCGCGACCTCGTCGTGCTCAATCCCGAATGGCTGACCAAGGCCATCAGTCACGTACTCGAAGACCGGCCGACGCGGCAGGCGCAAGGAGTCCTCGACCATGCACGTCTGAAGGACATCTGGCGGGAACGGCCAGACGGATCCGGGTACCCGACCCGCTATCACCCCTACTTTCTACGTCTGATGGAGAAGTTCGACGTCTCCTACCGCATGGACGACAGCGAGGACCGTAGTCTGGTTGCCCAACTCGTTCCGCATGAACGGCCCGAACTGCCGTGGGAGGCCCGCACACCGGTACCCGATGGCATCCGTGCGATCTCACTGATTTGCAAGCTCATCGAGCCGGCCCCCGGTTTGATCGCGTGGTTGACGGTACGCCATCATGATGCTTCGATCGGAAAACACTGGCGCAGCGGCGTCTTCCTGCGCCATCCCATCGCCGATTACGCCTCCGAAGCGCTGCTGGAACTGCGGGCCGACACTCGGTTGGTCATTGAGGTGCGCGCACCATCGCCGGACATGCTCTTCAATGTGCTACGCGACAGCATCGAACACCTCATCAGGAAGCGCTGGCCCGGTCTCGACTACCAACTGCTCATTCCCTGCCCGTGTCGACCTTCCGACGGCAGCGCCTGTGACGGCGAGTTCCCGCTTACCGGCCTCCTGCGCTATCGGGAAAGCGGTGGAACCAGCCACAGCTGCCTCCAATGCCTTACCGACCACGACGTCTCCCAGTTGCTCACCGGATTCGCCGTTCCCGCACCAAACCTAAAACCAGAACTCGAACGCTTGCACCACGAGATCAGCTCCCTCTCTGACGGCATCGGGCAGGTCCAGCGTCTCAGCGCGGAAACCGCCGACTCCGTGCGCACAATCATCAAGACTCTCGCCACCGAAGTGACCGACTGTCCTCGCCTGTTCACGTTGACACCCCAACGTCCGACCGGATTCCGCAGGATGAAATTCTATGAAGAGCGCTACACCTTGGCACTGTGGTGCGAGCACCCCGGCCACTGGCATACCTGGCCAGCCGCCACCTACCACCTCCGACAACCGAAAAACTGGCTGGTCGACATCGCGCCCTACGCCCACCTTGTCCTCAAAACACTCAGGGTGGCCGTGCCGATAGCCGCAGCTGTCGCCGGTGTCGAAATGTCTAAAGAGCAGATCGAGCACGCCAAACACGATATTGAACTCATGAAAACTCTGGTGGACAAGCTACCCGAGCACGTCGGTGAACATGAGCGCGATGTAGAGCCATACGAGCCTCGAACGGATCAGCTCAGTCCTGTCGAAGGTCAAGCACTACGCAGCTTCCGCACACTGCTATTCCGCAATGACCCCGGGCGCGCTTTCGGTGGTTTACGCCGGGTTCAAGCGCCGGCCGGAGAGTTCCTGTGGGTCTGCACACGCCATTATCCCGAGTACGACCCCGGCCTTCCTGACATCCCCACCTAATGGACGAGACTTTCGTCGGGATGGTCGGGCACCGGACGTCTCATAGCGTTGGCACCAGCCACTACTGCTATGTTCCACATCGCCTGATGACAGATCGTGACCGATCCCCTGGGGCTAGTCGTGGGGGCTCGACCTCAGACGCGCAGCGCTGGCGGACCTGTTTCCCGGCGAGAAGCCGTGGCTCGGCGGTTCCTTCATCGAGCATTATTCAGACCCGAATCCGCGAGTAGCGCGATGAGTTGATCTCCGACTTAGAGTGTTGATAATTTTGCGTCTTTTTTCTGGTGTTGATTGGATGGGGGCAGGTCCAAGACCCGAATGTCGCCTCGTGTGCATGGGGTTCGGGGGTGTTCGGGGCCGGTATGGCCGGTTCAGGGTGCTGTGGGCAGGGCGCGTAGTCGGGTGAGGACCTCGGTGAGCGAGCTGAAACGCCGGGTGGCCACCTGTAAACGGTGGGCGGCGCTGTTGGAGATCCTGCAGTACGGCGTTACGCGCGAGCGACTGGAGCGAACCGTCGAATTCATTCTTCGGGCTCTCACCCGCCGCGCGTCCAGGGTCGGCGAAGCAGACTGTGCTGTCTGTGTGTTGCTGTGCACGCGCCTACGCTGCGGAGGTGGCGGAGCAGCGCGGCGGGTGGCAGCGGTTTGGCGAGAAGACGATCTATGACAATCGGTGGGTGCGGTTGGGGTTGGTGGACGTCGAAGCGCCGAACGGGGAGCGGTGGGATTACCACGTGGTGCACCTGGGTCGGATCGCGGTGGCGTTGATCGTGGATGATCAGGACCGGGCGTTGATGTTGTGGCGGTACCGGTTCATCACGGAGCAGTGGGGATACGAGCTGCTCGGTGGCTTGGTCGATGGGGGTGAGGACGCGGCGTCTACGGCGGCGCGGGAGGCCGAAGAGGAGAGCGGGTGGCGTCCGCTCGGTGAGCCGGAACGTTTGGTGAGTTTCGAGCCGCTACCGGGGCAGGTCACGGCCCCGGTCGATGTCTTTTTGTGGCGGAGGGCGGAGCGGATCGGGGAGCCGACCGACGCGGAAGAAGTCGGCCGGGTGGAGTGGGTGCCGCTGTCCCGGGTGCCGGAGTTGGTGCAGCGGCAGGAGTTGCTCGGGTCGGGGACGCTGGTCGCGTTGCTGTATTACCTGGCCTCACGTGGTGGCGCTACCGCTGCCGGGTAGTACGAGGCGGTTGAGCCGTCGTTGGTGCCGGTCGGATTTGATCTGTCCAGCGAGGCGTCGGGCCTGTCGGGCGTGGGCGAGTGCGGCGTCGCGGTCGCCAGCGGCGGCGTGGGCGTAGGCGAGGTCGACCAGCAGGCCGATGCGGGCGCGGACGAAGTCCGCTGGGAGTCGCGCGAGGGCAGTGGTGAGTTGGTCGATGGCCTCGGGTGCGCCGACCCGGGCGAGGGCGTTGCCGCGCCAGCGGTCGAGGTGGGAGTCGCCGAGGAACAGGAACGGCAGCGTGGGGTCGATGGGGTCGGCCGGGCGCAGGGCCTTCGCGGTGTCGAAGGCTCGCCGCGCGTCATGTGCGTGTCCGGCGGTGGCGTGGGCGAGCAGCGCGGGTGAGTCTGCCTCGTGAGCGGCGGCTCTGGCGCGTTCGTCATGCGTCCACGCTTGGCCGGGAGCGGCGCGGTCCAGCGCCTGCCACCCGGCGAGGGTGGCTGCCTCGACCAGGACCCCGGCCAGCGCGGGCAGTTGCGGTCCGGCGCGGTAGGTCAGGAGTTGCTGTACTTGGTCGAGCTGGGTGCGGAGTGGGGTGAGGGCGCCGAAGCGCCGGTCGACGTGGCGGGCGTGGTCGACCTGATGGCGGAAGACCTCGACAGTATCCCGGTCGACGGTACGGTCGACGGCGAGCCGGGACCGTAGCTCGGTGGCTTCGGGGTCTTCTTCGGGTTCGTCGGGGAAGCCGAGTTCAGCGTTGGTGCGGCCGTAGATCTCGCGGAACAGCCGCCGGTAGATCTCGCTGGGTTGTTCTTTCCCGTTCTCCCATCGCGACAACTTGGTCTTCAGGCTCGCCGGGTTCGCGATCGGCAAGTTGAGCGCGGCGGCGCGGCGGGTGAGGAGGTCGATCATTTGGGCGCCGGTGTAGCCAAGGTGCAATGCCACTAAGATAAGGGGCTCCAGCGGGCTTCCGACCTGCGGAAATAGACGTCGGAAGACTCTAAACTTAGCGGCATTGAGCCAAGGTGTCAGCGCACGGTCTGCAATGACGTCAGCACGACCGGCTCCGGTCCCGAATAAACCGGTCCTGAGCTGCGGGGTTAATGGCACACGCCGCACGCATGCACCCGCACCAGCGCCTGATCGAACCCAGGCTGGGGAACGTCACGCTCCTCCAGTGCGAAATCCGATCCCGCTTCCGTGACCACCACTACTCTCATGCTCGCCACCGAAATCCCCGCCTCTCTGGTCGACCAGCGCCGGCATCAATGGACTCACCGGATGAGCGCGATGCCGCCCACTACAGCTGGCAACAGCACCAGCCGGCGCCTATCATCCGGCTAGCACCAGCCCACCACAGACGGCGAGGTCTCCGAAAGCGGGAAAATCAAGATCGGGAAAGGTCGCCGCTTCGGGTAGTCGAGGAGCTGGAGCGGGCGACGGGAATCGAACCCGCATGGCCAGCTTGGACGTTCAGCACTCTACTCGTGGGCTCACCTGCGAACTCTCCGAACAGCGCGGTAGGTGCTTCGTAGCCGCCGTTCCCCGCCGTTCCCCGGTCTGCCCCTCCTATCTGGCATGAATCTGGTACGTGGGGCGGCCGGTATCGTGGGAGCTTCGCCGGGTCGGGCGGGCAGCACCTCGGAGACGGGGCGCTAGCGCTAGGCCACGTGCTTTCGAGGTCCGTCCCCCACCGTTCGGGACCGTTCTGGTGCTCGCTGGCCTGCGGGTTGAGCGACGGCTGACACGCGGGGGGTCCCCCCGTACCAGCGTGAATTGAGACGGAAACTGAGACGGACTCCGCGAGGGCCGCGTCTCCCTTCGCATCGGCGATCTCCGACCAGGACGGCGGGCTGTCAACCGACCACGATTTCCAATTCCACTCGGCTGTGTTCGGTGAGGTACAGGGGGTCGCCGGGCCCAGGCCGGCAGAGACGAGGGAAGCGGTGGGAGTGGTCTGAACTCGGCTGAACTGAGCGCCGAACCGAGCCCCCGCCGCCCGTTAGGCGCTCGTTCCCGTTTGCTCCGTGTTAATGAAGACGATGTTCTTGTCGATGGGATTCCGCCCCACGCGTAGCGCGTTTCCTGGGAAGTCGGGGTCGGGGTATCCGATAGCGAGGCCGCAGAGGATCCGCATGTCGTCAGGTATGTCGAGTTGCTCTCGGATGGTGTCGGGGTATCCGGCGATCGATTGTTGGACACAGGTTGCGAGCTCTCGGGCGGTCAGCGCCAACAGCAGGGTTTGGAGGAACATTCCGACTCCCATGCTGTCGACGTAATCGAGGTCGCGGTGCATGCACACGATGCCGGCCAGTGGTGCGCGAAAGAATTCCCAGTTGCGCAATACGGCGATGCGTCGGGCTTCAGCGTCGTGACGGGCGATACCCATCGAGCCGTACACGGCGGCACCCAGATCGCGGCGCAGGTGCGCGAAGGCCGCGGGCAGCGCCGGGACTTGCGGTGAGCCGGCTTCCGCTTCTTCCAGGAGAGCCTTGACGAGTCGGTCGCGTGCCGGGCCGGATGCGAAGACGACATGCCAGGGCTGGATATTCGAATTCGATGGTGCGCGAATCGCGAGGGCGAGGGCTTCGTCTAAGAGTTCTCGCGGCACGGGCTTGTGCCGGAGGAACAGCCGTGTCGATCGACGGTCTCTCATTACTTCGTCTAGGTCGTACATCGCTTCCTCCTGATGAACAGGATACGGTGTCCCGCGGTGACACGCTGATCCTCGATGACATCACCCTGGCCTTCCTGCCCGGCGAGATGATCGGGGTGGTCGGCCCCAACGGTGCCGGCGAGTCCACCGTGCTGAAGATCATGGCCAGTGTGGAGCAGCCGTCCCACGGCGAGGCCACCCTGGCGCCCGGTGTCAGCGTCGGAATCCTGCTGCAGGCACCACCGCTGGATGAGAGCAAGACCGTCCTGGGCAACGTTGAGCAGGGAGTGGCAACGACCAAGGCGATGCCGGCCCGCTTCACCGCACTGACCCAGCAGCTAGCCCCGCGGACCAGACGCGGACCAGAGCCGGCACGGTAGGCTCCGGACCGAACAAGGCCGCAGGTCAGCCCTCGTAGCTCAGGGGATAGAGCATCGGTTTCCTCAATCGTCTACGATCTCGCGGTACATCACCTTCCTGACGCCGCTGATCGATCAGGCTACCGCGGAGTTCAGGCCATTCGCACGGGAGGCGCCGGAGGCCACCAGGGGCGCGATCGCTTCCGTGTTTGTGGAGCGGTTGGTGACGGTGTCATCGACTGGGTGAACTATGTGGACGTCATGAGCTGGTCAAAAATCGATACGGCCCAGCGGTATATGCGTGTGCCTGACGAGCTGCGGCAGTTGATCGCGTCGCAGATCGGTGGACTGCCCTGGAAGGCACCCGAGGACGACGACCCCTTCGCGCACTAGTCAGATGGTCAATTGAGACCCAATGAGACCCATGAAGGGGTGCCCCACGTGGGGCACCCCTTCTGACCTGCGCGCCCGGAGAGACTCGAACTCCCAACCTTCTGATCCGTAGTGCGAAGTTCACCCGATAGTAGTAGCACTACCTGGCATTTTGCTTGCCATGGTTACGCCGCCGAGGCGCCAGAAGCACCCGGAGGACTGGAGTTAATGGACAGTCTAATGGACAAGATCCACGCCAGCGTCGAGGCCGCGCGCAGCGGCGGACCGCCACAGTCGGCCTCGGTGTCACGCCTCGATACGAAGGACAACACACCTGTTGCGAGAAGCGCTCAGGCTTCTGGTCGCCAGACCCGCGTTGAGAGCCCACCGCCCAACAGCGTGACACTCCACGGACCTGGGCCGAGCTCTTCCCGGCGGTCCTCAAGCGCCTGCCAGTGGCGGGTGACGAGGTCGAGCTGCTGGTGTGAGCCCATGTCCTTCTTTCCGCCGAGCCACACCGTACGCAGGCCGACCTCGCTGAAGACACGCACTTCCAGCGGCCTGGTGTGAATGCGGCGATCACGCCGGATCGCGACCCAGTTGCGTTCAGCCACGATCGGCATCCATCCGACGTCGATGGTTCCGAGCGGAAGCTCTGGCAGGTCGGGATGACCAGCGTAGATGACATCGCCCCTTGTGTTCGCAAGCAGTTTGTCGAGGCCAAGGGCACTCTCATCCACGAACCACCGAAGCGCCACCTCCCCGAGTGTCTTTCAGGCGGTCCGCGCCAGGCTCAGCTCGAAGCGCAAGGCCTGCTCCACTTGAGCGACCGTGAGATCGAACAGGCCGGAGATCGTCTCGGTGGACTCGCCGGCTCGGAACTGCTCGGCGACGACCTCCGTCGGCACCGCCCGCACCACCGGTCGCCCGTACTGATGCAGCGGATCGAGCGTGACCAGCCCCCCGAATCGCACCGGGACCACGGCGCTCACCTCGCGGTCAGTGTCGCCGACATACCGGAGATCGCCGACAAAGCTCTTCACCGGGGCAGACATCATCGCTTGCCCGCTTCGGACCACAACAAGCAGCTCATGGCCGGTGATACCAACCTCCTGCTGGACATCACGGACAAGCTCGCGGCCGTCGATGTCGAGAAACGGCCTGGCCTGCGCGAGCGGATACGTGCCGAACTCCTCGCGCAGCCGGACCACAGCGGGACGCAGGCGGTGCATGGACGCACCGCGCGCGCGGAATTCGGCGAGCAACCTCGTCTCGACGAACTCCCCCCATGTCACGTCCTCGTCGTGGGTGCGTTCGGCTCGAACAACCGGCGGGTAGTGCACCCCGCCACGGTCGTAGCCGTCGATCCACCGACGTGCCGTGCCAGGTGGCAGCGTGAGAAGCCGGTCGACGTCCGAAAGGCCATAGACGCGGCGATCGAGCAGCGAAACCATCACCTCTGAATCTTGTCACGTATCTCGGACGGGAACACGCCACTTCGCGGACGTGGCGCGTCCGAACCAGACCGGTCCCGCCGGAGCTGCACGACCTCCCGCTGAGGCCGCGCCTGGATCTTGCTGAACAGCGAGCCCGTCACAAGGATGCGGCAGCGGCGTAGGGACAGTCCAATGGACAAAGATCCATCCTGCACTACCTGACTCGGTCTTACTCGCTTCGCTGCTGTTCGAAGTGGCTGTAGACGATGCGCGCCCGGAGAGACTCGAACTCCCAACCTTCTGATCCGTAGCTGTTCGAAACCGCGTCCGTGACTGTACGAGGGAAGCGAATCCGCACATTAGGAGGCTCTGCCGAACGAACCCGGCCGATAGCGGCCTGCGGTGAATGAGACCCAAACTGAGCTCCTCCACGCAGTCCCGCTGAGCAGGCCAGCCAAACAGCACGGTGACGGCATACGGCGGTGTCACGCGGATGTCGCCCCCATCGCAGGGCGGCCGGACGGGCGACGTCGCAGAGTCTCTTCCACGTCGTAGCCTGGTCGGCCAACGCGACCGGCTCAAGGAAGTCGGCCGTTCCCTCTCGTCTTGGCGCGAGTATTGGCTACACTAGGAGGATGACGGCCACCTCGCTGGGCGATGCGCGTGACCACCTCTCGGAGTACGTGGCCGACGTGCACCGCACCCACAGCCGCGTAACGATCACCCGCTACGGCCAGCCCGTCGCGGTGTTGATCTCAGCCGAGGAACTAGCGTCTCTGGAGGAGACCCTGGATATCCTCTCCACGCCCGGTGCGCTGGATCAGATCCGCCAGGCCGAGTCCGAGGTTGCCCGCGGAGACTACGTTACCGCCACAGACATGGGTGGCCTCTTGGCACGCCGCCGTGCCTCCGAGCACAGCCCCGAGCACCGGCACGAGTGAGCGTGGGCCACGAGATCCGGCTCTCACGCGCCGCGAGTTGCGCCTTGGCCGAGCAACTCCTGCTCGGGGTGGCTTCAGCCATCTGGGAGTTCCTCACCGGACCACTGGCGCAGAACCCACGCAAGTTGGGCAAACCGCTATCCGGGAAACTAGCCGGTTACCACTCGGCCCGGCGCGGCAGCTATCGCGTGGTGTACACCATCATTGACAATCCAGATGTCATCCAAGTGCTACGGATCGACCACCGCAGCACCGTCTATCACCGTTAGCCATCAACCCCGACACCTGCCGAAAGTGGGCCGGAAGGCCCGCTTCACCTCGGGCTAGACCTCCCGGCGTGCCAGCGGGCACGCATCGACCCGGGGGCGCCACCGGATCTTCGCAGCGGCTTTAGCCTCACACGCTTTCGAACAGAGAATCTACAACCAGCCAAACTGTCATACGAGTCGCCCAGCCCCGGTCAGGCAGGAACCCGATCTTCGTTGTGGCGCGAGAACGGACCTTCCGGTCGTGCTCGGTGGTACCAACAGGTGGGCCGAGCCCGGAACCGACGGTCCTTTGGTGGGGTAGCTGGAGGTTGTCGAAGGCGAGTCGGCCAGACTTGGTCACTATGGCACTGCCCCTGATGATCGACCACGACTGAATGGACTACGTCTCGTTCATGGTCTCGGTGGTCTCTGCGTTTGCCGCAGTCGTCGCCGCAGGCCTGGCCTGGTTTGGGCGGTCCGCACGGCGAAACGGACCGCTCTCGACTCCAACAAGGCGCTTGCACACTAACGGCGAGCTGTGTTCGAGTCGACAGTCTTGGCAAGGGTCGCGGAGGTTTACGGCCTGTGGATTTCCAGCTCGGCAGATGCCTTGCGTGAGCTGCTACACACACTGCCCAACGATGACGACTTGCGGGTGCTGCGTGCGTTTCTGCACAACTACCCCGACATTTCTATGCCGAATAACGACGACGCCGAGCGCAGGAAACAGTTCCAGGAGGATTTGAAGGAGGTGGTCAACCGTCGCATGGATCCCGGCTGGAACGACCTTATTTGAGACCCAGAAAGGGTGTCCCGCGCGGGACACCCTTCTGACCTGCGCGCCCGGAGAGACTCGAACTCCCAACCTTCTGATCCGTAGTCAGATGCTCTATCCGTTGAGCTACGGGCGCCTGTTCTGTTGTCAGCCAGAGTGGTATCCGGCTGTCTGCGGAGGCTCCGGGATTTGAACCCGGGAGGGGGCGTAACCCCCAACCGCATTAGCAGTGCGGCGCCATAGACCAGACTAGGCGAAGCCTCCCGGGGCCCTTCGAGGCCGCCAGACGGACAGCCTACACAGCGTGCCCTCGATCGGGCAAAGCGGGTCACAGTCCGAGCCGGTGGGCTGCGCGCCGTCGCGGTGGTGTGCCGAGGAGCTCCCATCCGTCCTCGACGGCGAACCCCAGGGGGTGCATCCTCGATGGAGTGACCGAGACCCCGGCACCCACCATCTGGCCTGCCCGGGGAGGGCGGCCGGGAGATCGCCCACGCTGAGTTGCGCTGGTCTGAAGGTGGTGGCGTGATGCTCGGCTCGACCTCCGACGACAGCGTGTTCGGCCGATTGAAGCCTGGCGTGACATCGATTTATGTGGTCACCGAGACGCCAGACGCGCTGTTCGAGCGAGCCACCACGGCCGGTGCGGAGGTCGTCCGCGGTCTTCACGACGAGGACTACGGCTCGCGTGGGTTCACCGTCCGCGACCAGGAGGGCACCCTGTGGACCTTCGGCACCTACCGCGGAGCCTGACGCCTGGTGAGCTGTGACGTGCGCTCAGTGCGTCGACGGACCAGGATCTCCCCGTCTCGGGAGCCCGCTCACGCCGCAGTCACCACCAGCACAGACACCAAAAATGATAGGGAACTAGAGCCACCACCCGCGCCCCGCACGCCGGGTCATGACAACCGACAACGAGTTACGGAAACACCGCGCAGGTGTGCGGGCCGCACCGCGACGGATACTCCGACGCCGCGAACTGCTCAGCGAGCGGGCCGCGACATCTGAGTGACGGCAGTTCACCCGATCAGGGTTGGGTGACGACGTACTACCGAGCGTTGCTCGTACTCTTCTTTCTGGGATTGCTGGTGTGAGCCGGCGGACGAGTGAGAGCATGCAGGTGTCGAACCAGCTCAACTGGACTCGTGAATAGAGAGTATGACGGGGTGTGCGCGATGTCTGATGACCTGGAGCTGAAATACGACCGGATTGTCCGACTTCTGCTGAAAGGCAAGGTGGTTCCGGTGCTCGGCGCCGGGGCCAACCTGTCCGAGCGGCCGCCGGGCGTCTCCTGGGAGCGGGGCCGGTATCTGCCCAGCGGGCGGGAGCTGGCCGCCGAGCTGGCCCGGTACGCCAAGCTGGCCCTGCACGGGGACAACGTGAAGCTCGACAGCGACGACCTGGCCCGGGTGTCACAGTACGTGGCGACGCTGGAGGGGGAAGGATCGCTCTACGATGAGCTCCACGAGATCTTCGACGCGGCCTACCAGCCCACAGGTCTGCACCGCCTCCTCGTCGAACTGTCTCGCCGTACCCGTGAAGCGGGGGAAGTCCGTGAATGCATGCTCATTGTGACGACCAACTATGACGACTCCCTCGAGAGCGCTTTCGAAGAAAAACATGAGCCGTACGATCTCGTCACGTACATCGCCGGAGGAAGAGATCGCGGACTGTTCCGCCACCGCACCGTCGATTCCTATATCGATGGCAAACCGGTCAGTGGCGAACCGACCGTGATCGAAGTGCCGAATAAATACCACGACCTCCGGCTCGACCAACGGGCCGTCATCGTGAAGATTCACGGCGCGGTGGACCGGGTTCGCGGAGAGGACAGTTTCGTGATCACCGAGGATCACTACATCGACTACCTCGCCCGAGCCGATGTCGCGAGTCTGTTTCCGGTCATGCTCGCGGCGAAACTCCGGAAAAGCCATTTCCTCTTCCTAGGGTACAGCCTGCGCGACTGGAACGTCCGGGCGATGCTGTACCGGTTGCGGGAGGAGCAGGACGGTAAGACCTACCAGGCTTGGGCGATCCAGCCCGACCCGGACCCTATCGACCGCCCTGCGTGGAGCCAGCGCGGCGTCGACAGCCTTCGCGTCAGAGTGGAAGACTTCGTCGCAGCCGCCGAACAGCGACTCGCCGCTGACGGCGACGGCGACGGCGACGAGCGACTTTCCGCGTAATACGGGGTGACGCCGTGACCACCGCCACCGGTCCTCCCCCTCGGGCAGAGGACGCGACCCACCGGGACGCCCCGGGGTGCCCGTACGTCGGGCTGGTGCCCTTCGGCGAGGAGGATGCGGCGTACTTCTTCGGCAGGCAGCGTGAGTCCGACCTCATCGTCGCCAACCTCACCGCATCGCGGCTGACGTTGTTGTACGCCCCGAGTGGGGTCGGCAAGACGTCGGTGCTGCAAGCAGGTGTGTTGCCCGCGCTTCGCCACATCGATGACGACGTGGATGACGAACTGGGCATCCTCGGCGCGGCAGTGGTGTACGTGAACTCGTGGCGTGACGCTTCACGGGAGAGCATCGCGACAGCGGTCAGTGCCGCGGTGTCACGAGTGGCCGGCACCGGTGCGTGGGCGCACGCCGCCGGTGCGCCCACGCTGAGTGTGTCCTGGCTTCGCGACGTGCTAGGCCAGTCCAGGATCTCGGCGGTCTACCTGATCCTCGACCAGTTCGAGGAGTACTTCCGCTACCACCCCATGGATCGCGGCGAGGAAGGACTGGCCACCGAGCTCGGCAGGATCCTGAGTACCCGAGACCTGCCGGTGCATGTCCTGCTGGCGATCCGCGAGGACGCCCTTGCCGGTCTTGATCTTTTCCAGAAGCGGGTGCCACACCTGTTCAGCAACTTATTCCGGCTAGCGCACCTGAGCCGCGACGAGGCTCGAGCCGCGATCGAGGGTCCCCTCGATCGCTACAACCGCCTCGCGCCGCCCGACGGAAAGATGTCCATCGAACCCGGCCTCATCACGGATCTGTTGGGTCAGCTCCGCACCGGTCAGGTGCAGATGGCGCCGGAGGAGACAGCATCCAACGGGGTCGCCTCGGACGAGCCCGCATCAGACCGAGGGGACATCGAGACTCCCTACCTGCAACTCGTGCTGACCAGCCTGTGGAACCAGGAGCGTGCCACCGGATCGTCATCACTGCGCAAGAGCACGCTAGACGAGCTGGGCGGGGCCCAGACGATAGTCCAGAGCCATCTCGACAACGTCATGGCCAGCCTCTCGCCCACGCAGGTCGATGTCGCCGCCGCGGTGTTTCGGCATATGATCACGCCGTCGGGGACGAAGATCTCGCTGTCCGCCGAGGACCTTGCCGACTTGACGGGACTGCCGCTGGAGGCCGTGCGCGACCTCCTCGAAACGCTGTGCTCTGGGCCGCAACGCATTCTGCGACCGGTGCTCGCCGCCAGGCTCGGCGGACCGACCCGCTACGAGATCTTCCACGATATCATGGGCGACGCGGTGCTCGATTGGCGCCGCCGCCGGGAGCGGACCGAGGAATCACGCCAGCTTATCGCTGAACGAGAGGAAGCCCGAGCGAAGGAGCGGGCTGTCCGCCGCGAGCTGCGTCGCACCCGGTTCACGGTGGGTTTAGCCGTCCTGCTGCTCCTGGTCAGCGTCGTTTTCGTTCTGGTGGGACGCTCTGAGGTGCGACAACGGGGGTATCTGAGGGACGCGGCCACCGCCTTGGGTTACAACCCCGTGCAGAGCCTGCAGCGCGCGGTCGAGGCTTACGGGATCTGGGGGATCGGGGACAACAGGGACACCCGCTCGGCGGTGCTGATCGCGGCGTCGAGCCCGCACAGTCAGGTGGTCGCCGGGCCGAACCCGATGATGATCGGCATGAAGAACACACCGGACTCCCGACACGTCGTCGTCTACGACGCGCACGGCGGCATCCGGGTGTTCGGTGACGACGGTCGCCTGGAACGCGAGACGAAGGCCGCTGACCTGCCCAGCGGCGTCACCTCCTCGGGGTGGGCGTCGGCCGTGAGCCCTGATGCGTCCCGCGTCGCGCTCGGGACCGACCGGGGCACGGTGGCGGTGATCGATACCGCGACGGGAGGGCACGTCACTATCGAGAGCAGAGAATGCTCACCGCACCCCATCACCAACGAAACAGGCTTAACGCCCACCGCCGTCATGTGGATCGGGTCCGCGGCGGATGGCCTCGTCCTCGTCGTCTCCAACTCAGGAAGCGCCGAAACGTACGCTCCCCTGACCGGAAAGCAGCTCGCGTGCTTCCCCGGCCTCATGCACGACGCCGTGCCTCTGGCCGACGGGCAGCACATTGTGACCTCCGGAGACGACAAGAAGCTGCGAGTGTGGGACGCCCGAACCGGCGCTCAGATCGCGGAGTCATCCACCCTGGATCCTCCAGTCCTTGCGCTCAAACGTTACGGGCAGTCCGTCGTCGGCCTGTCACCAGACCCTAGGAGCGGAAAGATCTCGATCGTCGTGTGGAACGGGCAAGCCGGGTCGAATCCCGTTCGGTACCCGATCGAAGACCTCGAGGAAGCTCGGCAGTTCGCCGTCAATGAGCGGGCCGGGACCGTCACTATCGCGGGGGACAAGGAGGCCCGAACGTACAACCTCGTCGACGGATCATGGCAAAGATCATTGCCCCCACAGACGGACTTCATCAGGTATGTGGCCCCCAGCCCCGATGGTCAGTGGATCACCACTGCCAGCGCCGACGGGCGTGTCCTGGTCTGGTCGGTGGGTCGGAGGTCTCCCATCGCCCCCACCTACGAACTTCTCGCCCATAACGGAGAGGCCACCCGAGTGATCTACCTGCGGGGAGGCTCGGTGGTGACGTCTACGGTGGTGATGTCTCTGGGCATCGACGGCACGGTGCGGCGCTGGGAACTCCCCCCGGTTCCGCGCTTCACCTGGCACGACAACCGGGTCACCACCATGGACCTCAGCCGCGACGGGTCCTGGCTTGTGACGGCGGGCCAGGACGGTCACGCGTTCATCCTCGACCCGCGCCACCTGACGAAACCTCCGGTGGCGTCCCTGCCCGTCTACAAACCACTCCAGGCGGTGCTCTTCGACCCGACCGAACCGCACCATATCCTCACCCTCGGGCGGCTGGAGCAAGTCCCCGGGCTGTGGTCCTGGGGCGGCGCCGGCGCGCCCACGCTTCTCCCGACGGAGTACGACAAACCTCTGCTGCCGACATCCGGGTATCGGGTGACATCGGGATACCTGGTCAGCCTCGCCATCAGCCCCGACGGCAGGACGGTCGCGGCAGGGGATACCGGTGGCACCGTCCATCTGTGGGATGCCCAGACCGGGAAGCTCCTCAGGGATGCCCGGACCGGGAAGCTCCGCACGCTCCCCGGCAGCGGGCAGCCCGCCACCAGCGTTGCCTTCGACCCTACCGGCCCGCTGCTCGCCGTGACCGATAACAGCGGGGTCAGCCTCTGGCGCTGGGACACCGCTGAGTCACTCACTCGGCTGAAGCATCCCGGTGCGACCAGTGTGGTCTTCGACCCTTCCGGCCAGCACCTGGTCAGCACAGTGGCTGATGGCACGGTGAAGATCTGGACCTCGGACGGCAAGCCCGTCGGCGACGAGCTGATCGCGCACGGTCGTCTGTCCAGTGCCCCGTCTTTCAGCCAGGACGGTCGACTGCTCGCTGTGGGCACCACTGCGGGGCTGGTCGAGGTCTGGGAGGTGAGCTCTGGCGTGACGGTCAGGCTCGACCGGCACCACAGCGCCGCGGTCAACAAGGTTGTATTCTTGCCCGGGTCCGACTCCAACCTGATCTCCGCGAGTGACGACACGACTGTTGCAGAATTCACTTGCCCGGCATGTACCGATACCGATCAGGACAAGATGATCAAGAAGGCGGAGGCTGACTCTGCGAAGGTCCCGCAGTGACGGCATGAGATCGAAAGGTTGAAGGTGCAACGATGGACATTCGCTCGGACCATGACACCGAGAGTCCCGCGGAACAGCCAGAGGTGTATGAGCCCCCGATGCTCGAGGAGATCGGTGACTTCGCCGTGATCACCCGCGCCAATAGCCGGGGATCGGTGGTCGACGGGAACGCGTATTACTCACGGTAACGTGTCATGCGCTCTACTGTTCGTCCACCAGACCGTGGCCAATCCTGGTTCGTGGTCCTGCCCGACTGTGATGCTGCGCAGGACGTCGCCGCGGCCTTAGCGCCGTATGCGCCCCAGGCATATGCCCATTCCTCGGGACGGCCGTGGCTGCTGGGTTGTTGGGCCGCCGATGAGCTGGTCACGGCGCGGGTGGCGGGGGTGCTGGTGGCGGTGATCGGGTGCTGTCCGGTCACCGCCGCGACGCTGTCGGCGTTGGCCCACCGGGTGCGGACGGTGGCTGATCTGGATCGGCTGGGAGCGGGGCTGTCCGGAAGTTTCCACCTGGTGGCCGCCCTCGATGGCCAGGTCCGGGTGCAGGGCAGTGTCTCCGGGCTGCGGCGGGTGTTTCATGCCCAGGTGGGGCGGGTGACCGTGGCCGCGGACCGGGCGGACGTCCTGGCCGGTCTCGCCGGGGCCACGGTCGACGAGCAGTGGTTGGCGGCCCGCCTGGTCTACCCCTACCTTCCGCACCCCTTAGCCGACGGGTGCCTCTGGCACGGCATGCGGGCGCTCGCCGATGGCTGCTACCTGCTCATCGGCCCTGGCCAGCCGGCTCGCGCGGTGCGGTGGTGGCGTCCACCGGAGCCGGTGGTGCCGCTGGCTGAGGCCGCACCCGCGCTGGCGCGGACGCTCGTCGCCGCCGTCGAGGCCCGCACCCGCGCGGGCGGGACGATCAGCTGCGATCTGTCCGGCGGCCTGGACTCCACTCCGCTGTGCTTTCTGGCCGCGCGCGGAAACAGCCAGGTGATCGCGGTGACCTTGGTCTCGGCCGATCCGGACCAGGACGACGCCCGCTGGGCCCGCCGCGCCGCCGGCCGGCTGAGCGGCGTCGAGCATCTCGTCCTCGAGATGCGGCAGCTGCCCCTGATGTACGCCGATGTCGGCGCCGGGGGTGTGGGGGCCGATGAGCCGCACATCGTCATCCGGGACCATGCCTCGATCACGTCGGTCACCCGCCGGCTCGTGGCACGCGGTAGCCGGCTGCATCTTCGTGGGTTGGGCGGTGACCAGGTTCTGCAGGCCCCGGCGGCCTACCTGCACACCACCGCCGCGACCCATCCCCGGATCGCGGCGCACCACCTGCGCGGCCGCCGCGCGGTGAGCGGCTGGCCGCTGGCGCCCACCCTGCGCGCCCTGGCCGACCGCCGCGGCTACCAAGCATGGCTGAGCGCCACCGTCGACGAGCTTGCCGCTGCCCCCGTGGACTGCGATCTGCCCGATCTCGGCTGGGGCCCCGCGTTGCGAGTCCCGCCCTGGGCCACCCCCCACGCCCGCGACGCGGCCGCCGGCCTGCTCCGCGCGGCGGCTGCCGGCGCGGCGCCGCTCGCCCCCACCCGCGGCCAACACGCCGGCCTCGAACAGCTGCGCACGATGGGCTACCTCACCCGCCACATCGCCGGGATCATGGCCCGCGCCGGGTTACCACTGGCCGCCCCCTACCTCGACGACCGGGTGGTCGAAGCCTGCCTGGCCGTGCGCCTGCACGAGCGCAGCACCCCGTGGCGGTTCAAGCCACTGATCGTCGAGGCGATGCGCGACCTGATGCCCGCTGCGGTCCTGCACCGCACCACCAAGGGTGACTTCAGCGTCGACTGGCACGCCGGACTGCGCCACGCCCGCCCGCAGCTGGCCGGCCTGCTCGATGACCTGGTGCTGGCCCGGCTCGGTTTGGTCGACGCCGATGCGCTGCGCGCGGTCTGTCTCGGGATCTATCCTTACGCTCTGGATCGGGTGGCACTCGACCGGACCCTGGCGTGCGAAGCCTGGCTGCGCACCCTGCCTTCCGCCTCGCCTGCCACCGCGAGGGGAGCGTCACGATGACGGTTCGATTGCGGGCTGACGTGTCCACCGCGGACACCGACGAGGGCATGGTCTTGCTCGACGAGCGAGCCGGCCGCTACTGGCAGCTCAACGCCACCGGCGCACTCGTCCTTCGGCTGCTGCTCGAGGGCGCTACCCCCCAGCACGTCGCCCAGAGCCTGGCCGACCGACACGCGGTGAGCACCGAGCGGGCCACCGCCGATGTCGCCGCGCTCCTGGACCGCCTGCACACCGCCGGGCTGCTGACCGGCCACCGAACCGCCGGACTGCTGACCGGCCACGGAAAGGGGCCGCCATGACCCAGCCGCAGATCGTGCAGCGCGGCGGGAGACTCCCGTTTCGGCGGCGACCCGCCGCTCTGATCGCCGTCGGCGCCGCCCGCGTGCTCGCTCACCTACCACCCCGACGCATCCGCGCCGTGCTCACCCGGCTGCGCCGCCGCGCCGCGCCGGCCACCTACCAGCAGGCCAAGGACGCCCACGACGCGATCCTGGCCGTCAGCGTGCTGTACGGCGGCCGATACTGCCTCCAGCGCTCGTTGGCCACCGCGCTGCTGTGCCGCATCCGTGGGGTCTGGCCCACCTGGTGCACCGGCGTGCGCACCGCTCCCTTCCTCGCTCACGCCTGGGTGGAAGCCGGCGGCCACCTGGTCGGCGAGCCGCACGGCCCCGGCTATTACCGCCCGCTCATCGTCATCGCCCCTGAGCGCAACGCCCAGTAGGTCATCAACCCAGTGAGGTCATCAACTCAGTGAGGTCATCAACTCAGCGCGTGATGGGGAGCCACGATGGACAGCGGTAGCTGGACCAGCCTGGAGATCGCCAAGCTGGTGGTGTCCGCGCTGATCCCGGTCGCCGTGGTCGGCGTCGGCTACGTCGTCTCCCGTGCCACGCACCGGCTGGAGTCGGTGCAGTGGGCGAACCAGACTGTCATCCAGCGGCGATTGGACATCTTCCAGCAGGTGGCACCGAACCTGAACCGGCTGTTGTGTTTCGCGGTATTCGTCGGCAGGTGGAAGGAGATCACACCGACCGACGCGATCCGCCTCAAGCGGGATGCCGACGAGATCATGTACGTTAATCGCGTGTTGTTCTCCACAGAGTTGTTCGATGCCTATCTGGCCTTCATGGGAATCCTCTTCGAGGTCTACTCGCGGACCGACGACAACGCCGCGCTCCGGGTCGCGATCAGCAGCCGGCTCGGCAACCGGCGCAATCTCGACTGGTGGGATGAATCTCTGGAGTGGGAATTCTCGACCAGCGACATTCCCTCGTTCGGCGAGGTCCACGCGGCCCACGACGCGCTCAGCGAGTGCTTCCGCCGCGATCTGTACATCACCCGCCACGATCAGATCTCGCACGGCTGACCGGCACCGCAGGTAACAGGGCATCAGATGCTCCGCTCGCACGCCGGGCAGTGGTAGCGCGCCGGGGTGGTGGCGGATCCTTGGGTGGACCACGGCGGGACCGAAGGCCATTGTGGATCATCTTCGGTCCCGCCGTGAGCTGGGTTCGGCCGTCCCGCCCGGGGGGACCTGTGGGGAGGCGGGGGCGGGACGGCCGGGGTCTGCAAGGGGGCTGTGGGCGGGTCGACCACATCGGGGCCGACCCGCAGCCGCGGCACCGCGAACTGGACGTCGGGAGTTCCCAGAAGTGTCACAGCGCGACTCCCTTCTCCGCAGACCTGGTGTGGGCGCCTCGGTGAGGCGCGGGGACCACAGTGGCAGCGAGACCCATGCCCTCGGTATCGCTTCGGCGTCCCGCTTCGGATCACTCGATGCCCCGCCATATCTTCTCTGTTTCGTCAGGGTGCTAACATAGGCCGCATGAGCACCGAGACGACCGGCAGCGGGGAGTCGACTCTCCTCAAGGAACTACTCCGCGCCCGGCACTGGCAGAAACGGTCGACGTTCGCGCGAGAATGGGACAAGGTCGCGATAACGATCGATCCGCACCTCAAGGGAAGCTGGCCGCAGCACGCCCAGTTCTACCGGTGGCTACGCGGTGACCTGCGCGGACTGCCCTACCCGGACGCCTGCCGGGTCCTCGAGGCGATGTTTCCCGAGTATAGCGTCGAGGAGCTGTTCCGGCCACGCTCCTCGGACACCGCGCACACCATGATGCGCAACGGCGGCCCGGCGGCTGAGGACGCGACAAGGGAGCTAGACCCGCTCAGCGAGGCGGGGATCTCGCATCTGTGGCCGAGGACGGGTCCCGATGTGCTGCGGGACCTGATGTCGCGCGTCAGTGGCGCGCGCGAGGAGGTCACGATGTTCGGCCTCACTCGCAATTTCTACGCCTCAGACGAGATGCTTCCCCTGTTCGAGTCGAAGGCGTGTGAGATACCGGTGATTTTTTACGTCATGGACCCGCATTGTGACTCGCGACGAGATCGATACCGCATAGAGCCCGCTGAAGCCGCGATGGAGGACCCTGCCCGCTATAAGCGCGAGATCCTGCGCCCGCTGTTCGCGGCGTCCCAACGGGTGTCCGCCTCGACGCCGTCAGCCGGATTGCGGATATTCACCTACAACTTCCCCTGTTCGTTCGCCATAGAGAAGATCGACCGGAGTTGCCGGGTGATGCTCTACGGCCACGGTAAACGGGGCACCGAGAGCCCGATATTCGTCTTCACCGACAACACACCCTACTGGGACTACTTCGCGGGCCAGATACAGTGGTTGGAGCGACTCGCCACGAGCCCACGCGAGCCGTGGACCAGCAAGGGCCTGGTCGTTCGCCCACTCCAGGAGACAGACCTCGCCTGAGCCCATCGGGCCGCTCAGGGGCGCAGTGCCACGAACGGGCGCAGCGAGTCGGGGTTGCGCAATGCGCCGGGGCTGATCGCGCGCGCCGGGTCCATGCCGGCAAGGATCTTCTTCACCGGCACCTCGCATTTCTTGCCGTTGAGGGTGCGGGGCACCTCCTCGATCACGATGAACCGGTTGGGCACGTGCCGCGGCGACAGGCTCTCCCGCAGCGCCGCGCGCAGCCGCGGCTCGACGTCGGCCGGCGACACCCCGGTTGCGAGCACCAGGAAACAGAGCAGCTCGCCTTCCTGACCGGCGCCGGCGCCGGCGGTGTCGATGACCGAGGTGTCGATGACCAGGGAGTCGAGCACCTCGTCCAGGTCCTCGACCACCGCGTAGAACTCGGCGGTGCCCATCCGCACGCCACCGCGGTTGAGCGTGGCGTCCGACCGGCCGTAGATCACGCACGAGCCCCGGGGTGTGATCTTGATCCAGTCGCCGTGCCGCCAGAGGCCTGGGTAGACGTCGAAGTACGCCTCGCGCAGCCGGGTGCCGTCCGGATCGGCCCAGAAGCCGACCGGCATCGAGGGCATCGGCTTGGTGATCACTAGCTCGCCCACCTCGTCGAGCAGCGGTACCCCGGTCTCGTCCAGGGCCACCACCGCGGCGCCCAGCGCGCGGCAGGAGATCTCGCCCTCCCAGACCGGCACGTCCGGCGCGGCGCAGACGAAGGCCGAGCACAGGTCGGTCCCCCCGGACACCGAGCAGGTCTGCACGCCCGGGCCGAGCTCCTCGGCGATCCAGCGGAACCCCTCCGGCGGCAGCGGCGCCCCGGTCGACCCGATCGCCCGCAACGCGCTGAGATCCCCGTGCGTGCCCGGCCGCAGACCGGCCTTGCGGCAGGACTGGATGAACGGTGCGGACGTGCCGAAAAAGCTGACGCGCTCCTCGGCTGCCAACCGCCACAGCGCGCCGAGGTCGGGGTGGGTCGGGCTGCCGTCGTAGAGCACGATCGTCGCACCCACCAACAGGCCGCTGATCAGCAGGTTCCACATCATCCAGCCGGTGGTACTGAACCAGAACACCCGCTGCCCCGGCCCGAGATCAGCCTGCAGCAGCCACGTCTTGAGGTGCTCCACGACGATCCCGCCGTGACCCTGCACGATGCCCTTGGGCAGCCCGGTGGTGCCCGAGGAATAGAGCACCCACAGTGGATGGTCAAACTCCACCGCCTCGAACGCCAGCTGTGCACCAGCGTGCGCGGCAAGCAGATCGTCCCAGCTCAGGACCCGTGAGTGGCGATACGAGCCATGGCTCGTAT
>JBOHFI010000068.1:0-25817 GCA_050699595.1 Pseudonocardiaceae bacterium | reverse complement strand
GCCGCGCGGTGCCATCGTCGCCGGTGGTGGCCAGGCGGGTGCCGTCCGGGCTGAACGCCACCCCCCGCACCCCGCCGGTGTGGCCGGTGAGGGTGAGCAGGGGCTCGCCGGTGGTGCTGTCCCACAGACGCGCGGTGCCATCGAAGCTGGTGGTGGCCAGGCGGGTGCCGTCGGGGCTGAACGCCACCCCCCACACCCCGTCGGTGTGGCCGGTGAGGGTGAGCAGGGGCTCGCCGGTGGTGCTGTCCCATAGGCGCGCGGTCTGGTCGGCGCTGGTGGTGGCCAGGCGGGTGCCGTCCGGGCTGAACGCCACCCCCCACACCCCGCCGGTGTGGCCGGTGAGGGCGTGGAGATGGGTGCTGGTGGGGTGTGCTGGGGTGGGCAGGGTGGTGCCGGAGCCGATGTGGCGGAGCTGGTGGGTGGTGATGCCGGTGAGGTCAGTGCCGTCGAGGCGGCAGTGGTGCAGGAAGGCGCCGGAGAGGTTGGCGTCCCGCAGAGTGCCGGCGGTGATGGTGGTGTCGTGGAGGGTGGCGCGGTCGAGGCGGGCGCCACTGAGGGTGGCCTGGGTGAGGGTGACGTGATCCCAGCGGGTGTCGCGCAGGTCCGCGCCGGTCAGGGTGGTGGCGGTCAGGATGAGCGGGTCGGTGTCGGTGCCGGTGAATCGCCAGCCGCGCAGGGAGGCGCCGGTGAGGTCGCTGCCGGCCAACGTGGGGTGGGGCCAGCCGTGGTCGCGGGCCCACAGCGTATAACGCAGCCGTAGCTCGCTGGTCTGGGCTGTGTAGGGGGCGCGCCACCGGCCCAGTTCGGCGGTGAGCGCGTCGGGGTCGTCGTCATCGGTGATCAGCTGGCCGAGGAAGTCCAGGGTCTCCACCGAGGGCATGGGCAGACACCAGTCCTGGCGGCGACCCTCGCGTAACGCGTCGCACAGGTACTGGGCCAGGAAGTATTCGTGGATGGAGCTGTGCGCGAACCGGAAGTCCGGCCGGTCCGGACCGTTGTCGTCGCTGCGGATCACGAACGTCGCGGTTCGCAGATCCTCCTCGAGTTGGTCGCGGGAACTGTCCCGATAGCGTCGGCTGAGCACCGGGTCGGTGGCCAGTTGCTCGTCGAGCCAGTCGTCCAGGTCGGCGCTGTCCACCCGTCGGCTGCCCCGCTGCCAGGACCAGGCGGCCAGCCGGGCCATCAGGGTGAGCTTGTGGTCGGGCCGCAGGCGGTGCTTGCCCCGGTCACGCGCCAGCCAGTCGCGCAGCACCTGCCGGTAGATCGTGGCCGCGTGCACCGGGCGCTGCTCGGCGTGCCGCCGTTCGATGAACGGGATCTGCGCGGCTACCTTGGCCAGCGTGTACGGGCGGGTGGCCAGGTCGGACAGATCGTGCACGGCGCGCAGCATGTCCGTCACCTGGGTGGCATCCCGGCCCGGCAGCGCTTTGGATAGGTAGTCGTGGATCTGCTCCTCAGTCAGCGGCAGCAGCACCAGCGCGGTGTAGTCCTCGGCTTTGGTGAGGTCGCGGTCCTGCTCCAGGAAGTGCCGGGACTGTTCACGCAGTGATCGGAAGTAGTGGGTCCGGCAGGACAGCAGCACCTTGGTGTGCTCACCGGCGAACGGGGCTCGTATCCCCTGGCGGGTGCGGATCGGGCGCAACTTGAGCAGCTCATGGGTGAACGTCACGCCCTGCGCGGCGTCCAGCCGGACCAACACCTCATCCAGCCCGTCGATGACGAACAAGGTCGGCCTCATCCTGGCCTGCGCGATCACCTCGGCGCCGGACGGGAGCGGCCCGTCGGCAGACGCCCAGCCACGGTGAATACAGTCAGTGAGAATCTCGGCCAGGGCAGGCACTCCCCGGTCCAGGTTCCCCACCCCGCGCAGGTCGAAGTAGAGCGGTTCCGGCTGGTCACCGACCCGATCCCGGCGCAGCCGCTCGGTCAGCTCCTGGCAGGTGATGGTCTTGCCCGCCCCGTACTCGCCCAGCAGCGCCGCCAGCGGGGTGCCGTCAGGGTCGCGTGCCCAGTTCAGCAGGAAGGACACGACATCAACCCGCCGCTCGCCCGGCTGCGGATCAGGCCGCAGGTCCGGCTGCATGCCCTCCGGTCGGCCGTGTAGTCCGTAGTAGCCGTCGCCGCCCTCGGCGCTGAGCGCCCGGCGGTCCAGCAGGCCCATGTCGGGCGAACTCACCGCCCGGGTCGTGCGGACCGCCCCGCTGGAGCGGGCCAGCCGCCGGTGCACCTGGTCCACCAGCCCGTGCACCCACTTGTCTCGCGCAGGTTCGCCGCGCAGGTCGGCGAACGGTTTGCCGTGGGGATCTTGCGGATAGGTCGTCCCGAACCCGGGTGCGATAGCGTGCGGGTTGTGCTCCCGCAACGCCACCGGCGCGACCAGCAACCCGGTGGCCTCGATCTGCCCCCGCACCACCTCGCCTAGTTCGGGCTGGCCGAGCCAGGCGTTGCTGAGCGCGACGATCGCCACCTCACCATCCGCTACCGCTTCCCGGAACTGCTGGTCAGCGTCGTCGCCGGCCAACACGTCCCGATCGGGTCGCCAGAACGTGAACAGCGACTGGTCGCAGTCCAGGGCCTGCGTCAGCAGGTCCCACAACTTGCCGGCCAACTCGGCGTCCTCCCGAGCGTGACACAGCACGATCTTCCGGGGCCCGAGTAGCGTCGCCTGTCGGCCCTCGATGAGCTCGTCTCGGACCGCTTCGTGTTCACGCAACGGGTCACCGGCCGGCTCGACACGTTCGGCTGAGAACCCGAGCAGGCGGCGCCGGGCACCTGACTTCTTCGCACCGCGGACCTCCAAGTGCAGGTCTACGCCGTCCTCGGCGGCAGCGGTGTTGACCAGCTTGACCAGGCGCTCCACCGCCTTGGTCGCCGCCGCCGGTGTCCGCCCGGCGAACAGCACCTGCTGCGCCCGCTCCACCGGCAACTCGCGCTCCTCACCCAGCTCCGCCAGCAGCGCATCCAGCACCGCACGGTCGGGCTGGCTCAGCCGCACTCGCCGCAACCGGGCCCGCGTCGTGCTCGGCGAGATCCTGTCCACGCGGTTACCGTGCCCCGGCTACCGGGGCGGTGTAGCGGGCCAGCACCCGGTGGAGCTGGTCGACCAGACCGTTCACCCACTTGTCTTGCGCGGGCGCGCCGCGCACCTCACCGAACGGCCGCTGGTAGCCATAGACCTGCTTGCCCGCCAGCCCATGCAGGTCGGCATGCGGGTTCGTCTGCCGCACCGACACCGGAATCGCGCGCTTACCAGGAACGTCGACCAGTGCGGGCAGCTCAACGCCGGTGATGTACTCGCTGCGCAGGAAGGCGTCACTCACCGCGAGCAAGCCCAGCTCACTCACCGCCAATGCGTCCCGGACCTGGGCGTCCCAGTCCTCACCCACCAGGATCGCCTGGTCGAATCGCCACAGCTCAAACCGGTACTCCCGGTCCACCCCGGTCGCCTCAGCCAGCAACTCCCACATCGGTTCAACGACCGGAGCGTCCCGCTTCGCGAAGCTCAGGAACATCCGCACCAGCGGCTTGTCCGACCCCGCCGCTGTCGTCAGGCACACGGTCGGCTCAACCACACCACCCATCGCACGCTCCTTACGCAGCCGATCCTTGTCGTTTTGTGTCGCAATAATGAGCGTACAACGTCCCGATGGTCACCCTGCATTCGCCCTTGCGGCGACGATGCCGTGATGATCTCTAGGTACGGCTGGGAGAAGTCCTCCAGCAGGGCCGTCAAACCACCGGCACGCCGTTCTCGTCGATCACCAGATCCTCGTTGCCGGGGTACCCCGCGTCCGCGGCCGCCGCGGTACGGGTGAGCAGATCCTCCAAGCTCCGGCGGAACGAGACCGCGTCGAAGCCGACCACGGCCTGCTCATCGGCGGCCAGGCCGACCTGCACCAGGTACTCGGGGATCTTGGCCTGGCACTGCGCCCAGGACAGCAGCTGGGAACCCCAGTCGGCGTACTCCTCAGCGCCGGTAGTGGCCCCGCATCCCGGGCACGACTCAGCCGTGCCCGGGTCATCGACATCATGTGTTGCGCCATGCTCCCCCGGCCAAAGCTTGGAGGGTCACACGGTAAATATCAGCAGCTTGTTGTGCAGGCTGGACGCGAGGTACTGGAGGTCATCGGGATCGCTGGTGACCACCAGCGCGCGCTGGCGTAGCGCGGTGACCACGACCAGTGCGTCGATAACGTCGGAGGTACCCGTGTGGTCGCAGATCGTGCCTGCTGTCTTGCCGAGTTCTTCGGTATCCGGTGTCACCTGGCAGCCCCGAAGCAGCCGGGAGAGGTTTGCGTGTGGTGTGCCGCGCCACGCTTGGGCCAGGACCACGACCGGGACGATCGGGCGTACCCCGCCGGCGAGGCTCTGCTCGTGCAACGCCCAAAGGCCGCGGTGACGCCGTTCGCCAGCCAGCAGCGCGCCGGTGTCGTAGACGATCCCTGGCACTAGCTGGCGGCCCGCTGCGGGGGGATAATCTCGGCGTCGATGAGTGCTTGACGTGCCTCGGCCCGTTCAGCATCGGTCAGCGCGCCGTCATCAGCCTCGAACTCCGCCACTGCGGCAAGCCCGTCCGCGATGGCGCTCTGCTCGGCAGCGGCTCGCTGCGCGACCTGAGCAAGCCATACGGAGACCGGCAACCCGGCGGCTTCGGCGGCGGCGCGGATCGCATCCTCCACACGAGGGGGAACTGAGATCGACAGCCTGCTCACGCTCATGCGCGGAGACTACCATCAGTATTACCGTAGTAACATACCAGCTCTAGGTCAGCCGGACGATCACGGTCGCTGTGCTGCGACGACTGTCGTGAGACCGTCCAGACCGGCGGAATTACCGGAGTTGGCACTGTGGTGCAAGCGATCTGTGGTGCAAGCGATCTGATGTCGCGCTACTGCGGCTCTGGGCTGTCTCACCGGACACGGCTTCGCGCTTATCCGCCGTCTCCTCACGAGATCCGAGCCCACAGCGGGCCTTCGTGGACGAGGCGGACAGTCGTGGCAGCGAGACTGTCACGACCGGCGTGATGCGGTGATTGTTGATCACGATGATTAGCTCCTGGGGGCTCACTGACTGGGCCAGTCCTGATCGGCCGCGCGGGGGCGGGTGTCAGACGAGTCACCCGGCGTTGACGATGCCGGGCGAGCGCCCGTCTTACCAGGGGATGGATGCGGACAGGGGGCTGTCCGCATGCGACCTTCCGGGTCATCGTGGTGCCGTGCTGCGCCGGGGCCAGGGTAGGAAGGGTCGCTCGTTGTGGGGAGGGGACGTGTCATGGGACAGGTACCGCGGGAACTGACCCCGCTGGAATCGGTGCTGCACTTCTTCGGTGCGCAGCTGCGGTATTGGCGAACGCTGCGCGGGTTGTCGCAAGTTGCCCTCGGGCGGCGGACTCATGACAGTGGCGCCTTGATCGGAAAGATCGAGAAAGGTGAGCGGTCTCCCAGCCTCGCGCTCGCTCGGCGGCTGGATACCGCGTTGGACACTGGCGGGGCGCTGGAACGGCTCTGGCCGCAGCTCGAACGCGACCGACCGACCCGCGACGCACCCGATGACGCACCTGCTAGCGACGGGTCTGACGCGGGTGACGTCGGACTCGCGTGGCCCGCCACGCCGCAAGCTACCGTTAAGGTGGTGGGGGAGCTGTGGAGGGCGGACGTGAACCGGCGGTCGATTATCGCGTCGGCGACGTGGGTCGCCTCGGCGTTTGCTGGACCGACCCGTGAGTGGCTGCTGAACCGCGAGGATGAGGTCATCCAGGGCTGGGCTGGCCGCCACGTCGGCCAGGATGACATCGACGCGTTGTGGCAGATGTGCGCGACGTTCACCGATGTCGATCAGCGGCTCGGCGGCGGGTATGCCCGTTCCACGCTCCTGCACTACGTGAACCACGTCGTCCTCCCGCTGCTCCAGGGCAGCTACGACGACGCCATCGGCCGGGAACTGATGGCCGCGACGGCGCGGTTGTGCGATCTGTGCGGATATATGAGCTGGGATTCCGGCAAACAGGGGCTCGCCCAGCGCTATTTCATCCAGGCCCTGCGGCTGGCCCAGGCCAGCGGGGACCGTGCACTGGGGGCGCACATCCTGGTTGACATGGCGCAGCAAGCGCACTCCCTCGGCGACTCTACCCAGGCACTGGACCTGGCCAGCACCGGACTCGATTACGGTTCGTCGTTGACGGCGGCCCGCTGCGCCGCCTGGCAAGGCCGCGTGTACGCCCTGTGGGGTGACCAGCGGGCCTGCACGCAGGCATGCTCGACCGCGCAACGAGCGTTGGATCGAGCTGCCCCGTCCGAGGAGCGGCTGTGGTTCAAGTTCTTCACAGCCGAACACCTGAGCTACGAAATGCTGCGCATGGCCAGCGACCTTGACAGGCACGATGACGTTCAGCGGCTTGCTCCTGAAGTGCTGGACGCGGCATCGGCAGGTGGCCTGGCGCGTCGCCGCGTCCTGGCCACGACCACCCTCGCCCGCTCCCACCTGCCTGCGCAGGGCAACCCGCACAGCGACCTCGACCGGGCTTGTGACCTGCTGGGCCAGGTGATCCCGTTGTTCGGCTCGCTGCGTAGCACCCACAGTCTGGAACAGGTCAACTCGGTACGACGCGCGCTGGCCTCCCACGCGGAGTGTTCGAGCGTCCAAGACATCGAGGAGCGCTTCCGATCCACGGTCCCGGCGCTGAGCACGACCGTGTGAGCACCGCTACCCGCGTGATACTCGCTCTGCTCAGTGTGGTCACGCTGGTGGCGGAGGAACTGGTGCGACACTCTGCCCTATGACTCTCGCGGTGCCGGATGGCCTCACCGCTGAGATCGTCGCGGTGCTGCGTGGCGCCGGGGCTCGGTTCGGGTTGCTGCACGGCAGCCGGGCGGCGGGTTCGCCGCGGGTGGACTCGGATGTCGACGTCGCGGCCTGGTGGCCGTTCGACGCGCCGCTGGCCTTCGAGGTGCTGCTCTCACCGGGGGTCGATCTCGTGGTGCTCAACGGCGCCCCCCTTGAGCTGGCCGGCCGGATCGCCCTGGATGGCCGCGTCCTGTTCGACGACGACCCCCCGGCGCGGGTCCGCTGGACCGCCACCATGCGCAAGGTCTACGCCGACGAGCAGCCGCGCCTGCGGCGTAGCCACCACGAGTTCGCCGAGGCCCTCCGACGTGGTCGATGAGGTCCGGGTCCTCCGGCTGCTCCGATCGATCAGCGACGATGTTGCCGTGCTCCGTGCCGAGGCGTCGGCCGATCGTGGGCGGCGGGCCGACGAATTCGTCGCCGTTGTCGCCATCTGGGTGGTGCCACCGCGCTGCTGACGGCAGGTCGATCGATGCCATGCCTCGGTCGGCGGCGGCATCCAGGTCGCGCTGCTTAACCGGTCGAGCCAGGGCATCGGCGAGGTGAGTCACGGCACCACGGTCCGTTGTGAACTAGAGTTGCCATACCCTGACGTTTTTGAACGTTATTTCGGTTGTGTTGGTTGCTTTGGAGTAATCCTTCGCGCAGACTGCGATCCCGCCTTCGTCGAAGGTGGTATCTTGTGCGGTGTCGAGGTACCGATCATTCACGTAGAGATGGATGGTGGGACCTTGCGCCAGCACCGTGAGCACGTTGGACTGCTTCATGCCGATCTTGATTGCCGGGTTGGGCTTTCTGCTACGGATTAGGTCAATGTCTGGAGTGGTCCCAGGAACGGTTTTAAAAAGCCTGTAGTCGCCTTCTCTTGTCACGTGGAAGAAATACCCAGGGTTGCCGTTCGCGCGGAATTTTATCCCGCCCTCGTTACCACTTTCGATAGTCATCTCGACTTGAATGGCAAGGTTCCTGAGACCGATATTACTCGCACAGCATACGTGAAATCCTGCATCGGCTGGCAGTGCATGATAAGCACTCTGGGTGAATTTGCACTCGCCGTAATAACTACGCCCTTCGGTCCAATAATTTCCGACGCTATTATCACGCAAGCTGTCGTTCAGGATTGGATCCCCACTGATCGCCCTGGCATAGCTTTCGGTGGGCGACGGTGACGCCCGTAAGATTGACACGAACACCATCGCGACCAGCAAGAGGATGGCCGCCACGGCGACACCCCAGCGGGTACGGAGACTGAGCGGCCGGACAGCGCCCGTCGCTGTTCTCGCGCTCTGGACCGGCGGAGCAGTCACTTCACGTGTGGTCGAGGATTGTGCTGTCTGAGGTACGCGTGCGAGCAGCAACCTTCCTTCGACGTTGCTGGCGAAATAGGTCGGCGTCTGCATAGCAGCCTGCTTCACTACATCGTAGACATAATCATAGAGATCGTGGGCGGAAACCCAGCCGTCCCCGTCGCGATCAGCCAGTCCGCTCTGCAACCCAGCAATGATTGCCTCTGTGCATACCGAGGGCTGCGGCTTGACCCCGCGGGGGGATACCCCCTCGAATGCGTACTCAAAAGCATCGGTGGCTGTAAGGACGAAATATCCTCGTCCAATCTTACCCGTGAGCGGACTGTTTGCTGATGATTTCACCGCGAGACCACGAGCGAAGCTGCCGCTGAAACAGCAGTCCAAGATCAGTACGCGACCGCCGGCCATCGAGTTAGATAGTTGCTCGTCGACGAAGCCGGCGGCCAGTGCTGTAGCGGCGAGACGATCAAGCCGGGTATTGATCGTCGCGAAGTACAGCCGACCATGCCGATCTTGGACTCCGTGGCATGACACGTAGAGCAGTACGAGATCGTCGCGAAGTCGGTCGGACAGGACGTCCTCCACGGCAACACGCAGTTCGTGCTCAGGCTCGTCAATGCACACTCTTACATCATCAAAACATCCTATGGCAGGATCACGGAGAACCTCGCCAAGACGCTTCACGTCCTGCGCAGGAGATCGAAGACGCCGGAAAGACTGATCAGTGTAACGTCCTGTCGCAATCAGTAGGGCGTATCTCGCCATGGTCAATCCACGTCGATGCTCGGTTGCTCGGTACCCGTCAACCGCGCGGCACACCAAGCCTCTAACACTGCCCGTTGGTTGGCCGCTGATGCCCCATCCATCTCAATACGATCGCCACCATGCTCTATGATGATCTTTCGAGTACTCTGACGATGCAAGAATGCGACGACGACCTTCGTGAAGGCCGCAGCCGCAGTTGGCGATAACAGAGCGTAGACAACGAGTGTCTCGAACGTGACTGCGGCTCCCGGCTTGCTGTTCGGAGGCGGCCCGGTCGTAGCCGGTTGTACAGTCACGCCTGCGCGGTGCAACTCGATACCCAGCAGTATGGCCGCCTCGGCTGTGGCCCGTCTGTCACCATCCGCTTTCAGTGTAACCCGGACCGGCAGTGTCACGGTGGCTCCTTCCTCTGGCGCGCAGTCACGATGTCACCCCGTGCAGTGGTACAGCTCAGAACGTCGGCCAGCAAGTCGTTTGTGATGGCGCTAGGCCCTGTGGGCCATCACTGCCCCCACTACGGCCACATCATCCCGGATGCGGTTCCCCCGTAGCATGGACACCTGAAGTGTAGGGTATGTGATCTTAGCCTGGATCCACCGAAAATGCGGCTCTGTTGATCGTGTCGTGACAGGATGGCAGCCGCATCTGGTGATTTTCGAGGTGTTGCCGCTGGTGCTGGGATGCCCGGCTGACGCGCTGGGTGGCATCGCCAGCGGGACCGTGGGCCGCACCCCGGATACCATGATCACGCTTTGTGTGCCGTCCGCGACATGTCGTGTCGTTTTTGGCACACAAAGCGTGATCATGCCCGGTCGGCCACGGATCGAGATCTGTGTGCGGCTGCTGGGTCAGGAGGAGTCGCTCGGCGTCGACAATGCTGGGCGAGCGTTCGTCTGAACACGGGGTGGATGCGGACAAGGTAGTTGTCCGCATCTGACCGTGGTGACGCACCGGGTAGCGGTGAACTGGGACTCTCGGGTTGTCGCCACGGGTCAGAGGGCGTCGTGCTGCCGTCGGGCGGTGCGGGTGCGGGTGTCGGCGATCCGGTCGTCGAGGTCGGCCAGGTGCGGAGAGGATGACCGCAGCGGGTGCACCTGCTGTTGCAGGGTGTGCAGTCGCTCCACGGTGATGGTTGAGCTGAGGCTGGCGGCGGTGCGCAGCGCGGCCCGGCCGAACGCGGCGGCTTGCTCCCAGTCACGGCTGAGGACATGGGTGCTGGCGAGGGTGGTCTGGACCAAGCACAGGGGGCGGACCATCCAGGGCTCGGTGCCGTTCAGCGCCATGGTGCTCAGCGTGATGGCCTGCTTGGTGTCACCGATACGGCTGAGGCAAGTTGCGAGGTCGTCCCCGAACCCGTTGATACTGTAGAAGCGAGCCGCGTCCTCGGGGCTGACCGATTCGTAGCATCGCTGCGCCGCCAGCACGGCCTGGCGGGCCTCGCGGGTATCACCGAGCAGGGCGAAACCTCGTGCCTCCACCGCGTGGAGCTTGGCGGCCAGCGCGGGCGTGGCCGTGTCCTGGGCGATGGCCAGCCCAGCCCGGGCGAGTGCCACCGCCTGGCGCCCGTACCGCAGGGTGTCCTGGCCGGCGGGGGCGTTCTCTCCGATCCGGACCGTCAGGCGGCTCGCCTCTTGCAGGATGTCAGCGCCGTAGCGCCGGTCGCCCGCCCGCATGGCCAGGTCGAGCCCCTGGATGTAGTAGCGCTGCGCCAGCGCATGCCGGCCGACATCGCCCGACATGAAGCCCGCTGCCCTGGTGGCTCCCGCGACGGCGGACAGCAGGGCGCGGCCGGTTTTCTCCGAGTAGCTGCCGTGCAGCAGCTGGTTGGCCTCCCGGTTCAGCAGCTGCACCATCTGCTCGCGTACCCGCCCCGAGCCGTACTGGTGGCTCAGCCTGCCCAGGTGGGCGGTCTGCTCGATGAGCACCTCGACATCGGCCATACCCACCCGCCGGCCTGCGGCGCGGGCGGTGCTCTGCGCGGGGGGAACCGTCAGCGCGAACAGTACGGGCTCGGCGAACGCCGCCGCGCTGAACACCGAACCCAACAGGAGCTTACGTCGGCGCATGTCACGTCCCGACAACTCGACGACCGTGCGGACCGTGCCCTCCAGTGTGCCCGAACAGCGCAGTCCGTCATAGGGATCCTCCCCCGGTGGGGCACAATCGACAAACCCGCACTCGCTCACGCTGACCTCTCGCAGCAGCCGCTGGGAGAGCACGGTGGCGATCAGTCTCGGCGCCGGCCAGCGCGGCTGGCAACCATCCAGCATCCGCCGCACCGACGTGGTATTGGTGCCCACGTGGGTCCTCTCTCTGGCCCCGGCAGCCACCACCGCACGACCCAGCGCGGCGTTGCTCAGCTCCGCCTCCTCCAGCAACCCCCGCAATACGGTGTTCCTGCCCCTCGCCCCTCGCCCCTCGCCCCTCGCCCCCGTCTCGCTCCTGTCCGGGCGTCGATAATGGACTGTCGGTCAAGGTCCCGGGAAGGGCTCCGATGAAGTGCGAGGCAAGTGAGACCCCCGGACATCATCCGGGTGCGGCGCCGAGCGACCAGCACTGCTCTCACGCTGACCTGAATATTTCACTGACAGTGACGATCAGCAAGATCTATAAGGGCTAACGAGCTGCCGTCACGGCCGTTGGCTGGTCGAACTGGGTGCGGTGCAGTTCCTCGTATCGGCCGCCGGCGCAGACCAGCTCGGTGTGGGTGCCGCGTTCCACGACCCGCCCGTCCTCGATCACGAGGATGAGGTCCGCTGCGCGGACGGTGGAGAGCCGATGGGCGATCACCACCGCGGTCCGCCCGGCTAGCGCCTCGCCCAGCGCGGTCTGCACCGCTGCTTCCGACGTCGAGTCCAGGTGTGCGGTGGCCTCATCGAGGATCACCACTCGCGGGCGGGCCAGCAGCAGCCGGGCGATCGTCAGCCGCTGGCGCTCGCCACCGGACAGGCGGTAGCCGCGCTCGCCGACGACCGTGTCCAGCCCGTCGGGCAGTGCTGCGACGGGCTCGGCGAGCCGGGCCCGGCGCAGCACCTCCCACAGCTCGTCCTCGGCAGCCTCCGGACGGGCCAGCAGCAGGTTGGCCCGCACCGACTCGTGGAACAGGTGCCCGTCCTGGGTCACCATCCCGATCGTCTCGCGGATCGACTCGGCGGACAGGTCGCGGACGTCCACACCGGACAGCCGCACCGCGCCGTCGTCGACGTCATACAGCCGAGGCGCCAGTTGCGCGATCGTGGACTTCCCGGCGCCCGAGGATCCGACCAGTGCCACCATCTGGCCCGGTTCGGCCCGGAAGGAGACCCCGTGCAGCACCTCCACCCCGCCGCGCTCGTCGAGCTGTGCGACCTCCTCCAGCGACGCCAGGGACACCTTGTCCGCTGCGGGGTAGCTGAAGCGCACGCCGTCGAGCTCCACCGACACCGGCCCGGCCGGCACCCGCTCGGCGTCGGGTTTGTCCTGGATGAGCGGGGTCAGGTCGAGCACCTCGAACACCCGCTCGAAGCTGACCAGCGCGCTCATCACCTCCACCCGCGCGCTGGCCAGCGCGGTCAGCGGGGCGTAGAGCCGGGTGAGCAGCAGCGCGAGCGCCACGACCGCGCCCGGCTCCAGCTGCCCGCGCAGGGCGTAGAACCCGCCGAGGCCGTAGACGACGGCCAGCGCCAGCGCCGACACCAGCGTCAACGCGGTGACGAACACCGACTGCACCATCGCGGTGCGCACCCCGATATCGCGCACTCGCCGGGCCCGCGCGGCGAACTCCGCCGACTCCTGCGCGGGCCGGCCGAACAGCTTCACCAGGGTCGCGCCGGGGGCGGAGAACCGCTCGGTCATCTGGGTGCTCAGCACCGCGTTGTGGTTGGCCGATTCACGTTGCAGCCGGGCCAGCCGGGTGCCCATCCGCCCCGCCGGCACCACGAAAACCGGCAGCAACAGCAGCGCGAGCAGCGTGATCCGCCACGAGATCCCGATCATCACGACGAGCGTGAGCACCAGTGTCACCAGGTTGCTGACCACCCCGGACAGCGTGTCGCTGAACACCCGCTGCGCGCCGATCACGTCGTTGTTCAACCGGCTGACCAGCGCGCCGGTGCGGGTGCGGGTGAAGAACGCGATCGGCATGCGCTGCACGTGATCGAACACCGTGGTGCGCAGAGCGAGAATCAGGTCTTCGCCAATGCTCGCGGACAGCCACCGGGTGGCCAGCCCGAGCCCGGCCTCCGCGATGGCGATGACGGCGATGAGCGATGCCAGCTTGACCACGACGTCGGGTGCCGCCTCATGCACGATCGCGTCGACCACCCGGCCGGCCAGCACCGGTGTCGCGACCGCCAGCGCTGCCGTGGCGATGCTGAGCAGCAGGAAGCATCCCAGCTGCGTGCGATGTGGCCGAGCGAACCCGTCGATGCGCCGCAGCGTGGCAATGGAGAACGGACGCTGCTCCTGCTGCGCATGCATCGTGTTGTACATCGACATCCACGCGGTGACTTCCATGTCCATCGTCCACCACCGGATCCTCGTCGTCGTCCTGATCTCGCCGGCGTCCTCAGCCGGCGACCCGACCACAAGCTAGAACCTCAACCAGAGTTGATGTCAATCTTGTCTGTTTCATCCTATATGTTCCAGTGTCGAGCCTGGCCGATCTGGTCAGATCGCGTGGACGCCGGCTCGGTCGTGATCGGCGGGAAGCTCTTGAAGATCGTCCGGATCGCTGGTCCGGATCGTGGAACCCGGGGTGTCGATCGTCCGCCCGGGCTTGGCCTCAACTAAAGTTGATATTTTATGCTTGCGGCCGGTCGGCTCGATGGCGGAAATACCGCGGAACAGTGTGCGGGCGGGAGGGGCAGTGTCGTATCCGGAGGCTCGTTACGCGGGCGACAAGGGTGAGGTCAGCGCGGTGTACCGGTCGACGGACACTGCGCCGGACTTGGCGATGACCATGGGGACAGCGCAACGACACTACAAGGGCACGGAAGTGCACTATCTGGGTACCGGGGCCTCGACGAAAGGTCAATTCGGCCTGTACCGGTGGGACATGGGCGCGCAGCCATCCGGGCCGAGCGCCCATTTCCACAAGACGATCTCCGAATCATTCTTCATCCTCTCGGGGACGGTGCTTCTTTTCGACGGGGACCGCTGGATCAACACCACGGCCGGGGACTTCCTCTACGTTCCCCAGGGCGGGGTGCACGCGTTCCGCAACGAGTCCGGCAAGCCGGCATCGCTGCTGCTGCTTTTCACCCCCGGCGCGCCGCGCGAGGCCTACTTCGAGGAGCTAGCTGAGATCGCCGCCTCCGGCCGTCGGCTCAGCGCCGAGGAGTGGACCGATCTCTACCTTCGCCACGACCAGTACCTGGTCTGACCATTCGAACCCGGTTCGGCACCGCCCTGCTGGAACTAGCCGGGCAGGAAGCTCAACCGGACGGTGCGGACCGGGTTGTCGACATTGGTGTCCACCAGGCAGATCGACTGCCAGGTGCCCAGCGCGAGCTGCCCGCCGAGCACCGGGACGCTGGCGTAGGGCGACAGTAGGGCGGGCAGTAGGTGGTGCCTACCGTGGCCGGGGGAGCCGTGCTGGTGGCGCCACCGGCCGTCGGCGGGCAGCAGCTCACGCAGCACGGCGAGCAGGTCGGTGTCGCTGCCCGCCCCGGTTTCGATCACGGCGAGTCCCGCCGTGGCATGCGGTACCCACACGTGCAGCAGACCATCGCGCGCGCCCGCTTGCTGGAGGAACGTGCGGCACTGCGCGGTGAGGTCCCACACCTGCTCGCGCGAGCCCGTCTCGATGCTGAGTTCGCTGGTATGCACCCAAAAACGATAACCGGTGCGAGGCGCGGGTGACGCCACCGCCGTGAACTCGACACTACCGACGTCCCATTCGGGGCTGCTTACCCGATGCGACGGCCTCCGCGCAGGAGCACTGGCTCCGATTGGCGGCCGGTGTCCCACTTCTGTGTCACTTCACGTCGTGGCTTTACAGGTGTCGCATGGCCGGTGATGATGGGCCGCGTTCGAGCAACGGCGGCTGTGGGAGCATCGTGGGTAGTGGGAGTGCGGCGGCGGGTGGTAATCACGCGTTGCGGGTGTTGGTGGATGAGGCGGGGTTGAGCCATACCGCGTTGGCTCGTGCGGTGGTGGTGGCGGGTGCCGAGGAAGGAGTGCATGTCGGGACGAACACGACGTCGGTGCGGCGCATGCTGGAGGGTTCCCAGCCGCGGTGCCCGGTGCCCCGGTTGGTGGCCAAGGTGCTGTCCCGGGCACTGCACCACGAGGTCAGCGTCACCGACTGTGGGTCCGCGGACCGCGCTCCGGCGGCTGAGGATCCGTACGATGGGTTGAGGTGTGCTGGGACGCTGGACGGGACGCTCCGCACGGTCGTCGAGTTGTCGGGACGGGACATGCGCCGACGGAAGTTACTGCTGGGCTCCGTGTTCAGCGCGGCGGCCTTCTCCGAACCTGCGCTGTTCGCCCTGACCGTGCCGCCAGCTCAGAGCACCGCGCGGGTGGCGGGCCGGCGGGTGGGCATGGCCGAGGTGGAGATCCTCACCGAGCAGGTGACCCACCTGCGCCAGCTCGACTACCGCTACGGGTCGGGGCGGCTGCGGGAGCAGGTGGTGTCGCTGCTGAACCGGGAGGCCAACGGGCTGCTGCACGGCACCTATTCAGACAAGACCGGCAAGGCCTTGTTGATCGCTGTCGCGCAGGCCACGAGGCTGGCTGGTTTTACGGCGTTTGATGTGGGCCGGCCCGCGTTGGCGCAGCGTTACTTCATCCAGGCGCTTGACCTGGCGATGGCGGCGGGTGACCGGCGGTATGCCGCCTACGTGCTCAGTGATATGAGCCGTATGGTACTGCAGGTCGGGCAGAACGCGCTCACCGAACATGATCGGCTCCGTAACGGGCGCCAGGCGGTGGCACTGGCTCGGGCTGGGCTGGCTGTCGCGCAGGGCACGGTCACCCCTGGACAGGCTGCCGAGCTACACGCGTCGGAAGCGCGGGGTTTCGCTCTGTCCGGCGATTCCAGGGAGGCTCGTCGCGCGGTGCTGGAATCCCAGCGATGCCAGGAGTCGGTGCGCCCCGAGGACGAGCCCCCGTGGCTGGGTCTCTACACCGAAGCCGCGTTCGCGGCAGACCTCGCCAAGTGCCTGAGCGACATCGGTGAGTCTGCGCAGGCCATCAAGCTCAGTGCCGGGGTGTTGCGTGACTATGAGCCGTGGCGGGTCCGGGCCCGCTGTTTCGCGCAGACCGACCTCGCCGGTACCCATCTCCTCGGCCGTGATTTCGAGCAGGCCGCCGCGGTGGGCCGGGATGCGCTGCGGACCGCCGCGCAGGTCAACTCCGCCCGCACCCTCGACCGGCTGCGCACGCTGCAACGGCAGATCCAACCACTGCGCGCCGGCTCGCCACAGCTCCGCGAGCTGGACGAGCGGATCACCACCTTCCTCGGCCGCAGCAGCGCCCAACCCGATTAATGGGGCGGCTGCGCCGCCTTGTGAGTGGCAAACAGTGTTATAGCACTCAATGCCGCTCACAAGGCAGCCGCTAGGCTGCCACTAAGCTGCCACTCGATGGACCCCACCACTTACCGCCCGGCGCCAGGGACGATCCCCGACGCCCCCGGGGTCTACCGCTTCCGCGACGAGCACGGCCGGGTGATCTACGTCGGCAAGGCGAAGAGCCTGCGTAGTCGGCTGAACTCCTACTTCGCGGACCTGTCCGGGCTGCACCCACGCACCCGGCAGATGGTCACCACGGCGGCCTCGGTGGAGTGGACGGTGGTCAGCACCGAGGTCGAGGCGCTGCAGCTGGAATATAACTGGATCAAGGAGTTCGACCCCCGGTTCAACGTCCGGTATCGCGACGATAAATCCTATCCGGTGCTGGCCGTGACGCTCAACGATGAGTATCCCCGGCTGCACGTCTACCGAGGGCCCCGCCGACGGGGAGTCCGGTACTTCGGGCCCTACGCGCACGCCTGGGCGATCCGGGAGACGCTCGACCTGCTCACCCGGGTGTTTCCGGCTCGGGTGTGTTCGGGCGGCGTATTCAAGCGACACGGCCAGATCGGCCGGCCATGCCTGCTGGGCTACATCGATAAGTGCTCGGCGCCGTGTGTGGGTGACGTCACCGCTGAAGAACATCGCGCTATCGTCGAGGATTTCTGTGATTTCCTGTCCGGCCGGACCGACAAGATGATCCGCCGGCTGGAGCGGGAGATGGCGGCGGCCGCCGCCGAGCTGGAGTTCGAGCGTGCCGCCCGACTGCGCGATCATCTCGGGGCGCTGCGCCGGGCGATGGAGAAACAGGCGGTGGTGCTCGGCGACGGCACCGACGCGGACGTGGTCGCCTTCGCCTGCGACGAGCTCGAGGCGGCGGTGCAGGTGTTCCACGTCCGCGGCGGGCGGGTCCGCGGCCAGCGCGGCTGGGTGATCGAGCGGGTCGCGCAGGTCGATCTGGTCGGCCAGTTCCTGACCCAGTTCTACGGTGAGCAGGCCGCGTTGGCCGGGGCCGCCGACGACGCCACTCAGCCGGTGCCCCGGGAGGTGCTGGTGCCCGAGCTACCCGAGGACGTCGACACGCTGACCGAGTGGCTCTCCAGGCTACGCGGCGCGCGGGTGCAGCTACGGGTGCCGCAGCGGGGGGACAAGCGCGCCCTGGCCGACACCGTGGCGCGCAACGCCGCGGAGGCATTCGCGCAGCACAAGCTGCGTCGCGCCGGTGACCTGACCGCTCGCGCCGCGGCGCTGCAACAGATTCACCAGCAGCTGGGACTGGACGCCGCCCCGCTGCGTATCGAGTGTATCGACGTCAGCCACGTGCAGGGCAACGATGTGGTGGCCTCACTGGTGGTCTTCGAGGACGGGTTGCCGCGCAAGTCCGACTACCGGCGTTTCGCGATCCGAGATGCCGCGGGCGAGGGGCGCTCCGACGACGTGGCGAGCATCGCCGAGGTGGTCCGCCGACGCTTCGCCCGCTACCTGCGGGAGACCGAGCCGGACCCGCCGGGACTGGATCCCGACCCGCCGGCCGGCAGGCCGGGACTGGATCCCGACACGGGGCGTCCCCGCAAGTTCGCCTACCCGCCCAACCTGCTCGTCGTCGACGGTGGCCCGGCGCAGGTGGCTGCGGCGGCCGCGGTGCTGTTCGAGCTCGGCGTGACCGATGTGGCGATCGCCGGGCTGGCCAAGCGGCTGGAGGAGGTCTGGCTGCCCGGCGAGGCCGACCCGGTGATCCTGCCGCGCACCAGCGAGGGCCTCTACCTGCTGCAGCGGGTGCGGGACGAGGCGCACCGGTTCGCGATCAGTTACCACCGGCAGAAGCGCTCGGTGCGGATGACCAGCTCCGCGCTGGACGACGTCGCCGGGCTCGGGCAGACTCGGCGCACCGCGCTGCTCAAGCACTTCGGCTCGGTGCGTCGCATCCGGCAGGCCGGCGTGCACGAGCTCACCGAGGTACCCGGCGTCGGCCTGAACACCGCGCGCGCGGTGCTCGCCGCCCTGGGTGCCGGTGAGACGGGTGCTGGTGAGCTGGGTGCCGGTGAACTGGGATCCGCCGAGGACAAGGGAGCCGCGCCGTGACCGAGGTTCAGAGCGGTATCGAGGTTGCTGTGGTCTCCGGGCTCTCCGGTGCCGGTCGCAGCACGGCCGCCAAGGTGCTGGAGGACCTGGGCTGGTTCGTGGTCGACAACCTGCCGCCCGAGCTGATCGCCACCATGGTCGAGCTCGGTGCCCGCTCCCGCGGCGCGGTGACCCGGGTCGCGGTGGTCATGGACGTGCGCAGCCGGGCGTTCACCGACGACCTCGCCGCGGTGATCAAGGATCTGGACGCCCGAGGATACCGACCCAAGGTGCTGTACCTGGACGCCACCGACGCGGTGCTGATCCGTCGCTTCGAGCAGGTTCGGCGTGGTCACCCGCTGCAGGGCGATGGCCGGCTGGCTGACGGGATCGCGGCCGAGCGGGCGCTGCTCGCCCCGCTGCGCGCCGAGGCCGACCTGGTGCTGGACACCACGGGGCTCTCGGTGCACCAACTCCGGGCCAAGATCGAGCATGCGTTCGGTGGCGAGTCGAGCACCCGCACCCGGATCACCGTGGTGTCCTTCGGCTACAAGTACGGGCTGCCGATGGACTCCGATCTCGTGATCGACATGCGGTTCCTGCCCAACCCGTTCTGGATCCCGGAACTGCGCGAGGCCACCGGCCTGGACGCCGACGTCCGCAACTACGTGTTGTCCCAGGAGGGTGCGGAGGAGTTCCTGGACCGCTACCTCGGACTGCTGCGATTGGTCAGCGGTGGTTACCGGCGGGAGGGCAAGCGCTACCTGACCATCGCGGTGGGGTGCACCGGTGGCAAGCATCGCAGCGTGGTCGTCTCCGAGGCACTGGCCGCCCGACTCGGTGGGGCGGTCGGGATCGACGACGGGATCACCGTCAAGGTTGTGCACCGGGACGTTGGTCGGGAGTGACCCGTGTTCTCAAGGCTGTCGCGCTGGGTGGTGGCCACGGGTTGTACGCCACGCTGCGGGCGTTGCGGGCTATCACCGAGGACGTCACCGCGGTGGTGACGGTGGCGGATGACGGCGGCTCGTCCGGCCGGTTGCGCCGCGAGCTGGGAGTGCTCCCGCCGGGGGATCTGCGGATGGCGCTGAGCGCACTCGCGGCCGACGACGGTGACGGGGCGCGCTGGCAGCAGGTGTTCCAGCATCGCTTCGGTGGTACCGGCGCGCTGGCTGGGCACGCCGTGGGCAACCTGGTGATGGCGGGGCTGCTGGAGGTACTCGGTGATCCGGTGGCGATGTTGGACGAGGTGTGCGGGCTACTCGGGGTGACCGGCCGGGTACTCCCGATGACCACCGAGCCGCTCGATATCGAGGCCGACGTGGCTGGTCTGGACGCTGACCCGGACATCCTGCTGCGGATCCGGGGCCAGGTGGCGGTGGCCACCACGCCGGGTCGGGTGCACCGGGTATGGTTGCGACCCGAGCGGCCGAGGGCCTGTGCCGAGGCGGTCCGCGCAGTCGGCGAGGCCGATCTCGTGGTGCTCGGGCCGGGCTCGTGGTTCACCAGCGTGCTGCCGCACCTGCTGGTCCCCGACCTGGCCACCGCGCTGGCCACCACCACTGCGCGGCGGATACTGGTGCTCAACCTGGTACCGCAGCCGGGCGAGACCGCCGGGTTCTCCCCAGAGCAGTACGTGGCCGTACTGTGCGATCACGCGCCGCCCGGGTTCACCGTGCACGCGGTCCTCGCCGATGTCGACACCGTCCCGGTGCCCGCTCGGTTGCGCCGGTGCGCGACGGCGCTGGGCGGGCACGCGTACTTTGACCGGGTCGCCGACGGCGGATCCACCGATCGCCACGATCCGGTGGCACTGGCCGTAGCGCTGCGTCGGATACTGGTGGACGGATCGCACCTGCAAGGGGAGGAGAAGCGCCAGTGGCCATGACCTCCGCCGTCAAGGACGAGCTGAGCCGGCTGCGGGTGACCAAGACGTGCTGCCGCCGGGCTGAGGTCTCCTCGCTGTTGCGCTTCGCCGGGGGGCTGCACATCATCGCGGGGCGCGTCGTGGTGGAGGCCGAGCTGGACACCGGTTCCACCGCGCGGCGCCTGCGGCGGGAGGTCCACGAGCTGTACGGGCACAACTGCGATGTGCACCTGATCACGGCCGGTGGTCTGCGCAAAGGCACCTGCTACGTGGTGCGGGTGGTCCGGGACGGGGAGGGGCTGGCCCGCCAGACCGGGCTCCTGGATCTGCGCGGCCGCCCGGTGCGCGGGTTGCCCCCGCAGGTCGTCTCGGGCGGTCTCTGCGATGCCGAGGCGTCCTGGCGCGGGGCGTTCCTCGCGCACGGGTCGCTCACCGAGCCTGGCCGTTCGGCCGCGCTGGAGGTGACCTGTCCCGGGCCGGAGGCGGCGCTGGCCCTGGTCGGAGCGGCTCGCCGGCTGGGTATCACGGCCAAGGCCCGCGAGGTCCGGGGCGCCGATCGGGTGGTGATCCGTGACGGGGACGCCATCGGGGCGCTGCTCACCCGGCTCGGCGCGCACGACTCGGTGCTGGCCTGGGAGGAACGCCGGGTGCGCCGCGAGGTGCGCGCCACCGCCAATCGGCTGGCCAACTTCGACGACGCCAACCTGCGCCGATCCGCGCGCGCGGCGGTGGCCTCGGCGGCGCGGGTCGCCCGGGCCATGGAACTGCTCGGCGGGGACATCCCGGGACATCTGCTCACCGCGGGCAAGCTGCGGCTGGAGCACCGGCAGGCCTCGCTGGAGGAGCTGGGCCAGCTCGCCGACCCGCCGCTGACCAAGGACGCGGTAGCGGGCCGGATCCGCCGGCTGCTGGCGATGGCCGACCGCAAGGCAGAGGCCCTCGGGGTGCCGGACACCGAATCCGTGGTGACCTCCGACATGCTGGACGCGTGACGCCGCGAACACCCCCGCGACTCCCCCTCCCGGGGGTCCTGCGCGGTGGGCACCGCCGCTAGGGTGACGCCCCAGAGTCAGGCAGCGCCGGCCGGGACGGCCGGCGCAGGCGTGGAGAGGGAACGGGTAGTGAGGGAGATGGCATCGTGACCGTTCGGGTAGGGATCAACGGATTCGGCCGCATCGGGCGGAACTTCTGGCGGGCCGTGCAGGCCGGTGGCCACGACATCGAGGTGGTGGCGTTCAACGACCTCGGTGACGTCGCGACCATGGCGCACCTGCTCAAGTACGACAGTGTGCTGGGCCGGCTGAAAGAGGACGTGCACGTCACCGACGACGGAATCGCGGTGGGCGGCAAGACCATCAAGGCGCTCGCCGAGCGGGACCCGGGCGCGCTGCCCTGGGGCGCCCTGGGTGTGGATGTGGTGGTGGAGTCGACCGGCTTCTTCACCACGGCGAAGGACGCCCGCAAGCATGTCGACCCCGGCGGTGCCAAGAAGGTGATCATTTCCGCGCCGGCCAAGGGTGAGGACCTCACGGTGGTGCTCGGGGTCAACGACGCCAAGCTGGACGGTTCCCAGACGGTGATCTCCAACGCCTCCTGCACCACCAACTGCCTGGGCCCGATGGCCAAGGTGCTGCACGACGCGCTGGGCATCGAGCAGGGTCTGATGACCACGATCCACGCTTACACCCAGGATCAGAACCTGCAGGACGCCCCACACAAGGACCTGCGCCGGGCGCGAGCCGCCGCGATCAACGTCGTGCCGACCTCCACCGGGGCCGCCAAAGCCATCGGGCTGGTGCTGCCGGAGCTCAACGGCAAGCTGGACGGCTACGCGCTGCGAGTGCCGGTCCCCACCGGATCGATCACCGATCTGTCCGCCTCGGTCTCCCGGGAGACCAGCGTGGCGGAGGTCAACGAGGCCTTCCGGGCCGCCGCTGACGGTCCGCTGAAAGGCATCCTGCGCTACAGCGAGGAGCCGATCGTGTCGTCGGACATCATCACCGACCCCGCGTCGTGCATCTTCGACTCGCTGCTCACCAAGGTGATCGGCAACCAGGTCAAGATCGTCGGCTGGTACGACAACGAATGGGGCTACTCCAACCGGCTGGCTGACCTGATCGTCATGGTCGGCTCGCGGCTGTGAGGACGCTCGAGGACCTGCTCGCCGGTGGCGTGTCGGGTCGGACCGTGCTGGTCAGGGCTGACCTCAACGTGCCCCTGGACGGTTCGCGCATCACCGATGACGGGCGGATCCGGGCCGCACTGCCCACCCTGCGCGCGCTGATCGGTGCCGGTGCCCGGGTGGTGCTGACAACCCACCTGGGCCGGCCGAAAGGCGCACCGGATCCGGCGTACTCCCTCGCCCCGGTCGCCGCTCGGCTCGGTGAGCTGCTGGGTACTCCGGTGGCGGCGGCGACCGACGTCGTCGGCGACTCGGCTCGCGCCACGGTGGCCGGTCTGGCCGATGGCGACCTCGCGCTGCTGGAGAACGTGCGTTTCGACCCGAGGGAGACCGCCAAGGACGCCGTCGAGCGCGGAGCTCTGGCTGACGAGCTCGCCGCCTTGGTGGGACCCGACGGCGCGTTCGTCTCCGACGGGTTCGGCGTGGTGCACCGCGTGCAGGCCTCGGTCGTCGACGTCGCCCAGCGGCTGCCCGGCTACGCCGGCACCCTGGTGCTCGCCGAGCTGACCACCCTGCGGCGGCTCAGCGAGGCGCCGGGCCGTCCCTACGCCGTGGTTCTGGGGGGGTCGAAGGTGTCCGACAAGCTCGCCGTGATCGAGGCGCTGCTGCCGAAGGTGGACGTCCTGCTCGTCGGCGGCGGGATGTGCTTCACCTTCCTGGCCGCTCAGGGCCACCCGGTCGGTTCCTCGCTGCTGGAGCCGGACATGGTGGACGTGTGCGCCCGGCTGCTGAAGGCCTCCGGTGACACCATCCGGCTGCCCAGTGACGTGGTGATCGCCGACGAGTTCGCCGCGCACGCGAACACCCGCACGGTGGCGGTGCGGGACATCCCGGACGCGTGGATGGGCCTGGACATCGGCCCGGAGACGGTGCGCGACTTCGCCGATGCGCTGGCCGGAGCCGCCACCGTGTTCTGGAACGGTCCCATGGGTGTGTTCGAGCTGGCCCCGTTCGCGGCGGGCACCCGAGGCGTCGCGGAGGCCATCGCCGGGTCGGATGCGTTCAGCGTCGTCGGCGGTGGCGACTCGGCCGCTGCGGTGCGGCTGCTGGGCCTGCCCGAGGACGGGTTCTCGCACATCTGCACCGGTGGCGGCGCGGCTCTGGAGTTTCTCGAGGGCAAGGCGCTGCCCGGTGTCGCGGTGTTGGAGACTTAGCCGGTGACCCGCCAACCGTTGATCGCCGGCAACTGGAAGATGAACCTCCACCACCTCGAGGCCATCGCTCTGGTTCAGAAGCTTGCCTTCGCGCTGCCGGAGAAGTACTTCGCCAAGGTCGAGGTGGCGGTGCTCGTGCCGTTTACCGCGTTACGCAGCGTGCAGAGCCTCATTGAGGGGGACAAGCTGCTGATGCGCTACGGCGCGCAGGATCTGTCCCCGAAGGACTCCGGGGCTTACACCGGTGATGTGTCGGGATCGATGCTGGCCAAGCTGGGCTGTAGCTACGTTGTCGTCGGGCACTCCGAGCGGCGTGAGCACCACGGCGAGGACGACGCAGTCGTGGGCGGCAAGGTGCGGGCCGCGCTGCGCAACGGGCTGATCCCGATCCTGTGTGTGGGCGAGGGTCTTCAGATCCGTGAGGCTGGCGGGCACCTGGCGCACAGCACCGAGCAACTGCGCGCCGCCCTCAAGGGCCTGACCGCCGAGCAGGTCCGGACTGTCGTGGTCGCTTACGAGCCGATCTGGGCGATTGGTACCGGGCGGGTCGCTACCCCGGCCGATGCGCAGGAGGTCTGCGGCGCGCTGCGGGAGGCGCTGGCGGGCAAGTATGGTGCCGAGGTCGCCGACGAGGTCCGGGTGCTCTACGGTGGATCGGTCAAATCGAGCAATGTCGCCGATCTGGTCGCCGAACCCGACATCGATGGCGCGTTGGTGGGTGGTGCTAGCCTGGATCCCGACGAGTTCGCGAAGCTCTGTGCGCTGGCTGCGGGTGGCCCCCTGCCGTGAAGGGGAATCCATTGTGCTGAGAAGGCCGGACCGCCATCGTCTTGTGGACGGAGTAATCTTGCGAGGCAGTCGTCGTACGACGAGGATATGATGAAGCTCTTCCTGCAGATCCTGCTCCTGGTCACCAGCATCGCGCTGATTCTGCTGATCCTGCTGCACCGAAGCCGCGGTGGAGGGTTGTCCAGTTTGTTCGGTGGTGGCGTTCAATCGAGCCTGTCCGGGTCCAGCGTCGTGGAGAAGAATCTGGACCGGTTGACGCTGTTCGTCAGCTCGGTCTGGGTGATCTCCATCGTGGGGATCGGACTTCTGATCAAGATCGGCTGACCAGCCCCGGGTGGCACCCCGGGCGATTCCGCGAGGTGAGAGCGATCAATGGCTAGTGGCAACGCGATCCGCGGTACGCGGGTCGGAGCGGGTCCTATGGGCGAGTCCGAGCGGGGCGAGACCGCCGCCCGTCGTCGGGTGTCCTACTGGTGCTCGAACGGGCACGAGTCGCGGCCTTCGTTCGCGGCTGAGGCCGAGGAACCCGACACGTGGGACTGCCCGCGGTGTGGTTTTCCGGCTGGCCGCGACGAGCAGGAGCCACCCAATGCGCCGCGCAACGAGCCATACAAGACTCACCTCGCCTACGTGAAGGAGCGCCGCTCGGACGCCGACGGCGAGGCTATCCTGGCGGAGGCGCTGGCCCGGCTGAAGGAATCCCGCGAGCCCTAGCTTCCCTTGGCCGCTAGGTACCGCGAGTCCTAGAGACCCTTGGTCGCTAGGACTTGAGCGCTGATCGATTTTTACCAGGTGGCCGGTTGGTGAAGAACGTCCTCTGTGGGCTCGCCTGATGGCACTGCTTCTCTGCTTTTTTCTACCCGTCTCCTGTCACGCCCTGCGCTCCACATGAGGCCAGTGACCCCTAGGAGCAGGCAGACCAATCCTATGATAAGTAGGATGGCCGACAGCGTCATCGTCTGGATTATAACGTGCATGTGGTTAGCCTCTCGTGACCGTGAAGTGTGGACGGGTGCGCCGTGAAACACGGCTCGCCTCTCGACAGCCCTCGGCGGGCGCCGTAGCCGGCTGGACTCCGGTAGCTCATTGAGACGCACCTCCGGCCGCCATCTGGGGAGTAGCTTGCACTTTTCGTAGTCAATGTAGCCCGATCGAGGAGGTAATTCTAGTCTTACAGGTGATAGATCTGTCAATTTATTGCTATGGGTAGTCATCTCTGATGAGGTTCGCCGCCATCTCCGCGTCGACTACCGGACTTCTCGTGTTCACATCGGGGGTGCTCGCTCGTGGGTCGGAGTTGCGGCCGTAGCTTGATCGTCGAAAGTGGGCTGTGGCCGTGCGGCGCCGCACGGC
>JBOHFI010000067.1:0-25890 GCA_050699595.1 Pseudonocardiaceae bacterium | reverse complement strand
CTATCACTCGCATCGCCACTCACGGGTACTCTTAGCCGTGCAGCGGCGAAGAGTACCTATCCGGGTCGCTGTTCTGGTGTCCGGTACCGGGACGCTGCTGCAGGCCTTGCTGGACGCTGAGGGCCCGGACTATCCCGCCCGGGTCGTCGCCGTCGGTGCGGACCGGGCCGGCGCCGCGGGGCTGGGGCGGGCGCGGGATCGCGGGCTACCTACCTTCGTCGTCGAGTTGGCTCAGCATCCCGACCGGGCGTCGTGGGACGCTGCGCTCACCGAGGCCCTCGCTGCGCATCAGCCGGACCTGGTCGTCACGGCGGGGTTCATGAAGATCCTGGGCCCGGTTCTCCTGGACCGCTTCGGCAGTCGCATCCTCAACACCCACCCCGCGCTGTTGCCCGCGTTCCCCGGCCTGCACCCGGTGGCCAGAGCGCTGGCCCGCGGGGTCCGGGTGACCGGCGCGACCGTGCACCTGGTGGACGCCGGTGTGGACACCGGCCCGATCCTGGCCCAGCGCGCCGTCGAGGTGCTGCCCCACGATACCGAGCAGCGGCTGCACGAGCGGATCAAGATCGTGGAGCGGCGGCTGCTGGTCGACGTCGTCGCCGACGTGGCCCGCCAGGGGTGCGCCGTCACCGGAGGAGAGGTCGCACTGCCATGACCCCCGATGATCGCCGGCCGGTGCGCCGCGCGCTGCTGAGCGTGTCGGACAAGACCGGGCTGTTGGAGCTGGCCACGGGGTTGCACGCGGCGGGAGTCGAGATCTTCTCCACCGGCTCGACGGCGAACGTGCTCGCCGACGCGGGTGTGCCGGTGACCCGGGTCGAGGAGCTCACCGGTTTCCCGGAGTGCCTGGACGGGCGGGTCAAGACCCTGCATCCCCGAGTGCACGCCGGGCTGCTCGCCGACACCCGCAAGCCCGAGCACCTGGCCCAGCTGTCCACTCTGGACATCGCGCCGTTCGAGTTGCTGATCGTCAACCTGTACCCGTTCGAGGCCACCGTGGCCTCCGGGGCCGGCTTTGACGAGTGCGTCGAGCAGATCGACATCGGTGGTCCGGCGATGGTGCGGGCCGCAGCGAAGAACCACGCGTCGGTGGCCGTGGTGGTGGACCCGGCGGCCTACCTCGACGTGCTGGACGCGGTCCGGGCCGGTGGGTTCACCCAGGCGCGGCGCCAGGCGCTGGCCGTTGCCGCGTTCCGGCACACCGCGGACTACGACATCGCCGTGGCGTCCTGGATGGGGTCATCCTTGTCGGGGGACGACGGCTTCCCACCCTGGGTCGGCGCCTCCTGGCGGTGCGCGGCGGCCCTGCGTTATGGGGAGAACCCGCACCAGCGGGCCGCCCTGTACGTCGCCGACGGTGCGCGGGGGTTGGCGAGCGCGCGGCAGGTGCACGGCAAGGAGATGTCCTACAACAACTATGTCGACGCCGACGCGGCCTGGCGGGCCGCGCACGACCACGACGGCGCCTGCGTGGCGATCATCAAGCACGCCAACCCGTGCGGTATCGCGGTGTCCGGCTCCGGCGACGTCGCCGACGCGCACCGCAGGGCGCACGCCTGCGACCCGGTGAGCGCGTTCGGGGCGGTGATCGCGGTGAGCCGTGAGGTCACCGTCGAGCTGGCCGAGCAGGTGAGCGAGGTGTTCACCGAAGTGCTGCTGGCACCGTCCTACGCCGAGGGTGCCCTGGACGTGCTGGCCCGTAAGAAGAACCTGCGCCTGCTGGTGGCCGCGCCTCCCGAGCGCTTCGGTGTCGAGTCCCGGGCGCTGTCCGGCGGGCTGCTGTTGCAGACTCGGGATGCGATCACTGCGCCCGGCGACGATCCGGCGTCCTGGACGCTGACCACCGGCGCACCCGTGGACCGGCCGACCCTGGCCGACCTGGCCTTCGCCTGGCGAGCCTGCCGCGCGGTGCGCTCCAACGCGATCCTGCTCGCCGCGCGGGGGGCCACCGTCGGCATCGGGATGGGGCAGGTGAACCGGGTGGACGCGGCCCGGCTCGCGGTGAGCCGAGCCGGGCTGCGGGCTGCCGGCTCGGTGGCCGCCTCCGATGCGTTCTTCCCGTTCCCCGACGGGCTGGCGGTGCTGCTCGACGCCGGGGTCCGCGCCGTGGTGACGCCCGGCGGCTCGGTCCGCGACACCGAGGTGATCGCCGCCGCGGCGGCCGTCGGAGTACCGCTCTACCACACCGGAACCCGGCACTTCGCCCACTGACCCGGGCGCAAGTTGCGCCAGCCCTCGTGTTTCCAGGTGTTGTGCGGCTACCTGGACTGACCGGTGGGGGGCTCGTCACCGACCACTGGGTGGAGCCTGCCCATGGCGCAGCGGGTCGCTGATGCGGGTGACGATGTTCTGGGCGATGTCGCGGAGTTTGGTGTTGCGGTGGGAGGAGGCGGCCCGCAGGACCTCGAACGCCTCGTCCGCGGTGCACCGGTTCTGGCCCATGATGATGCCCAGCGCCTGGTCGATGATAGTGCGGGAGACCAGGGCGGATTCCAGGTGGCTGGTGAGCTCGACCTGATCGGCCAGCCGCCACGCCAGGCGCAGCGCCCGGGATGCCTCCCCGGCGAAGCCCTCGGCCCGGGCCAGCTGCTCGGGGGTGAACACCCCGGGTGCGGGGGAGTAGAGGTTCAGCGCCCCGTACTCGCCAGTGGTGATCACCAGCGGGACCGACAGCACGGATCCGACCCCGTGGGCCAGGGCATCGATGTGGTAGGTGCCCCAGCGGTCCTCGGCGGACAGATCGTGGATGGTCACGACCTGTCCGGTGCGCATGGCGGTCAGGCAGGGCCCGTCGTGATGGCCGTATTGCACCTCATCAAGGTTGACCGCGAGGGCGTCGCTGCCCGCCACGGTGACGGGTCGGCCGTCGCGGCTCAGGGTGATCCCGCAGGACAGCCCCGGCCCGATGGTGTGAGCGGCGTAATGGGATACCTCGATGAGGAACTGGGTGAGGCTCTCGGTGTCGATCAGGAGCTGTTGCAGCTCGGCGGCGGCGGACGGGCCGAGGGAGCGCTCTTCCATGGGGTGTCCTAACCAGTCTGGGCATGATCACCGAGTCATCGATCGTCGTAGACGGCGCGCCGGTGGCTCGACGGGCTCGGGGTGCCTCCGAATACCGGACACGGTCGCACACCTTCGGTGGACTGCGGACTACCGCACCCCTCACCCATGTTACGGTCAGTGCACGGTCCGGCAGCGCGGCCCCTTCCACAACGTCTCTGGATGTGGGCTGGTGGCATGGCAGTGGATCGTTCCCCCCCGAGCCGTTCGCTCGCCGACACCACCCCGCCGGTGGCGGTCTTGACGGTGTCCTGGTGCTGTTCGGTCGGCAGCACCTGGGCCCTGATGCTCCACCAGCCCACAGGGGCCACTCGAGCGGGCCCGACCGTGAGGTGGATCGTTTCGGGCGTGCCCATCACCGAGCCCGCCCCGGAGTCGCTGGCCCACGGGCTGCTCGCCGAGCACGGTTTCTGGCTCTTTCCCGACGCGAACCCCACCCGGCGTACCCGCAGTGTGCGCCGGGTGGGGTCCGTCTCCCGCGATGCTGAGCTGATCTGGTTGGCCCAGGCCATCCGGGAGGAGACCAGCGGAACTCCCGAACGCCCGCTCACGCTGGCCACCCGCTGGAGGGCGGCGGGCTTCTCTGCCACGACCGCGCTGAGCTGGGTACATTCCGGTATCCTCACCCCAGAGGCGGCCCAGGGATCAACCACGACCCAGACCACCAGCCCGCTCGTGGCCGACACCACGGCGGTCAGGGCAGCCGCGCCGCAGGCCAGTGGCGGGTGCTGGGGACCCTCGGCGGCCAAGCCCTGATGCCGGCGGCCGGGGTGACATCGACGCGGGTGTCGACCGGCCGGCACCGCTGCCGATCGAGCCGGTGTCGATGGCGATCCCGATTCCGGGGAGCTGCTGAGCTGATCCGAGGACAGCGACGCGGCCGATGACGCGGGCTGGTGGGGGTGAGAGTGGGACCACGACGCGGGCAGGGGAAACAGTCAGTGACCGGGTCCACCCGGGCTGACCGGGTGTGGGGCGTGGTGAGCGCCCACGCCGAGAGACTCGGCGTCGCGGTGTCGGTGCAGTCGCTGTGTCAGGCTGCGGCACAGTGGTTGCCGGTCACCGAGGTGGCGGTGAGCATCCGGGGTGGCCGGGCCGGTTCGGAGGTGCTGGCCGCGAGCGGACCCCGTAGTCGAGAGTGGGAACAACTGCAGCTCACCGCGGGTGAGGGCCCGTCCCTGGACGTGTTGGCGGGTGGGGCTTCGGTCCTGGTGGGCGACCTGGCCTCCCCCGGGTGGCAGGCTCACTGGCCGGTGTTCACATCGCGGGCCCTCCAGGCCGGGACCCGGGCTGTGTTCGCGCTGCAACTGGATATCGGTGGCCTCCGCGTCGGGGTGTTCGTGCTGTACTGTGATCACCCTGGGGCCCTGGGAGCTGAGACCCTGGCTGAGGCGTACGCCTTCGCCGAGATCGTCCTGCGGCAGGTGCTCGACGAGCAGGCCGGCGTCGACTCACCCGAGGGCTACCCCGCCCTGGACTGGCTGAACTACCGGCCCGAGATCCCCCGAGCCACCGGAATGATCGCCGTTCAGCTCGGTGTCACGGTCGGGCAGGCGTGGATCAGGCTACGAGCGCGGGCCTTCGCCCAAAACCGTCCACTGTCCGAGCTGGCCGCCGACGTGGTCGCCCACCGACTCCGATTCGACCCCGACGAAACCGCATGAACCCGCCCGACCCTGGAGACGTGCGATCCGTATTGGGATGATCTTGTCACCACCACAGTCGGTGCGGTGTGGACCCGCCTCGCCGAGCGGGAACGCGCGGGCAACGACTCAGCCCCCATCGACGAGCGCTACGTGCCGTAGTGCCCGAATAACCGACTCTCGGCCTCACCGATCCTGTCATCAAGTGTCATCTGGTGCTCGTTCCCTTTCGTAACCCGTCTGTGCTCGACGGGTGAACCGTCCAGCGTTTGCCGGTCGAGGCACGTGATCACGGACCCGCCGTCGATCCTGCTCCATGCCCGGTGCGTTGAGCTCAGGTCGAGAGAATTTGTAACACCAGCGTGGCTGCGGCCAATAGCAGGAATGGCGTTGGGTAGCGGACATGCGTGCTCCGGTGGGCACGTAGGACGGTGACGATCGCGCCGACGTAGTAGAGGCTGAGACCAGCCGCGGCCGTAGCACCGATCGGCGGCACTTCGATACCCACGAGTAGTCCCACTGCGCCCGCAGCCTTGATGGCACCCAGTGGGAACAGCCACGAGTGCGGCACTCCATACTTGGTCATGTTTTCGAGGATGAAGTCGGCGCGCATGAAGTCGACGGTGGCGGCGTAGATGTTGGCTGCGGCGGCCAGGACGGCGACCACGACGTAGGCGGTGAACAAGCGGGTCTCCTAGCTGCGGGGCCGCTCAGAGCATAGGGCAGCTGTGCGCGCACCGCGTTGGTCGCTGGTGAACTGGTTGGAGGGACGGGAGGAAGCCGAGCCCGCAACCGGCGTCGAGGATCTCGCTACGGAAAAGGCGTCTCGCTCGGCCCGCTGGGCGATGTGGGCGAGTAATCGGCCGCCAGCCAGGACGTGCCCCCGGCTCCCGATCACGAGCGTCCGATAGACCCACCCGATTTATGCCTTACAGCGTCACCCGGCACTACGCGGTTGCCCGTGTGGCTCGCCGATGATGTCGCCGCCGACGCCCGATTGCTGCTGCAGGCCCACAGGTAACACGCCCACGCGGCCGGATCGGTCGGGTCTCGGGTTGTAGACCCGCCATGGTCCAGCATATCCCTACCCAGCGATCGCCTCCGCGTCCCCGTGGACGGACCATGAGCCGGCACGCGGCCCCCGGGCGGACGAAATCAGTCGCCGTGCGGTACTTCCGCGCCTGTGGTCGCAGTGAGAATGTCTGCTCATAGCCGATGGCAGGGCGGTGCCGGCCGCGATGGCCGGGCCTTTCGCCGGCGGGGTGGGTGCCGAAGTGGTTAATGGCTGTGGTCTTTGTGGGGGCGGTTGAGCAGCAGGTCGGCGGCGCGGGCACGGACCTCGGCCCGGGTGCGGCCGTCGTGGTCGGCGGCGAGGAAGTGCGCGCCGATCGCCACGCAGAAGGTGAGCATGCTGCGGGCCTCGACCTCGTCGGAGTCGGAGCAGAAGGTGCCGATCATCGCGCAGCAGCGCCATGCGCCGGTTGTCCACCCGTCGCAGGCGCTCGGCGACCGCCTCGTCGCGCCGGGCCCAGTCGCGGATCGCGAGGTCGTATGGATCGCCGCCGCGGCGGCCGTCGGAGTACCGCTCTACCACACCGGAACCCGCCACTTCGCCCACTGACCCGGGCACACTGACCTAAGATGGAGCCATGCCGACCCGATCCACCCCTCTTTATCTCGGTGACGAGCTGCGCGCGCAGGCCGAGCAGGCCGCCGAAGTAGCCGGTTTGTCCCTGTCGGCTTGGGTGCGGGAAGCGATCGAGGCTAGGTTGGGTCACGACAGGAAGATCGCTGCCGGCCTGGCGGCTGTGCGTGAGTTCGAGCGGGACTGCGGTCCCATCCCGCCCGAACTGGATGCGCTCGCCCGTCGGGAGCTTGAGGACGCCGGAGTGATCCCCCGCCTCAGCGCGTGAGCGTCACCTATGACGCCGGGGCGCTCATCGCGGTCGATCGCGATGACCCGCTGATGTTCGCTCGGCACCGGCAGGCCGTCTCCAGGGGCAATGCCGCTAAGTTTAGAGTCTTCCGACGTCTATTTCCGCAGGTCGGAAGCCCGCTGGAGCCCCTTATCTTAGTGGCATTGTCTCCAGGGGCCTCGTCCCGGTCGTGCCGGCACCGGTGATCTGGCAGGTGTGGCGCGATGGCACAAGACAGGCACGACTCGCGCGCTTCCTCAAAGGCTGCTGGGTCGAACCAATCGATGACGACGTGGCGCGTGCGCTGGGGTACTCCTTGGCCGGACTGGGACGGTCGATGGGGTGGACGCGGCGGTGGTGTTGTCTGCACAGCGCCGGGGCGGCGTGGTGTACACATCCGATCCGGATGACCTAGGGCTGCTCGCTGGTTGCCTCAGCAAGGCGAGATTCGTCATCCATCGCGTGTAGTGACCAACTCGGCCACAGTGCTAAGGGCGCAGCAGCACGACCAGCAGGACGATCAGTGCGGCCAGCCCGGTCGCCGCGGCGAGCAGGCTGATCAGGCGCAGGGTCTGTGGCCACTCGGTGATCGCGACTCGGATCGTGGTGCCGACTTCGTCAGCTAGGCTCACGGTGATCGCCTCCCTGGGTCTGTGGTTGCCGTCGGGGTTCAGGCTCTGCCATCGCACCTGGCAAAGGCAAAGGTTGCCCTTGTGTTGCGTTTCGGGCTGGTGGTTGGTGTGCAACTACCGTGCAGTGAGCTACGCCGCTGAGGTGGTTGTGCCATAGTCGCCAGTATTGTTGTGACCTCGAATACCCGGGAGTGACGATGGCTCGGACGGCGCTGGAAGCGGCCGTGGCGGCGGACGTCGATCCTCTCCGGCGCGCGTATGAGATCGGTCGGGCGCGTGAGGCGGTGCAGTCCCGCGCCGGCTTCGCGGTCGGTGGCCCGGCCGTGATTCGGGACGTGATCAGACAGGATTGGGAGACGATGCTCCGCCAGGGAGTGGATCCCCATGACGAGACTGTCCGTTTCCTGGATTCACGAGAGCTGCAGAGCCTCCAGGACGACCCGGATCTGGCCCTGACGTGGCGGCTGCTGGTCCAGCAGCTGGGGCTGGTGCGCAACTCGGAGTTCATGGCGACGGTCTGCGATGCCCACGGGCGCGTGGTGTGGACCGGCGGCAACCCGAAGGTACGCGACGAAGCCGACCGCTACGGGTTCCGCTGCGGCGCACACTGGGCCGAGATGGGTACCAACGGGATCAGCCTGGTGGCCCAGTCCCAGCTCGGAGGTGCGCAGATCTACGGGCCGGAGCACTGGCTGGATTTCCAGGCCCGCTGGACGTGTACCGCTGCCGGGGTCTACGACCCGCGCACGCGTCCTGGCCGTCTCGTCGCGGTGATCAACGTGACTGGCCCGTGGGCGAAGGTGCACGGCGACACGCTGGGCTGGCTGTGTCTGATCGCCCGGTGCATCGAGGACGAACTGCGCACCGCCGGGCACCGCGGACAGTGGGGGCCGTTGGTGGACGCGGCGGGACCGCTGGACCGGATCGGGGGCCCGGCTCTGGTGATCGACAGCCGCGGTGTGGTGGTGGCAGCGCACGAGTGGAACTTGCCGGTGGGAGATCGGCTGATCCTCCCGAAGACGGCACGGATCAGGCCTGGCCGGGCTCACCTGCCACCACTGGGTGAGTGTGTGCTGGAACCTCTGCCGGGGTGCGGATGGCTCGTCCGGTCCGCACACCGCGACGAGGCCTCGCCCGTCATCCGGGTCAGCGTCGACCCGGTCCAGCGGTGGGTGCGGGTGAGCGGTCCGAACGTGTCCTGGGATCGGCGAGTCAGGCCGTTGCACGCCAAGATCCTGCAGTGCCTCGCCGGTTGTCGCGACGGCCTCACCCCGGTCGAGCTCCAGGCTGCTCTGTACGGCCCGGGCGCCACGACCTGCGTGTCTCCGGAGCTGAGCAAGCTGCGCAAGGAACTCGGCTGGTTGCTGCAGCCCACCTTCCGCAAGCCCGGCGAGAACACCTACCGACTCGACGACACCATCGACGTCGACATTCGCTGATCAACTCGCCGGATCGGCGTTCGCTTTCTGGTGCAGGCGGTCGCCCAGGTGCAGACGGGATCACTCGCAGGCAGCGGCCGGGCTTGATCACGGTTTGTGTGCCTCAGGCGACATATCGTGTCGTTCTCGGCACACAAACCGTGATCACCGCCGTCGCTGAGAAGTTGCCCACAACGGGGCTGTTGTCCACAGCGCGAGTGCACGGAGCTAGCCGGGCGGCCGTCCGGGGGCGACGCTGGGGTACGTGTTGATCGAGGAACTCGCCGATTCCCGGGATGGGGTGATCACCCGGGATGAGGCGCTGCGTGGTGGGCTGACGTTACGACAGGTGCAACACCGGATCCGCACGGGCCGGTGGACCACGTTGCATCCGGGGGTCTATCTGGCCGGACGGCGCGAGCCTGACCAGCGCGCCGCCACCCGAGCGGCGGTGGCCTGGGCGGGTACTGGAGCTGTGGCCAGCGGGTTGACGGCGGCATGGTGGTGGGGGCTGCGGGACTGGGCGCCGGCCGCCGCCGAGGTGACTGTGCCCCGGGCGCGATCCCCTCACGTCCAAGCGGGCGTGGTAGCGCGCCGCCGAGACCTCGACCCGGTGGACCTCGTTGTGCTGCGCGGGTTGGCGGTGACCGCGCTGCCGCTCACCGTGCTCGACGCCGCGGCGGCACTCGGCAACGATTGTGGGCGACCGCTGGTGGATCGAGCGTTGCAGCGCCGAGTGTCGTTCGCGGAACTGCATGCCGCGTATTGCCGAGCGTTCGGCAGGCACGGGTCGCCGTGGCTGGGACGGGTGCTGCGGCAGGCGGCGGATGGCGCGTGCTCGCAGGCCGAACGGGTCCTGCACCGGCTGCTCCGGGGTGCCTGGATCGACGGCTGGGCGGCCAACCATCTTGTGGTGCTCTCCGGGATCGAGTACCGGATCGATGTCGCCTTCCTCGCACACCGGGTGGCGGTCGAGGTCGATGGCTGGGCGTGGCATTCCGACGTCGACCGGTTCGCCCATGACCGGCGCCGGCAGAACGCACTGGTCTTAGCGGGGTGGACCGTGCTGCGCTTCACCTGGCACGACCTGATGTCCCGTCCGGAGGCGGTGGTGGCGCAGATCAGGGCGGCGGTGCGCGGGTGATCACGGTTTGTGTGTCGTGGGCGACACCAGATGTCGCGCAACGCACACAAACCGTGATCATGGTGTCTGGGGTGCGGCCCGCTGTCCCGGTGGCGATGTCACCCAGCACGCAACCAGGCATGTCATGGCCAGCGGCAACACCTCGAAAATCACAGGGTGTGGCTGTCGTACTGGTTCACGACCTCGGGTGTGTCGCTATTTTGTGGGTGTTGGCGGCGGTGTTGGGCGGGGTCCAAATTCTTGTTCAAGTTTTTTCTGATCTTCGCTTTCGGTGGTGAGTGATTCGTCCCAATAGAAGTGATATTGCTTGACGATGCGGGCGCTGTCGTCCCGATCGGGAAGTGGGGGCTTGTTTGACGAGTAGAATTTTATGTTGATTGCATAGATTTTGGCGGACGAATGCCAATAATCATTTAGCGCCAATTCGTATAGCTGGCGCGCCACCGTGTCGGAGATCTGCGACTCCTTGACTGTTGCGGTGAACCACAGTGCGGGTGAATTGTCGAGACCGTAAGAGTAGGTATATGTGACGCCGACCACTGGCGGCTGAGTCTTCAAATGGGCTGCCATGGACACGCCGAGCTCATCAGCGTCCTTGTTGTAGCCAATCCCCTTCCCGCATCCGGATATGACCACGCCAAGCGCTATTAGTAGCATGACGCCGACGCGGGTTTTTGTCATTATTAATCAGCGCTTCACCTGGTATTGATGGGTCTGAATCTGTGAACCGTTGAGGAAGTTGCTTGCACTGTTCTGAAACGCTTGGACGGATGGGTCGGTGCTGTTATTGAGCTGTTCTGCGGCAGCCACATAGTTGCCTTCGAGTTCATGATTTCCGCCCACGCTGCCTGTCTGGTGGTCGAATGTCACCGTGGTTCGGTTGGCGGTGGCGGGATTGTCGCTGGCGTCGAGGTGGGGCACGATGTCACCGCTGTTTTCCAGTGACAACACCTGTACATTATCCGGGATGGGTATCCGGCCGATCGGCGAGCCCGCCGTGACCACGTGGGTGACATTGTATTGGCCACTGGTGACGAAGTCGTTGGCGGCTCGGGCGGCGACGATACCGCCTTGGCTGTGGCCGACCAGCATGACCGGGTCGCTGGGGCCGGCTCCGGCTTGACTCAGCGCGTCCCGCACGCCGGCCTCTAGTGTGGTGGGGTTGCCGGCCATGGCGTTGAGGTTTGCGCCGAGGTCGTTGGCGCTGCCATGGTCGCAGCCGGGAAAGTTCCATACCTTGGTTCCGGGGATATCGACAATGTAGGAGGTTGTGCCGTCGGCGCCGATCACCTTGCGCACATCGATATTGGGGATGGTTGGCCCATTTGCGGAATAGACAATTTTTTCTTTGTTGCGATACGCCAGTTCGTTAACCAGATCCTTGAGGTTGTGGGGAGGTGTGGTTCGGTTGTCGTCGAGGCCCAGGTTTGTGAGCTTGGGGGCGCCCTCGGCGGGATAGGCGCTGGCGAGCAGGGTCGTCAGACCGGCTTGGGTGATAGGCAGGCCGAGTGAGCGGAGCGCGCCTGGTGCCATGCCGATGAGCTGGTCGACCGCACCGGGATGATTGACCAGGTACCGCTCCCAGTCGCCGTCATAGTGGAGGTGGACATCGGCGGCCATGGCGCCAACGATGCCTCCGGCGACAGGCAGGGCAACAGGCAGCACGGCACCTTCCATCCACCGAGCCGCATCGATGGCCTTGGCGTTGAGTTCGTCGGTCATCTGATAGGCCGCCGCGGTCGCGCGGAACGCGGCACCCCGCAAGCCGATGGTGACCGAGGTGGCGGCGAGCCCGCGAGGACCGTCGAGGGCGGTGAGTATCGCGGTCTCGAATCTGGCCGCTCCGATCGGGTCCAGCACAGCCGAGGCGATGACGTCGGGATCCGCTGAGTACTTCTGGCTGATCGCGGCGATGCCCAGGGTGTCCTCGGCGACGTCGTCCGTGAGCCGGCCCATCGCGGCCAGGTCCTCGTACTGTGCCGCTAATCCGCCGGCACCGCCGCTGACCCTGATGTTGGATACACCCGGGCCGGTCATGACAATGCTCCCGCGATCATCGGGGCCACCCAGGTGCCGAGATCCTCCCGAGCCGCCGGGATGAGGCGGACCATCTGTTGTCCCGAGCCGTCGGGGTCGGGGAGCAACCCGACCCACCCGGAGTCCCCATGCAGCCAGACCACCACAGTGGATGCGATCTGCTCACCGATCCGGGCGGTGACCACGCACTGCAGGCCGCCATCGGATCGGCCGGCCCGCTCAACCAGCTCGGCTTGATCTGCCGGTAGGTCAAGCCGCTCCGTCACCGCGGTCCGTGCCAGCGGGTCGGCACGGGCCAGCAGCTCGGCCACACCGAGTTCGTGCAGCGCGTCCAGCGGAACCCGGCCACCGGGAGATTCGTGGAGATTGGTGGTGTCGCCCAGACGTGAGGCGATCCCGGTGTCCCGCTCGACGGGCACGGCTCTGATCAACTCCTGACCCAGGGTGACGGCGGTGAACATCGACAGCTCGACGGCGCCGTCTTCTAGGGCGAATAGCGAGGCGCCCAGCTCGCCGGCCACCGCGTGCAGGCTCCGCGAACCCAGGCTTCCGATCGAGGCGGTGGTGTCCACCATGACCATCGGCCCGGCCAGGATCCGCAGATTCAGCAGCACCGACGGATGCACACTCAGCCGGTCACCCTCGCCCTCGAGCACACCGCGTGTGGTCAGTTGGGCGGCTGCGGCACCCGAGTCCGCGTTCTCGTCCGGCCCCCACCCTGGTGGCATGTCCACTCCGGAGAGCTCGACGAGCTGCCGGTATTCGCCGACGGAGAGCACCAGCCGGCGGGCGGCCGGCACGGTCACGCTGGGAGCGCGCACGTCAGATCACTCCTTGTCTCCGCATGAACTCGCCCACTTCCAGCCACAGTTTGTCCCCCGAAGGCGGCAGAGTGTCCGGCTGGTGTGGCCAACCCTGCCACGGCGGCGTGGGCGGCTCCGGCTGCCCGCCGCCCACCCAGTGGATCACTCCACGGGCGATGTCGGACACCAGGTCGTCGAACTCATCTACTGCCTTAGTGAATGCCGTGATCGCACTGTTGAACCAGCCGACGATTGCCTGCTCGAACATTGTGATCTTCGCGATGGTCTCCCGGACCTCCTGCGCGTGCCGCCGTAGCAGTGCAGCCGCCTCATCCAGCTGTTGCGCGGTCTCCTGGAGCCGACGGTGATCGTCGGTCACCACCTCCCGCGCGCGATCGGCAGCTACGGATTTCCACCGCATCGCGCCGGCCCGGGCGTCCATCTCGCTGCCGCGGGTACGCACGTCCTCCGCGTGTCTCCCGATCTGCCCGGCGAGGCGATCGAGCTCGTCCGGGTCCCCGTAGAACGACATCCACCCCTCCGCATACGCCTGAGCGCAGGACGTTATCAGGCGCTTGCACACCGAATTCGGTTATTGGCCCGGTGCGCCGGGTGCCGCTGTGCCGGGTGCCGCTGTGCCTGCCGGGTCGCGCGGCGTGGCGTCGGTCGAGGGTGCGGGCGGTGTGCGGCGGACGATGGCGAAGCCGGCGCGGGCCAGGAAGGTGGGCAGGGCGCGGATGGCGTCCCGGTCGAGGTCTTTGACCTCCTCCGCGAGGTCCTCCCACGGCACCAGGTACGGGGATAGCTTGCGGACCGGGTCACGAGCAGGCCCCAGGCGCCAGCCGTCCTGGCGGCGCTCGGCCGCCCAGCGTTGGTGCTCCGAGGCGGCGAGGTCTTCCACCTCGGCCTCGGTGAACGGCAACGGCGGCGGATCCCAGTCGGTGGTGGGGACCAGATCGCAGCCGACCGCCCGCAGCTTGTTTCCCAGGTCGGCGGCTTGGGCGCGGTTGGAGGCCCGCAGCGTCTCCGGAAGGGCCTCCCATATGGCCAGTGCTGGGTCATCGGGGCTCGCGCCCTGTTCGCGCCGACGGTGAGCGTAGTCGGCGTGGATGGCCTGCGCGAGGGCCTCTCGGGGGCCGTTGAGCAGCAACTCAGGACGGCAGACCCGATCCAGCAGGCTGAAGCCCTCCACTGTGGCCAGCGTACCCGAGGTGAACTGGTTGAGTAGATCCGCCACGCTGGGCTGGCCGGCGATGCAGACGATGATGGGACACGCCTCGGGCAGAACCCGGCGGGACAGGAGCATGGCGCGCAAGCTCGCGCCATCCTCCTCCAGGCAGATCACCGCGGCGGTCGGGCGGCTCGCCTGGGCCCCGGCCGGAGGCGGCGGTACGGGTCCGTCCGGATCGGAGGGGTCGGTCGGGCGAGCCGTCAACTCGCAGGTGGTGGCCAAGACCGGGTGGCGGGCCGCGAGGGTCGCGGCCTGGGCGGTGGCGTCCGGGGCGAGCAGCGTGAGCCGGATCCGCTCCGCCGGGTGTGCGCGATCGAATCGCCATCGGCGGGCCGCCTCGAGGACCAGGGCGGTCGCGAACCTCCCCGCTCCGAAGATCATCACATGCGGGGGGCTGCCGCCCTGGGGGGTGAGCAGATCAGTGTGGGTGTCGAACAACGCGGCCGGTCCGGCCTGGTAGGCGTTGAAGAACTGATAAGCGACCGGGCCGGTGGCGGTGAGGGTCTGTTGGGCCACCAGCTGGCACAGCCGCTCGTCGGCGAGCTGGACCAGACAGTTGATCGGCGATCGCCGGTGGGCTGCGGCTACCGTGATCGCCAGGGCCACCTCGGCGTTGACCGTGTCCTGTCCGCACGCCACGACTAGATATCGGGCGCGGCGCACTCCGGCGAGGGCGAGCACGCTCTGCTCGGTCGCGTTCCCGGTCAGGACGGGAATGCCCAGCTCGCGGCATTTCTCGGCGGCGGCGGGGAGTGGAGCGCGGTCGATGACCACGACCCGATCGCCCCGGTCGTGGAAGCCGGTGGCGAACCGCAGACCGGCTGTCCCGAGCCCGCAGATGATCACGTGGTGGTGGAAGAAGATCCGGATTCGGGTCTGGGTCCACTGGTGAAGGAAGATCGTGCTCAGGGTGCGGAACACGGCGTAGGCGACGGTCAGCGGCGCCAGCCAGCGGGCGATCTGCAGTGGTACCGGTAGCGGTGGCTTGCTGGCGTCACCGCCCATCGAGAACAGCTGGATGGCGGCGTAGCACCGGTCGGCCACGGACAGCTGCGGATTCCGTTCTCCGAATCCGACCACCCCGAGGACCAGAGCGGCGAGCACGGCGACCCCGGCGACCTGCCCCCGGTAGCGCCGCCACGTCTGGCGCAGCCATGGGGTGATCACGGCGGAGCTGCGGTGAGGAACGGGTCGACCCACGGTGTGGACTCCCTGACTAGGTGATGATCGTATTGGCCTACCGCATAGGCGACGGTCGTGCGGGACCTCCGCTGCGGCCAGGATCCCACAGCAGCCGAACCTACCCGCCACTCGACAACTCAACAGTGTCCTCTATTCTACCTGGGTGGTTCTCAGACCAGCACAATAGTGAAAGGAAACTTCGTGCCAGAAGCCTCCTCGCACATCCGGAGCGGAAAAGCCCGGTTCGGTCACGTCTATGACCAAGCTGATCCCCGAGGATACTTCCAGGCGCTGCGCGATTTGGAGTACCAGGCGCCCGCGCACGGCAAGCGGATCTTCGCCCGTCTCGTACAACGGCGGCGCGAGCAGCTTGACCGGGAAGACGTCGTCGTGCTTGATCTGTGTTGTTCCTATGGCATCAACGCGGCATTGCTCAACCACGACCTCACTCTTGATGCGCTCTACGCCCGCTACAGCTCGCCCCAGCTGGCCGCATTGTCGACTGACGAACTGGTCATAACCGACCGCGCGTTCTACGGTGAACACCGCCGCTCCCATCCCGTTCAGGTGGTGGGTATCGATGTGGCCGACCAGGCCGTCGCCTACGCTCAACGCAGTGGCCTGCACTGGGCGGGCAGCAGTGAAAACCTCGAGACGGAGGACCCCAGCGCGGCGCTGGCTCACCTCCTCAGCGGCGTGGACCTGATCACTGTGACCGGGGGGGTCGGCTACATCACCGAACGCACCTTCGATCGTGTGCTCCAACATGCAAGCGCCGAGGATGGCTGTTGGGTCGCGGCTTTCGCTCTTCGCTGGGTCCCCTACGAGCGTATCGCCGAGGTGATGGCCTGCTACGGCCTGGTCACCGAGCAACTGAGCGGGCACACGTTTCGCCAACGCCGCTTCGCCGACGAGACCGAACAGGACTACGTGCTCAGCGAGCTTGAGAACCTGGGAATCGACCCTGCCGGGAAGGAGACTCAAGGGTGGTATCACTCGAATTTCTACCTCTCCTGTCCCGCCGAGTACCATCGCCCAGCCCTGCGCGAGCTGCTGTCCGGATGCATTGATTAACCTGACGCAGCCATGGGGTGATCACGGCGGCGCTGCGGCGAGGAACGGGTCGACCCACGGTGTGTGGCCCACCATGTACGCGACGGTCGTGCGGGGGGTGGGGTATTTCGTGGCTGATGTGTTCCTCTCCTATGCGCGCGAGGACCTGCCCTTCGTCCGGCGCCTGACCGCGGCGCTGCGGGCCCGTAACCGGGAGGTCTGGGTTGACCTCGAGGGCATCATCCCCTCAGCGCGCTGGATGGAGGAGATCCGCACCGCCATCACCGCTGGCAGAGCTGAACTGGCTGTCCTTCCTGGACGGTACCGACTTCGAGGCCGTCGTCGACCGGCTCGTCGAGATCCTGGATACGTACCTTGGCCGGGTCCACCGGCACACCAGGCTGCTCACCCAGGCCCGCGCGTGGGAAACCCGCGACCGTGACCGCAGCCTGCTGCTGTGCGGCGCCGAGCTGAAAGAAGCCGAGACCTGGCTGGCGGACCAGACCGGCCGCAAACCAGCCGCCACACTCGCCCAGGCTCAGCTGATTTTGGCCAGCCGCCGCGCCGCCACCCGCCGCCAGCGCGGCATCGGGGTTACTGGAGTGGCGGTCGCGGTAGTGCTGGCGGTGCTGGCCACTGTCGCCTTCATTCAGCGCCAGACCGCCATCCACGATTGCACCACTCGGTTATGGGATATGGCCGGCCCGCTTCTGCCTCACCCGCCTGCCACCGTAGCTGCGGTGGCGTTTAGCCCGGATGGGCGGACACTGGCCACCAGCAGCAGCGATGACACCGTGCGGCTGTGGGATCCCGACACCGACCGGGTCACCGCCCTCCTCTGTCACATCATCGGGATCCCCAGCCGGGCGGAATGGGAACGGCACATCCCCGATGTGCCCTATCAACCCACCTGTCCGTGAGGGGGCCACGGCCGTTTCGAGATCATCAGTTGGGGATTTGCGCGGGCATGGACCACTATCACCGGGTACGGGCAGGCGAGGTCGGTGTTTCGTGGTGGATCCCGCCCGCCGTGGGCGGTGTCGGGGTTTGATGGGTGAATCGAATCCTTGCGCATGCCTCGGATTAATAATCTTGAACGACCGTGACGAGAGGGCAAGGTGACTGCGGGAACCAGTAGCCCCGCTTCATGACCGCGCAGGCGACGAATTCCGCGCTGCGTCCGGGAACTGCGGAGTGTTCTCACGACGTGTTGTGCCGCTGCTGATCGGCGGCTGCTCGTCCCAGGCTCGACCAATGCCTGGGCCACTCGCTGTCTCGACGCTGCGGTCGGTGGAGGCGCGCCCAGCCGAGGTCGCCGAGAAGATCGCTTCGCGCCTCACGCAGCTCCAGCGCGAAGGCCGCAGACTTCACGAGCCTGGCCACAGTCACCGTGGGTATGCTACAAACAGCTTGTACTACGAACAGTTTGTGGTTTCGGAGATTGAGTTGACAGACCTGATCGGCCGCGCTCGGGAGCTCCGTGACCTGCAGCACGCCTGGGAGGCTGCCCAACGAGCCGAGCCTCAACTCGCTATCCTTTGGGGTCGGCGGCGGGTGGGCAAGACCTTCCTCCTGACCCACTTCGCCGCCGGGAAGCGGCACGTCTACTTCACGGGAACCCGGCAGGACAGCGAGCGGCGGCAGGTCGACCGTTACGCCATGGCGCTGCGAGAACAACTCGGCGAGGACGTCGCAGATCTCATCGGTGGCGGCTTCACAGACTGGGAGGCGGCGCTCCGGTTCACCCTGCGGATGGCTGCAGAGCAACCCCTGCTCGTTGTGCTGGACGAAGCTCCCCGGCTGCTCGCCGGTCGGCTCGATTTCGCCGACCTCCTCTCCGCGGTGTGGGAGTCACGATCGGCCGGGACCCGGCTGCTTCTCGCCTTGAGCGGCTCGGCCGTGTCTGTCACGGAACAGATGCTCGGCCCCCAAGGAGGGCTGCATCGAAGAGCGGCGCTTGAGCGCCGGCTCGACCCGTTCTCCTTCACCGATGCGCGGGCCTTCTTGCCGGGACTGGCCGCTGCCGAGTACGTCGAGGCCTTCGCCGCCTGCGGCGGCTACCCGCTGCACCTGCAGCGATGGGACCCAAGGGCGTCTCCTGAGGAGAATCTACGCGAGCTCGCGTTCACACCCGGTGGGCTGCTGCTGCGTGATGCGTTGGACATCCTCAGCGAGGACCTCGACTGGCGAGGCGGCTACGAGCGAGTTCTGGGAGCCCTCGGCATGGGCACCCGCCGCCGGTCTCGCATCGCCAGTCGTGCCCAGCAGCGCATCGACTACACTCTGGACCGGCTGCGTAGAGCCGGCTACGTGCGCGCCGTCCGGCCGCACGGATCGCCCGATACCGCCGATCCGCTGTATGAGATCACGGACCCGTACCTGGCGTTCTGGTTTGCGGTGCTGCGCGAGGACGCCGATCTTGTCGAGGGCGGCCAGGGCCAGGCCGTGCAGCAGCGAGTCCGGGAACGCTGGCAGGCGCACCTGGGCCGGGTGTTCGAGGAGGCGGCCCGGGAGCATGCTGTCCGTCTTATCCAGTCTGGCGAATTCCCGGCCGAGATGACCGTTGGCCGGTGGTGGCGTGACGAGCTTGCAGTGATCGACGTGCTGGGGTTACTCGATGAGCGCACCAGGTTGGTCGGACAAGCCTGGTGGCAGCGCCATCCGCTGAGCCTGCGGGACCTGCAAGCGCTGCGTGCCAAGCTCCGTTACCTTCCCGAGCCGCATCACGACGTCGAGTTCGCATTCTGGAGCCGAGGAGGCGGAGATCCGGCAGTGTCCGGAGAAGGCCCAGTCCGGCTGTTCACCTGCGAGGACATGGCCTGAGGCGACGGATGACATCGAGTATGCCCGCTGGGTGGGTGCTGCGACTCGGCGATAGCGGGATCAAGCTGTCTGCGATTGTGGTAGTCCGGATCCTGCGGAATCGGGAATGGCGGGTACTCTCGTGGCGTGATCAGCCGCTATGTTCCTCGACTCGCCGACGAGCTGATCACTGGGCTGCTCGCGGAGTTTCCCGCTCTGCTACTGGTCGGACCCCGAGCCAGCGGCAAGACGACGACGGCGGCCCGGCATGCCCGCAGTGTGATCCGGCTCGACGAGCCGAAGGAGGCGGTTGTCGTCGAGGCTGATCCGGACGCGGCACTGCGTGACCGCGCCGAGCCCGTGTTGATCGACGAGTGGCAGCTCGTTCCGTCGGTCCTGGGCGCGGTCAAACGCGCGGTGGACGCCGCTGCCCGACCCGGCCGGTTCATCGTCACCGGGTCGGTGCGCGGTCGCCTGGATTCCCCGACCTGGCCCGGCACCGGACGGTTGATCCAGGTCGACATGGGGGCGCTGACCACGCGTGAGATCCTCGGCGGTGAGCTGCACCGGCCTCCGTTCCTGCTGCGGATAGCAGCGGATGGCGCCGCTGGCCTGCGAGCCTCGGCCGAGCCGCTCGACCTGCGCGACTACCTCGAACTGGTGCTCCAGGGTGGTTTTCCCGATGTGCTCGGGCGGACTGAACGCGATCGCATGGTGTGGGCGAGGAGCTACCTGGACCAGCTGTTCACCCGAGATGTCGATCAGCTTGACGGACGACGAGATCCGGGCCGACTTCGTCGCTTCTTCGAGGCGTACGCGCTGAACACCGCCGGTGTGGTGTCGTTGGCTACCATGCATGAGGCTGCTGAGATCGATCGCAAGACCGCGGAGGCCTACGAGGGGTTGCTGCGTGACCTGTTCGTGATCGACACCGTCCCGGCGTGGAGTACCAACCGCCTCAAGCGGCTGGTGCGTTCGTCCAAACGTTATGTCGTGGATCCCGGGCTCGTCGCGGGTGCGTTGCAGCTCACGGTTGATGCTGTGCTGCGGGACGGCGATTTGTTCGGTCGGTTGCTTGATACCTTCGTGTTCGGGCAGCTCCGTGCTGAGCTGCAGCTGGGTTTCCCGCAGCCGCGGCTGTATCACCTGCGGGATCGCAACGGCGAGCACGAGATCGATCTGATCGCGGAGCTGGACGCTCACCGCTTGGTCGCCATCGAGGTCAAGGCGACTGCGGCGCCGCGGATCGACTCGGCCAGGCACCTGATCTGGCTGCGTGATCAGCTGGGCGAGCGTTTCGTCGCTGGTGTGGTGCTGCACACCGGCCCTCGGATCTTCCTGCTGGACGACCGGATCATCGCCGCTCCCGTGGCCGCGATCTGGAGCTGACGCCGTCGCTAGCCTCCCGTGCCCACGGGAGGCTGACATGGTCGACCGGTGCGCTCGTACGGCTGTACCGTATCCAGTGGCGGATGGGCACGGTCTCGCTGGACACGTTGCCGGTCTCATTGCGTTACCTGGAGATGATCGAGGCAGACAGCACAACGCCTTCGCCGCCGGTGGTGAGATGTGTGGCGGCACGTGCTGCTGGGTCGGGGGGTCCGGGCCGGTGGAAGTTGGCACTTACCCGGTCGGACCATGCTGACCGGGTAAGTGCCAACGCACCCCCATGAATCACTGGTCGAGGGAGTGGAAGGCCATCGTGCGGGTGTCGAGGTCGGCGCAGATTATGCCGCTACCGTGGTGATCGTACAAGGCGTTCCACATACGGAAGCCGGTGAGAATCGTAGCTTCCCAGTCGGCTGAGGTGCGGATCCCGACTTCGAGTTGGCCGACATCGGCGGTGATGGCGGACAGAAGGGCGCCATCGATGTAGTGGGCATCGCGCAGGTAGTTGCGGGTGGCTGCGTAACTGAAGATTCGGGCGGTGAGGCCCTCCTCTATGGCGATGGCCCGTCCGCCGTCTTCGTTCTCATCAAGGGCAGGGTCACTGCGGCGTTTGTGGTGCAATAGGGCCCGAGTGACGGGGGACCAGCCGAGCAGGGCGGCGTAAGAGAGGTGGAAGACGTCGTGCAGCCGGTAGCCGTCGGGGTTGCGGCAGGCGTCGCTGAGCGGGTCGCCGATCTGTGCGCTGTCCCAGTAAACGCGGGTGATCGGAATATCGTCGGGACGGCGGTGGGTGTGGAACTCGTAAACGATCTCTCGGGGAAGCTGTTCTGACCCGGGTAGGTGCGCGTCGAAGCTGTGCCAGTCGACGGTGGGCAGCCACCGTCGCGCGACTTTGTCGAGGTTGGCTGCGGCTACGTCGGCTAGGTCGAGCTGGTAGTCCTCCGCCAGCGCGGCCAGGTACCACAGTGCGTCGCCGATCTCCTCGCGGAGCCGGACCTTGCTCCAACCGCGCCGTCCATCGCGCCGACAGCGGTGATGTTCGCTGGCCACGGCGGCGGCCCCGGCCACGAGACCGAGCAGGTGCGCTTCAGACCGGTCGGCTTCGGCTGTGTCGGGGCGGCGTGTAGCCATGGCCTTGCGCTGGTACTCCTGGAAGTGCATCTACGTGCTCCTGGAAGGACGTGGAACCGGGTAGGGGTGCCGGGTATCCGGACAGCGACGTCCTTGTTTCCGACACCACCTTGTTGTATCATGGGACAGCGATGTCGGCAAAAGAGACAGGACCCACCGTGGAGCACAGCGCCTCCCTCCGAGGAGAGATCGAGACCTACATCATTGAGTTGCTGGCCGCTGACCAGGGGCGCGACCCGGACGAGCTGCTGGCTGAGCTCACTGCGACCGGACCGGAGATGGCCTATGACTCGATCCTGCTCGTCGAGCTCATGACCAGGGTCAGTGAGCGCTACGGGGTTCGGTTCGAGGCAACGTATGCCATCGCCCTCGACATGCGGTCGGTGCGTAGTTTCGCCGATCGTGTCTGCCGCGAACTCGTCGCACCAGCACAGCCTGTCGCGCAACCGCCCACGTCGTCACCGGTTACGTCCGGATCAAGCTGAGCTGGCAGGCCAAGCCGCGATCCGCCGCCGACGATTATTATCAGGAGAGGTAATCATGACGGAGCACAACACCAAGGCCCCGGCCGCGCAGGCTGACCGGCAACCAAACACACCTACGGACACCCCGGTTGTACAACACGTGCCCACGACCCTCTCTGGGTCGGGCGCCATAGGGGAGGACGAGATCGGGCAGCGGCGCCTGGGCGCCAGGTTGCGTGAGAGTCGTGAGTATCTGGGCTTGAGTCAGCAGCTGGTGGCCGATCGCACCGGCATCCCGCGCTCGGCGATTTCCGACATCGAACGTGGTCTGCGTAAGGTCGACAGCCTTGAGCTGAAGAAGTTCGCCCTGGTCTACTCTCGGCCGATTGGCTACTTCCTTGACGAGGACGACCGAGCCGATCCCGCGAGCCACACGTTCCAGGTTCTCCACCGCGCGGTTGGCGGTATGACACGTGACGATCAACAGAAAGTTGTTGAGTACGCCGAGCTCCTGGCTGTGGCCGCCCGTGTGCGCAACAGGGGGGCACGGTGAGCAAATGGTCTGTCGCTCACCGCGTCGCTCAGATCGCCGCGCAAGTTGCGCGCCGTGACGCCGGTCTTCGCCACGACGAACGTGTGGACATCATCGGTTTGATCCAGGCCGCCAGAGTCGAGGTCTTCGGCGAGCACGGCAAGAAACTGTTCGGCACAACAATCTTTGGCGAGGACCACCGGCCTGCGGCTATCTGGCTTAATGCCGGATCCACTGTTATCGGGCAACGACACACCGCAGCTCACGAATGGGGCCACTATATCCTCGGCCACACGGCAACCTGTGAGATTACCATCGGTGCGCCCGACCCGGCCACCATCGACGGCGGCACTACAGCCGATCGTGATGCGATGGCCGCCCGCACGTTGCCCGAGACCACGGCTGAAGCCTTCGCCGCGTGGCTGCTCATGCCCCGCGCCGCACTTGCCGCCACCCTGCGCGCGCTGCGTGTCACCGGCACGCCTTCACCGCGCCAGTGTTACGTCCTGTCTCTGGTACTGGGCACCTCCTATCGTGGTACCGCCCGACAGCTTCGTACTGCCCGACTGATCGATCAGACCGCTAGCGACTTCCTGATGCGTATCGCACCTGGACGGATCAAGAGGGCCTTGGATTGTTCGGGAGTGCCCGTTCCTGATCCCCGCGCCAACATCTGGCGTCTATCGGATTTCGGTGGCTGCACGGACCTGGTGTTGGCTCACGGGGACCGCGTAATCGCCGACCAAGCAGAACTCGACATCGCTGACGCACTCCTTGAGAACGGCCTTGCAGAAACGATTGCCGAATCGTCGATGACACGGGTGCTCAGCGCCACCGCTCCTAGCCATCATAATCGATCCCGCAGCACACTGCGCATTCCCCGGCCGGTCGGTGACCTCACGGTGCGAGTGGACCAAGTGATTCGCGGAGTCGCCGATCCCAGTGCGGTGCTCGATGTCTCTACCATGACCGAGGACGAGATAGACGAGCATTTTCGATTGCAGGAACAGCTGTTCCGCGCGAGCAGAGGACATCTGACATGACCACTGTCGAACCGATGAGCGCCGCCACCATCGCCGTCGCCCACCACGCCACTACGGGCGGCGCTTGGCTCGCCGCAGTTCGCATGGCCGCCGCCAACGACCACAAACTGCTGCACCTGCGGGTCACGATCACCGATCCGCATCGGAGGACAGTGAAACTCGGTTCCTGGCGGACCAGATGCTTCTCGGCGAACGTCATTCACCCGTACAAACCGTGGTCAACACGCTGTTTCCTGCCGTCCTGGCTCGATCCTGCAAAGACCCCGCTGAGCTCGTCACCCGCTACCGACGTATGTACAGGCGGATCAGGAACGAGTCTGGGGCGAACAAGCGAGGTACCTATTTTGGTCGCCTGATTTGTTACCCCGCGCGCGACGGCGAGGTCGACCAACTCACCCGCGTTATTAGTCACCTTCATCGTGATCACCACAAGGGTGGCCGACCTAGGGCGATCTACGAAATGGCCACCAGCACCAGCGGATCTGGCGACAATCCGGAGTCTCCGGGTGTGATCGTCTACGACTACCCAGCCCGAACGGAGGCCATAGCGCACGACAACAGCCACCAGCCGGGCATCCACGATATAGTCGATATCGCAGCGTCGACGAATTTTGACAATCCGGACATGCAGGTCTACGCGCCTACGCCGGACACGATCCCGATGGGTTTTCCCTGTCTGTCACACCTGTCTTTCCAGCGAGACGGGCAGCACCTACACTTGATGGCCCATTACCGCCATCAGTACCTTGTCGAACGTGCTTACGGTAACTATCTGGCCCTGGGACTGCTGCAAGGTTATATCGCGGCCGCAGCCGATCTACGTGTCGGACGCCTCTCCGTCGACGTGGGTCTAGCGACTCTCGAGATCAGCCCAGCCAAACTGCGCCGGTACCTTCCCTTGCTTGGCCAGCAACGCCTTTGGTGAGATTGCCGCCAAAGCTGCCATCGTGGCTATCATCTCGCGAGGAGGGTTTGCCAAAGACTAATCTTGAAGGCAGTTTCTTGCTTATTCCCCATTTTATTGGAAAGAAAAGCTGTAGCGGCTCTGGGGTTTCTGTAAATCGCGCCTTGATGCGCTTCCTGGCGCTGGCCAGCCCCGGAGCTGCTTCTCGACAGTATTTGTCGGTCTCACAGAATAAACCCTGAGCGTCGATGGCATGCAGTGGCCGGCCCCATAGTCCATTGAATGGCAGATTGAGGCGCGCGAACTCCTCTTCTTGATGATCAACCATCCAGAGTATTACGTCGGTCGGCGTGGAGTCGCCTAAGTCCTTGAAGCACTTCTTGATGCCCCTGAGCGCCCCAGGGCTGGCCTGGGTAAACTCATTCTCACTGAAATTAACCAGTTCGGAATAATTGAGATCAATGTGATCTGATACGACATGAAGTCGCCCATCAGCGGGTATTCGTGAAGCAAGTTGTAGACTTGGCGAAGCGACTTTGCCGCTAGCAACTGCTCGCCCAGTCCTTCTGTCAGAAACATGTGCCGGAATAGCTCGACGTGATTTAGGTGCTTGAAGTTCTGGCCGTAGGCGTCGGTGGCACACAGGATAAAGGCGCCAGTATAAAGCCCGCCATTGACGCACTTGGCTATCTCAAGTGCCTTGGTGAACGTGCCACTGGCGAGATCATCTAATGTCGGATGGTGGCCAAGTGTCTCTTGTACTGTTCGTCATGTGTCGATTTTGCTGAATGTGCAAAAAGCTACGATTTGGAACAGTCTATCTTCGGGTGAACATGATTCTTCGTGATAGCAGACGTCTCGGATCATGTATTGACTGACGCGATCTGCCGCTCGAAACACGTTGCAGAACTTATATTCTTGTATGATCGGATCGTTAGTCCACGGCCATTCTTCACCATTAACGCGACGTTCAAAAGCTCGCTGTCGTTCAGAGGCGAAGTGCCAGTACAGCTCGTAGATGCCTGGACGGGGTACGGGTGGGCGCGTCATCCTCGCATCCTAGTGCATCTCCCTCAACGTTGCCGGTAGAAGACGCCCGTGTCGTGCAAGTGAAAGTAGCGAGAGTCTTCGAGTAAGACGCTGCCCGCAATGCGTTCGCCCAGTGTATAGCGGAAGTGCCCCGCTCCGGTGTAGTGATCAAACACGATGGCTCCTCCTACAACAGTCCGATCTTGTACAACTTCAAGAGCTGCCCTGGCGGACGTGTAGTTGTCCGTGTCGATAAAGCTGAGCACAAGCTCTTCGCCCTCTAGGCGACTGCAGGTCTCGACTATGTCGCCGACTATGATCTCAACGTTTCTTCCATGGAGGTAAGGAGATGGAATGAAATAACTTATTCAAGTTGCGGCCTGATAGTGTAATTCCATTCGCCATGGAACTCGTGTCGGACGATGGGTATCGATGCCTTCTGCCGGTCGGTGAGTTTGATTTTGGTGGCGTACAGGT
>JBOHFI010000066.1:0-26026 GCA_050699595.1 Pseudonocardiaceae bacterium | reverse complement strand
TCGGGAGATCTCCTCCCGATCGGCCTCGGTCACCAGCCTGCGCTCACAGCTCACTCGGTGCTCCTCATCGACGGTGTCACCGACGATCTACACCAAGATCAATTGCTACGACCGGTTGGGATCAAGCCGACCAGCCTAACGCCGCTCGCCAGCGCCCGGTATCAGGGGAGGGCCGCGGGATGTCGTCCTCAGCCGACATATCTGCGGGCCTGGAAGTGTCGCTGCGGCTCTGTATTGCGGATACCCATCTGCCGTCGGCGTCGGGGATCGTGGGAGACCGACGGTGCATGCTCGACCACTACGTCGGGTGCCCAGCACATCCGCTATCCCTGAGCAGCGAGATCCAGGGATAGCGGTTCCTCCTCCCCGCCCAGCCACAGCCGGGGTGAGAACCCGCCTACGTCCCGGAACCCAGCAACGCGGAACATGCTCGCCCCGGCGAGTACGCCGAGCAGGGCGGGGCCGGCCAACCACGCTGGGCCGGGCACCGGCGAGTCCCGCGACTCGTGAGTGATGGGGTCCTCGACCATCGTCGGTGCGATGAGGATCCGCCCGTCACCGACGCGAGTCCCGGGTGAGCGTCGAGCAGGTCGGCAGCGCGGGTCAGCGCGCCGGGCCGCCACCGAGTGTCGTCGTCGCAGAAGGCCACGTAAGGCGTGTCGAGGTCCCGAACCGCGAGGTTACCGCCCAGTGCACCCAGGTTCCGATTCCGGGTGATGATCACGACGGTGACTTGGCCAGGAGTCATTGCGCACCGTCTTCCAGCATGCGGACCTGTTGCTCCACCGTGGCGGGCAGAGGTGCGCGCCGCCGCAGTGCCGCCGGGAGCCGAGCCAGTGCCTCGCGTAACGCACGACGGGCGACCGCATCGTGCCCCGAGTCCCGTGCCAGCGTGGCGGCTGTAGCGACGGCTACTGGCCACGTCAGTCAGTGCGGCTGTGGCTGCTGCGGTCCGCCGTGCGTCGGGTTCGTCGCCGCCGGGGGCGCCGCGTCGGTCAGCTCACCACCCGCTGGAGCACCGCGCACAGAGCACTAACCGTTTCCCACCGGGCAGCTGGATGCCGTGGTACGGCTACGTCGCCGTGGGGGCAGGTTGGTGGCCACCGGCGGCTGCTTCGATCTGCTACACCCTGGGCATCTCAGCCTGCTCAGGCAGGCCCGTGCGCTGGGAGACACCCTGGTGGTGTGCGTCAACTCCGACGAGTCGGTGCACCGCCGCAAAGGCCCCGAGCGGTCGATCGTGCCCGCAGCCGACCGGATCGCGCTGCCCGAGGCGCCTGTGGTCCGCCGGCACGGTGGACAGATCGTGCTTATCCCGCTGGTCAACGGGTACTCGACAAGCTGGCTGGTGTCAGCGGCGCGGCCAGAGGCCCGGCTCCGGGGGAAGGAGAACGTATGAGGCCACTGGGTGTTAGGGGGCTGGGTGATGTGCTGATCACTGGGGGTGCCTCGGGGCTGGGCGCGGCCACCGTGGAGGTCGTCCGTGAATGGGAACGGGTGATCGCGGTCAACCTGTTGGGCACCGCCAGGGTGGTCCGGACGGCGCTGCCGTATCTGGAGCGCTCTCGGGGAACGGTGGTGACCTGCTCCTCTAACCTCGGTCTCCGGGTGTGTCCCGACGCCACCGCGTACTGCGCCGCCAAATTCGGAGTGATCGGCTTTACTCGCGCGCTGGCCGCGGAGACCGCCGGGCGGATCGGGTTAACCCTGCTGATCCCCGGCGGCATGCATACCGCGTTCTTCGACGGCCGCGACGAGCAGTACAAGCCGCTGCCGGACGCCAAACTCAACCGCCCGCAGGACGTGGCGGCAGCCATGCAGCGTCCGCAGCACATCCCCCTGTGGGCCGGCAGCACCGGCGACACCTTCGCAGACCAGCCCGACCCAGGTCTGCTCCGCATCACCACAGCCGAGGTCATCGCCGCCGTCGGGCGGCTGACCAGCCGACCACGACCAGCGGAGACTTATCGTGAGCCAGGACCAGTTCACTCAGCAGAACCCTACCGAGCAGCATGCGGTGCCGGGCAGCGGTGACCGGACGATGCAGTATCCGGGCCGTACCAGCGATATGGACGTGCAGCCCGACCATGGTGAGCACAGCTACCGGGGCACTGGGCGCTTGGCGGGCAAGAAGGCCGTCATCACCGGTGGCGACTCGGGCATCGGTCGGGCGGTGGCGATCGCGTTTGCTCGAGAAGGGGCCGACGTGCTCATCACCTGCCTGGAGGCCGAGCTCGATGATGCGAGACAGACAGCCCGCTGGGTCACCGACGCCGACCGTCGGGCCGTCACAGTGCCCGGCGACCTCCGTGACGAGCAACACTGCCGCGATGTGGTCGATCGCGGCGTCCAGGAATTCGGGCAGATCGACATTCTGGTCAGCAACGCGGCGTACCAGATGTCGCAGGATGGCGGGCTTGAAGCCATCACCACCGAGCAGTTCGACCGGGTGATGAAGACGAACGTCTACGCGCTGTTCTGGCTGTGCAAGGCGGCGGTGCCGCACATGCCGCCCGGCTCCACCATCATCACCAGCTCTTCGGTCCAGGCGTTCCAGCCCTCCTCACACCTGATGGACTATGCCGCCTCCAAAGCCGCGATCATGAACTTCACCAAAGCTCTCGGCCACGATCTCGTCGAGCGGGGTATCCGCGCCAACTCGGTCGCACCCGGCCCGGTGTGGACCCCGTTGATTCCCGCCACCATGGCCGAGGACAAAATGGAATCATTCGGTGCGCAGGCACCCCTGGGGCGGGCGGCGCAGCCAGCCGAGCTCGCACCGTTCTACGTGTTCCTCGCCTCCCAGGAATCGAGCTACATGACCTCGGAAATCCTTGGGGTGACCGGCGGTTCACCGATCACCTGACGAGAGTGCCACGTGTCCGTTACGCGAAAGGACCCAGATGACAAGCGAACTTGCGGGCCTTCGAGTGGCCGTTCTGGCCGCTCGGGGCGTCGAACAGGTCGAGCTGGTACAGCCCCGGCAGGCTGTCGAGGCGGCCGGCGCCCACACTGAGCTGGTCTCCCTCGAACCCGGTGAGATCCAAGCGACCAACCAGGACATCCACCCTGCGGACCGGTTTGTCGTGGACCGGGTGGTGGCCGAGGTCTCGATCGAGGATTACGACGCCCTCATCCTGCCCGGTGGAGCGGTCAATCCCGACACGCTGCGCCAGGACCCCTCCGCTGTGGCGTTCGTGCGGGATTTCGTGTCCTCCGGCAAGCCGGTCGGCGTGATCTGTCACGGTCCGTGGACGCTGGTCGAGGCCGACGTGGTCGCAGGCCGAACGCTGACCTCCTACCCCAGCGTGCGGACCGATATCCGCAATGCCGGCGGCACCGTGCTGGACCAAGAGGTCGTCATCGACCGCAACCTGGTGTCCAGCCGCAAACCCGACGACCTGCCCGCGTTCTGCGCCGCGATCGTCGAGGAGTTCGCCCGGAGCCCGCGCGCCGTTGCGGGCGGCTGATCAGCCAGCGCGGACTCGCCTCGGTGAGCGCGCTGCTCGATCTCCACCTGCTCGCATCCCGCGCGCACGCCGCGGGAGCACGCCTGCGGCGTGCGCTGTGGGCGATCGTCCAGACCTCGTTCGCCGCTGGGATCGCCTGGTACATCGCCTTCACCGTGCTCGGCCACCGCCAGCCGTTCTTCGCCCCCGTCGCCGCCGCAGTCTGCATGTCAGCGAGTAACGTCCTGCGCGGCCAACGCGCCCTACAGATGATCGGCGGGGTGACGCTGGGCATCGGAGCCGGCGTCGGCATCGCAGCGCTGCTGGGCACCGGAGCGGTCGCGATCGGGGTGGCGGTGTTGATCGCGCTCACGATGGCGGTGATCGTCGCGCAGGGCTTCGTCGCCCGAGGCCTGATGTTCTTCAACCAAGCCGCCGCCTCGGCGGTCCTGATCGTGGCGCTACCCGAGGGCGGCCCGGGTTCAGAGCGCCTGTTCGACGCCCTCATCGGCGGTGGGCTCGCCCTCCTGATCAGCATCGTGCTCTTCCCCGCCGCTCCGCTTCCGCTGCTTCACGACGCCACCCGGGCGGTGTACGGGGTGCTGCGCGACACGCTCGAGCACCTGGAGGGCCTCACGATCAGCGTCGAACAGCCCGAACCGGGGTGGACGCTCGAGGTGAGTGAGCACATCAACCAGGCACTCGCCGGGCTGGCCCAGGCTCGCTCGACCGCGAAGGAGATCGTGCGTGTCGCGCCGAGGCGGCGCCCGCAACGAGCGGTCGTGGCCGCCGAGGACCTTCGCGCGACCCAGCTCACCCTGCTGGCCAGCACCGTCATCAACCTGGCCCGCACCATAACCACCACGGCTGTCCTGACTCCCGACGAACCCCTCCCCGCCCACCTGCGCGACGCTATCCACGCACTCGCCGAAGCGATCGCCGGTCTCGCGGAACACATCGGCAGCGCCACCAGCGACGCGACCGCGAAAGCGGAGCTGGCCCGCTGGCTCGCCGAGGACACGCACACCGTCACCGCCACCACCACCAGCCGCGCGCTCCTGGTCGCTTCCATCATCGGCCAGTGCGCCCGCGACGTGTCGCGCCTCGCCGGCCCGTAGGCCCGTCCCGAACCGTCGACCGGACAACTCCACGCAGTGAAGAGCGTCCACCCGGTTGCGCTCGCCGCCGCCCTGGCGGTCATGCTGGTCAGTGCAGGCACGGACGGGTCATTCGGTGAGAGAAGCGACGCGATGACGATCGGCGCTGCGGCAGTGGCACGATGACCGTGAGGCACCCCGGTGCCGGGCTCCTGCAGCAGCGTCGCCTGGTGACCGAGCTGCCCGGCCCCCGGTCGCGGGAACTGTCGGCCCGACGCGACGCGACGGTCTGCGCCGGGGTGCGCGTCGCGCTGCCGGTGTTCATCGCGGCGGCCGGCGGTGGGGTGCTCCTCGACGTCGACGGCAACTCCCTGATCGATCTGGGTTCCGGCATCGCGGTGACCAGCGTGGGCAACTCCGCACCCGCGGTGGTCGCGGCCGTGCGAGCGCAGGTCGAGCAGTTCACCCACACCTGCTTCATGGTCACCCCCTACGAGCCCTACCTCGCGGTCTGCGAGGAACTGGCCAGGCTCACCCCCGGCGAGCACGAGAAGCGCTCGGCGTTGTTCAACTCGGGATCCGAAGCCGTCGAGAACGCCGTCAAAGTGGCCCGGTACGCCACTGGCCGGGCTGCCGTGGTCGTCTTCGACCATGCTTACCACGGCCGGACGAATCTCACGATGGCGTTGACCGCCACAGCGATGCCCTACAAACACCGCTTCGGGCCATTCGCGCCGGAGGTTTACCGAGTCCCGACCTCGTATCCTTTCCGGGACCCGGACGGGATGAGCGGAGAACAAGCAGCCGCCCGTGCCCTGTCGGTCATCCAGGCACAGGTCGGTGCTGACCAGGTCGCCTGTGTGGTGATTGAACCGATCCAGGGCGAAGGTGGGGTCATCGTTCCCGCTTCCGGTTTCCTGCCCACGATCGCCCAGTGGTGCGCCGAGAGCGGCGTGCTCCTCGTCGCCGACGAGATCCAGACCGGGTTCTGCCGCACCGGTGACTGGTTCGCCTGCGACCACGAGAAAGTCGTCCCCGACCTGGTCACCACCGCGAAGGGCATCGCCGGTGGCCTGCCGCTGGCCGGCCTCACCGGCCGCGCGCACCTGATGGACGCCGTCCACACCGGTGGGCTGGGCGGTACCTACGGCGGTAATCCCGTTGCCTGCGCCGCCGCGCTGGCGAGTATCGCGACCATGCGCGAGCACGATCTCCCCGGCGCGGCACGCCGCATCGAAGCGATAGCCAAGCCCACGTTGACCGCGCTCGCCGCGCAGTGCCCAGCCGTGGGCCAGGTCAGGGGCCGCGGCGCCATGCTCGCTCTCGAACTCGTCGACCCAGCTACCGCGGTGCCAGACCCCGTCCTCGCTACCCAGGTCGCCCACGCGTGCCACCGTGCCGGGGTCGTGGTGCTGACCTGCGGCGCCGGCGCAAACGTCATCCGGCTGCTGCCGCCGCTGGTCATCCCTCCGGATCTACTCACCGAAGGACTCGACGTGCTCACCCACGCCGTCCTCGCTGCCACAGCCTGAACTGTGGCAGGCGTGGTTGAGGGGCCAGTCGAGCGTGCACCTCGTCAGCCATCAAGCGGTCTTCAACGGGCGAATCTCATCGAGAACGGGTCCGAGACGATCGCGTTCCACCTCCAGGTCGTAGCGGCCTTGCAGATTCAGCCAGAACCGCTCCGATGTGCCGAAGTAGCGAGCGAGCCGGAGTGCTGTGTCTGCGCTGATGCGCCGCTTGCCGTGCACGATCTCGTTGATCCGACGGGGGGGCACTCCGATGTCGACCGCGAGCCTGTGCTGGGTGATCCTCAAGGGCGTGAGATACTCCTCGATGAGGATTTCCCCGGGATGTATGGGGGATATCGATGCTGTCGTCGGCATGTGACCCCTCCGTTCAGTGATAGTCAACGATCTCCACGTCTTCTGGCCCAGCAGAGGTCCATCGGAAGCAGATGCGCCACTGCTGGTTTATCCGCACGCTGTGCTGTCCGCTGCGATCGCCAAGGAGTTTCTCCAGTCGATTGCCGGGTGGTACCCTGAGATCATCCAGAACGTCAGCAGCATCCAGGATCAGCAACTTCCGTAACGCCGCACGTTGAGTGTTGGGATCTAGCCTCCTGGAACGCTCCCGTCGCCAAACTCGCTCAGTGTCCTTGTCCGCGAACGACCTCAACACCATAGCAAGCATAACGTGAGACGTTAATAACGTCAAGCGTTACACGAGAATGCCATCACTACCGAAGCAACGGCGGTGATGCTGATCAGCTCACGTTGACCAGCATCGTCTTCCCGGCCAGCGGACCGTCAGCGAACAGGCAGTGGTGCGCGGTCAAGGCCGGCACGCCGAGGCCGGCGCCGAGATCGTCTGACGCTTGCGCCGGGAGCAGGACCGCCTGGTGCTCCGGCACCACGGACCACTGCGCTGCCGTGCCCCACCGGCGGCGGGCCGCTAACCACCCGAACCCGCACCTCACCCGTTCCGGGCCGGGGAAGATCGAGGTCTTCGACGTGCAACACGTCGCGAGCCGCATCGTGCCGTCGATACACCGCTGCCTTCATGCACACCCCCTCACCACCGCTCACCGATCGTACCTTCGCTGCTTCCTGGGCGGCGAGCACATGATCTTGGTGACCAGAATTTCGGTGATACCCAGTCGCGGAGTGCTCTCGCGGGCGCGTTCCACAATCTGCCGGGGAGTCAACCCCAGGTCGTTGTACAACCGGACGATCTTCTCCTGCTCACGGGTCCACGGACGTCGAGCAGGTACTGGTCGGGTCGCCGAGCCGCTCGGCCGGCGTTCCTTGGAAGGTGTGTCCAGGCGGTCTTGTGAAGTCCGGTAGTCGATTCCGAGGCCGCTGTCCTTCTTGGCGAACTCGCCGGCCTCCGCTCGTTGTCTGATCTCTTCCTGATCACCGACGATGAAGGTGTCAGCGCTCTTGTTGACCCCGATCGCGGTGATCGTCAGTCCCTTGTGGTGCTTGGCTTGGCACTGCTTTTTTGTGCAGTACCGGTAGCCCAGCTCCGCACGTTCCGAAAGCAGTTCCTCACCGCACGCGATGCAGTTCACTGCCAATCCACGTTCTCCACTGGATTCTGATTGTCAGGCGGCGGCTGCCGCGGTGGTGGTCATCGATTCGAGGGCGAGGTCGAGTACCTCGCGGACATCGCCGACCAAGTGCACGGTGAGCTCCTGGCGCACCGAGTCTGGCACGTCGTCCAGGTCGGGCTCGGTGCGCCGGGGCAGCAGCACGGTGCTGATGCCGGCCCGGTGTGCGGCGAGCAGTTTCTGCTTCACGCCGCCGATCGGCAGCACCCGTCCGGTTAGTGACACCTCACCGGTCATCGCCACGTCGGCGCGCACCGGTCGTCCGGACAGCAAGGAGGCCAGCGCGGTGGTCATGGTGATCCCAGCGCTAGGTCCGTCCTTGGGCACCGCCCCGGCCGGCACGTGCACGTGGACCCCGCGCTCGGCCAGATCGGCGACCGGCAGCTCCAACTCGGCCCCGTGCGCGCGCAGGTAGGACAGCGCGATCTGATGCTGATTCCTTCATCACGTCGCCGAGTTGCCCGGTGAGCGTGACGTTCGTCGATCCGGTCTCCTTGTCGGCCAGCGAGGCCTCCACGAACAGCACGTCGCCGCCGGCGCCGGTGACCGTGAGCCCGGTCGCCACACCCGGTACGGCTGTGCGCTGCGCGGACTCCGGAGTGTGCTTCGGCCGACCGAGGTACTCGCGTAGGCCGTCTGGTCCGATATGCACCGGAAGGTCGTTCTGGTGCAGTGCCGACCGGGTGGTCACCGTGCGCAGATCCGGGCGATCGAACGCTCCAGCTGCCGCACCCCGGCCTCGTGGGTGTACTCGCCGGCGAGCCGACGCAGCACGACGTCGGCGACTCGCACCTCCTGCGGGCTCAGTCCGGCCCGGTCGAGCTGGCGAGGCAGCGGATGGTGACGGGCGATCGCGACCTTCTCGTCGGTAGGTGTGGCCTAGTCGGCTGGTCCAGATGAAGTGTGATAGGCGACACGCACTCCGGTGGTCGGAAGGCCGCGCCAGGCGGTCCCGAGCGTGTGGGTGTGGAAGGTGTCAGCTGCCGGGTGTGCGGTTGGGTGGTCGGACGGGAGGTATGGGGTGTTCTGGGATCCGGCGGGGCCCAGACCAGAGAGCCGGCACGGCGTCGATTTGGTAGGCCAGTAGGTAGGCCGCTTGCTCGTAAGTGACCCGCCAGCCGCGGAAGTGAGGCCAGGCCTCGTCGGGGCTTCGCTCGACCGGGAAACCGACCTGGGTCAAGTGCTGGTAGCCGGTAAGGAAGTCCGCATAGGTGAGAACCAGCGGCCCGTCCGGGTGCGGGTCATCATCAACGTGCAGCCTGATAGTGCGGGCGAGCGCCCGCAGACAGCTATAACCCATGCGCAAGCACAGGCGTGCCTCAATCGGGGCGCGGCTGGGAGCTACCGCCAAGTAGAGCGCGGCGGAGTCCAAGACGGCGAGCAGGCCGACCAGCCAGGAGGAATTGGCGGTCGGGGAGCGAAACCGCAACAGAACCGGGTAGCTGCTGTGGGTTTCCGCGACCTCGGCTGCCCACCGCTCCCAGCCGGCGTAAAAGGCAGGTAAGTCATCCTCTGTCCCAGCGATACCAAAACGGGTACGGGCTAACAGCTCCGGTCCCCAGGCGGGCTCGCCGGCGCGAGCCGCCAGTAAGGTGATCTCGGTTTCCCGACGGTTGTAGGAGCTATAGAGGCTGGGCAGATAGGCGATCTGCAACGCGATGACCGTCATGCCCGCGGCCGCGGCCACGAAGTCCACCGCGGTGGGCCCGCCTCCATGGTGCGCATCGAATCCCAGAGTGAACAGCGATGACCCCGACTCGCCGAGTGCTGCCCCCAGGTCCGGCTCCCAGGGCCACAGCAGCAGCGTGAAGCCCGACAGGTAAGCAGTCAACCAGCCGGCCAGCAGCAGCATCAGGTAGGCAGCGGGCTGGCTGGCCAAGACGCGGTCACGACGTTCGTAGGAGCCCAGCGATCGACCCACAGCCCAATAGAGGTGATCCACTGCGCGATCCAGCAGCGCCGCACCTCGCACCCGTCCACGCGGGATCACGAAGCTTTGTAAAACGCCCACGCTCGTCCCCAAGACGATCAGACCACCCAGGACCGCTCCGAGTATCCGGATCACGCCCCATCTCCCACTTCCCGCGCCTCGCGGCGCGTATTCAGGGAGCCTGTGGGCTGGTCACTGTGCCAGCCGGCAGTGTGGTGTGCATGAGCGAGACGTTGTAGCGGTCGTACTGGGTCATCGTGAAGTAGATGTCGGACCCGTGTGAGTCCGGGTTCAGGAAACCGCCATACAGGGTTGGATACTGACTGGCGGTAGCGACCGGTATCGGTGCGCCCCATGGTCCGGTGGGCTGCGGGGCTAACCGGATCACGATCGCTCCGCGTGGCTGGTCGAGGTACATCATTTCCCAGCCTTTGAGGATCTGGTCGTAGCGGACTGACAGCTCCCCGACGGGCCCAGCCACGATCGGGGCCGCGATTGCGCTGGCGCCCCGCTGCCAGGCTGTCCCGGTCCAGTACTCGTAGGCCGACGTGTCCAGCAGCCGTTGTTCGGGTACCCGAGCGAGATACACGTCACCGAAACGGCCGTTGGGTGTGCCGAAAGCGTAGACGAAACCGTCCTGGCGAGCATAGGAGATCATCTGGAATTTCTCGTCGACGCCCGGGGTGTTGAGCCGACATGTGCTGGGGGCGGCTATCCAGGTCTGTCCGCCGTCGTCGGAATATGCGATACCACTGTAGTTCGTGATCCACTGCCCGGGTTGGCCGAAATGGCGTATCGACATGTAGGCCAGGTAGTTACGACCACCGACGTTGACGCCGCCGGTCGGGATCTTGCTGATCTCGATACCGTCATGTTTGAGGGAGGGCAGCAGTTCCTTGGCGTGGCCCGCGTGGTCGGTGACGAAGTCGGTGAAGGACATGCCCCCGGCCGGGTTGTGGTCGCTGCTGCGGGCCAGTGTGTTCGAGCGCCAATCGCTCGCCGCCGGGTCCCCGACTTCGCTGCCGTGACCGGCCCACCCGGGACCGAAAGTGTCACCGAAGGCGGTCAGGATCTGCCCTCGGTCATCGGCCCACATGATCCCAAGATCGGTTCCCTGCACCTGGTAACGCGCCTCCGTCGCGTTGATCGACCCTGCGCCGGTGAGCACGGCAACCCGGCTTGCCTGGACCTGCGGTGCTGTGTCGGCTGCCCCCGGTGGTGCCAGGTCTACCGTGACCGCCGCGATCAGGACCGCCAGAGCAGTCCCGGCTCGGGCTCGGTGGCTGAGCATCGTTCTCCCCTCCTGCGTGGACACGTGCGGTACATGGCATGCCTCAGCGCTCCGTCGTAGCAGGAGACATTCCAACGCCCGAAAGGGAGGAAGACTACGCGTTCCGAGGCACCCGGAAACTAACGCGTGCCATGGCGTATGGGTAACGGCGATCCAGTCAGCGGTGGGTGTCGAACATCTCGTCTAGCGTGACTGGCTGCAGGCGACGGTCACGGATGAGTTGGGTGATCTGGTCGAACAGGCCTAGGTGGCCGGCATGCCCTGCTCACCACGTCAGGAGAGCAGGGCTGACATCGCTCAGTGTCTGCCCTTCACGAAGGGGTGCTTGTCGGAGCCGTCCACGTTGTTTCTGTCCCTCACGAAATCCCGCACCGCTTCATCGAATTCCGGAACGCCGCCGCGATTGCAGTCCACGATGATTCCCATGCGTTGGGCCATACGCCAAACGGGCAATTCCGGATCAAATACGACGTTCCTGTTGCGAGCCGCTTGCACGAGAAGCACAAAGCCGTCGTAATCTTCATCCTCGATCGCCTGCAGGTCTCGCAGAACAGCGTCCTTGTCGATCTTCTTGCCCTTCACCACTCGCCACCCTTCGGATCTGAGTATTCCCTCGTTGGATCAGTTTCGTCGGTAGGGCTGTTAATGTTACAGCATAACTGAATCAAGCATGGACCAGGATGGCCCGACCGGCCTGCGGTCTTGGCTCGGTTCGGCTGCCAAGACCGCGCCGACTGGGTCCTCCCAAGCGTCTGGGCCCCTGGCTTCACGGCCATCGTACTCCGGACACTCCGACCCGGCCGCGATGCATCGCCTGGCGCCACTGGAGCTGCTGCCGCGCGCACATCACCGACCTGCTCAACGGCTAGCCGTCGTCGAGCCCGCACCGGGAGCAGGCGGCGCGGAGGTAGTCCCGGTATGTGGCCCATCCGGGCGATGGGGCCGAGTTCACCGGAGGCCTTGATCAGCCGAGATCCTTTCGCGGCTCACATGCGAGTAACCATGGTATACTGAGTGATCAAGATTTTTCCTAATCGTGATGTGGCCCGACGAGGGCGCAATCCGGCGCTGAAGGTGGTATGTGATGCGCGCTAAAGAGAGGGAAGCTCTACTGGATAAGCTGCGGCACGTCGAGAAAAATCATGACGGCGACGACGGCTTTGAGCTTTTTGTGCGAGCGTGCCGTAACAGAGCGGCCAGATTCGACCCGAACCTGCCCCTTTGGGGTGCACTCAAAGAGGCGAACCTCATCGTGGCCTGCGGGCCAGACGGTATTCCGCAGATCGATGAAGAGATCCGGGATTTCGTGAGACACGGTGGAGACGTGGTCGCCATGCCCAGGCGCCCTAACGAGTTGGGCGAATACGAGACGAGCAAACACCGTTTGAGGCCCAAGGAGTGACGGTTCAGGAGTGTAGGGCCGACAGCGCCAGCCAGGCGTCCCACGGCACGGTCCAGTCGTAGATGTCGCCGTCGGCCCCGGTCAGGGGGGTTGGACTGCCGGTGACCTCGACGGGATCTCCGAAGATCGCGGAGCCGTAGTACTCCTGCGCGTTCGCGGTGGAGAGGTTGACGCAGCCGTGGGTGACGTTGGAGGAGCCTTGCACGCCGGTGGTCTCCGGATTGGCGTGAATGAACTCCCCGTTATTGGAGATCCGCACCGCCCAGTGCTCGGGAATGTTCATATAGCCGTAGGCGGGGTTGGACATCAGCACGGTCTGCGCCTTGTTCATCACCACGTGGATGCCGCTGGTGGTGTTGCGATTCGGGTCGGAGCTCAGCCCGTAGCTGGCCGGGAAGTCCATCACCTCTTGGCCGTCTCGGATGACGATCATGCGGTGGCTGTTGACGTCGGCACTGACGATCTGAGCGCGACCGATCGTGAACCTCGTGCTGATGTCCTGCATGCCGTAGGAGCCCTCGCCGAGGGCCACTCCGTAGAGCTTGGCGGTCACGTTGACGCGGGTGTCCGGCTGCCAGTAGTCCTTAGACCGGTAGTGCGCCCGGGAGCCGCCGTTGTCGTCGGGTAGCCAGGCCCACGATCCCACGGTGGGCACGGAAGCCTGCACCTGCAAGGCACGCTCTACGGCGGCCTTGTCGGACACGTGGTCGTCGAACTGCAGGATGATCGGGGCGGCGATGCCGACGGTGTCGCCGTCGCCGATGTTCAGCGTGGCGTGGAGTTGCCGCTGGGGCTTGACGGTGGTGAACGAGCCGGCGACTGGCACGGACAGATGATCAGGTCCGGCCGCGCTGCCGCTCCAGGTGTAGGTCTTCCCGTAGCCCAGCGGCTCCGCGCTGACCCAGCTGCTCCGGTTCGTGCTCAGGGTGCCGGCCACGGCTCTGCCATCCGGATTGGTCAGCGACACCTGAAGCAGCGCGCCCCCGGTGACCCGCACGGAGACGGGAAGCGTCGGGCTGACGTTCGTGGCCTTATCGCCCGGCAGGATGCTGACCTGCGCCTGCGGACGCGGGGGAGCGCTTGCGCCAGACGGTCCGGTGGATCCTCCCGAGCATGCGGCAAGCAACACCGCCACGATAAGCAACATCAACACGCGCCGCATAGGTCCCACCGATTCTCCCCAGCCCCTGCCCGGACACAGGGTAGCGCGAGCACCGGGGGACTCGTCTGCCCGGTCGTTCACGGTTTCTTCGAGGTGATTCTCCTGAAGTGGCGGTAGATGGTGGGGCCGGTGACGCCGAACGCGTCGGCGATCTGCTGGACGGTGTAACGGTGTTTGCCGTCCTTATCGAGTTCGTCGTACATCTGTCGGGCTAACGTGACCTGGCGGGGGCTGAGTTTGGTTCTCCGGCCGCAGCTGCGGGTTTTGTGGTCGGTCAGATGCTGCGCGCTGTGGGTGCGCTCGGTCTTCACGGCGGTGGGCTCTGGTTGGGCGCGGGCCGGCTCGGCGCGTTGCGCGGCGGCTTGGGCCTGCCAGTGCTTGCTTTGTTCCCGGGCGATGGTCAGCTCGAGGGAGAGGTGCTCGATGCGGCCGGCGGCCCGGATCATCTGCTGTTCGGCTGCCTCTGCCCGCCGACGCTGTTGCCGGACCTGTTCCTGCTCAGCGGCCAGCTGCGCGGCCAGCTCGGTGCATGCGGTCATCAGCTCGTCTCGCTGGCTGATCATCCTGTCGCGGGCTTGCCGCGCGGTCTCTAGCTCGTCCGGCGCTAGCTCGGGCGGCACGGCTGTCTGCGGCTGGTCAGGTGTCTGCGCTGAGGCGTCCATCGCTGGTGCGGACGGACCGCGCGTGACTGCGGGGGCCGGCCCGGACCGCAACAGTAACGCCCCCAGTGCACTCAGGGCGAAGAGCGCGGCGTTGATGAGGAACAGGTCATCGATCGCCTCGATGAACACCTGATTACCGGTCTGATGATACAGGGTGTACAGGCCCAACCAGCTCGAAGTTCCCGGTGGGCCGACATGCGGGCTGGGGGTATTCGCCGGCAGCAGTGCGGAGCGCCCGGCCATCTGCTGGGCTTGCTGCATGATGAAGATCACGGTGAGCCCCGCGACCCCGAGCGAACCAGCGACATTGCGTACGACGTTGTTGAACGCGCTGCCGGCGCTGACGCGAGTCATCGGAATGGCTGAGAGACCCCCGGTCATGATCGGCATGGTGGCCAGTCCCAGACCGATACCCTGCACCATCAGCAACCACATGATGTGCTCGCGGGTGGTCCCGAGGGAGAGCGTGCGCAGCGAATACGTGCTGACAGCCCCGATCGCCAACCCGATGGCCGCCGGCCAGCGGGGCCCGATGCGGTCATAGAGCCGCCCGGCAATGGGCATCATCACCGCTGTCACCAGCGCCTGGGGCAGCAGAGCAAGCCCGGATTCATACGCCCCCCACCCTTGGCCCACCTGCAAGAACTGTGGGATGTAGAACAACGCACCGTACCTCGCCGTTGTCACCATCGTGGTCAACAGCAGTGAGTTGGTGAAAGCCCAGTAGCGGAACACCCGGATGTCCAGTAAGGGGTCGGCGACCTCGAGTTCGATTACTACGAACAACGCCAGGCTCAGCACGCCGTAAGTGATCAGGAGTAGGATCTCGTAGGAGTCCCACCCCCAGGACTGGCCCTCTGACACCGCCAACAACAACGCGAACAATCCCCCTGCGATGGTGAGGAAACCCAGCACGTCGAACCGTCGCCCGGCCACCCTGGGGAACTTCGGCAACACCAGTACGCCAGCGACTGCGCCGAGAATCCCGATGGGCACGTTGATGTAGAAGATCAGCCGCCAGTTCACGTACTCGACCAGATACCCGCCCAGGACCGGGCCGACGCCTGGTGCGAACACGATTCCCAGGCCGTACATCCCCATCGCGGCCCCGATCCGCTCCCGGGGCACGATCTGGTAAACCATCGATAGCGTGATCGCTGGAAGGATGCCGCCCGGGATCGCCTGGAGGATCCGGAAGACCACCAGGCTGTTCAGGTCCCAGGCCAGGCCGCACAGCGCCGACCCGGCGGCGAACACCAGCAGCGCCAGGTTGTACACCCGGCTGAGCCCGAAGCGATCCCCCACCCACCCAGTGATCGGCACCACCACGCCCAGTGTCAGCGTGTAGCCTGTGACCACCCACTGCACGTCGTCGGTGGTCCCCCCGAACTCGTTCTGGATGCGGGGGACGGCGACATTGACGATGCTGGTATCCAGGACCGACATGAACATCCCGGCAACCAGCACCGCCAGCGGCGCCACCCAGCCTCCCGCGGGGGCTGTCGGCGACCTCTCGGCGGTACTGGGGGCAGTCCTCGTCGCCCTCGTCATAGCCGTTTGTCAGTGGCCACCCATACGGGGCGGGTTAAATCGTACTCGGCCATTAGCTGCCTCCGTCCCCCTGAACGGTTCTTCGCGGCAGTAGCGTTCGCGTAGCCACCAACCCGCTGTCGTGGGCATCACGCAGAACGTGTGGACCCCGATCTCGCTACGGTTTCGGGGTACCTCTACCCGTCCACCAGTCCGTCTTAGAGCACGGTACATGACGTCGCGCACACGGTGTCAAGCCCTGAAGCGGACTGTCATTCACGGGGTGTGAGTAGTGCGCGTACCCGGTCGATTCCGAGGGCGAGTAGCAGGGTCGGTAGGCGTGGTCCGGTGTCGTTGCCGATGAGAAGCCGGTAGAGCAGGATGAACCAGGTGCGTTGGGCGGCCTTGAGCTCTGGGGTGGGAGGCGTGTCGAGGGGAAGCCCCATTTGTGTCTTGGGCACGCCGTAGAGCAGTGTGGTGAGGCCGTCGAGGGACCAGTTTTCGGCCAGGCCTGCCACCAGGAGTTTGAGCGCGTGCCGGTCTGATTCGTTGAGGCCGGCGAGTAGGGCGGCGTCGGGCTCGGCGCGGGTCCGGGTCCGGTCTCGCGGGGCGACGTACTCGAGAACCCATGCGTGAGCCCGACCCAGACGGGGCTGCGCCTCGCGCAGTTCGCTGATCGGGTCGTCGACGGTCAGGTCCCGCAGGATCCTCAGCGTCTGCTGCTCGTCGCCGCCGGTGATGTCCGCGATGGAGGCCAGGGTCCGGAACGGCAACGGTCGGGGGGTCATGGGCAGGGCGACGCCGGCTGCCGTGGTGGCGCGCTCATGGGTCACCGCGTCCACCGGGTTGGTCTGGTCGTGGGCGATCCTGCGGGTCAGGGCGTCCCACTCGTCGTAGGTTCGGCTCACCTCGTGATCGAAAGCCAGGGTGATGGCCTGGTTGGGCTTGCGCCGGGCGTACAGCCACCGCAGCACGGGCGCTTCGAAGATCCGCAGAGCGTCGCCTGGGGTGGGGGCGCCACCCGTTGAGCCGCTCATCTTGGCCGAGCCGCTGGTACCGACGAAGGAGTAGGGCAGGTACAGCGGCGGCTCGGCGGCGAAGACCTCGCGCACGAGGTGAGAACCGACGGTGAAGCTCGACCCGGGCGAGGAGTGGTCCACGCCCCCCGCCTCGAACGTGACGTCCTCGAAAGCCCAGCGCATCGGCCAATCGACCTTCCACACCAGCTTGCCCCTGACCTGCGCGATCGGCTTAGGCCCGGCAGTCGTGCCGCACCCGCAGACGTAGCTGAGTTCGGTGGTCTCGTCGTCGAACCCGGTCACGGTCGTGGTGTCACGTCCGCAGGCGATGCAGTAAGGCCGGAATGGGTAGTAGGCGCCGTTCGCGCTCGGATCATCCTCGGCGTCGTCGGTGTTGCCCTTAGTCCGGTAGCGGGCCAGCACAATGTTGATGTCCGCGCGCCGTCTCATCGCCGTCACGATCTGGCTGTCGTAACGACCGGAGGTGTACATCTGGGTCTGGCTGATCTCCACGAGATCCACTCCGAGTTCGGCCAGAGACGCGCGGAATGGCTCTTTGTAATGTTCTGCCCAGTTCTCGTGGTCACCGCACGGGTCCGGGACCGCGGTCAACGGACGGCCGATGTGCTCGACCAGTGATCCGGGCATCCCCGCGGGCACCTTGCGGAGCCGGTCGTAGTCATCCCAGGACAGGATATGACGAGCAGGCACCCCGCGGCGAAGGATCTCGTCACAGACCAGGTGCGGGACCATCACTTCACGAAGGTTCCCCAGGTGGATCGGACCGGACGGGCTGATACCCGACGCGCAGGTGATCAACGAACCGGGGTGTCGGCGCTGCGCCTCGACGACCACATCATCGGCAGCCCGCGTCACCCAGTCCTGAACCGCTCCATCCGCCACCGGCTCGGCTACCTTCCATTGAGGGTGATGGTCGCCCGCTCGGCTGCGCGGCGGGCGGGCAGTGCGGCGGGATCGGTACCGGTGCACTGCACCAGCGACGCGTCAGCGGCGAGCACTGCGAGGAGCACCTCACCCGGTACTGTCCCGTCCCAGCTCGTGGTGCACAGCAGGCGATCACCAGCGGCCAGGCCCAGCTCCGCGATTCGGGCCCGGGCGGCGGTGTGGAGCGTCTCGGCGTCGGGCCCTGCTCCGCCGGGCGTGAAGGTGTCGCCGTGTACCCGGACCTCGCCGGCGAAGTCCCGGACCCCTGGCGGCAGCACCGCGATGCCCATGCCCAGTGCGTCCAGCCCCAGCGCCGCCACCTCGTCCGCGCCGACGGCGTCGGCGATTCGATCAACCCCGCACAGTGCAACTCTCGGGGTAGCCGGCGCGCCGACGAAGGAATCGGTGACTGTCGCACCGCACCACCACGCGCCCAGCAGCACCCCGGCGGTCTGCCAGTGCGGCGGCAGCAACACCGCGACAGTATCGCCGGGTTGGACGTCCAGTTCGTCGCGCAACCAGTTCGCGGTCTTGGCCGCCCAGTTGGCCAGCGTGGCGCCGGACAACTCGACCCGGCTACCGGCGGCGTCGTCGTAGTGGGTGATTCGCGGTCGGGCCGGATCGGCGCGCAGCAGCGGGCCGAGCACCTGGTCGGTGATGGTCATCGGTTCCCTAGCTTAACGTCTGGTCAGGAGACGCAGGGCACCGTGGCACTCGCCATCGGGGGTGTCGGGGCCGGTGGCGTGGGCGCGGTGGAGGTGTCACCGGTGTTCGGGTGGGAGTCGTCGATGGCCCGTGAGACGAAGTGCCGCACGGTCTCCGGGTCGACCTCGAGTACCGCGCCGTCGGACTCGCTGTTCCCGTCGCCCAGCACCGGAACGGTCTCGAACACCATGTCGTCGGCGGCGAGGCCCTGCATCCGGGCGGCGAAGTCGAGCACATCGAAGCCCTCGTCGAGCACCAGCGACTGCTGGGTCGCGTTGATCAGCTGATTGATCCGGCCAGGGTTGGCCAGCGTCCCCGCGGTCAGCACCTTGCCGGCCAGTGAGGCCAGGTACGCCTGCTGGCGCACGATGCGGTCAAGGTCACCGCGGGGCAATCCGTGCCGCTGGCGGACGAACGCCAACGCCTCCGGCCCCGAGATCAACCGCGGGCCGGCCGGGAAGTTCGCGCCGGAGAACCTGTCGTGAACCGGTGTCCGCAGGCATACCTCGACTCCGCCGACGGCGTCGGTGAGCAGCGAGAAGCCGAGCAGGTTGATTTCCGCGTAGTGGTCGATGTCCACCCCGGTGAGGTCGGCGACGGCCTCCAGCAGCAGTTTTCGGCCGGCGGCGACAGACTCGGCGTGCACCGTCGCCGGCTCGACGCCGCGGGCGACGAGCCGCTGCTCGGTGGCGTTGCGCGCGCGGGAGAACGCGGAGTTGAGCTTGTGCTTGCCGTACCCGTCAGGCAGCTCCACGTCCAGGTCCCGGGGCAGCGAGATCGCCACCGCGCGCCGGCCGTTGTTCGGGATCCGCACCAGGATCATGGTGTCGGTGAGCTCACCGTCGTTGTCGCCGACGCGAAGCCGGGCCAGCGCGTCGCGGGGTAGCGGGGTGCCGTGCGCGTCGGTGCGGCTGTCCAGGCCCACCAGCAGGATGTCGGTGGCCTTGTCCGGAGCGGCCGGCCTGATCGCGTTCGTGCTGATCACATTTGCGGTGCTCACGCCGTGATGGAGGTCCCGCAATGTCGTCCACCCATACCCGGTGAGGCTGAGCACCAGCGTCGAGACCATCGCGAGCGCCAGCTTGGCCAGGCCCACCCCGTAGTCACGGCCTCGCCGGGACGGTACGGCCGTGTGGCGCCTGCGCGACGATGCGGTCACGGATGCTCCCCTGCGTCCGGTCTGGCGGCCTGCTCGTTCACCAGCTGTTCATGGTTCACCAGCTGCCCAGTCCAGACGTGTGAGTCTCTGTCAGGTTGCCGTGGCACACTGCAACCGCTGTCGGCCGCCTCACTGCCGACCGGAAGGTCAGGAGGGTGTGCCGATGCGGCTGCTGGTCACCGGCGGTGCCGGGTTCATCGGGTCGACGTTCGTGCGGCGGGTGCTCCAGGGCGCTGAGCCGACCCTGGCCGGCGCCGACGTGGTGGTTCTGGACAAGCTGACCTACGCCGGTAATGAGGCGAACCTGGCGCCGGTCGCGACCCACCCGGCGCTGCACTTCGTCAAGGGCGACATCACCGATGAGTCGCTGGTGGCCGATCTGATGGTCGGCATCGACGCGGTGGTGCACTTTGCCGCGGAGTCGCACGTGGACCGCTCGATCCTGGGTGCCGATCCGTTCGTGGTGACCAACGTGGTGGGCACCCAGATCCTGCTGCGGGCCGCGCTGGACGCCGGTGTGTCGCGGTTCGTGCAGATCTCCACTGACGAGGTCTACGGGTCGATCGAGTCGGGCTCGTGGCCCGAGAACCACCCACTGGAACCGAATTCGCCCTACTCCGCGTCCAAGGCGAGTGCTGATCTGCTCGCCCGCGCGTACGCCCGTACCCACGGCATGGACGTGCGCATCACCCGCTGCTCCAACAACTACGGGCCCTACCAGTACCCGGAGAAGGTCATCCCGCTGTTCGTCACCAACCTGCTCGACGGCCTGCCGGTGCCGTTGTACGGTGATGGGCTCAACGTGCGGGACTGGTTGCACGTCGATGACCATTGCCGCGCCGTCGCGCTGGTGCTCGAGCGCGGTCGGGCTGGTGAGATCTACAACATCGGTGGTGGCACCGAGCTGACCAACACCGAGCTCACCGGCCTGCTGCTGGACGCCCTGGGCGCCGACTGGTCGCGAGTCCAGCCGGTGGCCGATCGCTTGGCCCACGACCGCCGCTACTCGGTGGACTGGACGAAGATCCGCACTCAGCTCGGCTACGCCCCTGAGGTGGACTTCGCTGCGGGGCTGACCGACACGGTGCGCTGGTACGCCGAGCATCGGGACTGGTGGGAGCCGTTGAAGGCGACATGACTGCACTGTCACTGCTGGTCACCGGTGCCGCGGGGCAGTTGGGACGGGATCTGGTGGCGGCGGCCGCCCGCGCCGGTGTCCCCCGTGTCTTTGCGCCGGGCTCGGCTGAGCTCGACATCACTGATCCCGCGGCGGTGTCCGCTGCGGTCGTGGCGGCATCGTGCCTCGGCGACGCCCGGCTGGTGGTGATCAACGCGGCGGCCTACACCGCCGTGGACGCCGCCGAGAGTGCGGGTGCCGCGCGGGCCCACGCGGTCAATGCGCGGGGCCCGGCGAACCTGGCCCGGGCGTGTGCGGCCCACCGGGCGCATCTGGTGCAGGTCTCGACCGACTACGTCTTCGCTGGTGAGGGTGCCGCGCCCAACCGGGTCGACGACCCGACGGTGCCGGCGACCGTGTACGGCCGGACCAAGCTGGCGGGGGAGCGGGCGGTACTGTCCTCGGGGTCTTCGGCCCATGTGGTGCGCACCGCGTGGCTCTACGGCGCCCACGGCGGCAACTTCGTGCGCACCATGGCGGCCCTGGCCCGCGGGCGCGAGACCATCCGGGTGGTCGACGACCAGCACGGCAACCCGACCTGGACGTCGGATCTCGCCGAGGGCCTGATCGAGCTCGCGCTGGCCGCCGACCGGGTGCCGGTGGGCGTGCTGCACTGCGTCAACGCCGCCGCCACGACGTGGTTCGGGCTGGCCAGGGCGGTGTTCACCGAGCTCGGTGCCGACCCGGACCGGGTAGTGCCCTGCCGCACCGCGGAATTCCCCCGGCCTGCCCCGCGCCCGGCGAACTCGGTGCTGGACACCACCGGGTGGGCCGGAGCCGGTCTGCCCGAGCTGCGACCCTGGCGTGGCGCCCTGCACGCCGCCGCCACCGCGGGCGTGCTCGCCGGCTGATTCTTCAAGGTGTACCGCAGGCGTGGAGATCGCCGCGCTGTACGACCCTTCGGTGCCCAACATCGCCCAGCTCATCCGGCGGATACTGGAGGACGGCGAGGTGAGCACGGCAGTTATTAACTCAGAGTTAAGGGTTCAGACCGAGGGCGTCCGCCAGGTCCAGCGAGAGGTCAAGAGCTACAACCTCGACCTGGCCGCGAATTGCAGTGACCAGCTCCGCGTTTCGCAGGGCATGTGGCCGCGTTTCGAAGGGCGATCATGCGCGGATCGCACGGCCTCGGTTAGTCTTCAGGCATGTATCGGCATCGGATGCTGACCGGTCCCCTCGTTGAGGCGCTCGCTGACACCCCGGTGGTGGTCGTAGCCGGTCCCCGCCAAGCAGGCAAGAGCACTCTGGCCGAGCACGTGGTGGCCGACCGGGCGGGAACCTGGCTCACCCTTGATGACGCCACGATCCTCGATGCCGCCAGGGCCGATCCGGTGGGGTTCGTCAGCGGGCGGCGCGGGCTCGTCGGCATCGACGAGGCACAGCGAGTGCCCGAGTTGCTGCTGGCCGTCAAGGCAGAGGTCGACCGCGAGCGGCGCCCGGGTCGTTTCCTGCTCACCGGATCGACCAGGTTGCTCGGCGCGCCGAAGCTCGCGGACTCGCTGGCCGGCCGGATGGAGGTGCTGACGCTCTGGCCGTTCACCCAGGCTGAGCTGGGTGACGGGGTCGCGGCGACGGGGTTCATCGACCGGGCCTTCGACGACGATCTGGCCGGGCTCCGGCCTTCGGCGGTGACCAGGGCGGAGGTGCTCGACCGAGCCGGAGCGGGGGGTTTCCTGCCTGCCCTGGCCCGGACCGGTCGGCGCCGCTGCGCCTGGTTCGACAGCTACGTCTCGGGCGTCATCGATCGGGAGGTGCGGGCCGTCACCGACGCCATTTACCTGCGCGAGCTGCCCCGACTCCTGAGGCTGGTCGCGTCGCGCACCTCAAGCGAGCTCAACATCACCGACCTGGCCCGTGACCTCGGTCTTTCCCGTCCGACCACCGATAGTTACCTCGCGCACCTAGAGGCGGTCTTCCTCAGCCAGACCATCCCGGCGTGGTCGACGAACCTCACCGCCCGAGTCGTCCGCAGGCCCAAGATCGCCGTCACCGACACCGGCCTCTCTGCCAGGCTGCTCGGGGACCGCCTCCACTCCGACTCCGACCTGGCCGGCCGGTTGATCGAGACGTTCGTCGCGGGTGAGCTGCGTGCGCAGTCCGAGTGGTCGCAGGCCCGACCGGGTCTGTTCCATTTCCGTGACCGGGACGGCATCGAGGTGGATCTCGTCCTGGAGTCGGGTGACGGCCGGGTGGTCGGGGTCGAGGTGAAGGCGGGCGCCACCGTGCGTGCCGAGGATCTGCGCGGGCTGCGGTTGCTGGAGCAGCGACTCGGCGCCGACTTCGCTGCGGGCGTCGTGCTGTGCACCGCTGCCCAACCACGGCACCTGGGCGGGCGTTTGTGGACACTTCCTCTTTCCGTGTTGTGGTGACGGGATGGCCGGTGAGAATCGACGAGCGGGTGAGGGCGGCGCGGTGACGGACGGAAGACGGAGGCTCGCCGGGCACTACCGGCTGGACGGCTGATGGGAATGTGGACTCCGGGCTGGATCTGGATGCGATCTTGGCCGAACGGTGGGCTGACCCCGCGACGTTTCCCGCGGTTGAGTTCGTGCGAGCATTGGAGTTCTGTCGCCAGCGGCGGGATCGTGATGGGGAACTGCTTGCGGTCCGTGACAGAACTGGGTTCTGTCCATCTGCTCGGCGCGCTTGCGTATCTGGTAGGAGCGCGATTCGGAAGAACAGTCTTGTTCATTCAACCCTTGACACCCGACGTTGCCCCGGTGGACGATTTCGCAATACATCAGTGTATCGAGAAATGATCCACGAGAAGGGCTGTCGGCATGAGCGGCATCGGCGCTCCACACCTGACCATCGTCCGACCCGGCGAGGGCCGGGCGGGCGACCTGGGCTCCATCGGGGTCGTGTTCAAGCTGTGGGGCGAGGACACAGGCGGCGTTGTGTCCATCGTGGAGCACCCGTTCCCGGTCGGCGTGCTCGTCCCGCCGCACCTGCACACCCGGGAGGACGAGTACTCAATCGTCACGGAGGGCGAGATCGGCTTCCGGTCGGGCGACCGGGAGGTGGTGCTCGGACCGGGCGGGTACATCACCAAGCCACGCGGCGAGCTGCACACCATGTGGAATGCGGGGAAGACACCCGCACGCATGATCGAGGTCATCAGTCCGGCCGGGTTCGAGAACTTCTTCCGTGACCTGACCGATCTCACCTCAGTCGGACCACCCGCCTCCGACGCGATCACCACGCTCGCCGACGCCTACGGCCTGCGCTTCGGCCACGCCGAGTGGTTGCCCGACCTCATCACCCGCTACGACCTCACCCCGCCGCCGGGAGTGGACCGCAGTGCTTCCCTCTAGCGGTGGGGTGAGGCATGTGCCCAGGCGGGGAGTGGGTGCCTCACCGCCTGCCTCACTCCCGGACTGCCGTGTCAGGATCTAGGTGACACGTCTCGGAGTTGCTGCCCGAGTTACGTTCACGCAGGTCATCACATAGTGCATGAACGACCAGCAGCACCATGATGTTCGGCGAGGAGCAGACGCCTATCGAGCGTGCTGGTCAGGATGGCCCGTGCTGGTACGACGGTAGCCAGGGTGTCGGCGAGCCGGTTGGGCTCGCTGGCCGGGATCATATTGATCGTCGTGCGGCAGACGTCGGTGTCGCCGCCGACGCGGTGCACGACCTCAACGATCCGATCATGGATGGTCATGGTGGCAGCGGTTCGGGCCAGCATCGTGGCGCCTCCTGTTTTTACGGTGGGGTCTGTGCGAGGTCGCGGTGCGGACCGGCATGGGTGCCCGGGCGCGGCATGTGGGTCGTGCTCGGCGGGTGGTTAAAGGGACAGGGTCAAGGTCATCGCCGCGTGGTCGCTGAGACCGCCCTCGCGGATGGCATGCAGGTAGCGGCAGTCACGGATGGCCCCAGCATGCGCGGCGGTGACGAAAATGTGGTCGAACCGGTAGCCGTTGCGTTGACCATTGCCGGACGAGCGGCCGAACCACGAGTAATCCATGCCAGTGGGGTGGGTGATACGGAAAGCGTCGGTGAATCCAGCTTGGGTGAAGGAGCGGTAGAAGTCGTATTCCCACGGGCCGAACACCGGGTAGCGCGGGTCGTGGTCGGGCTCGACGACATTGAGGTCTCCGGTGACCACCACCGCCCGGACACGTTTAGACGGGCGATGAGGCCGGGCAGTGCGGCGGTCACGGCGTCTTGGAAGCCGCGTTTGGCGACGTTGCGTTGCTCCTTCGGGCCGCGCGAGGGCACATACAGCCCGACCACACCGACCACGGTCTCGGGCAGTTTAATGCGGGCGGCCAGACATCGGTGCGGCAGGAATTCCACCCCGGTCTCGGAGACCATGTCCAGGACACCGGTGCGGCAGGCCAGCAGCACCCGGTACCTGTCCAGGCCCGCGTCGGGCACGTGAACGGTATAGCCGAATTCGCCCAGCAGCTGGGCCAACAGCCGCCCGGTCTCGCTGGCAGCGACCTCGGTGAGCACCAGGATGTCGTGCGGCTCAGTGGTAGCCAGCCACCCGGTCTGCTGGTGAGTGCGCAACGCGGCAGCGTGCTGAACGTTCCACGTCAGCACCCGCAACCGGGTCATGCCACGACCTCCACCGTGTGCTCGCTGAACGGGTCACCGTGAGCCTGCCACCTGACGTGCTGGCAAAGGCCCGCAGTGGACGCTGATGTTGCCGACAGTCTGTTGTTGTTGCCTTCGCGAGTCCCGCTTTCGGTTGGTTCGCCGGTAGCGGGGATGTCCTGTGTTCGTCTGTGTGTGGTGTGCACTGCGCACTGGGGAGGTTGCGGTGCTGCTTGTTGATGACGTGTCCCGTTCGGTGATCGACGATCTGGACCGCGTTGTCGTAGGTGATGTCTCTCAGCTGTGCGACGAGGGTCGTCTTGTCCACTGCCGGGCAACAAGGGATCGTGGCGGCCCAGAGGCGCGGCACTCACCGCAGCTGCAAGGAAGCCTTCACCGCCACCCAGGTCGTCGAGCTCCAGGCGCAGCGCAGCCGGGGAGCCGAAACCACGCTGGCCCGGGAGCGTAGATATAAGGACATTTCGTTACACGACACCAGACGCAATCTCATAGCGTGAGTGACTTCTGTTCTGCGGCTGCTCTCAGCAGATCATCGATTTTGATTACTGTGTGACCTGTCGCATGGAATAGGCGCATCACCGCCATGTGGCGGTACTCTTCGGCGGCGCCACGCCCCGGGAGTGCGATTTTCCACGTATGTGTCCCACACCTTCGTCTTCGGAGCGCCGGGGAAATTCTCGTACTGATGCGAGTGTAAGTGCCTGTATTTAAATTAAATACTTTATATGACGACTGGCAAACGCGCGCCCGGCCGACCGGTTCACGAGTCACAGCTGTGTAACTTTTGGCGATCTTCGCGTGTCGCCACCGTTGCTTGCGGTTC
>JBOHFI010000065.1:3823-26109 GCA_050699595.1 Pseudonocardiaceae bacterium | reverse complement strand
CCCGCGTGGTCAAACGAGCCCGCCATAACTCCTACCGAGTCAAACGAGCTACGGATACCGGGACCAAGCACGACGGGCCACCGACCGTGGAACTACGCCGGGTCGCCTAACTTAGTGGCATTGCACCATGACCCGCCCCCGGCACCAACCAACCGGTAACACCTCACGATGACCCCCGCGCCATCATGAGCTACCCCACGAATAGGTACTACCACCACGAACCCAGCCCCTTGAGGGCTGTTACCAGCGCTGTCAAACCGGTAAATTGGGTCCGATCTCTCCAGCTGTTCCGTGTACTACATTATATTGTGGGTCAATCACCCGTTAACCCCGCTCTGGGGCCTATGATCGCATTCCCTGGAAGGCCAGGCGCGATCATCAACCCCAGAGCCACTCACGTTCCCACCGTCTCACCTCGTTAATCGATCGACCTCACTGATTCGAATTGTTCGTCCGGCTTGGTGTCTCGGTCGCTAGGACCCAGGGCCTCAAGCTCATCCGCACAATTCGCGTTTTTGAATATCGCGATATGTCCTCCCGGGCTACCAAGATGTCCGTTGACAGCACCCACAGTGTTTTGACACTTATTTTTCCCGAGATTCTTAATGATAGTTTGCTTTTTTGCGCTGTTATACCAGTAGAAGTTCCCGGTAAACGCCTGGGCAGACGGCGCTAGAGCCAGCGTCACCACGGTGGCGACACCGACGGCAGCAACAGCCCCACCAGCCCAACGAGTCAAAGATCCACGGCGAATCATCACTTGTCACCCTCCAGACGTGCGGACGAGCCACAGAACACCAACGAGGGCAGAGACTAGCAGCCGCTATGCCGCGCTGTGACCACGACCAGACACTCCGTGACCGTGGATATGGACTCAACACCTCTGTGCCATCCCGCCGGCGTCGGCGTGGTCTTGATCTTCATCTCTAGCACGTTCGACCGGCAGTGGGCAAAGAGCCGCTGCCCCAGCTGCCACCTAACCGGCCTGCGCCCAGCGCAACTGGATGTCACACCCTGCACCGCGCCAAAACTCATCACCCCTACGGTGACCTGGAGTTTCCTCGGTACCCGCAATCAAACCATGATCACGGACTGTGCTGCTCCGACTGCTGTATCTGATCTGTCTCACGATGTGCAGCTGGCTCAGACCTGTGCGCCCTGACCCGCCTACTCCCCCGACAGCTACGTCGGCATCGGATCGTCACCCCCGGCACACTGCTGGCATGGCACCGCCGCCTGGTCACGAAAAAGTGGACCTACCCGAACCGGACCGCCCGCCCGTGACAAGATCCGTGCCCTGGTGCTGCGGCTTGTACAGGAGAATCCGACCTGGGGCCACCGACGTATCCAAGGCGAACTCTTCGGGCTCGGACACCGCCTCGACGCGGGCACCATCCGCCGGATCTTGACAGCCGCCCGCCTCGGGCCGGCACCATGCCGAGCAGACACCAGCTGGCGAACCTTCCCGCGCACTCAGGCCGCTGGCCTGCCGGCCACCGACTTCTGCACCCTCGATACCGTCCTGCCACGTCCGAGAATCTCCAAGGTACGGGGTTCCTCCTGGCCTGCCGCCCTCCAGGAGACCAGGTTTCACCGACCGCCCGTACGGTCCCCTACCGACTCTCGCAATGTGGGTGAGGAGGCTAACTGAGTGACAACGCCCCCGCATCCGCGTGGACGTCCACGGACGTTGGTGCACTGCCCGCGCAGGTCAGCGCCATTGTGGGTGCTGGCGGAGTGGCACCGTGGGATGACTCGTAATGAGCAGGTCCGGGGTTCGATTCCCCGAGGCGGCTCCACCTCTCACCTGGGAAACAGCCCCAGGCTGGGAGCTGGCCACCCTCGCCTGGAATCAACCGTGTTACGAGCGGAGCTACAGTGCGTCCATGCCAGCACCCGTGGTTCATCAATTCCGTGCCGCTCCCCGATCAGCACGAGCCGATCTGCTGGGCGCGCTGGTAGGGCATCCCGGTCGTTTCCCCGATGTCGCGGTAGGAGAACCCGGCCTGACGTAGCCGGTGCACCGCCCGGCGGCCCTCCTCGGTCGCCTGCTCGACAAGGGCCTCAGCTTCCGGGCGAAGTCTCGCCGCGCGCTCGGCGGCGCTGCCGGCCTCGCCAGGCACCCACCACTGAATGTCGATCTCGCCGGGGTCGACGTGCTTGCCAGTCTGGATCTCGATGACTTCGGCCACATCCGCCGACACCTGGTCGAGGCGGCGGCACTGAGTGATGGCGCCGGGGACGTGATGGCGCCGGGGACAGCGGGGACGGTGACGACCCACCACCCGGTCTCGTCCCACTCAGCGCGGACGGTATGGCTCATTGTCCCTCCTCGATCCAACGGTCCCCGAACTCCGGCGCCGGCGCGGCCTGGATGTTTCTCAGAGTTCCAGGGGCCTGGGCCTTGACGGGCGCCTTCAGCGTCGCGGATGTGACCTGCCAGCGGTGGGTCAGGCCCGGTGGGCGGGATCTCCCTCCCCGGTTGGACCAACCGTGATGATCTTACATGTGATCGGTGCACCGGAGCGTTCGATCCGAGCGTCAGCGGTGAGCATCACGGTTGCGTGCCGCTCGGCGGCGGCGACGTAGAGTGCGTCGGCGTAGCGAAGCGATCCGGACGCGAGCGTCGATGCGCGGTGCACGTCGATCCATGGTGTCGCTTCGATCAGGATCTCCAACGACGCTGCGTCGTGCAGCGCTTGCGTGAGGTCGGAGGGCTGGAAGGGATGGTTGGGCCTGTTCGCAGCCGCCCTCAGCCCGGACATGACCTCAATGGCGAAATGTCCTGGCGCGCAGAGGGGTTCGGTGACCGGCTGGGTGGCCAACGCGTCACGGGCCGCGATTCCCCGTGGCCCTGGATCGGCAATGGCGTCGATGATGAGCGATGCGTCGACAATCACGGTGCCGGCCGGTCGATCAGCCGGTCGGCACACTCGGAGTGCCCGTCCGCGATGGCGTCGAGCACCGCTCGCCGCTCATCTGCCGGCACCTCGGGCCGATCGCCCAAACGCTCCGCCGCTCTGGCGAGCGCTCCCTGTCGGCGCAGGTAGGCCGCCTGCGCGTGAAGCGCGTCGCGTAGATAATTCTGCAGCGACGTGCCCCGCTCGGCCGCTGCCGACCGGATCTGATCGAGGTCGTCGTCGGGCACGTCACGAATAAGGACGTTTGACACGCGGCAATGATATCAAATTTGATAGCAAAAATGCAAGCGCTTCGTCAGTCCGGGGTCCGATTCCCCGAAGCGGCCGAGGAGGCAGCGGCGGGTCGATGCCGGCCGCCGCGCGACGATCCCCTACGGTCTGACCTGTACCGGAACCGAAGTGGTGAAGGATGGGATTGGACCCGAACCAGCATCAGGGGTTGTTCGGCGAGTCGTTCGTCCGGGTGCTGGCGTCGGCGGCCGGCCTGATCGTGTCCAGAGCCGAGCTCGATGTGGACGGCTGCGACTTCACGATCGGCCACAAGGGTGTGTCCGGCTCCACCCGCCACCCCAAGATCGACGTCCAAGTCAAGTCCTGGTCCCGGCCGGTCCGCCGAGACGGGTACTGGAAGTACCGGATGCGCTGCAGGCACTTCAACGAGCTGGCCGGGGCGGACTTCGCGCTGCCCCGCTTCCTGGTACTGGTCATCGTGCCTGCAGACTGTGCTGACTATGCGACGACTCGCCACGACTTGGCGGAGCTCAAACACGCCGCCTACTGGCTGTCGCTGCGGGATCACCAGCCGGCGAACGGGGCACCGGAGGCGAAGGTCCCCGTGGACGTCCCAGTCGAGAACCTGCTGACGGTGGACACCTTGCGCACGCTGATGGCGCCGAGCGCCTCGGCACGGGTGGGGGCGTGATGCTGACCGGGATACCAGCTGAGGCGACGGCCGGGATCGACCCTGCTGGAATCGTCGCCTACCTGCAGGAATCCGGCTGGCGGGAGACCGGCGGCTACGGCCGAGCGGCGATTTGGACGCGCCTGGTGGACGGTGCCGAGGCCGAAGTACTCGTGCCGGTCAGCGCGCAGCTGCGCGACTACCCGGCCCGGCTGGCGGAGCTGGTCAGCACGCTGGCGACGATCGAGCGGCGGCCGGTGCCTGAGATCTTGCAAGATCTGCGCTCGCCCTGGCTCGACGTGCAGTACATCCGGATGCTGCCGGACGGCCCGAGCGGATCGACGCCGCTGCACGAGGGCTACCTCGCGGTCAAAGGGGTGCACGACCTGTTCCTGGCCGCCGCCACGTCCGCGGTGTCGCCGGAGCGGCCCACGGTGCTGCCCAGCCAGAAACCGCCGCAAGCCCGCGGTTTCGTCGACCAGGTGCGTCTCGGGCAAACCAGCAGGGGCAGCTACGTGCTGCGGGTGGAGACCCCGTTGCCGCGTGAGTTCCTCGAGCAGCCGGTGTCCTCCCGCGAGGTGTTGCTGCACCTGTATCAAGCGACGAGCGCTGCCCACGACGCCGCCACCCGCAGCAGCAACGGTGACTCGGCGCCGTTCGTCGAGCGGGTGGGCGACGGTGTCTCGGCGAACCTGTGCGAGGCGTTGGTGGATATCGGCGGTCAGCGCCAGAGCTCTTTCGATATCCGGTTCGCCTGGGCTCCGGCGTCGCCCGTTCGGCTCGATACCCCGGTGGTGCGATTCGATCGGCCGGTGATCGCCGCGCTCAAGGCCGGGGCCAAGTTCCTGCGCAAGCTCCCCGTCACCGAGACGGCGACCGTCACCGGGCGGGTGGTGGACCTGCACCGCTCCCCGATGGACCGGTTGGGCCAAGTGCAGGTCGAGGGTGTGGTACAGGCAACAGGCCAGCGCCACAACGGCCGGGTGACCATGCGGCTGGCACCGCAGCACTACAATCTCGCGGTCTCCGCGCACGGCACCGGGCACCCACTGCGGGTGGTCGGCGAGCTACGACACACCGGGCGCCAGTTCGAGATCAGCACAGTGTCCAGCGTCGAGATCGTCCCGCCGCCGCCCGATTGACGCACTACGCATGGAGAAGAACCCGCACTCGGTGCTCGCCAGCGTATCGACGAGCAGCGTCCGGTCCAGGTACTGATTGCCGCGCTCGCAGGACGTCTCGGCGGCAAACAGGCAGGCATGGCAGGCGGCGCCGTACAGCCGCCCGTGCACGCCGGGATCGTGCTCGGCGCACAACGGGTCTGAGCTGCACAATCGGGCGGCCTCCAGCGCGCGGCTGATGAGCCGCCCGAGCCGGTCGGTGCGACCGAGCGAGACGAGCCCCCCGAGGGTGCCCTCACTGTCCGGGGCCGCCGTGTACAGCAGCACACCGGCCATCGGCGCGTCACCACCACGGGCATAGATCCGTTCACCGATCCCGGAGGCGCTGTATCCGGAGTCCAACGCCAGTTCCCGGATGAGGGTATGGGCGAGGGTGTGCAGCAGGACATACCGAAGACCAGGCCAGCGGGTGGCGTCCAGGCGTCGCTGCTCGCACCAGGATCGATGCGCGGGGATGAGCACGTCGCGCTCCCGCTGGAGGACAGCGGCACTGCGCTCCCAGCGGGCGACCTCGTCTTCGGTGAAGCGCAGGAAGACGCCCTCGCCGCGCGTCTCGGCACAGGGCACCCAGGTCGGCTCGGTGTCCGACAGCGGAGCTCGCCGGTTGTCCTGGGTGTCGGCCACCTCCCACTCGGGAGCGTCGATGCGGGTGAAGCCGTAGAGCGCGGCGACCTCGCGCAGCCGTGGTACCAACACCACCCGGTCCAGCCAGGAACTGGCGCTGGCGGGAACCGGCTCGTGGTGGATGGTGAACTCGGGCAGGTTCACCGGATCGTCGCTGGTCAGAGCCGCCCACTCGGGCGCGAGCAGGTCGAGCCCGTCGTGCTGCCGGCGGTCCTGCCCCCCGGCCGTGGCGCGTGAGGTGATCGCGCGCCACACGTTATCGGGTCCGTAGGCCTCCAGTTGCGGCCAGCAGGTCTGGGTCGCCATGAGCTGCTTGGCGACCGCTTCCGGCACGGCCGCCAACGGTTCCAGCTGCCGCCAGAACTCGGCGATCAGATGCTCGAGCGGGTTGCGGTCGCGGGGCAGGGTGAACGCCCGCAACTGCAAGGGAAACCAGCTGTTGGTCGAGCCGAGCACCAGCGTGCGAGTGGGCCGGTCGCACGGCTCGAACGTGCCCAGGTGCGGGTGCCGGCCCCGACACGCGGGCAGACTCCGCTGCGCTGCTTCACCGAAGGCGTCCGACATCGGCCTGCGCACACCGCATTCGTTGTCGTCGCAGGAGACGAACACGTTCGCGGCCTCCCCGGTACTGCCCGACTCGGTCATCTTGAGTGAGTGCCCGGATTCCGGTTCGTGACCGCGGTGGGCGTAGTACAGCCACGGAAAGTCGTCCAGGTGCCCCTCGTCGCACGCCAGCACGAACCGGGCGGGTACGGCAACCGGCCGGGTGCCGCCGCGACCCGAGCACGAATGTACATAACGGATCCTGTCCGGCTGGACCGAATCCTTCAGCAGCTCGAATAAACCGCCATCAGCTCTACCAAGGCGATTGCAGCTCGTGCACCGCACCCAGCTGGGGAACAAGCCGACCGGCACACCCACCCTCGTCCACTCGGCGAACGGGTCCGACGTTTCGGGAAGGTAAGGCGGTAGGCGCAGCGCGTCGACCTGATGACCCAGCTTCACTCGCACTGCGGCGAGCAGCCGTTCCTCCGGCACGGTCCTGGACCGCTCCAGGTTCCAGAAGCCCAGGCCCAGCATCACCACCGACAGGTTCGGCAGGTCAGCCATCGCGCCGACACCGTAGGTGTGCAGCAGTTGGTTCGGCCGCAGCGCGCCGACTCGCAGCGGGTGCAGCTCTGCCGCCGCGCTCATCACGGATCCCCCTCCGCGCTGGCGCCATCCGCACTGGCGCCATCAGGCGGGCGGAACGGCGGTCCAACGGCCAGATAGCCACCGGCAGGCTGGAGCAGCAAGGGAATGCCGGGCTCGACGTCGCGCAGTGAGGTGGGGCAGGTCATCTGCCGCCAGGGTCCTTCGGCGGGGCGGTGCAGCAAACCGGCGACGTCGTCGGCCCGCAGCGGCTGGGAGTAGGCCAGCCGACGGCCGGCCGTCGAGCGCTGCTGGTCCCAGTTGGCCAACCGTTCCTCCAGCTCGTCCTCGACCCGGCGGCCGGTCTCGCGACCGCTGATCTCCTCGGCACGCCGCTTGAGATACCGGACCACGTGATCAGCAAGTGGGGAGTTCTTCGTGAATTCCTGGGCGCGGTGATTGCCGTTGTAGGCCGGATCCAACTCGCGGACCAGGGAGACCAGCACACCGGTGAGGCCGCGGTCGACCGAGCGCTCCGCGAACGGGGTGACCGACAGCGCCTCGACGTGCCGGTAGACCGTGGCGTGGAAGTGCTCGAAGCGCTCGTAGTGCGACAGGTCTCGGGGCCTGGCCCAGTTGTACACGGTGAACACCAGCCCCGGCGCCGCGCGCCCGACGCGGCTGGTGGCTTGGATGTACTCGGCGGTGGACTTGGGTTGGTTGCAGACAACCATGACACCCAGCCGGGACACGTCGACGCCGACCGCGATCATGTTGGTGGCCAGCAGCACGTCGATCGGCCGTGGGGCATCCCGGCCCGCGCGACGGGGGAACGGCACCGCGAGCCGGTCAAGCAGCGGCCGGATCTGGTCGGAGGACAGCCGGGAGGTCAGTTCCTTGATCTCGGGGTCGAACCGCTTGGCCAGGCCGCGCTCGTCGGCTCGGGTCAGCCGCGTGCTGACGTCGTCCTCGGCGAGCCGGCGCATCCCGCCGAGATCACGCAGGCTGGTGAAGTACCCGACCAATGTCATATAGGGATCGGTGACCCGGTTACGGCCATAGCGCACGTGCAGTTGCTGGGCCGCGCCGAGCACCGAGACGTACACCCGGATCAGGGTCGACTTGATCCGAGTGCCGTGCGCGCAGATGCCGACGTAGCGCCTACCCGGTGTGGTGGCGGTGGCACGCTGCCGGGCGAAGAAATTGTCGTCCACACACAGGCCGGGTGGCGGGAACACCTCGGTGACGCGGTGGAACAGCGACCCGATCTGCTGGTTGGCTCGCCGGACAGTGGCCGTCGAGGCGATGACCTTGGGACGCACATTGCGAGCAGTCACTGGGTCCCGCCAGGTCGCGAGCTTGTCGACGGCCGCCTCGTAGAGCCCGACCAGCGAGCCCAGGGGCCCGGCAATCAGGTGCAGCTCATCCTGGATGATCAAGTCGGGCGGGCGCAGCATGGGCACTGTGCCGATGCTGGCGGCGGGTGCGTCGGGGGTGGGCCCGTGACGTTCGTGTTCCCAGTCCTGGGCCAGCAGATCGTCGGTGACGAAGCCGTGCCGCCCACACCGCCTGGTGACCCGGCCGAACAGCGCGGTCGTCTCACCCTGCCAGGGCAGCTGGGCGAACTTGTCCACGGTGCCGATCAGCAGCGACGGCGGGTGCCGGTAGATCTCCTCGTCGACGACCAGCACCGGCAGGCCTCGGCGTTCCTCAGCGTCCGGGTGGTTGTCCGTGAACAGGACCGTCCCGAAGGGGCACGAGACGTCCGGGCACAGCACCAGCGTTCGCCGATAGGCCTTGTGCACCACGATGTCCCGGCCAGCGTCGATCTTGCTGCCGCACCAGGGGCAGCTGGACAGCTGGTGTGGCGAACCCTGCCCGCGGACCATCGGGCCGCTGGCACGCCGGCACTGCTTGAGCCAGTCCCAAGCCTGTTTGGTCGTATTCGGGGTGACCCGCGCCCCGACCCACATCCCGACGCGGAAGGGATGATCGCCCCAGGTGGCCGGGTCCGCCCGGCGCAGGTGCTCGGCGGCGCAGATCAGGGTGGTGGCGCGCTCGAACTGCTGGATGGTGAGCAACCGCAGCGTGTAGCGCATCATCACCGCAACCCCGGAGGCGGCGTCTAAGTCACCGTAGCGGGGCTGGAGCCGGCGGACCGCGATGGTGAACGCGGTCAGCCCGAGGTACGCCTCGGTCTTGCCGCCGCCGGTGGGGAACCACAGCAGGTCGGCGATCGCCCGCGTGCTGTCCTCGGAGCGCTCGGGATGCCGGGGATCGGCCAGTGCCGCCAGGTTCAGCAGCACGAAGGCGAGCTGGAACGGCCGCCACCGCTGACTTCCTGCTTTGTCGAGGGCGTCGGCGGTGTCCTTCAGGCCGAGCTGCGGGTCCGCCCGGCGCTTGGCGGCGACCTGGGTGTGCAGGCGCTGCAGGTACATCGCCCGGTTGGCGAAGCCGAACGCCCGCCGCGCGATGTCGTCATCGACGAGCAGGGCGATGCCGGCCTCGATGCGATCGGCGGCGCGGGCGGCGGCGGTCAGGTTGTCCCGTGCGGCGGCGGCGTGCTCGGCCAGGTGCTCACCGGGATCGTCGATGTCCGCAGCCTTGCGGGTGATCCAGGCGCGGTACCCGAGCACCAGCGGTCGCAGCACCGCGGCCAGTTCGTTAGCCGGGCCCTCGGCGAGCTCGGCCAGCCGCTTCATCTCCAGTTCCAGGTCCGCGAGCTCCGGCAGGTCGGGATCAGTGTCCACGCTCGGCACGTCGGTCGCCGGGATCTCGTAGTCGGGCACCGTGCGGAGATGGATCCGGGTGGCCCGCAGCGGGTTGTGCTCGTCGAGAACGGCCTGCACCGCGGCACCGCTGCCGGAGGCGAACTCCTGGTGAAACCGGTAGGCCATCGCCAGCCGCCGCTGCTCGGCGAGCTCCTCGGGGTCCCCGCCGTTCGGGCGATCCGGGCTGGGCAGGAACACCGCCCGGTCGTCGGGGCCGGTCGCGGACAGCTGCACCTGGAAGATCCACGATGGAGCGTGCCGGGCGCGGCTGGGCTGGCTCTGGCCGTTCTCCAGGAACACTGACACCAGCCAGTTCCCCTGGTGGCGACGAGCGCGACCGCGCACCACGACGTCGGGCTGCTCAGGATCGGGCACCAGCGGCGGAAGCAGTCCTTCGGCGAGCGGCATTCGGACGGTTCCGCCCTGCGGCACACGACGCCACAGCAGCCGGCCGAGGGTTTCTTCCCGCTCGGAGTGCGCTCGCTCATAACGCGCCCAGGTGGCGGTGAGGCGCAGCTCGGATAGCCGGCCATCGACGTGAGCGGTGAAACCGACCGCCGACGGATTGAGGCTGGGCACATTGGGCGCGCTGGGCTCCGGATCAGCCTCGCTCGCGTCGGCGGCCGGGAGCCCGTCGTGGGTGTCCGGCTCCAGCACCTCGCCCCTGGGCGCCAAGCGGCCCAGCGGGTAGCGGTCGATGGGGTTCTCCTTGCCGGAGAACTCCTCGTCCGCACCCCCGAGCGGACCGTGCAGGTCCGCCAGCACGAGCCGCTGCAACTCATCCCGGATCTCCCACTCCCGGGGCAGATCGAGCACAGGTCGTTGGGTCACGCGGCGTACGGTAGCGGCCCGGTCCGACGCTTCCAGCGAGCAGACGGCGGCAACGTCGTCTGCTCGCTGGCTGGTGAGGTCAGGCACCTCGCGGGGCGAGGAGCGCGGGGATGTCGATGCGTAGCTCGAATGGCACCGTTGTGTCAAGCTTACCCGCCGTCGCTGGGCACTCGACATAGCCGTCACCCGGCGCGCCCAAATGGAACACCGTGATCGACGGGGCCGGCGGATCGAGGTCGACCAGCCAGTAATGCGGGATTCCCGCGTCGGCGTACTCGTATGGCTTGAGGTGCAGGTCGACGTTTCGGGAACCCGGCGACATGATCTCCACCGCGAGCAGAACATCCGCCGCCACCAGTCGCTTCTCCGGCCCGCCGACCCGGGTGACCACGACATCCGGCACCCGCACAATCGCCGGATGCTCAGCGCGCACCACCACTTCCAGGTCAAGGACGCTCTCCCAGTCGGAAGGTAACTGCTCGTCCAGCTGTTGCGACAGGCGCTGGGCGGCGAGTTGATGGCGACGGCCGGGTCGGGGGGACACCAGCAGGACACCTTCCTGGAGTTCGTACCGGTAGCTGTCGTCCTCCGGTAACGCGACCCACTCATCCACGGTCAGCAACGACCCGGAGCGGCGCAGCGGCATGGCCATGGCAGGTCCTCGACGCTCTCGGTGGGTAACGGCTGGTCGAAGGCCAGTATGCCAAACCGGACCGACCACCCGCGCCCCACGCGCCGAAGGGGCTCGTCTCCCGTCGCTCCAAGGCCGGGAGGTACGGGCTACCCCGGCACACGGTGGGTTGCCCTCGCCAGTCGGCCGTGCGCGCTCCCCCCAGCACGCGCCCACGCGACTGGCGGGCACCGATCCGGCGACCCGCGCGCTGTTCCAGGACGGACCCGCCCCGGCCCTGGCGACCGCCCACGGTGAACCCCCGAAACTGTCAGGGGTGGGGTAGACAATGGTGACGTGATCGAGACGCGGCTGGACCCGAGGCAGGCCATGGTCGCCTGCCTCACCCAGTGGCGTGATCAGATCGCCGGGTGCGATGACTCGGGACTGCAAGATCAGGTCCGGGAGATCGAGTCGGTCTCCCGGATGCTGCACTCGGTGATGCTGGACGCGGTCGCCGAGCTGGACTCCCGCACCATCGCCGCCACCAGCGGGTTCGGGAGCACGAAGCGTCTGCTCGCCGGGATGCTGCACCTGTCCGCCACCGAGGCCGCCACCCGCGTCACCCACGCTGCTCAGCTCACCACCCGCCGCGCGCTGAACGGCGAGGTGCTGCCGCCGACGCTGCCGAACACCGCCGCCGCGCTAGCCGCCGGGCAGATCGGGCCGGCACAGGTCCGGGTGATCACCGAGACGATGGGCGCAATCCCCACCACGGTCAGCGCCACCGACCGCGACGCCGCTGAAGCTGACCTGGCCCGCTACGCCCGCTCCTTCGACCCCACATCACTGCACAAGATCGGGCGGCACATCCTCGCCCACCTCGACCCCGACGGTCGGCAACCCCGCGAGGAGGAACCCGCCCCCGCCGCGGGAGAACTCCGGCTACGGGAACGCCGCGACGGACGGCTCGGACTCGAAGGATTCCTGGAACCGGAGCACAGTGCCGCATTCCGTTCCCTGATCGAGCAATTCGCCTCGCCCCGACCGGCCGCCCAGGGCATCCCCGATGAGCGCACCACCGACCAGCGCAACGCCGACGCCCTGATGGAGGTCTGCGGGCTGGCCCGCGCCGCCCAGGACTGCCCCACCACGGCCGGGGAACCCCCGCACCTGACCGTCACCATCGACTGGGAGGCCCTGCGCACCGGTCTCGGGGGCGCGAACCTGGACTACGGGACACCCCTCAGCGCAGCCGAAGCCCGCAGGTGGGCCTGCGACGCGAAAATCATCCCCGTCGTCCTGGGCGGGGCATCCGAACCGCTCGACGTCGGCCGGGCGATGCGCACCGTCCCGCTGTCCATCCGCCGGGCGCTCGTGGCGCGGGATGGCGGCTGCGCTTTCCCCGGCTGCGACCGGCCACCCGGACTGTGTCACGCGCATCACGCGCGGCACTGGGCCGACGGCGGCGCCACCAGCGTGGGAAATTGCGTCCTACTCTGTGAGACACATCACCGGCACGTGCACCGCACCGGCTGGGAGATCCTCATCCATCCCACCCACACCGAGTTCATCCCACCAGCGATCATCGACCCAGCCCGCAGACCACTCCACAACCCACTCCGCTGCTAGAACCGCCAAGTTGCCGCTCATCGTGCTGGGTGAACACCCGTCGGCAGCACGTCGCAGCGCCGGGCCGCTCACCGGGGGCTCTTGGCGCAGGTCGGGCAGACCTGGTCGGGGTCGGGCGGGTTGCCGGAAAATCCCAAGCCGCGGCCGAACGGGAGGATTCTGGGCACGAATGTCACCCCGCACAAGGCGGCTAGGGTGCCCTCAGTGGGATGCAGCGTGCCGCGATGCGTGTCGTGATCACCCAAGGAGCGCAGAAACCAGACCACCGGTGCATCGCTCATCGGAGCCACCCGATCAACGCGGCGCGGAGCACCCGGGCCCCGTCCTCATCAAGGGTGACCGTATTAGGGGTGACCGTATTAGGGGTGACCGTGCGGGTGCCGGTGGCGTGTGGGTCCAGGTCGATCTGCCCGCTGGGGGTACTCACTACCAGGATGGTGAAATCCACCGGGCCCCGGTGCGGCGCACCGGTCTCGGGGATCACTCTGCGGCGGTTGTTGTCCCAGCGTGGCCTGGGTAGGTCGTTGGTCATGGTTGACAACGATGGCGCGGCGGCGGTGGCGGATCTTGACAGAGCGACAAGGAGCCGCGAGATCAGCCGACGCCGAGACCCATCCGATAGGCCATGCCGCGCAGCTCCCGGCCAACGGCCTTACTCCGCGCCCGACGTATGAGGTCCCCGACGGTCTCCCGCACGAACGGGTTCAGGCGGATGCGCTGGGGTGCGATCTGCTCCGCCCGCAGCAGCGCGCCCACCGCCTGCTCACGGGTCGCCCGCTCCGATGCCATCCCGCGACCCAGATCGGCCCAGTACGTCGACTGACGGGCCGCGGACGGTACCCGCGCCGGGTTCGCCTGCCGGGCAAGTTCGTGAGCCCGCCCGGGGTCTCCGAGCTCCACGGCAATAGACACCCGCCACAGCCCGACGCTGTCCGGACCGAAGCACAGGCCGCCGAACCCTCGACCGTTCGTACCGACCCGAGTCGCGATGGCTCCGGCCTCATCGAGGTGGTCGGCGGCATCGTCAGCCCGGCACATCGCCGCCGACGCCACCGCGGCATGGAGGTGCAGCGCCCCGTACATCTGCTGGGCACGAGGGTCGTCGAGATGACCCGCCAGCGCATCGGCACCCCGCATCGACAGCTCCAACATTCGCGGTCGCCCCTCTGCCCCGCCCAGGGTGTGCCCCCGCAGCCACCCGACCAACCCGAACCACGCTGGGTCATCCAGTTCCTCAGCGACCCGCTGCGCGCGGAACGCCGCCAGCGTCGGCAGGCCCCGAACTCCCAGAATCTTCAGCACCACACCGGCCATCTGGTAGCAGTCCATCAGCGCTGCCAGGACATCGGCTCGGTGGTCCGGGTCGGTGACGTAGAGCGCGTGCAGCTCGCTGAGCAAGCCGGGCAGCACGAGAACCTCGCCCGCGTGGTCACACGTTGGCCGCAGCTGCGTGTTGAACCGGTTCATGTCCGCAGCGACAGCGGGCCACGGCCGGGCTTGCGCGCCGTCAGGGACTTCGCCCAGGTCGAGGTTGGACAGCGCCGCCTCCAGCACGATCACGCCAGCCTGCGCCTCCGCGGTCACCGGGTCGGCCGCCGCCGGCGGGAAGGCCTGCTCGGCCAGTTCCGACGGCGCCACCCGCAGCGCCGCCGCGATCGCCTCCAGCAGCGAGCGCCGGCCGACGATGCGCTCCCCACGCTCGATCCGGGACAGGTGGCTCTCGGTGATCCCCGCGAGCTCCGCGACAGCCCGCAGGGTCATCCCCCGCCAGGCCCGGATCTGCCCGATTCGACGGCCGATCGACCGCAAATCCTCATCAGCCACCGCGCACCTTCCCTCGACTGACTCCTCGCTGATGCCCCGGGGAACTACCCTGGCGCGGACACCGTGGCGAAGAGGTGACGCAAGGCTACGCCGCGACCGCTGCCGAACTGGACCACCGTGGCCGGGACGCTGGACATTGCGGCCGCGGGGGCGTCAGAACAGGGCGGCTTCGGGCTGGGCCGGGCCGTCGAGCCGGCGTTGGGGGATGGTTCTGGGGCGCTTGGGTTTCTTCTTGGCGTGTAGGCCTTGGTGGAGTTCCTCGGCGTAGCGGTCGTGGTTGAGTTGCAGCAGGCGGTCCAATACCTCGACTTGAACGTCTGGGTCGATGGTGAAGCGGCGACCCTGGCGGGTGGCGTGGAAGCCGTGCCCGAGGTCGAGATCGGGCCAGCCGTACGCCTGCGCGGTGGCGTGGTCGATCTCGGTGTGGATCTCCCGCAGCCGCTGGACCTCCTGGTCGGTGACGGCCCGATCGTGCACCAGGTTGTACAGCTTCGTCAGCCCCAGCGACCGCCCCAGCATCACCGACCGCCGAAACGAGTGCAGCTCCTCCCCCACCCGATCCATCCGGTCGGTAAGTTCCGGCTGCGGGAAGGTCTCGAAACCGTCCGACGGGGTGTATCGCAATCGCGTCTCCAGTGTCGACTCGCCCTTGGTCGTTCACCACGTGAAGTGCAGATTGCTCGACAAGAGAGTCAAATGACCACCGCGATCAAACGCGAAGACAACCGTTGCTTCACTCATGGTTTGGTTCGGTGTGACAAACTGCGGGAGACCAAACTTACTGTGGCGGCAAACCACTAGCACACGGTCGAGGTAGGCGATGGCCTCGTACAGCTCGGGGCGGCTGCGCTCGTACCTCCACCAGCACTCGCGGGCGGTCTTGCTGTACGTGTTCCTAGCCCGCTCCGGCTGGACTTTCTGCTCGACGATCCTGAAGCAGTCCTCGTACTCCTGCGCCTGCTCGATTGGCCAGTCGTGGAAGTTGATGACCCACCGGCTAGCCGAACAATCCGACCGCGAGTTCAGGTCCTCTCCGTTGAGATAGGGGAAGAGCACGTCCCTGTTGCGGGGGTCCTTCGCGATCAGCACCTGCGCCGCATCGAGTGTCATCGTGAAGCCGAGACCGAGAACGGTCGATCCTTGGAACGACTGGTCGGCGTTGGCTGCTAGCCGGTGTGGGTTGCCGGAGACTCGGGATTCGGGGTCGAGCGACGGCGTGATCGCCGAGACCGACCGGCCGTCGAGGGTGCGGGGTTCACCATCCGAGGCGTGGCCGACCCACACCAGAGAGACTTCCAGCGATGCGGTGCCGGGCCAGGGTTGGGACTTCACGGCGCGGTAGACGCTCACGCCGTTGCCGACGGCCTGGTCGAGGCCGACCTCGCGGGTGTCGCCCTGGGCGATGGTGTTGGTGGCGATGATGCCGACCCGGCCACGCCAGGAGATATCCAGGTTGCGCAGCAGGAAATAGGAGCACAGGTCGGCGCTGCCGCGCTTGCCCCGGCCCAGATGCTCGACCAGGTACTCGCGGACGTCGTGGCCGACGGCGCCGGTCAGCCGCTGGCCGCCGATGAAGGGCGGGTTGCCGACCACGGCGTCGAAGCCGCCTCGGCGCATGACCTCGGGGAACTCCAGGGGCCAGTGCAGCGGGCGGATCGGTTCCACGCGCCCGCCGCGCAGCCAGCCCTCGACCGTGTGCCGCAACCGCTGCTCCAGGGAAGGATCGGCCGCGTCGCGCATGAGCAGGTCGACATCGTCGGCGATCGCGCTCAACCGGGCATCGAGATCCTCCTCATCGTCGTCGCGCTTTTCGTGCCACGGCATGTGGCGGACGGCGGTGCTCAGGGCGGCGCCGACCACGGCGTCGGCGGCCAGCCGGAGCGTGCGGGTCCGCCACTGCGCGTCCCGCAGCAGCTCCGCCTTCGCTGCGGCGTCCCGGGCGTCGCGGACCACGGTCCGCTCGATCTCTTCCCGCCGCTCAGCGGCGCCGGTGAGCACCGAGTCGATGTGCTCGTTCAGGTATCGGTGCAGGTCAGTACCCCGGGACTCGCCGCGGTAGACGTCGAGGTCGAACGCGGCCACTTGGCGCTCGGAGACCAAACCCACCAGCGAGTCACCACAGCGCAGCGCGTGGTCGAGGAACCCGAACGGTTTGTTCTTGGCGAGGGTGACCAGCCACAACGACAACTTGGCCAGCTCGACGGCCATGTCGTCACGGTCCACTCCGTACAGGCACCGGGCGGCGACCAGGCGGCGCGCCACCAGCAGCAGCTCCTCCCGGTCCTCTCCCGTGCCGACCAGCTCGGCAACCTCGTCGGGCACGCCGTCCCGGAGCCAGGCGTCCACCACGCGGTCGGCCAGGAAGCGACACGCCGACACCAGGAACGCACCGGAGCCCATCGCCGGGTCCACGACCTTCAAGGCCAGCAGCTCACCGGCCGTCTTGGCCCGCCAGACACCACCCTGGGCCGGGCCGGGTGCGAAGCACAGCGGGGCCAGGGTGTGCTCCACCACCTCCTCGGCCAGTTCCCGCGGGGTGTAGTGGGTTCCGGTCGCCCGGCGGTCGCCGACCTGGGTGAACAGCACTGATCCCGCTGGAAACACCACAGGCAGCCCGCGCAGGTCGGTGCGCAGCAGGCCCCAGAACGGCAGCATCCGGGCCGCCAATGCGGCATTGTTGTCGCACGCGGCGTGCAGCACGGCCCGCTGGTGCGGCGACGGAACGGCCGCCAGCCCCTTGTCGACCTGCTTGGCGGTAGCCTCGCAGCGGGACCGCAACCACTGCGGGAGCTCACCGGAGGCGGCAGCGGATTCCAGCTCCGCCAGCGCCACCTCGGGCTCGGCCTTGCCGGTCAACCCCACGAAGGGCTCGGGCACCTTGCGGCAGGAGAACTCCAGCAGGCCCTCGTACACGTGCCCGATCTGCTCCACCCCGAGCCGGGCGTAGCTCAGCCGCTCGGCGGCCTTGCCCTTGTGCCGCAGCACCAGCAGCGCGTCCAGCATCTCCCGGACCACCCGGTCAGTGACCGCGGCATCCACCAGCCACGGGTAGGTCGCCGGGTCGAACAGCGAGCCGCCGTAGGCCGGCAGGCGCAGGTCCGGGTGCTCGCAGCCGCCGTGGATGGCGCCGAACAGGGCGAGCAGCCGGGGCCAGGCCGCCGCTCGCCGGTCCGCCACCTCGTCGCCATACAGGGTGCGGTCGGTATCCAGCTGCTCGTACAACGTGGACACCGCGTAGCCGCCCGCGTAGACCGGGTCGGTCACCGGCAGCAGCCGCTGCTCCTCGGCGAACAACAGGAACACCAGGCGCAGCAACGTCGTCAGCGCGCCCCGGTAGAGGTCCCGTTCTAGCACGTGAGCCAGCAGCGCGCCGCCGGCCTCGCGGTCCAGCCGGGCCAGCTCGGCGACGAACAGCTCCACCGCCCGGCGCACCTGGTAGCCCAGGGTCGTGGTGACGTGCGCGTGCTCGTCGGCGCTGCGGGCGAACAGGCCCGCCAGGCTGCTGGACGGGGCACCGTCGGCGGCGGCCGGCGGGAGCAGCACGCGGGAGGCGCAGCACAGCGAGGCGAACGCGCGCAGCAGCGCCGGTTCCTCCAGCCACAGGTCGGCGTCGAACACCGCGGTGCTGGTGGCCTCACCAGGCAGGGCGTGCACGAGCACCCAGAACCGGCCGTTGGTCAGCAGCGCCAGCGGCACCCGGGTGCCCCGGCACAGCTGCGCCGCCCGCTCAGCCAGCGCCGGTGCCCCGCGCACCGAGCTGGTCAGCGGATCGTCGACGCCCCGGCGGTAGATGTGCAGCCTGCTCACCGAGTCCGGCGCGCACGCCACCGCATCCGGCCGCAGGCCGCGGAACTCACCGGCCAGCGCGGCACCGTCGCGCAGCACTGCGGACGGGTAGCGCAGCAGCTCGCTGATGATCAGATCCTGCCACGCCGGGCCGAGCAGGTCCGGCACCTGCGAGACCTCCGCCCAAGCCTGCCGGATCCGGGCGCGAGTGTCGGTCGGCACCACGTCGAGGCCCTGTGGGAGCGCCGCGGTGAGCACCGGCAACGCCAGGAACGGACCCTCGGGGCGCAGCAGGCCCAGCCACTCGGCGTGCTGCTCCGCCGTAGACGGCACCGGCAGCCGGCGCCCCGCCGGCTGCCGCGGTGCCGGCATCAGCGTCCCGCCCGCGCGATGGCGACCGGGACCAGGAACTCGACCGCGACCGGGAACCAGCGCGCGGTGGGGTCGGCGTAGCGATGGCGCAACGCAGCGGTCTCGTCCAACCGCTGGTCGGGCAGGGCGTCCAGCCGGGCGAGCAGCGCTTCGTGATCGGCGTGGAGCTGGTCACGCTCCTCGTCGACGGTGAACAGGCTGGGCTGCTCCCAGCGCTCGGTATCCCCCAGAGCGTTACGGATCGACCGTTCCAGCTCGTCGAGGATCGTGGCGACCGCGGCCACCTCCTCCTCGCAGCGGTTGCGCAGCAGGGCCTGCATGCTGCGGGTGCGGTCGGCGGCGCGGCGGGCGAGCAGCCTGCCCAGCGGATCGCACAGCTGCGGCCACAGCTCGCGCAGCCGCTCCCTCACCGCCGCGGGAACCGGCTGATCAGACGCCGCGGCCAACCACGCGGTGACCTCATCGGTGGTGGCTCGGGCCAGCCGGCCCTGCTCGATCAGCCCGCCCGCGGTCATCACCTCCTCGTGTAGCCGGGTGCCCGCAGCGCCGGTGACCACCACCCGGCCGTGCGCCACCACCGCGGGCACCCGCAGCACTTCACCGGGCACGATCCGGGCGCTCACCCGGTGCAACCTGGCCGCACCTCCCACACCCCGGGCCTGCGCCCACAGCTCCGCGCGCAGCAACCGCAGACACATCTGCACCAGCTGGTGCCCGAGGTGCAGCAGCACGACGTCGTCGCGCCCGGCGACCGCGTTGTGGTCGAAGGTGACGAGGCGCTCCGCGCCGGTCACCGGGTGGTACAGGCCCGCGCGTTGCGCGCGGTGGCCCACGCGCCGGGCAGCTCGGGCAACCGGAACACCGGCGCATCGAGCCCGTCCGGCGGCTGCGCCGGTGCCAGCTCCCTGCGGTGCGCCAACGCCAGCGCGGTGCACACCACCTGCTCCACCGTGGACGGGGTGAGGTCAAGCTCAGCGCGGCTGGCGGCCAGCGTCTCGGTCAGCCGCGTCAGATCGCGCGCCAGATCACGCTCAACTTTCAGCCTGGCCCGCGTGGCCCGCTGGACGATCTCAGCGTCGGCGGTGAGCCACTCAGCCTGGCGGCCCAGCATCTTGCGCTCCACCTGTGTGGCGATCACCTCACCAGCGCTGCCGAGGTCCTCGCGGATGCGGTCCACCTTCTCCACCGCGATCCGCAGGAAGTCCAGCTCGTCCTCCAGCGACCCGCTGGTGAAGGACTGCTGCCAGCCGGCCGGGACGAAATGGCGCACCTGCACCTCAGGCGCGCGCTGGCCGTGCCGGTCCACCCGGCCGTTGCGCTGCTCCAGCCGGTTGGGGTTCCACGGGATCTCCCAGTGCAGCACCCGGTGGCAGTGCCACTGCAGGTTGATGCCCTCGCTAGCGGCATCGGTGGCGATCAGCACCCGGACGTCGTCGAGCTGCGGGTCGGCGGTGAACACGTTCTTCACGTGCTCCCGGTCCTGCTCGTCCTGCCCGCCGTAGAGCAGCGCCAGCCGCCCCGGCGGGTAGCCCGCGGCGAGCAGCCGCTCGTAGAGCCAGCGCTGGGTGTCCCGGTACTCGGTGAAGATGATCACACGTTCGCTGGACGAACCGGTCGGCGGGATCATCGGGTCCAGCCAGGTGCGCAGCGCGGCGAACTTGGCGTCCGGCCGATCCCGCGCGCCGCGCGCCCAGGTCTCCAGCTCGGCCAGCATCGCCTGCTCCGCGCTGGACAGCGCGGGCGCACAGTGCCGAGCTGTGGTCAGAGCGTCCAGCTCGACCTGGGCGTACGCGGCGCTATCGGCCGGGTCGTCGATGGCCTCGTCAAGCCGCTCGACCAGCGGCCGCAGCACCCGCTCGCCAGCCGGCGCGGCACGGGGCGGCTCCCGGTCGGCCATCGTCGTCAGGTGCACCTCGAGCGTCCGGGCGAACGCGGTGGGGCAGGAGAACATCCGGCGCTTGAGCAACGTGGTGACGAAGTCGGCGGCGGCCTTGGCCGGCTTGTCCGCTGAACCGGACCGGCGGCTGGCCGCGTAGCGGTTCAGCAGCTCGTGCGCGCGGCGCTCCGGCTCGGAGTAGCTGACCTCCAGGTAGTCGAGGTTGCGCCGGGGGAACCGGGGGGTGCCGTCCCAGCGCGGTGGCAGCTCGCTCTTCAACCGGCGCACCATGACCCGGGCCAGCTGGTCCGCACTCGGTGGGACACCGCGAGCGAAGCGCTGGTCGTCCAGCAGCTCCAGCAGCGCGGTGAACGACTCCAGGTAGCCGTTGTGCGGGGTGGCGGAGAGGAACAGCCGGTGCTCGCAGTGCGGGGCCAGCGCCCGGATCGCCGTGGTGCGCAGCGAGTCCACCGCGTAACGGCCGCAGCCCGACGGCGCGCAGCTGTGCACCTCGTCCACCACCAGCAGGTCGAACGCCCTCGGGTAGCGCGCCGCCGCGGGCAGCACCTCGCGCAGTAGCCGCATCGGGCGCTCGCGCTTGAGCCAGTCCACACTGACGATCAGCCGCGGGTAGTGCGTCCACGGGTTGACGTACAGGCCGCGCCGCCGACGCAACCGCTGGAGCAGGTCGGTATCCACAATGCGGAAATCCAGCCCGAACTTGTCCCGCATCTCCTCGCGCCACTGCAACGTCAACCCGGACGGGCAGACGATCAGCATCGTGCGCGCCCGGTGGCGCAGCATCAGCTCCTGCATCACCAACCCGGCCTCGATGGTCTTGCCCAGACCGACGTCATCAGCGATCAACAGCTTGGTGCGCGGCATGGACAGCGCCCGCACCACCGGGTCCAGCTGGTAGTCCTCTATCTGGATCCCGGAGCGAAACGGGGCCGCCAGCGCGGTGGTGTCCGCTGAGGCGATCGCGCCCCAGCGCACCGCGTGCAGGAACGCTGCGAGCTCGGAGGGCTCGTCGAAGCCGTGTTCGGGGCTGGGCAGCACGGCGACGTCGTGCACCATCGCGTCGAGCTCCAGCTCCCAGACCACGCTCAGCTCCTCGTCGCGAGCGTCGTCCTCGATGCCGGCCAGGCTCACCAAGTGCGGCGCGCGGCCGGTGAGCACCAGCGGGTCACTGCTGGCCACCTCGCCCCGCGACACGTCGGCTACCACCCACTGCCGGTTGCGCACCGTGACCAGCTGCCCCGGCACCGGCACCGCGACTCGCTGATCGCGTGCTGTGGGGGCATGGGTCACAGCGGGATCCTAAGGGCTCGCGCGGTTCCCCAGAGGTGGCCCGCTGTGTCGCGTCGGAGGGCCGGCTATGAGATGATCTCGTTCGCTTGCCCCATCATCCCTAGTGGGGTTTGTCGCGATCTGCTGGTTAGCTGCTCGACTTCTCCTGTTCACATTCTGCGGGCAATGTCGGCACCGTGAAATCTGTTCGCTGGGGCAGTGATGTATCAACAGCGGGGTACTCGAACTCCCGCTGGCGCAGCGTCGGGTTGTATGGAGATCATCGTGGACGGCACCGCGCCCATGCACAACCGCAAGATCGGGAACAAACCGGCGACGAACCTGCCGCTCTCCGCGGTGACTCCATCGGCGGCTACTGGCCCCCACCAGCTTCACAACCCCTGAAACGACACCCGCTACGCCTGTTGACCATTCTGCTCCTCGTGACGCTGCTATCCGTGGTCGCGGTCGGGGCGAGTCGCGCCGTGCGGCAAACCGCTTCCACCTCGCCGCTATCCTCGGCTTCGTGGGCGCCG
>JBOHFI010000065.1:0-3723 GCA_050699595.1 Pseudonocardiaceae bacterium | reverse complement strand
GGCGCCGTCGGCACCGCCCACGGGTTTGCCCCGGTGGGCGCCGCCCAGAGGTCACACTGGACGGACGCCGCGCGCGGGGTCCCCGCCGAGCTCCTCTGATACCTCAAACGGGTCGCTGGATCTCTCGGCGCTGGCGGCCGAGGTAGACCCCGGCCTAGTGGACATCAACACCCAGCTGAGCACGCCGAACGCCCAAGCCGCCGGTACCGGGATCGTGCTCAGCTCCTCCGGTGAGGTGCTCACCAACAATCACGTGATCAGCGGCGCCACCAGCATCAGCGTCACCGACATCGGCAACGGCCAGACCTACCCGGCCACCGTGGTCGGCTATGACCGCAGTCATGACATCGCGGTGCTCCAGCTACAAGGTGCCTCGAGCTTGCAGGCCGCCTCGATCGGGGACTCCAGCGGGGTCGCGGTCGGCGATGAGATCGGGGCGATCGGCAACGTCGGTGGTCGCGGTGGTACCCCCAGTATCGCGGGGGGCACGGTGTCGGCCCTCAACCAGACGGTCACGGTCAGCGACGACAGCACGGGCGGCTCCGAGCAGCTCACCGGGCTGCTCCAGGTCGCGGCTGAGGTACAGCCCGGGGACTCCGGGGGCCCGCTGGTGAACACCGCCGGGCAGGTCATCGGTGTCGACACCGCAGGCTCGGCCGGGTCACGGTTGCAGCCTTCCGGTGGTGTGGGACTGGCGATCCCGATCAACGACGCGATCGCGATCAGCACGCAGATCGAGGCCGGTAGCGCCACGGCCACCATCCACATCGGACCCACCGGCATCCTCGGCGTCCTCATCCAGGAACCGAGCGCCCAGCCGGGACCGGACCAACGCGGCAGGTTCAGGATCCGGCACCGGCCCACCGCCTCCGGTACCCTCGTCGCCGGCGTGACGCCCGGTTCACCGGCTGAGCAATCCGGGCTGGCCGCGGGCGATGTCATCGTGTCGGTAGATGCAGTGGCGGTCGATTCACCCTCCACCCTCACCACCCTGCTGACCGCTCATCACCCCGGAGACTCGGTACAGCTGGCCTGGGTGGATCCCTCGGGCCGACAGCACACCGCCACCGTGCAGCTGGCGACCGGCCCTCCGAACTGAGGCCGGCGGGCCGGGCAGTCATCTGTGTCAGCGCAACGATGTGGGTAAGCCGCTGTCCGCGATGACCGTTACCCGATGCTCCGGGGCACCCGTTTCCGCCCCGGTACCGAGTTGGTCGAGAACATCGTGATGGAGATCGAGGGGACGGCCGACGCGCTGCGGACGACGTTCTGGGAGATCCTTACGCTCGTGCATGGAGGTGGTGACACCGTGAACCTGACAACCGGCAGGTTCACGGTGTCACCACCGTCAGGTCGTAGAGGGTGACGCCGTCGATCGTGCGGGCGGTGACGTGCTGCGCCACCCAGGCCGCGATCTGGCGGCTTGTGTCGGCTCCGCCGTTCTGTCGGCCGAACCCACCGCCACCGATGAAGTAATGGATCTTTCCATGGGTGACGTAGCGCTGGAACTGTTCCAGGGTGGGTGACGGGTCGGTGCCGTTGAACCCGCCCACCGGCATCACCGGGTCGCCGGTGGCGAGCTGGTAGCCGGCCGCGGTATTGGAGCCGATGGCCGCGGCTACCCAGATGTAGCGGGTGAGGCCGACGATCAGCACGGAGACCCTCAACCACGGCGCGAAGTCCGGGGTGCGGGCCGGCAACACGCGGGCCGCCGTCGTGGCCCGGCGCCGCCACAGCTCCAGGGCCCCGACGCCGACCAGCGCGCCGATGGCCGGAGCCGGCGCGACGGTGTAATAGGGGTGAATGATGCCCTGCCCGAAGCTCAGCACCGCGGCGGTGACGAGTAACCAGCCGCCCCACAGCAGTGCCGAGGTACGCAGCCGGTCGCCGCGCGGGGCGCGCCGGCTCAATCACAGCAGGGCCGCGAACAGCAGCAGCGCCGCGGGCAGCAGCCACGCGATCCGGCCACCCCAGGTGGGGCCGGCCAGCCGGGTGATGCCACCGCCACCACCGAAAGCGCCACCACCACCGCCCGGCGGACCACCGACTCTGCCGGTCTCGTCCCCGGTCAGCCGACCGAAGCCGGTGTAACTGAAGATCAGCTCCAGCACGCTGTTGGTCTGCGAGCCCCCGACGTAGGGCCGGTCCGCGGCGGGGATCAGCTCGACGATGGCCACCCACCAGCCGGCGGTGACGACCAGCGCCACCCCGGCCGCGAGAAGCTGGGCCGTCCGGCGGCGCAGCCCGGTCGGCGCCGCGAGGAGATACACCAGCGCGAAGGCCGGCACGACGAGGAAGGCCTGCAGGCTCTTGGTGAGGAAGGCGAACCCGACGATCGCCCCAGCCGCTAGCAGCCACCTGGTGCGGGCCGCCTCCAGCGCCCGCACCAACACGTAAGCGCCGAGGGTGAGCAGCAGCACGAGCAGCGCGTCGGGGTTGTTGAACCGGAACATCAGCACCGCGACCGGGGTGAGCGCGAGCGTCGCGCCGGCCAGCAGCCCAGCACCCGGGCCGTGCCAGCGACGCACCGCCGCGTAGAGCACACCCACCACAGCCACACCCTCCAGCGCCTGTGGCACGAGGATGCTCCACGGGTTGACCCCGAAGATCCGCGCCGAGAGCTCCATCACCTACAGCGACGCCGGCGGCTTGTCCACCATGATCGAATTAGCGGCGTCGGAGGAGCCGAAGAAAAACGCTTTCCCGCTCGTCGCACCGGCCTGCACAGCCGCGGAGTAGAACGTGTTCGCCCAGCCCGAGGCGCCGAGGCCGACGAGGTAGAGCAGCGCGGTGCCGGCGAGCAGCGCAAGGAGGGCCGGCCCACCGCGGGCCGGCGGTGCGGGCCACAGGCACCGGGATGGCCGGTCAGGCCCTCGCTGGTGGCCCCGTAGAAGACGGGTAGGGCGAGAAAGACAGCGAGGGAGATGATCGGGGTTACCAGGTAGCCGAGGACCCCGCCACAGGTGTAGAGGACGATCCCGGCTACCGCCCGCTTGCGCTCATGGTGGAAGAACCGCTCCTCGATGTCGCTGTGCACCAGGTGGGAGCTGTTGCGGAGGTAGTGGTAGAAGACGAGCCAGCTGAGGCACATGAGGGCGGCGACGAGGGCGTAGAGAGCCGCCGCCGTTCGGGCGTCGGTCGGGTTCCCTTCGCGCAGCGCGTCGGCCAACACGGCGGTGGGGAATGGCAGGAGGACGGTGGTGAGCAGGATCCCGAGGTTGGCCCCACTGAGAGCCCGGTCGAGGTAGCGGATCCGCCGGAAGGCGGCGTGGTGGTTGATCCAGATCACCCCGACGTAGAGGAACGACGCCAGGTAGCCGAGGTAGGCCGGCCACAGTCGCACCAGCCCGGCGAGGAGTTCTCCAGGCTGGTGGGCCGGGACGCGCAGGTCGAGGACCAGAATGGTGATGGCCACAGCGAGAACGCCGTCGCTGAACGCCTCCACCCGGTTGGTGTGCGATAGTCGCCCGGGAGGATCGGTTGTGCTGCTCATGGTGACTCCCCTGGCCGATCCGCTGGACGTCATGATCCCGCCCGGAGGCGATGGGGACCAGCTCACCCCGGTCCAGCTCAGCGCTGATCTCGGTCGGCTCGCTGGATGCACGTCGCCCTGGCGTGGCGGTGCAGTCGGACCGGAAAGTATTCCAGGTCGATAACCAGACACACCACCCGAGCTGTTGGGTCGTTCTTCAGGCGAGACGACGCGGCGAGAGGGTTGGGTGT
>JBOHFI010000064.1:0-26346 GCA_050699595.1 Pseudonocardiaceae bacterium | reverse complement strand
ACTGGCTGGCCGCCTTCGGTGTGTCACTGACCTTCCCCAGCCTGGCCGCACTCGCCGGTCCGGGCGCCGTCTTCATCGGCTACGCCGTGGCGGGAGTGGTGATCTTCCCCATCGTGTGGCGGATAGTCCCCGAAACCAAGGAACACAGCCTGGAATCACTGGAAGCGGCGTTTCGCGGCGCCGCAGGCTCAGGAGGTACGACATGACCGTCCACTACGGCGCGTACGGTTCAAGCCTGCGAGACCTGCCGCGACTGCGCAGCACCCGCCGGCGCCGCGCGTCCAGCTGGGACCGCACGGGCGGCAATGACGACCGCCTCACCCTCGAGCCGGGGCACACCGCCACTCTTGCGGACATCCGTGGCGCCGGCAGCATCAACCACATCTGGGTGACCGTCGCCAACGAACGCATGCTCCGTGACCCGTGGATGCAGGAACCCGACTACCTCCGCCGGCTCGTGCTCCGCGCATACTGGGACGGCGAAGAGCACCCCAGCATGGCGGTGCCTCTGGGTGATTTCTTCGGAGTCGGGCACGGTCGCACCACCAACTTCGTCTCGGCCCCGCTCCAGATGAGCCCGGAGGACGGCAAGGGATTCAACTGCTTTTTCCACATGCCGTTCGGCGCGGGCGCGCGACTGGAGATCACCAGCGAGCTGACCCACGAGCGGGTGTTCTTCTACTATTACCTCGACTACGAGGAGCTCGACGAGCTCGAAGACGGCATCGGCCGCTTCCACGCCCAGTGGCGCCGCAGCAATCCCTGCCAGGGAACCACGCTTGCGTCCCCCGGAGGGAAGCAAGAGTCCCAGAGCAACGCCGAGTTCCTGCTCACCGGAGAGAACCTCGACGGACAGGCCAACTACACCATCCTGGACGCGACCGGCCGTGGCCACTACGTCGGTTGCGTGCTCAACATCCACAACCTCCGCGACACCAACGAATGGAACTGGTACGGCGAGGGCGACGACATGATCTTCATCGACGGCGACCAGTGGCCACCCACACTTCACGGTACCGGAACCGAGGACTATTTCAACACCGCATGGTGCCCGACACAGACCTACCACGCGCCGTATCACGGCATCACGCTGCCCGGCGGTGACAACTGGAGCGGGCAGATCAGCCTGTACCGCTTCCACATCGAAGATCCCATGCCATTCGAACGATCCATCCGGGTCAGCATCGAACACGGCCATGCGAACAAACGCAGCGATGACTACTCCTCGGTGGCCTACTGGTACCAAGCTGAGCCACACCTGCCCTTCGATCTCGATCCCGTCGAAGAGCGCGCACCACGAACACGCTGACCTTGCCGCGACCGCTGGCCAGGCGTCATGGCGGAGCCGACGACCGGGATCCCCGGGCTTACACCTTGCCCGATCACACCTTGCCCGATCACACCCAGGCCACCGTGGGTTAGTGGGTCGTGCCGTGGCGGTCACCCGCGGGTTGCCGATCCTGACCGGCGAAGCGCCCCACGGTCTCGGCGCAGCGGTCCTCGGTGGCGAAGAGCACCCGGCGGGCGTCGAGGTCGGCGAAGATGCCGATGTAGTCCTGGCCCGTGCGCGTGGAGGTCTCGTCCATCCCGACCCGCGTCACCCCGGTGCCCTCGAGCTGGTCACGGGCGGCGTTGACGTGATGTTCCACGACCCACCAGATCCTCGTGTCGTGCTCCCGAGTCATCGCGGCGACCTTCAAGATCGGCATCACCGCGGCGACGCTGAGGACCAGCGCCTCGAACAACAGCGTGAACCCCGACCCCGGGCGCACCCACGGCACCTCCACCTGCCGCACACCGTGCTCGGGGCAGCGCACCTGCGGCAGGCGGGCGTGCAACACCGCCTTGTGTTGGAAGAAGTCCAGATGCCGCCACGTCTTGTCCACCGTGTCATGCACCGCAGCGCACCCCTGCACACAGTCCTTGGCCGGACACCCGAACCGGGCACCACGCTCGAAACCCAGATACAGATCCAACAAGGTGGCCCCGGCGCCGAACTCGCTACACACCACCCGCCACGCCGAGACCACACGAACTTGATCACCAAACCCACCTGATACAGCGAGGAACCGGGAGATGGCGTCTGTGTGCGGCGCCGGCCCGACGACCCGCCCCCCGCCACCGCTCCCGCAGTGATGAGACCGGCGGCGCGGTTCAGGTACTCGCCCGCCTCCTCGGCCACCGCCAAGCGGACGTGTTCCATCAGCCTAGGTGCATCCAACGTGGCTGGCAGGTGACATCGAGGTAACCCATCCGGACGTCTGGGCTTGCCCATCGATCAGGCCGCCCTTATGGTGATGTGACTCACGTGCATGACCAACCAGGTCGGGAGGTGTGCGGCGTGTCCGGGTCACCAGCCGGGACCGCCACCGCCGCGGAATTGTTCGAGCGGCGGGTAGCACCCCTTTACCACCTGGCTGACGACGCCTCTGTGATCGCCACCGCGTGCCACGCCATGGCCGTTCGTTTCCACCGCGGCGGCACGCTTGTCGTCTTCGGCAATGGGACAGCCAGCACAGACGCGCAGCACATCGTGGTCGAGTTCGTCCACCCGGTGATCATGGGCAAGCGTGCGCTGCCGGCGATCTCGCTGACCGCTGATGTCGCGACGGTGACCGGTATCGCCGGCGCGGAGGGCTTCGACGAGGTCTTCGCCCACCAGCTGCGCCATCTCGCCTCCGCCCAGGACATCGCGCTGGGCATCTCCCCCGACGGCAACTGCGGCAGTGTGCTGCGCGGGTTGGCCGCAGCCCGGGAGCTGGGTATGCTCACGATCGCGCTCGTCGGCGGCGACGGCGGTCGCATCGCGTCACCGCAGGCCGCTGACCACATCGTCCTCGCCCACTCCGACGACCCGCGAGTGATCAAGGAAGTCCACGTCACCGCGTACCACGTGCTGTGGGAGCTGGTTCACGTGTTCTTCCAGCATCCGGACCTGCTGGAGCCGAGGGCCGTCGCATGACTAGTCCCGAGTGTCATGGCGAGGTGTGCATCACGTGCTCGGACCAGGCCGTCGCGGTCCGCGTCGTCGAGTTGCTCACCGACGACCTCGCCGTGGTGGACACCGGATCCGGCATGGAGGAAGTCAGTGTTGCGTTGGTGACGGCGGGGGTCGGCGACGAGATCCTGGTGCACGCCAAAGAAGCTATCGCGGTCCTCGGGCGGCCGCAATGATCCCCGAAACCAACGGCCGCACCAACACAGAGCCAGCAGCCCGGTCTGATGCCCAATCACGGTCCGACGACCTGGCATCCCTGTACCCGTTCCTGTACGCCCACTCCAACAACGTCGGCCATGACAACCCCGGAGCTGGAGATCTCGAGGCGGTCTTGGCCGAGGTGCGCCGTTCCACAGTGGACAAGGCGCACCAGATCGTGGCGCTCCGGCGGGAGGTCCTGGCTCGTGATAGTCAGCGGCTGGTCGCGTGCGCTTCGGCAATGGCGGCGGCGTTCGCCACCGGCGGGCGGTTGTTCGCCATCGGCAACGGGGGGAGCTGCACCGACGCGGCCGACCTCGCTAGCCTGTTCCTGCACCCGGGTCCGGGGCGGCGGGCATTGCCCGCCTTCGCGCTCACGGGCGACATCGCGGTGCTGACGGCACTGTCGAACGACGTCTCATTCGACGTCGTCTTCTCCCGCCAGATCGCGGCTTTCGGGCGGCGCGGTGACGTCGTCGTCGGGCTGTCCACCTCGGGCAATTCCACCAACCTCGTACGCGCCTTCGAAGAGGCGAGCAGGCGTGGCCTGCTCACCGTCGGCCTGGCGGGCTACGAGGGTGGCGCAATGGCGGAATTGGGCAGCATCGACCATCTGTTCGTGGTTCCTTCTGACTCCGTGCACCGGATCCAGGAGGCACAGACCACGATTTACCACACGCTCTGGGAGCTCACGCTCGACGAGCTGACCAGTAGAAGGCGACATCCGGAACGAGAGAGCGGCCGGAGGTCGCTCGTGGAGTAGGGGAGTCATGACAAGACCAACTGCACAAGCCACTCCCACCAAGGAAGAAGAAGCCCCGATCCACATCCTGTGGATCAACTGCGGGTTGTCCTGTGATGGGGACTCGGTAGCCCTGACCGCGGCGACCCAGCCCAGCATCGAGGAGATCGCGCTGGGGGCTCTTCCCGGACTGCCCAAGATCGCGGTGCACTGGCCGCTGATCGACTTCGAGTGCGGCCCGGAACAGGGTGCCGACAACTTCATCGAGTGGTTCTGGAAGGCCGACCGGGGCGAGCTGGAACCGTTCGTCCTCGTCATCGAGGGCTCCATCCCAAACGAGTCGATCAACGGCGATGGTTACTTCACTGGTTTCGGGCGCCACCCCGACACCAACCAGCCGGTCACCGTCAACGAATGGCTGGACCGGCTGGCGCCCAAGGCGACGATCGTGCTCGCGGTCGGGACCTGCGCCACCTACGGCGGTATCCACGCCATGGCGGGGAACCCGACCGGTGCGATGGGTGTGCCTGACTACCTGGGCTGGGACTGGAAGTCCAAGGCCGGGATCCCGATCGTCTGCGTACCCGGCTGCCCGGTCCACCCGGACAACCTGTCCGAGACGATTCTGTACCTGCTCTACCAGGCCGCCGGCGCGGCACCGATGATTCCGTTGGACGAGCACCTGCGCCCGCAGTGGCTGTTCGGCGCCACCGTGCACGAGGGCTGTGACCGGGCCGGCTACTACGAGCAGGGTGAGTTCGCCAAGACCTACGACTCACCGAAATGTTTGGTGAAGCTCGGCTGCTGGGGCCCGGTGGTGAAGTGCAACGTGCCCAAGCGGGGCTGGATTAACGGGGTGGGTGGCTGCCCGAACGTAGGAGGCATCTGCATCGGCTGTACCATGCCCGGTTTCCCGGACAAGTTCATGCCCTTCATGGACGCGCCTCCGGGATCCTTGGTATCAGGAACCGCGAGTGCGGCCTATGGATCGGTCATCCGGTCGCTGCGCAATATCACGCTCAAGAAGGTCGACGCCGAGCCCAAGTGGCGCAAGAAGGGCCGCACGCTCGAAACCGGCTACAAGCCCTCCTGGTGATCGCAGACCGGCTGGAGAAAGGCATCTAGACGATGACAACCACCGCAAGGCACGGCAGCACAGGCCAACTCACCGAGATGGTGTGGGACCCGGTAACCCGGATCGTGGGCAGCCTGGGCATCTACACGAAGATTGACTTCGGGGCCAAGAGGGTGGCCGAGTGCCACAGCAGCTCGTCCGTTTTCCGCGGGTACTCCATCTTCATGAAGGGCAAGGACCCTCGCGACGCCCACTTCATCACCAGCCGTATCTGTGGGATCTGCGGGGACAACCACGCCACCTGCTCGGTGTACAACCAGAACATGGCCTACGGGGTGGCCCCACCGCACCTCGGAGAATGGGTCATCAACCTGGGTGAAGCGGCCGAGTACATGTTCGACCACAACATCTTCCAGGAGAACCTGGTCGGGGTCGACTACTGCGAGAAGATGGTCGCCGAGACCAACCCCGGCGTGCTCGACATGGCCAACCGCACTCGGGCACCGCAGGCCGAGGCCCACGGGTACCAGTACATCGGCGACATCATGCGGGCGCTCAACCCGCTCTCAGGTGAGTTCTACCGCGAGGCACTGCAGGTCTCCCGCTACACCCGAGAGATGTTCTGCCTCATGGAGGGTCGCCACGTGCACCCCTCCACGCTCTACCCGGGCGGCACCGGCACCGTCGCCACCCACCAGCTGTTCACCGACTACTACACCCGCCTCATGCGGTACGTGGAATTCTGCAAGCGGATCGTGCCGCTGCACGACGACCTGTTCAACTTCTTCTACGACGCCATGCCCGGCTACGAAGAGGTCGGCAGGCGCCGGGTGCTGCTGGGTTGCTGGGGCGCTCTCAACGACCCGGAGCACTGCGACTTCAACTACAAGAACATGACCAACTGGGGACGCAAGATGTTCGTCACCCCCGGTGTGGTCGTGGACGGCAAGCTGGTCACGAACGACCTGGTGAAGATCAACCTCGGGTTGCGGATCCTGCTCGGCTCCTCGTTCTACGAGGACTGGGACGGCCAGGAGATCTTCGTCGACAAGGACCCGCTGGGGAACCCGATCGACCGGAGGCACCCCTGGAACCAGCACACCATCCCGCGGCCGGCCAAGCGCGACTTCTCCGGTGCCTACAGCTGGACCATGTCGCCTCGGTGGTATGACGGCAAGGACCATCTCGCCCTCGACACCGGCGGCGGGCCGCTGGCGCGGCTGTGGCCGACGGCATTGTCGGGGCTGGTGGACACCGGAACCGTCAAGGCCACCGGCCACAGCGTGCAGATCAACCTGCCGAGGACGATGACGAAGCCCGCGGTCTCGTTCGAGTGGAAGATCCCGTACGACAAGGCGGGCAAGCCGCTGTCCAACGCGATCGAGCGCAACCGGGCCCGGACCTACTTCCAGGCCTACTCCGCCGCGCTGGCACTGCATTTCGTGGAGAAGGCCCTGGCCGAGGTGCGCGCTGGCCGCACCAAGACCTGGGAGCCGTTCAAGGTGCCCAAGGAAGCGATCAGCTGTGGCTGGACCGAGGCGGTCCGGGGCGTGCTGTCGCACCACATGGTGATCCAGAATGGAAAGATCGCCAACTACCACCCGTATCCGCCCACCCCGTGGAACGGCAGCGTCCGCGACATCTACGGAACGCCGGGCCCCTACGAGGACGCTGTGCAGAACACGCCGATCTTCGAGGAGAACCCACCGGCGAGCTTCAAGGGTATCGACATCATGCGGGCGGTGCGCAGCTTCGACCCGTGCTTGCCCTGTGGTGTGCACATGTACCTGGGAGAAGGCAAGGAATTGCAGCGACTGCACACGCCACACGCGTTCAGCACGACTGGTGGCTGAACCGTGCCCACTAGTAACACACCGGATATCCAGGCGGTCGGGGAACGGGTCGAGGCACTGATCGCGGCGTTCGCCTCGAGTTCCGACTCCGCGATCGCCGGGCGAGCCGAGGAGCTGGTCGGCCTGCTCGTCGAGTTCTATGGTGCGGGCCTGGCCCGCATCATGGAGTTGCTCGACGAGCAAGCCGTCACTCCGCTGCTCGCTGACAAGGTGGTGGCGGGTCTGCTGGTGCTGCACGACCTGCACCCGCAGACCACCGAGGAACGCGTCCTCGCCGCGCTGGAACGGGTCCGACCCTATCTCGGCTCGCATGCCGGCGATGTCGAGTACCTCGGGCTGGACCCCGACGGCACCGTGCGGTTGAAGTTGGCGGGTAGCTGTGACGGCTGCCCGTCCTCCGCGCTCACGGTGAAGATGGCCATCGAGAAGGGGATCGAGGACGTCGCTCCGGAGGTCACCAAGGTGGAGGTGGAGGGGGTGGCGCCCGATCCGGCGTCACCGCTCACCGCGGGAGCGGTGCCCGAAGGGGCCACCATGCTCCCGTTGCTCCAGGTGAGTAAGCAGCCGGACGGACCGACCGCGACCTGGGTAGAGGTCGACGGGATCAACGATCTCCGTCAGGGTCAGGTGGTTCCCATGCTGGTCGCCGACATCGCCGCGGTGGTGTGCAACGTGGCAGGGAGCCTGTACGCCTACGCCGACCGCTGTCCGGTCTGCAGTTCCGGGCTGACCGGCGCGGAGCTGGAGGGGGCCTTGTTGGCCTGCCCCGGCTGCGCGCAGCGTTTCGACGTGATCCGGGCCGGTCGTGGCATGGGCGCGCGCGGTGAGGCGGCCCCATCCAGGGGCGCAGCGCACCTCGACCCGTTGCCGCTGCTGGCCGAGAACGGCGGGGTCCGGATCGCGGTCCCCGCTCAGGCGGTGTCATGAAGGGGGGGTTGCGGCGCTTCGTCGGGGGCGCCGCTCCCCCACCGCCGCCGACCGAGCGGATCGAGCGCTGTGAGATGTGCGCCGAGCCGATCGCCGAGTGGCATGGGCACGTGGTCGACGTCGAGGGCCGCGGTCTGATGTGCACCTGCCGCCCCTGTGCCCTGTTGTTCGCCAAGGAGGGCGCAGGTCGCGGACGGTTCCGGGCGGTTCCCGAGCGTTACCGGTACGCAGCCGACGTGCCGCTCGCCGAGGCGACCTGGGACTCGATCGGAATCCCGGTGGCGATGGCGTTCTTCTTCACCAACAGCACGCTCGGGCAGACCGTCGCCTTCTACCCGAGCCCGGCGGGGGCGACCGAATCGCTGCTGTCCCTGGAAGCCTGGGCGGATCTGCTCACCGCGACTCCGACCCTGGCCGACCTGCTCCCCGATGTCGAGGGGTTGCTGGTCCACAAGGGCGAGGCCGGGTTCGAGTGCTTCGCGATCCCGATCGACGCCTGCTACCAGCTGGTCGGTCTGGTCAAAATGCACTGGAAGGGATTCGACGGCGGCGAGGAGGCCTGGGCGGCGATTCACGAGTTCTTCGCCGATCTACGGGAACGCAGCGAACCCGTGACACCCGGGATGGAGCCCGCAGATGGCTGAGTTGTCTTTCACCTGCCTCGACGTGCAGCCAGAGCGCTACGCTGCGGCGCCGACGCTGCTGTTCCGGCTGCGGGTCAGCGGGGCCGCCGAGCAGCGGGTGCGCGCCGTCGCACTGCGCTGCCAGATCAGGATCGAACCGCAGCGCCGCGGGTACGACGACAAGGAGGCCGAGCGGCTGATGGAGCTGTTCGGCGAGCGTGGACGCTGGGGCGACACGCTCAAGCCGTTCCAGTTCGCCAACACCTCGACGGTGGTCGCCAGCTTCACCGGCAGCATCGACGTCGATGTGTCCGTGCCGTGCAGCTACGACATGGAAGTCGCGGCCGGCCGTTACTTCCACGGCCTGGAGGATGGGGAGATCCCGTTCATCCTGCTGTTCAGCGGAACCGTGTTCCGGGACGGCGAGAAAACGCTGTGGATCGAGCAGGTGCCCTGGCACGTCGAGGCCCGGTACCGAATGCCGGTCACGGTCTGGCGCGAGATGATGGACATTCACTTCCCCGGCAGCGGGTGGTTGCGGCTGCGCCGGGACACTATCGATGCCCTGGCTGATTTCCGGGCCGCGCGTGCCCTGCCCACCTGGGACGACACCATCATCGCCGCGCTGGACGCGGCCCGCGAACGCACCGCAGAGGGGGGATCATGACGGCTTCGATGGACATCGCACAGGGGGTGGCCGACGCCGTCCTCTACGAGGGTTACCTGCTGTACCCCTACCGGGCGTCGGCGACCAAGAACCAGGTCCGCTGGCAATGGGGAGTGCTGGTGCCTCCCGCCTACGCCGCCGCCGGGCACGGTGAGCATGCCGCCTCGCACACCGAGTGCCTGCTGGAGCCCGGCGCTGACCCGGTCCTGCACATCCGGCTGCGGTTCCTGCAGTTGCAGCACCGCAGCGGCGGGGACGGGCCGGTGCCCGAGTTCGACGAGGCGGTGGAGCACGAGATCGACTCGGTGCTACCGGTATGCGAGCTACTGCACACCCCCCGGGTGGTTCCGGTTATCGTGCCCGGCGGCACCGAGACCACCGATGGCGTGACCCGGCAACGCTGGCCGCTGACCGGTGAGGTCCGGGTGTCCGCGCGACGGCTGGAGGGCCCGTACGGCGTCGTGGCGCTCACCGTCGAGGTTGTCAACACCGCGCCGTGGGAAGATCCGGAGGCCCCCCGGCACCTGGCGCTGCGGCACTCGCTGATCGCCGCGCACACCGTGCTGGCGGTCACCGACGGGGAGTTCATCTCCTTGATCGACCCACCGGAGTGGGCCAAACTCGCCGTGGCGAGCTGTCGGAACGAACGCACCTGGCCGGTGATGGTCGGCGAAGCGGGGCGTCGCGACGTGATCCTGGTGTCGCCGATCATCCTCTATGACTATCCGACGATCGCGCCGGAGAGTCCCGGCGACCTGTTCGATGGCACCGAGATCGACGAGATCCTCACGCTGCGCACGATGACCCTCACCGATGAGGAGAAGGCCGAGGTGCGGGCTACTGACGATCGGGCCCGCAAGCTGATGGACCGCATCGACTCGATGCCCCCCGAGATGCTCGACAAGCTGCACGGCGCGATCCGCTACCTGGGCGAGACGCCCGGCACACGCCGGGAGCCGGACCCCATCGAGACGATCACCACACCGGGAACGCCGTGGTGGGATCCCGGCGCGGATGCCTCAGTGGACCCGGACACCGACAGCGTGCTCATCGCCGGAGTCGAGGTGGCCAAAGGCAGTAAGGTGCTGCTCACGCCGGGGCTGCGCCGAACCGACGCCCAGGACATGTTCCTCACCGGGCGCACTGCCACCGTCGCCGCGGTGTTACTCGACGTCGATGGCAACACCCACGTCGCGGTCACTCTCGACGATGATCCGGGTGCGGAGATCTCGGCCGCGCACGGCCGGTTCCGCTACTTCTCCCCCGACGAGCTCGCGCCCATCGGTGCCCATCCAGGGCCCCAGTCATGACCACGATGGTGGCCGGGATCGGCAACATCTTCCTCGGCGACGACGCGTTCGGTGTCGAGCTGGCCCGGAGGCTCATCACTGAGGCACTGCCCGAGGACGTGCGGGTCACTGATTACGGGATCCGCGGGATGCACCTGGCCTACGACCTGCTCGACATGGCCCCGGACACCACGATCCTGCTCGACGCCGTGGCACGCGGCGGCGAGCCGGGAACGATTTACGTGCTCGAGATCGGATCCGGCGACGTGCCGGGCATCGACCCCTCAGCTGTCGACGCGCACGGGATGACTCCCGACGCGGTGCTCGCGCTGCTGGACAACCTCGGCGGCAGCGCGGGACGGACCCTGCTGGTCGGCTGTGAGCCGGCCAGCACGGAGGAGTGTATCGGGTTGTCCACGACCGTCGCTGCAGCCGTCGACAGGGCTGTCGGAGTGGTCATGGATCTGCTCACCGACAAGAAAGGAAGTGATGGGAATGTTCCGACTGCTGCGTCGACTGATTTTTTGGGGATCAGCGATCGGCCTGGCTACCGTAGCGGTACAGGTATCCAAGGATGTGGCTCGCTACAAGCAGATGAGCGAGATGTAACGAGCGGTAACCCGACTCCCACCACGGAGGTAACAGCCCATGTGCCTCGGCATCCCGGGTGAAGTGATCGAAATCCTGCCCGACCAGCCTGATCTGGCCAGGGTCGACGTCTGCGGGGTCAAGCGCGCGATCAACATCGGTCTGTTGACCGATGACCCGCCCGTCCCCGGTGACTGGATTCTGATTCACGTCGGTTTCGCACTATCCAAGATCGACGAGCAGGAGGCCAAGTCGGCGATGGACTTCCTGATAAGTATCGGGCAGGCATACGAGGATGAGATCGCCGCTCTGCTCGAGTCGCGGATTGACGAAAGGCAGTGAGCGGTATGCGATTCGTCGACGAGTACCGGGATGCCGAGAAGGCTCGCATGCTGGCGGCCAAGATCGCGGCCTTGTGCGAACCTGGGCGACAGTACAAGTTCATGGAAGTCTGCGGTGGGCATACGCACACCATCTACAAGCACGGGCTGGAGGATTATCTTCCAGAGTCGATCAGCCTGGTGCACGGGCCGGGGTGCCCGGTGTGTGTGATCCCGATGGGTCGAGTGGACGACGCGATCGCGCTGGCCGAACAGCCGGATGTGATCATGACGTCCTTCGGCGACATGATGCGGGTGCCCGGCGGGCGCGGGTCGTTCTTCGACTCCTCGGCCGCCGGCACCGACATCCGGATGGTCTATTCCCCGCTCGACGCACTGAAGATCGCCCGGCAGAACCCGGACAAGCATGTGATCTTCATGGCGATCGGGTTCGAGACCACCGCGCCGTCCACCGCGATGACCGTGCTGCGGGCGGCGGCGGAGGGCATCGAGAACTTCTCGATCTTCTGCAACCACGTCACGATCATTCCGGCGATCAAGGCCATCCTGGACTCCCCCGACCTGCGGCTGGACGGGTTCATCGGACCCGGCCACGTCTCGACCGTCATCGGCTGCCGGCCGTATGAGTTCATCGCCTCGGAGTACGGCAAGCCGCTGGTCACGGCGGGGTTCGAGCCGCTGGACATCCTGCAGTCGGTGTACATGCTGATGGAGCAGTTGGTGCAAGGGCGCTGCGAGGTGGAGAACCAGTACGCCCGGGTGGTGCCGTGGGACGGCAACACGGTGGCACTGCGGGCGGTGAGCGAGGTGATGGAGCTGCGTCCCTACTTCGAGTGGCGTGGGCTCGGGTTCATCTCGCACTCCGCGCTGCAGGTCCGGGAGCGCTACGCGACCTTCGACGCGGAGCGGCACTTCACGCTGCCCGGGGTGCGGGTCGCCGACCCGAAGGCCTGCCAATGCGGCGAGGTGCTCAAGGGCGTCCTCAAACCGTGGGAATGCAAGGTGTTCGGCACCGCGTGCACGCCCGAGACACCGATCGGCACCTGCATGGTCTCCTCTGAGGGAGCCTGTGCGGCGTACTACAACTTCGGCCGGTTCAGCCGCCAGCGGGTCCGGGAAGTCAGTATCGAGGCGAGCCGCGCATGACGCACCAGGACACCACCCAGCAGCGGGCTGACTGGGCGGAGGCGGCCGTCGCCGAGCATGACGCGGGATACCCCGCGCATGCCACGGCCGGGACCGAGCACTCCAGCCGGGAGCAGCTGGTGCTGGAACGCATCGACCGAGCCCGGCGGGCCCGGCCCCGGGTGCGCGAGAAGCTCATCACCCTCGCGCACGGCGCCGGCGGCAAGGCCAGCCAGTCGCTGATCGAGGCGATCTTCCTGGACGCTTTCCGCAACCCGTTGCTGGAGCCGCTCGAGGACGCCGCGACGCTGCGGGTCGGCGACGCGCGGCTGGCCTTCACCACCGACTCCTACGTGGTGTCACCACTGTTCTTCCCGGGCGGTGACATCGGAGACCTCGCGGTCAACGGCACGGTCAACGACCTGGCCGTCTCCGGGGCGCGGCCGGCTCATCTGTCCGCCGGGTTCATCCTGGAGGAGGGATTCCCGGTCGAGGACCTGCGGCGGATCGTGGCGTCGATGGCCGCGGCCGCCACAGCGGCCGGGGTCTCGATCGTCACCGGCGACACCAAGGTCGTGCAGCGCGGTAAGGGGGACGGCTGCTTCATCACCACGGCCGGGGTCGGGCTGATCACCGACGGCCTGACCCTGGGCGTGGCCACCGCGCGCCCCGGCGACGCGGTGATCGTCTCCGGCCCGGTGGGTGACCACGGCATGACCATCATGCTGGCCCGCGGGGAGCTCGACCTCGAGGCCGATCTGGTCTCCGACACCGCTCCGGTGCACGATCTGGTGCGGGGGTTGCTCGACGCGGTGGGCCCGGACGTCCGGGCGATGCGCGACGCCACCCGAGGCGGGGTCGCGACGATCCTCAACGAGGTGGCCAAGGCCGCGGGCGTGGCCGTGGCGATCGAGGAGGACGCCGTCCCGGTGCGGGCGGAGGTGCGTGGCGCCTGCGAGTTGCTGGGTATCGACCCGCTCTACGTCGCCTGTGAGGGACGCATCGTGGTGATCGTCGACCCCGGTGCGGCCGACGCCGCGGTGGCGGCGTTGCGGGCGCATCCGCTGGGTGCCGGTGCCACGGTAGTCGGACGCATCGCCGAGGATCCGCCTGGACTGGTCCTGCTCAAGACCGGGTTCGGCGGCACCCGAATCATCGATCTGCTCGTCGGCGACCCGCTACCGCGGATCTGCTGACCACTAACTCAAGGAGGTTCGCTGAACCGGAGCGAGTTGATCACCGAGATCGTGGCCGACTGGCCCGAACCCGGTGAGGTCGTCTACCTCGAGCGCCGGGGCGACAGTTACGGGTTGCGGCGCCTCGGTGCCGATGGGACGTTGCCCCTGCCGGCGCCGGGTGAGTCGCTGCCCGACGCCTGGATCTACTACAGCGGGTGGCAGGCCCACCACCGCGACGACGTGTCGGCGTTCTTCGACGACCTGTTCGCCGAGATGGACGCGGCGGCCGGGGGTCATGATCGTTGCCGCTGGTCGGTGGACGACCCCTGGCCGCACGCGCACTGAATCACAGGCACGGAGTCGAGGCGCGATGGTCTACCGCATCCACTCGTCGGACCGGACGGCGTTCAAGCGCTGCCGCCGGGAATGGGACCTGAGCTCGCGCAACCGGCGCAACCTCGAACCGATCCCCCGTCCGGGCCCGATCGACCTGGCTCGGGCACTGCGTGACGCGCTTGCGGTGTACTACTTCCCCGGGATGTGGGAGTGGGATAGGTCCATCGTGGCACCCCTGGTGCATCAGGCTCTGGACCGTTCGGTGCGCGGCCAGGCCCAGTCCGACGACCAAGCCCTGCGGGAGACGCTGGACCGGGGCCATGCGCTGCTCGACGCCTACGCCGCATGGGCGCCGACGGTTGACCACTTCACTCCGTTGCGCGTCGATACCGACTTCGAGGTGAACATTCCCGACCCGGCGACACCCGGCGCCAATCTCGTGACCCCGGCCGGCGACGAGATCCGGTATTGCGACCGGGTCGACCTGCTCGCCATCGACTCCGACGACGCCTACTGGGTTGTCCAGCACCGGCTGGTCACCGACGGCTGGGCCGATCACGACGCACTACAGCTGGATGAACGGTCGATCGCCTGGTGCTGGGGCTGGCCGCTGTTCTATCTCGGGATGCAGATCACCGGAACGGTGTACAACGAGATCCGTGCCGACGCCGGCGAACCGAGCGCGACAGCCCAGCAGCCAGGGGGACGCCCGCAGATACGTCACCGCCGGATGTATGCCCGCAGCGGCACAATATCCGGCGAACGGTTACATGCCGAAGGCACTGACGAGTTCCGCCGTACCCGGCTCCGGCGCAGCGCAGCCGAGCTGGCGGCGGCCAGCTCGGACCTGGCCGCCGAGGTCAACGCCGCCACCGGTACGGATCTCGAGGTCTATCCGAGCCCGGAGCCAGGGGTCTGCGCCCGTTGCTCCTACCGTCCCCCGTGCCTGGTGCTGAACCAGGGTGGCGACGTCAGCGCCGAGCTGTCGAGGTCTTACCGGCACCGCGCGCCGGAGACCCTCCAAGAGGGACGGCTCGGCGGCGCGACCTGGTCGATGAACCGCGGTGCCGCACCCCCCCGATGGCCAAGCCAATAAGGAGCGAGGTGGGTAAGCACGATCCAACCCGTGACGGCGATGATGATTGAGCGACTTGTCGCTGAGTTGGACGCGGCCGACGCGGTACCGACGGCCTGGCGGACAGCGTTTCTGACCGTGCCCCGGCACGCCTTCCTGCCACCACAGGTATTGGGTCGACGACGAGCAGGGGAAACCACAACCTCTGAGCTGTCACGACGACCCTGACCGGTGGCTGAAGGTGGCCTACCGCAACGTGCCGATCCTCGTCCAGTTCGATGACGGCACGACCAGGTGGCCGGATGCCAACGGCGAGTTGTGCACCAGCTCGGCCAGTAAGCCGGACCTGTTACTGAGCATGCTGGCCGCCCTCGACGTCCGTGACGGTCACACTGTGTTGGAGATCGGCACCGGGACCGGCTACAACACCGCGCTGCTGGCCGCTCGCCTTGGTGCGCCCAACGTGACCACGGTCGAGATCGACCCCGTGTTGGCCACCGCCGCCCGCGCGGCATTGGACGCCGGCGGGTTCCCCGTGACTGTGCTGACCGGTGACGGTGCCCAGGGCCATCCGGCCAACGCACCCTATGATCGGGTGATCGCCACCGCCGCCGTCCGGGTTGGTGAGCTTCCCCACTCCTGGGTCACCCAGACCAGACCGGGCGGGGTGATCGTGACCCCGATGCGGACCGACTTCGGCGGCAGCGTGCCCCTAATGCGCTTCACCGTGGGAGACGGTACCGCGACCGGCCGGCCCGTCGGCAGAGTCGGTTTTATGGCCGTGCGCAGCCAGCGCACACCGGAATGGACCCTCGATCACCTCGACCCCGAAGACCCTGCCGCCGAGCTCTCCACCACCACCCTCAAGCCTTGGCGCGTCGCCGAGAACCACGACGTCCGATGGGCCATCGGCACGCGCGTACCCCGATGCGTCTGGGAACACCAGCCACCCACCGATGACCGGAAACACCACCTGCTGTGGCTGCTCGACCCGACGGGCGAATCATGGGCCGTCGCCCGATATGACGGCTCGCGCGGCCCCCGCCAGATCCGCCAGCATGGTCCCCGTCGCTTATGGGACGAGGTCGAAGCGGCATTCCGTTCCTGGGCAGCCACTGGGAAACCACCGCTGAACCGATCACAGATCACCATCACCCCAGATAGTCAGACCGTTTCGTGAGGGCACGGAGAGCGAGACAACGTGGGGGGTGGTCGCGGCTCTCGCCGAACAGATCGATGGTGAGCTCCTCGCCGGGGTACTCGACGAGATCACCCGTGCCCAGCCGCTCGTGGTGATCATCGACCAGTTTGAAGAACTGCTAGCACACGATCTCGTCGGTGCGGCCCGGTTGTGTGATCTGCTGCTGCCATTGGCTGTGGCCCGGTCCAACGGTGCTGGCAGATTCCGGATACTGGTCAGCCTCCGCGGCGACTACCTCTCCCAGACGACTGAGCATCTGCCGGATCGCCTGTTCGAGGCGCCGTTCTCGATCTTGCCGATCAAGGCGCCGCTGTCGTGAGTCCGCCGCCCGAGCGCGACTTGCGACAGCTCGCGCACCGTTCGCCAATGCCGCAACTGCACACCAATGTCCCACCCTGCCCCCTGGGCGGCGTCCCTCCCCAACGTGCCCGGAATGTCGGATGCGGACAGCCTCTCTGTTCGCATCCACCCACTGGCCAGCTGGGCGCTGGCCCAGCATTGTCTACTCAGGGCGACTCACCCGACGTTCGACGAAGTCTGGCGACTCGTGTTGCCGGATTGGCGGCTAAACCTTCTCGATATCGTCGCGATAGAGTTTGTAGGCGTCCTGGTATTCCATAACTCGGGCAACTTCAGTGATCAGATCCTCGGCGTAGCCAGCCCGGCGCAGCAGGTGGAAACCCAGTTCCAGGCCCGCCGCGATGCCGCCCGCGGTGACGATTCGCCCGGCGTCGACGACCCGGGCACGGCTGATCCGGCACGCTGGTGCGAGGTCGGCAAGTCGGTCGATCGGTACCTTCCCCGGCGGGTTGGCCTCGACGCCGTCGGGTTCCTTGCGGCTGGTGGCGGCGATGCCGTCGAGCAGCCCCATCTTCGCGTAGATCCAGGAGCCGGTGCACACGCTGGTCAGCAGAGTCTCCTCCGGCTGGTGGCGGATGAACTGGTGCAGCCGGCCGTTGCGGATCTCCTGGCGGGTACCGAAGCCGCCGGGGATGAGGAAAGCGTCCATTGCGGGCTGGTCGGCGAAGGAGTAGTTGGGCAGCACGGTGAACCCGGCCTGGGCCTGCACCGGCCGCAACGCGTCCGCGACGAGGAACGCCTCGAGTTCGGGATCGAACCGCCGGGCCACCGAGAACACCCCGTGTGGAGCCGCGAAGTCGATGATCTCGACGTCCTTGAATACGTAGATCCCCAACCTGAACCCGCTGATGACCATCGCCCACTCCTCGCTCGCCCTGCGGAAAACGATCGTTCTCCACATCCTCGACCTCGACGCCGCGCGCCGGCCGGCCGCCTCGGCGCTGCTCGATCTCGACCGGCTGGCCGCCGCGGCCGATTCTCCCGCGGCACGCGGCGGTGGCGGGTCAGCAGACCATGACTTGCACTAGTGGCTCTCCGCTGATATGGCCCTTAACCCAGTGGGCGACCGTCGGGGGAATCTGTGGTGTCGCATTGATACAGTAATTGTGGGGGAAGTCATGAGATCTATCACCCGTTGCATTGCCGCACCACTGGCCGCGTTCGCGGTTCTCACCGCAGGGGCACCGGTCGCTTCGATGGACGACCCGCACACCGTGGCGACGAAAACACTGCTCCTCAGCGGCTCGGTTTACTACATGGCACCACAACCGCCTGGACTGTCCGATGACGAAAAGCGTGCGATTGCGGACAAGGAGACTGGGTGACAGTACGACCAGCGAGCCTACGACTCGGCGAGAAAAAAAGCAGATCCAGGCCGAAAAATACAACAAGGAACGAAACAAGAAAAAGCTGATGCAATAAGAGCGGAGATCTAACAAAGGGTTGACGACATGGCGTGGCTAGCGCGGCGGCGATCCACCGCGTGCTGGCGTCGGTGCTCATACGGGCGTACTCGCTGCCGCGATCGTGGATCGGAAGTGGTCCTCGACTTCCTGGACGCTCGGGCGTTCAGCGTGTGGGGCCAGCGCGCGGCGTACTGAGTTGACCACTTTGAGGGCGCTGGTGCTGCTGAGTGAGCCGAGGGACGGGATCACCTGACCCAGCAGGTCGCACGCCCGGTCGAGGTCGCTGTGCAGGTTGTTCCGCGAGGGCAGGTAGGAACCGGCGAAGATAGTCGTGCAGATGACGTGGCGGCGCAGCCTGCCACTGGCCGATGCCGAGGCCACCAGCCCGGGGCCCAGCCGCTGGACGTCGTCGTGTCTGCCGAGGTCGCTGGCATTCCGCAGCGTTTCGGCGGTCAGGTGTCCGGGGGTGAAGGGTTTGAACCACACCCGCTGGTCGGCCGGGGCTGCTCGGTCGAGCGCTCGGTGCGCGATCGAGACCGCCTGCTCGCAGGCTCGCTGGTCACCGCGCAAGGCATACGCTCGGCTCTGCGCGGCGGCGCAGCGGGCCTGTGTCACGGGCGAGCCATAGTCGAGTCCGGCACTGGCCAGTTTCAGTGCCTGGGTAGTGTCGCCCAGGCCGCGCGCCTGCATCGCCATGTCGGCCAGGATGTGCGCGCCGAGCGCGCGGTTCCCGCTGGCCTGGGCCAACCGCAGAGCCTGGATGAAATAGCGCTGGGCAAGCCCCTGCTTACCGGAGTCGAAACTCATAAACCCACACAGATCGCACAGCCGCGCCGTCGCGGCCATCAACTCCCGGCCAATAGCGTCGTCATAGCTGCCCCGGAGCAGCGGAAGCACAACCTGATTGGTGTAGTGCAAGAGGGTGGAACGGGCATACCCACCGCCGAACCGCTGTTCGGCGGTGGCGAAGGCATCGCACATCTCCCCCACCGCGTCGATGTCGTTCTGGCTGACGTGTCGAGCGGCCCAGCCCTGGGCGACCTCATCCTCGCGGTTGAGCAACCACTCGCGCATCGGCCCAGCAAACGCTGAGGCGACCCACGGCGCCGACACGAGAATTGACCGTCGGTACACGTCCGACCTCCACAGTTGTGCGACCACCTCCACCGTAGCGTGCGGCGTGGCCGCCCAGGCGAGACCCAGGTCACTCGGGACGGACTCGTCGCCGCTGGTCGGTGTGTCACCGCGTGCGTCGCGGGCCGCTCGCTCGTGGTCGACCTGCGGCCAGAGCCGTTCCAGCGCCCCATCGGTGTCCAGAGCGACGTCCAGCCGCCGGGTCAGGTCGAGGCTGGGGAACCGCTCACCTTTCTCGATCTTGCTGATCAAGGCGCCACTGTCATGAGTCCGCCGCCCGAGCGCGACCTGCGACAATTCGCGCACCGTTCGCCAATGCCGCAACTGCGCCCCGAAGAAATGCAGAGCTGACTCCAGCGGAGTCAGCTCTTTCGGTACCTGCCCCACGACGCCTCGCCTCCCCACGATCAGTGACGTGTCCCACCCTGCACCCTGAGCGGCGTGGCGCCACCACGTGCCCGGAATGTCGGATGTGGACAGCCACCCCGTCCACATCCACCCCCTGGCCGGCCAGGCGTCCGCCCAGCATTGTCTACGCAGAGCGACTCATCCGAAACCCCACCAGCGAAACCCCAGGAGGTATCCACCGTGATCAATGATCATCGGCGTCAGAGCCGCCTCGGCAGGAGCGATCCGCTGCGTACGGCGTTGCGCGGTGTCCTGTGTGCCGTGCTGGAGTCCCCGCGCGGCATGGGCGGGATCGGCTCCGTCGAGTGTCGAGCGGTGGTCACCCTGTACTCGCTGTTGCTGGATCATCCGGTTGATCAGTGGGGTCGTTGTCGGTCCTGCCGCCGGCCTGGGGCGGTGTTCGGGGCGCGGTGGCGCCAGTGCCAGGTGCACGGCAAGGCGACGCTGTGCCTGCGTCGGTTTGATGAGGTGTTACTGCTGAGTCTGCTGGCCGATGAGTTAGGGCTGGCCGACGCTCCACCACCCGCCGCGCCCGGACCGGCACGCCGGTGATCCATGCCGACACCCTGTTGAGCGGGAGGCCGTGATGAGTGCCGTGAACGGCCACCCCATGGCCGGTCCCGCGGCGATGGCCGGGGCCCAGCCGATGGTGCTACTACGCTATCGACCGGGTGTGGTCGGGGAGACCGGGAGCACGGTTCACCTGGTGCCGCTGCCTCCCGAGTGCCAAGCCGGCACCGCTGGAGTGGCGTTGTGCGGCTCGTTGCTGCGTCCGGATCTGGTGGAGACGGTGAGACCCGGCCAGGGCATGCCCTGCGCCCTGTGCATGATCAACCGCCGTCGGCGCACCGGCGCCCCACCAGCACCGGCCACACCGCCCCCGGCCGGTCGGATCAGCCGCACGACCGATCCGCTGACGGCTGCGGGTTGCTACCGCGCGTGGGGCTGGTCCGTGACCCTGCGCGGCAACCAAGTGTGGCTGGACCTCGAGCCCGACACCGTCGCGCTGACCATCCCCGCGCCACTGGCCCTACACGCCACCGAGATGCTCACCCAGTGGCGCTGCCCCCCACCAGCGCTGATGATCCATCCCGACGCGCCCGAGCACCGGGTGATGCTGGCGGCGGAGCGCCACAGCACGGCACCGCTCTACCCTCGTGGCGTGCACCGTAGCACCGGGGCACTGCCGCTACCCCCCACCGTGACCCCCCGTGGGCCGCTCACCTGGGTCCACCCACCCCAGGCCGGACCGCTGCGGCTGTGCCGGGAGTTCGAGGTGTTCGCGGCACTGCGCACCGCGCTACGCGACCCACCCACCTGAGCTCAGTGAGCTGGGGATTGGTGGAGACCCCGTGCGGCGTTGGCGCTCATCCAGGCGTACCCACCACCGCGATCGTGGACCGGAAGCGGTCCTCGACCTCTTGGACGCTCGGGCGCCCAGCGTGGGCGGCCAGGGCGCGGCGTAGCGAGGTGACCCGTTCCAGGATCCGGGCGCTGCTGAGTGAGCCCAGGGCCGGGATCACCTGGCCCAGGAGGTGGCAAGCCTGGGCGAGGTCGCTGTGCGAGTTGCCTTCCGCGGGCAGGTAGGAGCTGGCGAGGTGGGTCGTCAACAGGACACGGCGGCGTTCCAGGTGATCTGGCGAGTCCAGCGCTCCGGGGGCCAGGCGCTGGACGTCTCGGTGCTGGCCCAGGTTATGGGCCATGGTCAGCATTTCACCGGTCAATGCTTTGGCGTTAAAGAACTGGATCCACGCGGGCTCCTCCGCAGGCCTGGCCCGGTCCAGCGCTTTCTCCGCGACGGTGCAGGCGTGGGCGCTGGCTCGCCGGTCGCCGTGTAAGGCGTGCGCGTTGCCTTGGAGGGTAGCGCACCGGGCCGCTTCCGAGAGTGAACCGCAGTCGAGGCTGGTACGGAGTCCGGCGCTGGCCAACTCGAGTGCTTGGGGGGCATCACCGAGGTAGTGCGCCTGTAGCGACATGTTGGCCAGGATGTGCGCTCCCAGTGCGCGGTTCCCGCTGGCCTGGGCCAACCGCAGGGCCTGGATGAAATAGCGCTGCGCGAGCCCTTGCCTACCGGAGTCGAAGTTCATATATCCGCACAGATCGCACAGCCGCGCCGTCGCGGCCATCAGTTCCCGGCCAATGGTGTCGTTGTAGCTGCCGTGGAGCAGCGGGAGCACGACCTGGTTGGTGTAGTGCAGGAGCGTGGAACGGGCGTATCCACCGCCGAGCCGCTGGTCGGCGATGCTGAAAGCATCACTCATGGCCCACAACGCGTCAACGTCGCGCTGACCCACCGCCCGACCGGATCGATCGCCGAAGATCTCGTCTGTCCGGTTCAGCAGCCACTCGCGTGTCGGTCCCGCGAACGCCGAGGCGACCCAGACCGCTGACTCGAGAGCCGACCGCCGGTCCACGTCCGACCTCCACAGTTTCGCGACCACCTCCACCGTAGCCTGCGGTGTGGCCGACCAGGCGAGCCCCAGGTCGCTCGGGACGGACCCGTCGTCGCCGGCCGGTGTGTCACCGCGTGTGTCGCGGGTTGCTCGCTCGCGCTCGACCTGCGGCCAGAGCCGTTCCAGCGCCCCGCCGGTGTCCAGAACGGCATCCAGGCGCTGGGTCAGCGCGAGGCTGGGGAACCGCTCACCTTTCTCGATCTTGCTGATCAAGGCCCCACTGTCATGAGTCCGCCGCCCGAGCGCGACTTGCGACATCTCGCGCACCGTCCGCCAATACCGCAGCTGCGCACCAAAGAAATGCAGCGCCGACTCCAACGGAGTCAGCTCCCTCGGCACCTGCCCCACGACGACTCCCCTCCCCACGATCACGTGACTCGCCCCACCCTGCCCCCTGCACGGCGTCGCCCCACCACATGACCGGAATATCGGATGCGGACAGCCGCCCTGTCCGCATCCACCCCCTGGCCGGCCGGACGCTGTCCCAGCATTGTCTACGCCGGTTGGGATCAAGCTTCAGCCTTCAGCGGGGCGAGAAGGTGATCGAGGGTCTCGGTGAAGCCCTGCCAGGCCGCTTCGGTGTCGGAGGTGCGGGAATGGGAGCCACGGAACCACGTGATGAACTCGGCCACACCGACCAGGCTCCAGCGCAGCCGGTAGAGCGCCAGAGCGGCCGCGTCCGGGGTTCGCCCGGTCACCTCCGCGTACCGGGCGAGGGTGAGCGGCGAATCCGAGAGGACCGACAGATCGCGCTCGGGAACGGCGAGACCCACCGTGTCCCAGTCGACCAGCAGATAGCCGTCGTCTCCCAGGATGAGGTTGCCGAGGTGCGGCTCGCCGTGCGTCACGACGCGGGGTGCCCCCCGTCGCCGCACCTCCTCGGCCAGTTGGTCGAACTCCTCAAGGCGGGCGTGCAGGAGGCCGACGTTCTCGGCGAACAGGTCGCGCGCGGGCTCGGAGAAGGGGCCGCCCCGCCATTCGCCGACGGGTTCGCGCGGCGCCGTGTCCACGCCGCCGCGTCCCGCGGGGTCCAGCACGGTCATCGGGGTGGTCTCCGGGGGCGTGCGGCTGTGCAGGTCGGCGAGCAGGTCGAGGATCTGGTCGTGCTCCTGGGGCGTCGGCTTCTGGCCGAAGTGACCGGGCGTTCCCCGGACGACAGGGAAGACGCTCAGCGCGTACCGGGCGTCCAGCGGGACGACCGTTTCGCCGTTCGTGGCGCGCAGCGGGGCGACCACGAACCGCAGCCCTTCGCGTTCGCGCAGAGCCACTGCGGTGTCCATGGCTCGGCGCAAGCCGGTGAGAGCCGCCACGGCCCCGTCCCCGCAGTGCTCCTTGTGCTCCAGATCGGCGACGGTGGCGAACCATCGCCTGCCGTCGGCGCCGGTGACCTTCCAGTGGTAGTCGCCGAATCCGACCGGCGCATAAGTGGTTGTCGCGGGGGCGATACCGAAGTCACCCAGACTGTGCAGCAGGCGCTCCTCAGCCAAGCCCTCAGACAGATCCTCCATCAGGACACGCTAGCAATCGGGCCGGGCCGAGTCGGGTGCGGTTCAATCGTCGAAGTCACGCATCTGCTGCAGCGGGGAGCAGGGGTGCAGAGGGTTTTGGAACGGAATCCGGTGTTACCGACGGCGAGGACACCTGGCGTTGATCATCGGTGCAGCAGGTCGGCGATCCGGGACAGCCCAGCGAGGATTGCCGCATGGCAGCCGACCAGCAGCGGTTAAAGACCACGTTCGACTCAGCGGCCGATCTCTATCAGCAGGCTCGGCCCGACTATCCCGAGCAGCTCTACGAGACCCTTATCGACACGGCCGGGCTCAAGACTGGTGACCGGCTCGTGGAGCTCGGATGCGCCACGGGGAAGGCAACCCTGTCACTGGCCCGCCGCGGCTTTCAGATCACGTGCATCGAGATCGGTCCGAAGCTGGCCGCTGCCGCCCGACGTAACCTGGCGGGCTTCCCCGACGTGACGATCATCAACAGCGCGTTCGAGATCTGGCACCCACCGGCCGGCGACCGGTTCGACCTGGTCTTCGCCGCAACGGCCTGGCACTGGATCGACCCGGCACTGCGCTATCGACGGGCCTGGGAGCTGCTACGCCCCGGCGGCCACCTCGGCTTGTGGAGCGCCACCCACGTGTTCCCCGACGGCGGTGACCCGTTTTTCTTCGATATTCAAGACGTCTACGACGAGATCGGTGAAGGTCTGCCCCGGGACGCGACGTGGCCCCGTCCCGGACAGCTGACCGATAGCCGCGACGATATCGAAGAAAGCGGTCTGTTCGCCGACGTCGTCGTAAATCACTTCGACTGGGAGATCAGCTACAACGCCCAGGAGTACCTGCGACTGCTGGACACGTTCTCCGGGCACATCGCGATGGAGGGATGGCAGCGTCAGCGGCTCTACGCCGAGATCACCCGACGCCTCAACCAACGACCCGATGGACGCCTTCGCCGTCACTGGGGGGCTGTTCTCCACGTCGCCCGCCGCGCAGATTCGTCGCCAGCCATGTAGGTCGGCCCTTCCCTCGAAAGTCGGAAAACGGTCGAATTCGGGATGGTCGAGACCGGGACGGATTCTGAGAATGACACGGCGCAGGGCCGCCTCGATCCAGCGGGCTGACACACTGATTACCGATCACTCGACGTGCCCGCCGCGCTGCGGATCGTCGACATCCCGCCGGCGATCGACCAGCTCGTCGTGTGCCACGGGGATGCGTGCGCACCTAACACTCTGATCGGCGACGACGGGCACTGGAGCGGTCATGTCGACTTCGGTGTGCTCGGCATCGCCGACCGATGGGCTGACCTGGCCGTCGCTACATGGAGCACCCGGTGGAATTACGGGGCCGGGTGGGAACGCTGCCTTCTGGACGCCTGCGGCGTCGACCCAGACCCACGACGAAGCACGTACTACCGCTTGCTCTGGGACCTCGGCCCATGATCCGACCCGATTTGGGGATCCTCGACCGGGACCCGCGCTACCTCACCGCGGAGATCTGCTTGATTCGCTTGAACGCGGCACCGATGGACAGCTTCGGTGAGCGCGCCGCGGACGTCACAGTAGTAACGGGGAGGCCGCGACCAGGGCGGTGGTCAGCATCGACAGGACAGGCCGCACACCCACCTGCTCGGCCAGCGCACCGCCCAGCGCCGCCGCACCCCACACCGCGGAAACGCAACATCGCCGACATCCGATTGAGCATGTGAGCTGGGCACCCGTTGGCGGTAACCGACCTGCATGATGTTGAACACCATGACCCCGATCCCGATCACCACGTGTGCAATGGCGAACAGCACGGCGCTGGCCGCGCCTGAGGCCAGAAGGAGCCCCACGAGCGCCTACTCAAGCCCGACGACGGTGGTCAGGAAGACCATGTCGAGGGCGAAGATAGCGGAGAAGACGAGGTTGTTCAGGCTGGCCGCGAGCGCGAGCATGCGCAGCACCGGATGTCTCACCAGGAATCCGATTCCCTGGCCGATCTGGGCGGCCAGCCCGCGTTGGGGCGTGGGTGCCCGGTCAACGATCCGCCTGTGGGACGGGTCAGCCGACCCACTGCACAAGGATCACGTGGACCTCCCGCTGTTGTTCCAAGATCAGGTAAGTGACCGTGCCCTCGCCGTCGGCACCGAATACCAGTTCCCGCATCGGGCCATCCGGCTTGTCTTCGTTGTAAGGTCGACCGCCCGATGGTGTCAGCTCCAGCACGCCAATCACCTCGGCGTAGGAAGGCAGCGCCTCGGCGGGTAGCGCCGCGATCTGCTCCAGCGCCTCGCGGTAGGTGACGACGCGGTACACCTACCGGCCGAGCCGCTCCTGGAGCAGGGCCCTGACTTCCTCTGCTGACCCGCTGCCGGGGGGAGCTTCACCCGTTGCAAGCGCGTGCTTGACGTGATCCAGCATCCGCCGGTGCGCCTCGGGGCCTTGTCGCTGGGTGAGCCACGCGATCCGGTAATAGTTGCGTAGCACGTCCAGGACCCTGGTCAGGTCCAGTGTGCGGGCGGCCTCGGCGATAGCTTCCTGGTAGGCGCGTTCGAACTCGGCGCGCTCCTCGTCGATCAGCGCGTCGCGGATCGCGATCGGCGTGGTGTCTGGCGGCAGGGCCGGTACAGGCGAGACAGCGAAAGGGTTGACGGCGGCTGCGGCGGTCACACCGACACCATAGCGGCCAGCGCCGTCAGGCAGCGTTTCAGTTCGGCGATCACCCACTGCCGTCGCGCCACCATCGACTCCCGCTCGCGGACACGGGCGAGCAACTGCGGCCACCGGCGCTCGACGCGCCGTCGTCGCCCAGACAAGAAGATCACGGTTTGTGTGCCTACGGCGACAGGTACCTGTCGCCGTAGGCACACAAACCGTGATCTT
>JBOHFI010000063.1:0-27437 GCA_050699595.1 Pseudonocardiaceae bacterium | reverse complement strand
CGCGCAGGAGCCCGCCGCCCCCGCTGGGGGCGGCGGGCTCCTGCGGTGTGGTGCTCGGGATCAGGATTCGCCCTCGTCCTCCTGCCGCGCGGGCGAGGGGGTCTCATGCTCGGCCGGAATCTCCGGCTCGACCCAGGTCTCCTGCTCGACAGAACCGTCAGCAGCGACCGGGGTGTCGACAACCTCCGGGGTGTCGACAATCACAGCAGCGGGCTCCTCGGTCTTGTCAGCCGGCTGCGGCACCGGCGGCCGGGCCTTGACGGCCTTGCGCTGGACTTCCTCGACCTGTGCGGCGGTGCGCTCGGTGACCAGCGCGATGATCGCCATCGGAGCGTTGTCACCCTTGCGGGGCATCGTCTTGAGGATCCTGGTGTAGCCACCCGGCCGGTCCGCGAACTGCGGACCGATCTCCGCGACCAGCTTGTGCACCACGTCCTTGTCCCGGATCACCCGCATGATCTCGCGACGGTTGTGCAAGTCCCCTATTCGGGCCTTGCTGATCAACCGCTCGGCGTACGGGCGCAACCGTTTCGCCTTGGCCTCGGTGGTGGTGATCCGGCCATGGGTGAACAGCGATGTCGCCAGGTTGGCCAGCATCAGCCGTTCATGGGCCGGCGACCCCCCGAGCCGGGCGCCCTTGGTCGGCGTTGGCATTGTGGCTCCCTTCGGTTGCCTTGTGAGTGGCGATAGGTGCCAGGGCACCTATCGCCACTCACAGTGCTAGAGCTGTTCGGTTTCGGCGTAGTCGTGGCCGTCGTCGCCGCTGTCGCCGCTGTCGCCGTTGTCGGTACCGTTCTCGCTGGCGTCGTCCCAGCCGTCGACCGAGTATTCTGCCGCCACCGCTGAGAGGTCGAACCCGGGCGGGCTGTCCTTGAGCTGCAGCCCGAGGCCGGCCAGCTTCAGCTTCACCTCGTCGATCGACTTGGCACCGAAGTTGCGGATGTCCAGCAGGTCGGCCTCGCTGCGGCTGACCAGCTCGCCGACCGTGTGGATGCCCTCGCGCTTGAGGCAGTTGTAGGACCGGACGGTGAGGTCCAGATCCTCGATGGGCATGGCGAAGGCGGCGATCGTGTCCGCCTCGGCCGGCGAGGGGCCGATCTCGATGCCCTCGGCCTCCACATTGAGCTCGCGGGCCAGGCCGAACAGCTCCACCAGGGTGCGGCCGGCCGAGGCCAGCGCGTCCCGAGGGGTGAGCGAGGGCTTGGTCTCCACGTCCAGGATCAACTTGTCGAAGTCGGTGCGCTGCTCGACCCGGGTGGCCTCCACCTTGTAGGTCACCCGCAACACGGGCGAGTAGATGGAGTCCACCGGGATCCGACCGATCTCCGCGCCGGACGCCTTGTTCTGCACCGCCGGCACGTAGCCCCGGCCCCGCTCCACGACCAGCTCGATCTCCAGCTTGCCCTTGCCGTTCAGCGTGGCGATGTGCAGGTCGGGGTTGTACACGGTGACACCGGCCGGCGGCATGATATCGCCCGCGGTGACGTCGCCCGGGCCCTGCTTGCGCAGGTACATCGCCACCGGCTCGTCCTCCTCGGAGCCGACCACGAGCTCCTTCAGGTTGAGGATGATGTCGGTGACGTCCTCCTTGACACCCGGAACGGTGGTGAACTCGTGCAGCACGCCCTCGATGCGGATGCTGGTGACCGCCGCCCCCGGGATGGACGAGAGCAAGGTCCGGCGTAGCGAATTGCCCAGGGTGTAGCCGAATCCCGGCTCCAGTGGCTCGATGACGAACCGGGATCGGGTGTAGCCGACCGGGTCCTCATTGAGGTGCGGTCGCTGAGTGATCAGCATGGTTGATGTTCCTCCATCTGGCGCCCACTATTTGACGCCGTCGCGAATCTTCGATGAGCCAGTTCTTCGATGAGCACAGCCGCTTACTTGGAGTAGAAATCGACGATGAGTTGTTCCTGGAGGGGAACGTCGATCTGGGCCCGCTCGGGTAGCCGGTGCACCAGGATCCGCATCGTCGCGTGGACCACTTGCAGCCACGCCGGCACCGGGCGGTCTCCCAGGGTCTCCTTCGCTACCACGAACGGCAGCGTCGGCACCGACTTGGGCTTGACGTCGATGATGTCGAACTTGGACACCCGGAGACTGGGGACGTTCACCTTGACGCCGTTGACCAGGAAATGCCCGTGGGTCACCAACTGGCGCGCCTGGCGGCGGGTGCGAGCCAGGCCCGCGCGGTAGATGACGTTGTCCAGCCGGGACTCCAAGATCTGCAGGAGCGTGTCACCGGTCTTGCCGGGGCGGCGGTTGGCCTCCTCGTAGTACCGGTGGAACTGCTTCTCCATGACGCCGTAGGTGAAGCGGGCCTTCTGCTTCTCCTGCATCTGCAGGAGATACTCGGTCTCCTTGATCCGGGCCCGGCCGTGCTGGCCAGGAGGATACGGTCGACGTTCGAAGGCCTGGTCGCCGCCGACCAGATCGGTCTTGAGCCGACGGGACTTGCGAGTCATAGGTCCGGTGTATCGAGCCATCTCTGCTGCTCCTCCCCGCGCCCTAGACCCGGCGCCGCTTCGGTGGCCGGCAGCCGTTGTGCGGCTGCGGGGTCACGTCCTGAATGGTGCCGACCTCGAGGCCGGCGGCCTGTAGCGACCGGATCGCCGTCTCGCGGCCCGAACCCGGGCCCTTCACGAAGACATCGACCTTCTTCATGCCGTGCTCGGCGGCCTTGCGGGCGGCACTCTCGGCGGCCATCTGCGCGGCGAACGGGGTGGACTTGCGCGAGCCCTTGAACCCCACGTGGCCCGCGGACGCCCACGCGATCACCGCACCGGTGGGGTCGGTGATCGAGACGATCGTGTTGTTGAACGTCGACTTGATATGCGCATGGCCATGCGCGACGTTCTTCTTCTCCTTGCGCCGCACCTTCTTGGCGCCGGCACCTGTTCGTGCTCTGGGTGGCATACGGTTTACGCTCCTACAAAGGTCTGGGTGGCTGGCTGGCCCGGCACTACTTCTTCCCGGCCTTCTTCTTGCCGGCGACCGTCTTCTTCGGGCCCTTGCGGGTGCGGGCGTTGGTCTTGGTTCGCTGACCACGCACCGGCAGACCGCGGCGCCACCGCAGGCCCTCGTAGCAGCCGATCTCGATCTTCCGACGGATGTCGGACTGGACCTCACGACGGAGGTCACCCTCGACCTTGAGGTGTTCTTCGATGTAGTCCCGCAGCCGGACGAGGTCCTCGTCGGAGAGGTCCTTGGTGCGCAGGTCCGGGCTCACCCCGGTGGCGGCGAGGATCTCGTGGGAGCGGGTACGGCCGATGCCGTAGATGTAGGTCAGCGCGATCTCCATCCGCTTGTCGCGGGGAAGGTCGACGCCGGCGAGTCGGGCCATGCGAGGCGTGTCTCCTGTCTCGTCGTCTCCAGGTCTGCTCCCCGTCCGTCCTGCGGACGACGATGCTCGTCGTCCGCAGGCCCCGGCCTGGCATCCGAGGGTGGACCGATCCCGGGTGGATCGGGTGGTGCGGGGAGGTCTTCTCGCGTCGTGGACCAGCGACGTCGTGCCCTGCTCAGCCCTGGCGCTGCTTGTGGCGCAGGTTATCGCAGATCACCATGACCACGCCGTGACGACGGATCACTTTGCACTTGTCGCAGATCTTCTTGACGCTCGGTTTGACCTTCACGTCATCTCCTGGTCATGGTTCTTACTTGTAGCGGTAGACGATGCGGCCCCGGGACAGGTCGTAGGGCGAGAGCTCCACGACCACCCGATCCTCCGGCAGGATGCGGATGTAGTGCTGGCGCATCTTGCCGCTGATGTGTGCGAGAACGCGGTGACCGTTCTCCAACTCGACTCTGAACATCGCGTTGGGGAGCGGCTCGACCACCCGGCCCTCGACCTCGATCGCCCCGTCCTTCTTGCCCATGTCCTCCGCGTTCCTGCTGGTTGCGCCACACCGCCGAGTCGCGGCCTGGCCACGACGCGGGCGCCCGTCAGTTCCACGACGTGGAGAGGCATCACAAGAAGTGCGGTGACGCACTGCTGAGCAGGAAGCCTGCGCAGATACCTGCAGACACGCGAGAACCGACGCGCCGCTCGCGCCGACGGCACAGTGTACGTCGAGGCCACAGCCAGAGCCAAACCGGCCCCGGACCGGACGGAGCCGAAGGCGGGATCGCTATCCGGCGAGACCTGCTCGGGTGGCCAGCTGGAGAAGCCGGAGGTTGCTGCGCCGGTGCAGGGAGAGCAGGACTCGCAGTACTTCGCGGCTCATCGGGTGCACCTTCGCCTTCTGGGGAGCGACGGTGAAGGCCTCGGCCAGTGCGGTCTGCGCGCCGGCCCGGTCGCCCAGGTCGAGATGCGCGCGAGCGGTGCTGATGTGGACGTCGACGATCCGGGTGGGTGGCAGCCCGGTATCTCTGCTGGTCAGCTCCGTCGCAAGACGAATGACGTCGCGGGGACGGCCGAGGTCCCCTTCGGTGGCCAGCACGTGGGCGGCGGTGTTGTCCGGACCGAAGCGCTGGCTATGGATCAACCGGTCGGTCGGGAACTCCTCGGCCGCGGTCCACGCCGCGTGGACGTGCCGCTGGGCTTCGGTTCGGTCGCCCAGCCGTCCCGCCAGAGTCATGCCGCGCAGGTGCAGTAGGCCCGTGGCGAAGGCTTTCTCCGGACCGGTGAGTTCCGTTTCGGCGGTCACGATGGCCCGGTCCACCACGGTGAGCCCGCCCTCGAAGTCCCCACAGTGGAGGAAGGCCCCGGCGCGGTTCCGGGTGGCGAGGGCTGTCAGCAGGGGGTTGGGTTGCCGGTCCGCGGCCCAGGCTTGGTGGGTGGGGGCGATCTCGACCAGGTCCATCCACCGATGCCGTGCGGCCAGGTAGTAGACCGCGCTGTACCCGCCGGCCAGCATTGCCCACCCCTGCGGACTGGCTGCGGCGTGCGCGTAGGCGATGGCCCGAGTCATCAGGCCGGGCAGCATCCGCAGCAGTCCCGCCAGGTCCGCCTGCTCCCGGAGCACGATGGCCTGGTCCAGGTCGGCGCCCAGCCGGGTGGGGTCGGGCACGGGCGCCTGGTCGGGGATGTCGTAACGGCGAACCGCGGTGCGCAGATCCTCCAGCTGCATGCTCTGGTCCTCGGACACCTCGACTTCCCCGTACAGCGCGCCGAGGGAGATCTGCAGGGCTCCGGCGACTGCGGCCGCGATCGCCGGGGTGAGCGCCCGATCCCCGACCTCGATCTTCGACAACAAGCCCACCAACACCCCGGCCTGGCCCGCCAGCGCCACCTGTGTCAGAGCACGCGCCTTACGCAGCTGCGCGACCCGCGCACCACCAGTGGCGGCAGCACTCATAGCCCTGAGTCTTCCACGCGCAAACCTGTCGCGCACTCTCCACCATGATCGATAGAAATTCCTCCCATCGAGCCGCAACCTTCAGATATCACCGAATCGCCGGATCTTCCGGTGAACCTTGGCGATGTGGTCGACTTGCCCCTGGGCGAGGCCCGCAGCCCATGAACTCGACGAGACCGACCTAAAACCAGCCCGGCGACGTCCGTAGCGTCGAGTTCACGGACAGCGCATCCCCACGAGGGCTGCGGCACTGGGGTGTTCCCCGTGGATTCCGTGGTTGGTGATCTACTCTGCTGTCGCCGAGTTCGACAACAGAGCTGTTGTGAATGGGCTGAGCAGCGCTCCTGCCGAACTCGGCGTACTGAGAGCACCCACGCACATGATCGACCCAGCCCGGTAAGGGTCCAGAACTCGACGAGCCGGACGGAGCCGACGGCGATGATCGCTATCCGGTGAGCCCCGCTTGGTTGGCCAGCTGGACGAGCTGGGGGTTGCTGCGCTGGTGCAGCGAGATCAGGACTCGTAGCACGTCGCGGCTCATCGGGTGGACCTTCGCCTTCTGGGGAGCGATGGTGAAGGACTTGATCAGCGAGGTCAGCGCGCCGTCCCGATCGCCCAGGTCGAGCTGGGCGCGAGCGGTGCTGGTGTGGACTTCGATGAGTTTTGTGGGCGGAAGTCCGGTGTCGTTGCTGTTCAGCTGCTCGGCGAGGCGGATCACCTCACGGGGGCGGCCGAGGTCCCCCTCGGTGGCCAGCACGTGGGTGGCGGCGTTGGCGGGACCGAAGAGCTGGGTATGGATCCGCAGGTCGGTCGGGAATTCCTCGGCCGCGGTCCACACCGCGTGGATGTACCGCTGGGCCTCGGCCTGGTCGTTGAGCCGTCCCGCCAGCTCCATGCCACGCATGCACAGCGTGCCCGTGGCGAAGGCCTTCTCCGGACCGGTCAATGCCCCTTCGGCAGCCACGATGGCCCGGTCCACCACGGTGAGCCCGCCGTCGAAGTCCCCGCAGTTGAGGAAGGCCCCAGCGCGGTCCAGCGCACCGAGCGCGCTCACCAGCGGGTTGGGTTGCTGGCCTGCGGCCCAGGTCTGGCGGATCGGAGCGATGTCGACCAGGTCCATCCACCGATTCCGCGCGGCCAGGTAGTAGACGACGCTATACACGTCGGCCAGCAGCGCCCACCCCTGCGGGCTGGCCGCAGCGTGCGCGTAGGTGGTGGCCCGAGTCAGCAGGCCGGGCAGCATCCGCAGCAGCCCCGCCAGGTCAGCCTGCTCCCGGAGGGTGATGGCCCGGTCCACCTCGGCGCGCAGCTGGGTGGGGTCGGGCATCGGCGCCTGGTCGGGGATGTCGTAGCGGCGCACCGCGGAGCGCAGTTCCACCAGCAGCACGCTCTGGTCCTGAGCGATCTCGACCTCCCCATACAGCGCACCGAGAGAGATCTTCAGAGCTCGGGCGATCGCGGTCGCGATAGCCGGGGTGAGCGTCCGGTCCCCGACCTCGATCTTCGACAACAAGCTCACCGACACCCCGGCCCGACGCGCCAACGCCACCTGCGTCAGCTCACGCGTCTTCCGCAGCTCCGCGACCCGCGCACCACCAGTAGCAGCACCCATAGCCCTGGAGTCTTCCACGCACAAGGCTCTCGTAATCCACCACATGTCCGCTGAGTCGGCAGTGAGAACCGTGTGCAAGCTCACCGCTTGCCGAGGCTGTTGACTGCTGTTCAGCGGCACACCGAACTGGGGAACCGAGCATTGAGCCGCCCACTGCTCCCACCACACATATCGAGGTGACGACTACCGATGCCTCCTTCATCGCCGCTGGCTTCCGAGGCCTGGCGTGATGCCGAGGGCACTCCCATTCGGCTGCGGAGCCGGGTCGAGCAGATCGCGGTGGACGAGGACCAGGGGGCGTTACCGTCCCGACTGCACCATCGGGGTCAGGTCATCGGCTGGGGCGACCACATGCTGTTCGTGATCTCCGAGCACGACGACCAGGCGATCACCCTGCAGCCCCACCATGTGCGTCTCCTCGACACGCCGAGCGGTCGCTGATGAGCGCGGCTCCGGTGGTCTGGTATCTGCCGGTCGATCGGTGATCATGACACGCACCGGGGCGCGCTGCGCCCCGCGGAGGGCACCGTGATCGCCGCGTGCGGCGTGACGTTTGTGCCCAGAGTGCTCCCGTTCGGCCGCGGCCTGTCACCCGTTGCGCTAGGACGTAGGGAACCACGCTGACGGGAGCGCGGCGTGTGCCGGGCAGTCGCCGGGATAGCCGGCGGCGGCGCTGGCCAGCACGATGGCCAGCGTGTCCAGGTCCAGCGCAACCGGCAGGTAGCCGGTCCGGGCGGAAGCCCGGGAGGCGATCCCGTCGACGAGGCGAGTACGGCGGCCGTGTGGCAGGCGCACTGCCCGCTCGTTGTGCCGCAGCGGTGGGGCAAGTGTTGCGATGTCCGGTTCCGGTACGCCGGGGGGCAGTGGGCAGCGGCGGTGTGCACGGCGGTGAGGTGGGGCAGCAGCTCGGTGACGCTGGGGGGCGGGTTGCCCGCTTCGTTGACGGGTGTGGCGATCAGATCCGCGAAGTGGGGATGGTGGTGCGCCGGTGGCGGCGAGTTCTGTGTGGTGGTGAGGGTGAGGATCGCGAGCGGGCCCTCGCGGGTCGGGTCCAGGCCGAGGAGAGCCTGGGTGGGGTGGTCGGCGAAGTCGCCGTATTTGAACCCGTTACGCCAGAACACCGCGGACAGCACAATGAGCAGGTCTGGCAGGGCACAGGAGAAGGCGGCAGTGTGGCGCACCCAGCGCCGCTACAACCCGGCGACCGGGGGTGGTTATGCCTGGCTGGTCCGGTCCTCGGCGTTCATCAACTTCTTCTACTTCTATTGCGTGAACGCCGGCTTCGGCCCGTTCTTCATCAAGTTCAGCACCTACTCCCCTTACACCGCCAAGCTGTGTCAACGGCAACGAGTGGGCGAAACGCCAGGCCGCCAAGGAGGGGATCGGTTTCCAACCGCTGGACAACGGGTTCTCCTCCTGTGATGACGTGCCGGCGTTGCAGGCGATCTGTGACCGTTTCGGACCCGAGCACATCGAGGCGCTGCTGCGCAAGTGGCTGTCGATCCTGCCCAACCCGTTCACCCCCGAAGACGAGGAGGCCGGTTACCGGTATGAGCTGTCGATCCTGCAGGCCGAGTTCTCCCTGACCCCGATGCTCGACCGCCCGGTCTCGGGCCGGTTCCGCACCCGGGTCATCAAGGAAGGACGGGCGCTGCGGACCGAGATCACCATCAACGACACCCGCGACTTCGGGCTGTCTGGCGCGCCGTCACAACCTTGCCGGGGTGTCTGCCGGCAGTGCGCGTCAGGTCCACACGTCTGCCGCCGGGAGGGCGACGAGCCGGTCTCCGAACGGCAGTCGGCGGGTTCCGGTGTGCAGCACGATTCCGGCCACGAACTCACCTCCGGCCCGGTCCACGCCGTCGCGAACGTGCGCAAGCCCTCGAAAGTCCTCCTGCCGGGGGGTGGAGGTCGCCTTGATTTCCACGGCGACCACCCGGCCGTCGGCGGACTCGAGGATGGTGTCCACCTCCGTCCCGTCGCGGTCACGGAAGTGGAACAGCCGCGCGGGGGTATCGCACCAGGTGAGCTGCTTGACGAGTTCGTTGACGATGAAGGTCTCGAACAACGGCCCGGCCGCTGGATCGGTGGGCCGTCGCAGCGCGGCGGTCTGCTTGCCGAGCAGGTTGGCGGCAACTCCGCTGTCACTGAAGTAGAGCTTCGGACGCTTGACCACCTTCGCGGTGAGGTTGCGGCTCCAGGCGGGAACCCGATGGATCAGGAACACCGTTTCCAGCCATGGCTCGTAGCTCGCTGCGGTCGCCCGGTCAATCCCCAAACGTTGGGCCGCGGTGCTCAGTACCAGCTCCTGGCCCGTCGTGCTCGCAAAATAGCGGACCATACCCGCCAGGGCATCCGCGCGCCGGATGTCGCCTGCCATCTCGATCTCCCGCCGCAGGACGGTGTCGACGTACTGGTCGAACCACCGACGACGCGCACGCTCACTGAACCCCTGCACGCCTGGATAGCCGCCAGTGCACAGCCGGTCGAAGTAGTGGTCCCGCTCGGGCGTCGGACCCCGGTGGCCGAGGAGCTGACCGATCCCCCGGAAGCTGCGGTCGACGAACTCATCCGGTCCGCCGGCCAGCTCTCCCTGAGACAGTGGCCACAGGGTAGTGATGTCGACCCGCCCGGCGAGGCTCTCGGAGATCGCCGGCACGGTGAGGAAGTTGCTCGATCCGGTCAGGATGTACTGTCCTGGCCGGTTGTCCTGGTCGACGACCACCTTCACCGCCAGTACCAGCGGCTCGCCCACCCGCTGGATCTCGTCGATGACCAGCGGGGTGCCCAGCACGGCCAGGAACGTCGGCGGATCGTTCCTTGCTGCGGCGAGATCGTCCGCGTTGTCGAGACTGACCACCGCCGCCCCCTGGCGCTGCGCGAGGGCAAGTGCAAGGGTCGACTTACCGACCTGTCTAGCGCCATGGATGACGAGGACCCGAAAGTCAGCGAGCGACGCCGTCACAACGTCCATCATGCGGCGCGGGACGAGCGGGTCGGGAAGCTGGACCATGCCCGCATCGTAGGCGATCATCGGGGCTTCGTCGAAGGTCTAGGCGCCATTGCGTCGGTAAGCTAACCAACATTTCGTCGGATCATCCATCTACGTTTTGTCGCTGGCTGGATCCGTTGCCTGCGGCGGGCCGATCGCAGGCGACCCATTGAGTCACCGTGCCGCCGGGCCCTCGCGTCAGGCTTTCACCGGTTCGGGCTCCACGATGGGGTGTGCGCCGTGGATGGGGCCCTCGGCGTTGGCCAGGCGGGTGACGGCGCCGCCGGTGGCGCCGCCGCCCCAGCGCAGCGAGATCACCTCGGCGGCGATGGACACCGCGGTCTCCTCGGGGGTGCGGGCGCCCAGGTCCAGCCCGATCGGCGAGGCGATCTTGGCCAGCTCCTCGTCGGTCACCCCCGCCTCGCGCAGCCGCTCCTCGCGCTTCTGGTGAGTTTTCCGCGATCCCATCGCGCCGATATAAGCCACATCCATCCGTAGTGCCTCGACGAGCACCGGAACGTCGAACTTCGGGTCATGGGTGAGCACGGTGATCACGGTCCGCTGGTCGATCCGCCCGGCCTCGGCCTCGGCCTTCAGGTACCGGTGCGGCCAGTTCACCACGACCTCGTGCGCGTCGGGGAAGCGGCTCTTGGTGGCGAACACCGGGCGCGCGTCGCACACCGTCACGTGGTAGCCGAGCAACACCCCCATCCGGGCCATCGCGGCGGCGAAGTCGATCGCGCCGAACACCAGCATCCGGGGCGGCGGGTCGAGGGAGTTGACGAACACGTTCATGCCCTCGCCGCGGCGCTGCCCCTCAGGGCCGTAGTGCAGGGTGACGGTTCGGCCGGCGGCCAGCGCGCCGCGGACGTCCTCGAGGATCGCCTCGTCCGCGCGGGAGGACCCCATCGTGCCGGTGTGCCGGTCCGGCCAGACCACCATGCGCAGCCCGATGCGCTCGGGGTCGGGGTGGGCGACCACGGTGACCACCGCGACCGGCTCCTTCTTGGCTACCGAGGCGGCCACCTCGTCCAGCTCGGGGAAGCTGACCGGGTCCACCTTCTCGACGAACACATCGATGATGCCGCCGCAGGTCAGGCCGACGGTGAAGGCGTCGTCGTCGGAGACGCCGTAGCGCTGCAGGACGGGGGTGTCCTCGGCGAGCACCTGCTGGCCCAGTTCGAAGACCGCGCCCTCGACGCAGCCACCGGACACACTGCCGACCGCCCGTTCGTCCGAGGTCACGAGCATCGACGCTCCGGCCGGGCGTGGTGCCGAGCGGTAGGTGGACACCACCGTACCCACCGCGGTGGATCTGCCCTGGCGCCACTGCGCAACCAGTTCGTCGAGCACCTCACGCACCGCGGACCTCCTCGCGCAGAGCTGCCGGCATGGCCGGGCTGTATCGCTACTAGGGAATAGCTGTACCGGTACTAGACGGTATTCGCTTCGACCGGCGTGCAGGTTCACCCACAATGACTGACCTGCGACACGCGACTACTCCCTCAGTGACCTTATTCGAGGGTTATCTCCCTTATGGCCGTTTCGTGGTCATGTGCTCGGTGGCTGTTCCGAGGGCTGGGGCGGGCGGTCCACGTCGATCCCGCCGGCCAGGTCCGAACAGTCCACCACGGTCAGGTCGGGCCGCCCGGCCAGCCAGTCCCGGGCCCCCCGGTCACCCCGCGCCGATGCGACGATGTCGGCCCAGTGCCGCCGGCCGAGCAGCACCGGATGCCCCGGTTGGCTCACGAACCCCGCTCGGGCCACCACCTCGGGACCAGCCAGCGCGACGAGCCTGCGGACCACGCAGGCGTCCACGTCGGGCAGGTCGACCAGATGCACCACCACGGCCTGCACCCGCGGCGGCGCACTGCTGAGCAGCTCGGTCAGACCGGCCCGCAGCGAGGCCCCCATGCCGTCGGCCCAGTCCGCGGCCAGCACGGTGCCGGCGATCTCCGGCACCAGCGGGATGACTCGGTCGGCCTGCGCGCCGACCACGACGAGCACCGGGTCGCAGCCACCGTCGGTCAACGTGGCCACCGCCCGGCGCAACCAGGCACCCTCGTCGACCAGGGCCTTGGGCATGCCGTAGCGCCGCCCGGCCCCGGCCGCCAGCAACAGTCCGGCGATCATGGTCGCATCATCCCACGGGGCGAGTACCAAGAGCACTCGCTTGAGCGATGAGGCTCGTCTTCACCCCGAGCGCTGCTGGCGGACCCGCGCTGAGCAGGTGGCACGGAACCGGCCATCCGACCTTATCGGACAGCACGAGAGAAAGGCATTTACGCTATTTTGCCAGCTGCCAGATACGCGCATTTAATTGCGCGTCAAAACGCTTGACAGCAGTCCGCGCGAAGCGTGTAGCATCGATTAAGCGAGGGTCAATCAATCCGAATTAAATTTCCCTCGCGGCTAAACAACAGCGGTTAGATAACAGCCAGGAGCGGAGCTGAAGATGACCACGCAGCACACCCATGAGCACACCCACGGGGATACGACGCATACGCATACGCACGTCCTGCACGATCACGAGCATGTCGAGCACGAGCACGAGCACAGCCACCAGGAACAGGCCCACTCCCACCCACACACCCACGAGACGGGCCTCGTCGAGGATCACGAACACTCGCACTGATGATGTCCCGCCAACCTCGAGACCGTCGCGATCTCTCAGCCCGCGAGGCGGGCCACTGCGGTGGCGAACGCGTCCAGGTCGGGCAGCCCGGTAGCGAGCGCCTCGTGCACTCGGGTGTCGTCGATCTCGTCGTAGACGTGCACGAGCCGATTGCGCAGCCCGGCGAGGCCACGGAGTCGCCCCGCCAGCGCGTCGTCGATGAGGTCCTGCTCATGCAGGACGGTGAAGCTGTCACCGAAGTCGCGCGGAGCCCGCCAGCCCTCCGAGGCGATGACGTGGTTGGCCAGATCGATGCAGGTCTGCGCGGCGACCTGGACCAGGTAACGGCCGGCGTACGCCTCGTGACGCAGGTACTCGGCGACGGGAAGGTCACGCAGCCGCCGCAACTCGCGCAGGTAGCCGGCGAGCAGTTCCAAGCGCTGGTGGATCCGGTCGAGGTCAACCATCCAGCCCCTTCGTAGCCACTCGTCGTAGGAAGCGGTCGCGGTGTGCCCGCTGGGTGGGGAGGAAGTCGAAGTACTCGCTGCGGGTGCGGACCTCGAAGGCGACCCGGCCGGGTTCGTCAGTGCTGTACAGCAGCCGGCCGTCCTCGAGTACCCGTCCGCGCAGCCTCAGCGGCGCCCGCCGGAGGTCGACGAGGTCGACTGTGGGTACCTGCAGTGCATTCGCCAGCTGGTCGGCCAGACCAGCCTCCGTGAGCAGGTCCAGCGACCGCCCGGGCATGATCGCGATATCAGCGTCGCTGTTCGGACGATGTCGGCCGGTCGCGCGGGAGCCGAACAGGTAAGCGAACCGGACGCCGGCCGTGGCGAGCACCCGATCCACGGCGGAGGCGCTCATAGCTGCTGAGCGTACGCGCCGACGCCATATGGTGCCGCCGGCACTGCTAGCGCAGCGGCTCGTCGGTCCGCACCTGCTCGAGGATCTCGACCTGGTCGCCGAGGTGCAGGGTCGCCCCGGGGGAGTCGGGGATGAGGTTGATCGCGAACCACGTCCCGCCGTCCCACCGCCGGCAGCGGGCGAGGGTGGTGAGCGGCTCTTTGCCCCGGTACGCGGTGTCGGGGTCGATCGTGGTGATCCCGCAGCGGCAGCAGGCCTTCGCTACCCGGAAGCTCACAGCACCGATGCGCACCACCCGCCAGCCGTCCTCGGCCCAGGCTGGTGCGCCCGCGACGACCAGGTTGGGACGGAACCGCGTCATCGACATCGGCCCCTCCTGGGCACGCCGTCCCTCGGCGATCAGGTCGTTCAGCGCGGCCAGAGACTCCTCGGTGGTCAGCAGCAGCGGGTAGCCGTCCGCGAAGGACACCCGGTCCGCCTCCCGACTGTAGGCGGGGTCCGGCCGACGGCGCGTGGGGTCATCGAGGTACACCAGCCGGACCGGTTCGCCGATCACCTTGCTGAACCAGGCGTGCGCCTCATCCGACGCGGGCGCGGCGACCAATTCGCTGGCGAAGACCCGGACGTCGGTGAGCACGGAACCGTCCGGTGTGGGCACCAGCAGCGGATCGGCGCCCGGTGCCCGCACCAGCAGCCCGTCCGCGTCGGGCTCGGGGGTGACCAGCACCAGCGGCGGGTGCTTGCGCGCCGTCACCACGAGACCCGTATCGTCAACGAGCATCCACCGCCGGTCACCGGCCAGGCCCCACGGCTCGACCACCGCCGTCTCGACCGGATGACCGCGGCAGGACTTGATCGGATACCGGTTGACCCCGGTCAGCGTGAGAGCCACGGACGCCAGGTTAACGCCCGCGCGCTCCGGCCTCGGAGCCGTTCACCAGCGCGTACGGTGATGTCTCGACGCCTGGGCGTCAACCCCGCCCGCCACGACCAGTGTTCCGGAGAACATCATGAGTACCTCGACCAAGCCTGGAGGTCCCATGGCCGACGATCACCGCCGCGCCGGCGCGGTGCGCTTGTTTTCGATCGTGAACGGGCTGACCCTGCTCGGGGTACTGTTGCAGGCGGTGTGGGCGGGTGAGTTCATCGACCGCACCGAGCGAGGCACCTGGATCACGGTGCATGAGATCGGCGCCTTCGTCGTCGTCGTGCTGGCCCTGACCACCGCGCTGGCCGCGGTCAGTCTGCGGCGCGCGCACGCAGCGCTCACCCCCGGCGCCATCGGCCTGCTCGTGCTGATCGTCGCCCAGACAGCCATCGGCGAAGTGATCACCAAATCCGGCGCGACTCCCCTGATCGCAGCCCACGTGACGATCGCGATGCTCATCGTCGCCCTAGGCACCTACCTCTCCACCGCAGGCGCCCAACTGCGCCGGTCGCCACCGCATTCAGCGGGTCTAGCCCGCTGAGCCCGCTGAATGCGGGAGGGGTGGGGGGTGTTCGTTTAGCCTGGATCACGAGTGGGAACCCTGCCTTCACAAGACCCCACCACGGGGTCGTCGCGGTCGAAGGTGGTGGGCGTCATGGGTCTGATTATCGGCTTACTAGTGCTCTGGCTCGTGCTTGTCGTCGTCGGGTTCGCCGTCAAGACGCTGCTGTGGCTGGCGATCGTCGGCCTGGTGCTGTTCATCGCCACCGGCGTGGTCGGTGCGCTCCGGGGCCGGAGCAGCCCCGGCGCGCTCCGCTGACAGCTCGCACCACGAGATCTACCGGACACGTCTCAGCTCGTGGTTGGTGAGCTTGTCCCGTAGTTGTCGCAAGGTTCGTGCTCGGGTGGGGCCGATCGTGCCGAACGGGATGTCGGTGATGCGGGCGACCTCGGCGTAGGAGTGCGGATTATCGGTGAACAGCATCCGGATCAGGGTGGCGCGGCGCGGCGGCAACTCGTCGATGAGCGTGCGCAGCGCTCGGTTGGTGTGAGCGTCGATGGCGCGCTGTTCGGGACCTGCACAGGGGTCGGCGACAGTGTCTGGCGCGATGTCACAGAGGACGGGTCCGCGCTTGGCCCGGCGCAGGATGTGCAGGCATTCGCGGCGGGCGGTGGTCGCCAGCCACCCGCCCAGCCGCTCGGGGAACTGCACTCGGTGGGCGTGCTCGGCCAGCCGCAGCCAGGTCAGCTGCATCGCGTCGAGGGCGTCGGCCTCCTGTAACCGGAACGACCGCACCGTCGCCGACACGAGCGGGCTGTACCGGCGGAGGATCTCATCCCAGGCCGCCGGATCCCGGTCGCTGATCCGCTGCAACAGGTCAGCCACGTCGTCCGTGGCGCCGATGGGAACGTGACTGATGGTGGCGGTTGTCATGGAATCGCGACCCCTTGGTGTCGACCACGTGGGCGGTGCTCGCTCACCTGGCCGAGCGTGGTCGCGATGCGGCGCGGTGAGGCGAGTAGTCGACTACTCGGATCGACGACAGCCCGGTTACTCGGTGCGGGCCAGTCGTGGGTGGGGTCAGTCGCGGGGCGGATCAGTCGCTGCGGAGCAGGGCGGCGAGCTCGGTGCGGTCGGCGGCGCCGAGTTTGGCGCAGGCGCGGTAGAGGTGGCCCTCCACGGTGCGGACCGAGACGACCAGCCGCTCGGCGATCTGGCGGTTGGACAACCCGCCGGCGGCCAGGGTGGCGATCTCGCGCTCGCGGTGGGTGAGGGGCAGCGGCGTGGAGAGGGCGGCCAGCGCGGGGGTGCGGGCGCCTTCGCACGCCGCCGCTAGCCGGTGGGCGCGGGTGGCGGCGGCGTGCGCGGAGCCTCGCCGGTCCTGGCGGGTGTGCGCTGCGGCGGCCTGGGCGGCGGCATCAGCGGCCGGCAGCAGGACGCCCATGTCTTCGAACCGGACCGAGGCGGCGTGCAGCGCCGCGCCGTCGTCGGCGGCGAGGGCGGCGGCGTGCGCGGCGGCGGCGGGGGCGCGCGGCCCGTCGACCTGGGTGGCCAGCTGGGCGAGCCGGCCGGCCACCGTGCGATCACCGAAACAGACCGCGGTGTGCAGCGCGAGCACCTCCATCGCGAGTTGGTCTTGCGACGCGGCCACCTCAGCCGCCTGGCGGGCGAGCGCGACGGCTTCGCTGACCCCGCCCTCGGCGGCGGCCACCCACGCCTGGGCCAGTCGCGCCTCCGGTTCCAGACAGACGAATGTGGGATGCCGCGCGGCCGTCATCTCCACGAAGGCCTGGCGTGCCGAGGTCGCGTCACCGGCCATCCCCAGCGTGCGGGTGAGGGACATCAATCCGCTGAACGACATGCCGCCGGGGTCCGCACCGTGAATTCCCGCGATAGCTTGGCGGTACCCGCGCGCCGCGGTCTGGACCTGTCCACGGTACGTCGCCACCGCCGCGCACATGGCGCTGGTGATCACCTCCGCAGGTCCGGGGGTGTCCTGGCATCGCTCGCGATAGTGCCGCGCGACCTGATCGGCCCGGTCCAGCAGGCCGGCCAGGAGCAGCCCCCGCAGCCAATTGAACACGGTGATGGCCGCGTGGTGCAGCCCGATCTCGAACGACTCGGCGCGGGCGTCGATCCGCCGCAAGTCCTCCTCAACCCCGTCGAGGCGACCCAGCCCCCCGCACGCAATCGCGAGACCCCAACTCGCCAGCTGCGCAGCAGTAGGAGAGCACTGCGGATGGGCGAGCACCCTGGTGGCCGCCTCAGCGGCCTGGACAGTCCGCCCGAGGTAGGCGTCGAGAACCGAGCGCATCCCGGCCAACTCCAGGGTGGCGGCGTCATCGGAGATGGTGCCTGCAATGGCGTCGAGGACGGTCTCGGCCTCGACGGGACGCCGGCAAGACCAGGCCAAGCCGAGCGTCCGGGGTACCGCCGCTCGGGCTCGCTGGGTGTCGGTGCGGGCCAGGGCGACCAGCGCGGCCCGCTCGGTGTCGGCTTCGGCCCACCGGCCGGACCAGGTCAATGCGTCGCCCAACAGCAGCCGCGGCTCGAACCCGCCACCGGCGGCCACCGCAGCCCGCGCCACCTGCACGGTCAGCGCAAGGTCCCCCAGCTCGGTGGCGAGGCGGGCGGCATTGGTGAGCAACACCGAATCAAGTGGCAGGTCGGAGTCCAGCATCAACACCGCGCGGCGCAGGGTGTCACAGGCCCGCCGCCCGCCGGTGGCGCCCAGTGCGCCCGCGATCCGTCCGCGCAGCCGCCGAGCGTGCAGTACACCCATCTGCGCCCGTTGCACCTCGCCGTAGAGCGGGTGGGCCAGCCGAGCCTGCAACCGCCGTCCGTCCGGGTACACCTCCACCAGCCCCCGGGCCTCGACCTGCTCCACCGCCACCGCATCGGTCAGTTTCGCCAGTAGTGACACCCCCAGCGGCTCGCAGAAAGCCAGCACCTCCACAACGTCGCGCTGCGCCTGCGGCAGCCGGCCGATCCGGGCCGACACCAACTCCACCAGCTCCGGCGACAGCTCCGGCTCCCCCGACCACCGCCACACCCCGGCGACCTGCTGCAACCGACTCGATTCCAGCTCGCCGTCGACCAACTGCCGCAGATACAGCGCGTTACCCCGGGTGAACGACCACAACCGCCGCGCCGCGGCGCTGTCCACCGGCCCACCCAACCTGGCCTCCACCAAGGTCGCCGTCTCATCCGGAGACAGCGGCTGCAGCTCCAACCGAGGCAGATGCCCGTCCTTCCACAACGCCGTCACCGCGTCCGGCGCGGTCTCCCCAGTGCGCAGCGTGAGCACCACGCTCGCCACCCGGCGCAACACCAACTGGTGCACCAACGTCGCGGACAGCTCATCGAGCAGATGCGCATCGTCCACCCCGATGACCACCCCCGCCCGCCCCGCACCGGCCACCAGCGCCCCGCTCGCCTGGCGCACCAACCTGGCCGGATCCGGACCGACCACCCCCAATATCGCCGCGAACGCACCCAGCGGCAGCACCCGTGCCGAGGCCGTCGCCACCGCCCACCGGGTCAGCGCACCGCGCTGCTGCGCCGCTGCCAGCACCTCCCGGGCCAGCCGGGTCTTGCCCACCCCCGCTGCCCCGGCCAGCACCACCCCCGCCGGCCCATCCCGGCGACGGGTCAGCACACCGATCCGAGTCAGCTCCTCGGCCCGTCCAGTCAGCGGCCATCCCCGGGTCACACCCCCAGGGTAGAGGCGGGTCGCGGGGCCCGGGCCGCGGCGGCCAGGATCCGTGGGGCGAACAGCGACGTCGTGCGGGCCAGCATGCCCACCACCTGAACGAAACTGTCGGCGGTGCCGGGGTCCCAGGTCGCGGCGACCGCGACCCGGTCGAGGTAACGGTGCTGCATCCGGAGCACGGCACCCGCGCGCATGCCGGTCGTGGTCGGGTAGCGCAGGTCCTCGGCGGTCGCCAGCCTCCACGGGTCGGCGTTGCCCTTGGCCAGCCGCCGTTGGAAGCGTCGGGCCAGCCCGTCGAGGTCGCCGGCCCCATTATGATCAACATCGTGGCGGCGGCGCTGCTCGCGCAGGCAGGTGTCCAAGGTCTCAGCGGCGGCGGCGGCGGTGCTCATGCCCTGGCCGTAGACCGGGTTGAACGCGCAGACCGCGTCGCCGAGGACGACGAAGCGCTCCGGCCGGCGCGCCATGCGCTCGTAGTGCCACAGCCGGTTGACCGTGCCCCGGTAGCCGCGGATCGGGGTGAGCGGCTCCGCGGTCGCAAGCGCGTCGGCGATGACCGGGTGGCGCAGACTGCGGGCGAAGGCGGCGAAGCCGTCCTCATCGGTCGGCGGGTGCTGGCCGGCGGCGCCGATCAGCGCCACCATCCACTGCCCGTGCTCGATCGGGAACAGGTAGCCGGTGCGCGGAATCGAGGGTGGTGCCGAGTTCAGCATCACCAGCTTCCAGTCCGCGCTGAATCCCTCCGGGATGCGGTAGATCCGGCAGGCATACGCGACATTCGGGTCGACGCGCGTCTGCGTGGGCTCGGCGTAGCCGGCCTCTGCGAGCCAGTGAGGGGCTCGGGAGCCACGACCGCTGGCATCGACCACCAGGTCGGCGGCACACTGCCGCTGGCCGCCTTCCGCAGCATCGAGCGGGCGGAGCGTGACACCCGTGACGTGGCGGCCGTCGGACGAGGTGAGCAGCGACGTCACGTCGTGGCGGTCGAGGATCGTCACACCGGGCAGTTCCCGCAGCCGCCGCCGCACGGCCCACTCGAGCAGCGGTCGGCTGGCGCACATCATCGGCCACCCGCTAGCCCGTCGGTCCAGCCAGCCGGCCGAGGTCAGGATGAGCGCTTCGCCGGGCATGCGCACCGACACCGCCCCGGCGGCGGAGAGCTCCTGACCGTAGCCGGGGAACAGTCGATCCATGATCCTCTGGCCGCGGGGCAGCATCGAGTGGATCATCCGCCCTTGCGGGACGCCTTTGCGGGACTGCGGGCCCTCCGGTAACGCGTCGCGCTCGACCAGCGTCACCCGCTCGACGTGGTCGGCGAGCACCCGCGCGGCCAGCAGCCCCGCCATACTGCCGCCGACCACCACAGCGTGACCACCGTGGGTGGACGACACAGGGTGGCCCCCCCACGACGCCCGGACCTCAGACGAACGACTCACCAGGTCTCCCCTCCTCCGAACGTGCGCAACCCCCAACACCGCTGCGTCCCCACTCAACAGAGACGCCCCCACCCCCAGAAATGCCCACAATCGCGAGGATGATCTGACGACATGGAGACATATCGGGGTTATTCGGCCGCCGATAACCCCGATATGTCTCCATGTCGGGCGGGGGGTGCGAGCAGCAGGCGGCGCCAGGCGTCGGCGAGGTGGGTGCCGAACTTGGCCGGCGTCCAGCCACGCTCCTGCACCAGTAGCAGGTAGTACTCCGCAGCGTTCATGCTCCAGACGATGTCCACAGCGTCGTCGTCGCTGAGGTCTTCGCGCATTTCTCCGGTTGCCCGGATCTCTGCCACGAAGAGCCGCATGTTCACCGCCCGCCGTTGGGTGATCTCCGTGTAGAGGGCTCTGCACTGCGGGTCTTTCACTGCGGCGTCGCGCACCGCGACGAAGATCGGCGCTGTGCGCGGCAGGATGGTCGTTAGTGCAGTCGCGTACACCTCGATCTTGCCGGCCGCGGTCGGTGCTTCTTGGATGGCCCGGACGTAGTCGCGTTGCGGGGCGGGCACGGCGTCCTGCCCTGATCGACGCGTGAAGCGGTGCTGGCGACCGGGACGGTAGCGCTAGGGTGAGCGGGTGAGCGCGCTGTGGTCCTTCGACGAGCAGCCTCGCACCGGCGACCCGCTGCTGCCCGGGGCAGCGCCGGCTGCGATCCGCGATGCGCTGCTGTCCGAGGACCGGTTGGGGTTCGACGCCGCGTACCAGCGCGCGCTCGCCGCAGCCCGGGCGGACCTGGACCTCACCGAGCTGTTCCGGTGCCTGGAGCACTGGCGACGGGTCGCGCTGCTCCACCGTGACCCCGATCGTTTCGCCTCGATCGCCCGCCGCGCTGCCGAGCGGCTGACCGGCATGCCGACGCCCGCTGAGGAGCCACTGGCCCAGACCCGACGCCGCGCCGGCTTGTAGCCGGTGTACCGGGTCACCACCGACGAGCAGTCCCAGCCCCAGATCGACGCGCTCCCTCCGGACGCATTGGCCCCGTTCGCCGAGGCCCGCGCCGTGCTGGAAATCGCCCCGTGGGGCGGCGATTCACTCAACGACGACAACCCCGACGCGCCGGTGCGCTCACTCGCCTTCGGCCCGACCCACCAGGGCCTGGTCACCTACCTGATCCTGGAGCACCAGCGCCGCGTCGGCGTGCTTGACGTGCTTGACGTGCTGTGGCTGACGGGGCAGCCACAGCCGCAGTCGCCGCGTGGAACGCCGGCCTGTCGGCCGAGGTCGGACCGTCGGGAGTGACGGCCAACGTGCTTGCCCCCGGCTACATCACCGATACCGACTTCTTCCGTGACCGCCTCAACCCGGCACGCCGCGAGATCCTGATCGCCGCCACTCACGACAAGCGGGCAGGCACCCCCGACAACATCGCCGACACGGTGTACTTCTTGGCCTCGCCCGGCGCACGACACATCACCGGGCAGACCATCCACGTCAACGGCGGCGCCCACACCACCCGATGAGCGACTCATGATCGAGGACCCTGTCGCACACACCACCCCAGCTGCCGTCAACCGAAGGAAACCTCGTGCTACCATCCGCATCGACAAGGTTCGCCGCCGACCGTGACCGTCTCTGGGCCCAGGCCGCAGACGCCGCCGCGCGGACCACTCACACCCACGGGGCGTTCACCGATATCGCCGACGCCGATCGGGCGCCCGGCGGCGTCGGGCCGCTGGCGGGGGTGCCGTTCGCCGTCAAGGACAACATCGACGTCGCCGGGCGCCCGACGACCGCAGGGACCCCGGCACTGCGAGGCTCACGACCCCACGCCGACGCACCGGTCGTGGCGGCTCTGCGAGCCGCTGGTGGCGAGGTCGTCGGGAAGACGAACATGCATGAACTCGCCTTCGGCATCACCAGCAACAACACCGCCTTCGGTCCGGTCCGCAACCCCGATGACCCGACCCGATCCGCCGGCGGATCCAGCGGCGGCTCAGCGGCGGCCGTCGCGTTGGGAGTGGTCCCCTTCGCCCTGGGCACCGACACCGGTGGCTCCGTGCGGATCCCCGCCGCGCACTGCGGAATCGTCGGGTTCCGACCCAGCACCGGCAGGTACTCCACCGACGGCGTGGTCTCCCTGTCCAGCACCCGTGACACCGTCGGCATCCTCGCACCCACCGTCGCCGACACCGCCTACATCGACGCGATCCTCACCGGCGCCACGCCAACCCACGACGTGGCATCTGCGCCGGATCTGAAGGGCGTGCGGCTCGGCGTTCCGCGCAGCACTCGGTATGCAGAGCTGGAGCCCGAAGTGTCCACCGCGCTCGACGCGGCGCTCGCCCTCGTGGAACAGGCCGGCGCGACCCTGGTCGACATCGACTTGATGGCCGTGCATGACCTCGACACGGAGTGCGGCTTCCCGATCGTCCTGTATGAATTTCCCCGCGAACTCAACCGGTACCTCGCTGGCCTGGCCGAGCCATTCCACTCGCTGGACTTCACGGCGGTGGCGGCGCAGGCGACGTCGCCTGACGTGGTCGAGTTGCTCAAGCGGATCCTGACCGAACCGCTCTCGGAACACACCTACCGGCAGGCTCTCGTGCTGCGGGAGCAGATGCGCCGCCGCTACGCAACCGAGTTGACCCGCCTGGATCTGGCCGCACTGGTCTACCCGACCGTGCCCATTTTGGCGCCACCGCTGGGCGACGACCACACCACCATCGTCGACGGCCGGACCGTTCCCGTCTTCGCCACCAGCATCCGCAACACCTCACCCGGCACCCTCATCGGCACCCCAGCCGTCAGCCTGCCCTGCGGCCGATCGCGGCACGGGCTGCCCGTCGGACTCTCCCTGGAAGGCCCGCGCGGGGCCGATGAACGCCTGCTGCGACTCGCCCGTGCCGTCGAACAGGTCCTTTCCCGACGGTCACCCACCCTCGCCGGCCTCGGCGGGGAACAGTTCCCGGCGCAGGTGGCGCTCGACCCAGGCCGACCAGGCGGGGACCGTCCAGTTCTGTTCCACGACTAACAGCCCGTAGTTCTCCTGGGACATCAGGGTGTAGATGATCTCGGTGGCGCGCTGCGCGGAGAGTTCGTCGGCGAAGCCCGCCTTGTCCGCCAGGGCGCGGGCGACGTGCCCGTGGGTGATCGAGCAGGGCCAGCTGCCGTAGTTCGTCGATCCGATCAACCGGAATGCGAACGCTATAGACCGCTGTAGGGCTTTTCGTCGGTTCCCGGTGCCGCGTCCACTCCAGCTCCTCATCCGACGTCGCCTCGGCATCCTCCACGGCCGCAGCGATGCGGTCCAGGAGTTCCTCATCGGCCATCTTCGCTCCCCTTTCCGCCGTATACGTGACGATATCTCTTCTTGCAGTAGAACGCCGTACGCGAGCGGCTCGGCGGCAAAACCTCTTCGAGTAGGCGCATGTAGAGCGCGACGGTTGGGCGCGAGATCCGGAGTTCGGCTTCGAGGCTGCCGGCCGCAACCAGCAGACCCGATCGGGCCGCCAGCAGGCGGGTGAGCGTGGTCAACTGTGGAGCGCGTTCGACGTCGGCCAGCAGCGTGACTTCTCGTTCGATGAGGTTCTGCATGTATGCGTCGAAGAATCGGCTGCGGCGGCGTGGGTCGGTGCGTGCAACGGCCTCGGGCAGTCCGCCGCGGACAATGCGGTCGGTATAATCTGCTCGGGTCAGGGCTGATTCGTGGTGGATCGCAGGGCCGAGCCGAAACGTCGCGTCGATGAACCCATCTGTGGTGCCGTCGATCTCACCTTGCGAAAACGGCCACAACTCGATGGTCTCCATACGGCCTGGCAGGGTATCGGGGAGGTCGCGTAGCGCGAGTAGCCGTGAGGACCCGGTCAGCAGAAAACGGCCGGGTCGGGGGTCAGCGTCCACTGTGGCTTTGATGGCCAGCAGCAGTTCGGGGGCTCGCTGGATCTCGTCGATGACCATGAGGCCGTCGAACGAGACGAAGCCAACTGGGTCTGCCAGGCTGATTGCCGATCTTGGGGGAGATCGAGGTCTCGCCATTCGGCGGCTCGTTTGCCGGCGACCGCCCGCACCAGCGTGCTCTTGCCAACCTGGCGGGCACCGTTGATCAGTACCACGCGGGTGTCAGCGAGCGCATCTGCAACGGCCGAGGCAGCGCGCCTGGGCACGAACGTTACGAGGCAGGCCGGCCTGATGGGGGTTCAGAGCGTGATGCCGGCCCAGCGGGCGAACCCCGCGAGGGAGTCGGTGGCGCGTCGTTCGGCCTCGGCGAGCAGGTGAACCGTCTCGTGGACCTGCGGGTGGTAGCGAGTCTGCTGAGGGGTGATGTGACGGGCTCGGTTGAGGGCGTCGAGAGCTTGGGTCCGGTCGCCGTGCAGGGTCCACGCGCGGGCGACGTCGATCCAGTGATGGCCGGTGCGGGAGGGCTCGGCGTGGTCGGGGATCTGCACCTGTGCGGCCCGGCCTACTGCGGTGGTGCCGTCGGAAAGCTCGACAGAGACCGCGACCCAGTGGATGTCGACGTTGGCCTCGGTCGCGTTGACGTTGTAGTAGGGGCGCGCGGGCACGCCCGTGGCGACCAGTCGCCGCGCCTCGGCGATGTGCTCATCGGCTCGGTCGGGCGCGCCCAAGCGAGCCTCCGCGATGGCCTGCCGAAGGTGCAGCTGAGCCTTCACCGCGTGCGCGGCCGGTGAGCGTTCACCCTCGATGAGGGCATGACCCCGTTCGATGACTCGCAGGACGCTGGCGCATTCGCCCCGGTGTAACCGCATGTGGGTGCTGCGGAAGGTTGCGGCCACGGCGCGCAGTGCATCGCCCGAGTGGGCGGCGGCCTCGCGGCTGCGGTCCACGGCCAGGGCCGCCAGGTCGAAGTAACCGAACCGGTATGCGACGGCTTGGGCGAGCTCGTAGGCGTCGTCGAGCAGCGCCCACGCTGTGTCAGCTTCGGTACCGGTCCGGGCGTCAGCGAGAATGACGTAGGCGTGGTTCAGTAGCTCTGGGAGGCTCGCGGTGATCGCGGAGTACCGCGACTTCTCCCGGTGGGCCTCGCACTCATCGAGCCGAGTGCGTAGCTCGGCGGGCGCCATGGGCGGACCGGACAGCTCCGGGTCGTCCACACCGCCGAGTGCCGTGCGCAGCGCGGGCACCCCGGCGTGATCGGCTTTCGGTTCGGTGAGAGCAGGCCCATAAGGTTGCCCGGTCAGTGTCTCCACGTCAACCCGCAAGGCCCGCGCGACGGCGGCGGTGAACGCGGGTGAGGCCGGGACGACCCCGCGCTCGACCTGGGAGATCAGGCTGGCGCTGACGTGGCTGCGGCTGGCGAGCTGCTGTTGGGTGAGTCCGGCGAGCTTGCGCTGGAGCGCGACTCGATGACCCACAGCACCCGCGGGCGCGGTCTCTTCTTCCACGGCAGTGGTCCCCCTCCGGGCGGTCGTGGACGATCTTTGACACACGATGCCACATCACGCACAGACCGCAACGGATTGCGAATCCTTTGCGAGTTCACCGGGAACGGCTGGGCCACGGTGAGTACCGTGATCGCCACGGTCAGTACCCGTGATCATCGAATTTCTCAGCTAACGGCGTGGGGGCGGCCAGTTCCTGCTCGCAGAGGAACCCGAGTGTGGACAACCCTTCGGACAGGTAGAGCAACTCTGAAGGGCTACCGGACGCTGCTTGGAGGACCTTGTATTCAGCCCCATTTTCCGCGCCCCACGCCATCGCCGCGCGCCACAGCGCCCTGCCGTGGCCTTTGCGTCGGTAGCTGGGATGCACCGCGAAGTACTGTGGCGGTTGCATTCGTGTCCCGGTCGCGTCGGTAAGGGTTCCCAGAGGGCCCACTGCCCCAACGATGCGACGGTCTTCGACCGTGACGAGGATCGGGCCGTCGGAGAGTCCGGCCTTCATCCGCTGCTGGAGGAAGCTGAATCCGGCTATCCCGGGCTGGTCGGCGAAGGTCGGGAACGTGTCAGCGACGTCGCAGTCCTCCAGTTCCATGACGTTGTCGCGTTTACGCTTGTCCTGGTCTCCGAATGTCTTGAGCATCAGTCGTGTACTCGCGCCGTCGGGAGTGTCCTGAAACCAGATGACCCGGCCGCGCGCCTTGCCGAAGGCGGCGCTCCACGTGCGGGACCACTCGACCGTCTCACCCGTCCTCGGCGGGCTCTCGCCATAGTGGTATATTTTAACCATCCTGTGCCCGCAGGTGGATAGCGTGGGTATTATCGTGAGCCCCGGCTTGTGGATGATCCCCCCGGCGATCTGCTCGTCTTTCGTGCTCGACCAGCGCCGGTCCTTGTCATACGGGAGAAATCGACCTGTACCGGCCACGTCCACGACGGCGCCGAATAATTCGGCAGATAGCGCTCGAGGGTGCACCGGCCCGAGCGTGGGAACATACGGGACACGTACCACTGGACTCAGCCAGTCCCACCGGAAATGCATGCCCGGGAGTGTAGCAACCAACATGGGTCGCATCAGGCCCCGGCGCGCGCTGGGGCCTGATGGCCTTACTCAGAACGGGTTGTCGTCGCCTGCGCTGCATGAGCACGTGTCCGACTCGGACAACACATCCAAGTCCTCAACGAATTCGATCTCCTCCGGCTGGGCGGGTAGTGGTGGCCTGATCTCGATGTCCACGGTCATCCGGTACCCTCCTTTCTTTCTCGGTGTTGGCAATAGGTGGCCAGAGGCGCGTTGGCCTTGCGGTAGAGCTGCACTAGCGGCATGCACGTACCGCATGTGCCGCTCAGAGAGCAGCCAGTGCAGCCCCCTTGGCGGAGCAGCAGACCATCGGCGATACCGCCCAGGCGGGTCAGGCCCTGGACTCCTTCGTCCATCAGGGAGACGTGTGGGTCACGGCCGACTTTGCAGATACTCGCTTTACCGTGCGGATCCACATGGAAAAATGTGTGACCGGCGTTGCAGCCGGTGAATATCTTGCGTTTCCGGAGATGAGCCGCCGATTGAGATGGCAGAGTCTCGGCGCCGCCGTAGATCGTGGGCACCATATTGACATACTCGTCGAAGGGCAGGCTGAGGCGTTCGGCGATGTCCCGCATCTGATCGACTTCATGTGCATTGTGCTTGGTCACTATCATGCTCAGGGCCAGCGGGAGCCCGGCCTCGTGCCCGGCATGCAGTCCTTTCTTGAACAGTCTGAATGCGCCTTTGCGGCGGGTCAGTCCGTCGTAGCTTTCCTCAGTGGCTCTGTACACGCTGAGCGTGATCCGGTGTGGGCGTCGGGAAGTGAGTAGATCGAGGATCTTCGGGTTCGACAGGCGGGATCCGTTGGAGAGAATGGTCAGCACATCCCGAGCTTATAGGCCAGACCGTAAACATCGGTGAACAGCCGGTCAATCATTGGTTCCCCGCCGGTGAGCTGTAGCCATAGGACCCCGGCGTCTCGCATGATGTGCAGCAGTCGTTCCCGGTCCGGCCAGGTCAGGCCATCGAACCGCTTCAACCCGAGGTAGCAGTGCTCGCAGTC
>JBOHFI010000062.1:0-29325 GCA_050699595.1 Pseudonocardiaceae bacterium | reverse complement strand
CCTGTACGCCACCAAAATCAAACTCACCGACCGGCAGAAGGCATCGATACCCATCGTCCGACACGAGTTCCATGGCGAATGGAATTACACTATCAGGCCGCAACTTGAATAAGTTATTTCATTCCAGATCCCAACCGTGCAGCAATAGAACTCTCGTCATTATCGATACGTCTCCTTTGAATCGCTGTCACTGTACCCGGAAGCATCGCGCGCAATAGAGCGAACTGTTGGCCGCACTGTTACCGCGTGGTGTCGAAGTATAGAGAGTACCGGTCGGGGTGCGCGTGCGGTGGCACCTACCACTCTCCCTGCCCGAGAACTCCCGCCTGTTCCAGGTGCGGCGTGGTCGACTGATACTGGCGGCGACGAAAAGCGGCGGGGAGTCGGCCGGGGAGGTGTCGGGATGGCGGGGAAGTGTCCCGACCCGCACATCCCACGTTCGACTATTCTGAGTGACATGCAGTCTTCCCCTGCATCGTGTGGCACCAGATCCACGGCGCGCTGCTCGAGCGACTCGTCGACAACGGTCACCACCGCCCACCTGCGCCGGGCCGTGCGCCCCAGTAGTGTGAAGGGACTGGCGGAGGACTGCCGGGAGGGCCAGGGCAGGGTGGACGAGGAGAAGGCATTCGGGACGCGGTTGCGCGAGGTGCGGCGCTGGCGGGGGTTGACCCTGCGTGAGGCGGCCGATCTGGCCGGGTTGTCGTTCGGTTTCTGGGGTCAGGTGGAACGCGGTGAGAAGGCCGTGAACAGCCGCCGGACTCTGGAGGCGATGGCCACCGTGCTGCGGGTGCACCCCACCGAGCTGAGCGGGCAGCCCTGGGCACCTCGGGATGCGGTCAGCTCGGAGGCGCACGCGGGGTTGATGGTCATCGAGACCGCGCTGGAGCGCTACGAGCTGGGCACCGACCCGGAGCTGCCCGTGCGGGCCTGGCCGGAGATCCAGGCCGACCTCGATCGGCTGGTGAAGCTCAGGTGCACCGCGGACTACGCGGCGCAGGGTGAGCTGACGCCTGCGTTGATCGGGGAGCTGCATGGCGCCTATGTGCGGTTGCCGGAGCGGCATCGGGACGTCTTGATCGGGCTGATGATGGCGTACAGCAGCGCGATGTGGACCACCAGGTTGCTGGGCGGTCGCGGGTTGCCGACGCTGGCGGCCCGTGCCGTTCATCAGTGCGCCGAGGCGCTGGGTGAGGTGGTGTGGCTGGGGTATGCCGCCTATCTCCGTGGTGATGCCACGGGTCACCTCGATCGCGTCGGGCAGTACCGACGCTCGGTGGCTGCGGCCGAGAACCTGACTGGGCAGCTCGATAACGTCGACGCGTTGCAGGCGTGCGGGATGTTGCACTTGTCGGCCACGATCGCGGCCGGCGCGCAGGGGGATCGCGCTACGGCGGCCACGCACCTTGCGGAGGCCTCGGCGCTGGCGGCCCGGATGGACACCGAGGTCGGTGGCTGGGCGCACCTGTGGTTCGGGCGGACCAACGTCGGCATCTGGCGCACCTCGCTGGCGGTCGAGCTCGGCGAGCATGGCCAGGCGATCGAGGCCGCGAAGGCTGTGCACCCCGAACTGCTGCCCGTCCCCGTCCGCCAGGCCGGGTTCTGGATTGAGTTCGGCCGGGCCCTGGTGGCCGAGCGGAAGACCCGGGAGGAGGGCCTGCGGGTCCTGTTGCGCGCGGAGCGGCTCGCCCCGCAGCGGGTCAGGAACGACCTGTTCGTCCGGGAAGCGGTTGCCGACCTGCTGCGCCAAGCCCGGCGAGACGCCGGTGGCCGCGAGTTGCGCGGCCTGGCGTGGCGCATGGGAGTCGCCCCGACCGGGTGAGCCCGACTCGCGTGCACCATAGGCGCCGCCGTTTCTTTTACATCTGCTGGCCGCATTTAATGCAGCGCCACTCGCCCTTTGCGTTCTGCTGGTAGTCGTGACCCCTGGCGCTCGAACAGGCGTCAGACATTGGCGGGCTCTTTAAGCTCCGCGCAGAGGTCGAACACTTCTGTTCGCGTGACGTGGACGGAAGCGTAGACGCTGCGCCCCTGCTTCGCGGTGGAGCGGTACACATTGTCGGGATGGGTCATGAGCTTGTTCTTCGCCTGGGCGTCCGCATCGGCCGACTTGGCGAGCTCGACGAGTTTCCGGCTGATCCAACTGCTTACTTCCTCGGGAGAGGAGAGCGTGATCTCCGGTTCGCAAGCGAGGCGCACGTGCTGGCCATCGCGCTTTCGGCCGGCATCGGTCATGTCTCGGCGCTCGACATACCCGTTCCACTGAGTCATGGAGGCATCCTACCGTGCCCGATTCCTGGGCACTAGACCTCTGGGGCGACCAGCGCATACGGGAGCCCGGCAGCTCGATGGGGCGAAGGGGAGCCACCTGATCAGGTGAATCCGGCTCGCGTATACCACTTGCACACAAAAAACACTCGATCAGACCGCACGATCTCTCACACCTGATCAGTGACCACGAGGAGAGGTGCCGTATGGCCGACCTGCCCCTGAACCCCTGGAGCGGCAAGTTCCGCAGGGTGATCCACGCGACTTACGCGCCGCACCGAGGCCCAGTGGGCGCCACCACCTTGGTGGTGAGCACCCGCGGCGGCGTGATCAAGCTGGACCCGCACACCGCCGGTGTCTGCACGATCACGATCGATGAGGACGGGGGCCGGGTGCTCCGCGACGCATTGATCAAGTGGCTCGGATGAGTGCGGCCCCGGTGGTCTGGTTCCTGCGGTCGATCGGTGATCACGATACGCATCGGGGTGCGCTGCGGCCCGCTGATGGCACCGTGATCGCCGCGTGCGGGGTGACGTTCGTGCCCAGGGTGCTTCCGTTCGGTCGCGGTCTGGGATTCTCCGGCTACCCGCCTGACCCCGAGCAGGTCTGCCCGGCCTGCGCCAAGGCGACCCGGTGAACGGCCCGGCGCGCTTCGCGCGGTCTCCGCCTGGACGACCCCGTGGGCATGCTCCAGGTCGATGCGGTGCTGGCGGCTCAGGCTGGCTTGCCACTCAGCGGAACGGCACAATGAGTATCGTCGGCCGACGGGAAGGAGCATTCACATGTCTGCCCAGCCCACTCCGTTGTGGCGTGATCCGCTGTTCAGCCCAGGGGACCGGTTCCCGCTCGGCCCGCCGCGCGGGATTCTGGAGGACTGCCAGGAAGGGCCGAGTGGCCCGGAGACCCGCCACCCCGCCAGTCGACACGTCCGGGGTCGTTGACGGAGACCCGAAGAATCCTCCTCCGGAAGAGATGATGAATCCGGACTACCAGGCCGACTAGCGTGACCGTCTTGATCCTGGCTCGCGACGTCGATCCGTCGGCGGACCGGCTTGTCGAGGAGCTGGGGTGAGCGCGGGGTGCCGGTGTTCCGCACAGACCTGGTGGCCTTCCCGCAGGCGCTGACGCTGGATGCCCGGCTCGGCCCGGACGGCTGGGACGGAACGCTGGCCACGGCACACCGCGAGGTGCGGCTGCGCGAGATCCGCTCGGTGTGGTACCGCCACCCGTCGCACTTCGAGCTGCCGGAGGGCTTGTCCGCATCGGAGCGTCGACACGCCGCCGCGGAGGCCCGGTGCGGGCTGGCTGGGGTGTTGGCTGTGGGCTGCGGGTGCCCGACTCGGTGGTGACCAACAAGCCGGATGGTGTGCGCGAGTTCGCCCGCAGCGTCGGCGAGCCGCTGGCCGGCAAGACACTGGCCGGGGCGCTGCTGGTCGAGTCGGGTCAAGTCCAGATCGCCTACACCCGCCGGATCGAGCTGGCTGAGCTGGACGATCTGGCCGGGATCGATACCACGTTGCATTTCTTCCAGCCGTTTTTGCTGAAGGCATGGGAGGCCCGGGTGACTGTGGTCGGCGGCCGGGTCTTCGCGGTGGTGATCCACGCCGGTTCGGCTGCCGCCAAGGTGGACTGGCGGTCGGACTACGACAGTCTCGACTACGAGGTCGTCGAGCCACCCGAGCCCGTCACCACCGGGATACGGACGTTCATGCGGGCTTTCGGGTTGTCCTTCGGCGCTTTTGATTTCGCCGTGACTCCGAACGAGGAGTGGATCATGTTTGAGTGCAATCCATTCGGCGCTTACGGGTGGCTGGAGGATGCTCTGGAACTGCCGATCACCTCGGCATTGGCCGACTTGCTTGCGAATGGAGCCATCCCGTGGTGAGCTACCCCACCGACCTCACACCGCAAGAGCAGGAGACAGCTCGGCGCCGGCTGCGGGACCTGGCCGAAGAATTCACCGTGGCGGGGGAATTGCGCACCCCGCAATGGCGGGAAGTATTCCAACGCACCTGGCGGCACCCCTACATTCCCATCTACTATCCTGAGCTCGGGGCGCGGTGCTTGCTCTCGATCGACCCACACCGACGTGGTGAATGGCTCGAGGCGGTGTACAGCGACCAGACCCTGATCACCAAAGTGGTGCAGGTGCCGATGTCTCCGGCGCTGCGGCCGGGCACCTATCCGCTGTTTACGAGTTCGTCCACCCTGCCTTCTTTGGTGCTCCGCATGCTGGAGGAATTGGACGTCACCGACGGGTGTCGGGTGCTGGAGATCGGCACCGGCAGCGGCTACAACGCCGCACTGCTCTGTGAGCGGCTCGGCAGCCAGTGGGTGACCAGCGTGGATATCGACCCGGAGCTAGTCGAGCGGCAAGATCGGCGGCACCGTGGCCCGGCTGACCGTCGACGGCGACGGGACGGTTCCTGCCCCTGGGCACCTTGTTCATGTGGCTACGGCACACCCTGGACTTCCCACCCCCCGACCGGATCTGGGAGCCCGACGGCGAGCCCGTGCGCTCGGTCACCGGCGTCGACCCGACGCTGCTGCACACCAGCAGCCTGTTCGGCTTCGTCGCGCAGTGGCACCTGCCGGAGGTCACCTGGGGCCGGCTGACCGACGACGGTACGCCCGGCATCCGCCTCTCGGCACCTGACGGCTCCCGTGCCTCGGTCCACAGCACATCCACCGGCGGGGGATTCCCGGTCACCCAAACCGGCCCGCACCGGTTATGGGACCGGGTCGAGGAAGCCCACGAGTTCTGGCGGCAGGCAGGCCAGCCCCACTACGACCGGTTCGGCATCACCGCCACCACCACCGGTCAGCACGTCTGGTACCACCCTGACAGCGGGCACCGCTGGCAACTACCACAGACCAGCCCCCGCACGATCCAGCCCATCAGCTGAAGCCGACTCGACGTACTCATGACGGCCCCGGAGTCGGTGGGCACTGTGACCGGCTCCGTTCGTTTGCTGGTCGGGCCAGGTGGTCCTGCATACGGGCATGGCGGAATTGGTACATCGCGCCGGACTGCCGCAGCACTCCCCTGCGGTGGGCATCCTCAAGGAATCGCATCAGCCGCCATGGCAGGTCACCGCGCAGGGCCAGCCAGATCCGGCTGACCGTATAGGCTCCCCACGCTCTGGACACCAGACCCACGCTTCCGACTGCGAGCCCGAAGGTTACCCCAAAGGCGGATCCGAGAATCGCATGCGAGCCGGTATGGGTCGAGGAGAATACGAGGCTACCGACGAGGGCGCCGGTGAGCGCGAACACGCAGCGACCCGCGCGCCCATTCACGCGGCCACCCAGGAGGCCACCCGCGACCGCGCCGACGAGCCCGCCGGCCAGGGCCGCCCGGGCGCCACCGAGGACGCCGAATGCGAGTCCCGAGGGGAACCCGATCACGAGACCCCCCATGAGCCCAATCGGCAGTGCCACTATCAGGCCGAATAACAACGCGGCCGTGCGATCCTGCTTCAGGACCGCTCTTGGACTGGACACCTGGGCTACCTCGGCTGGCATGTCCAGCCATACCGGCACCGCGAGCACGAACCCGAACGCCACCCCGGCCGCGAGCGCCCCGTCGAACGGCAGACCCACTCCGAAGCCGATGCCGACACCGATCGTGAAGCCGAACGCGTATCGGCGAAGGAACGACGTCAGAGTTCCCTGGAATCGCGTGTCGACACGAAACGGCGCCGCCAGGGGCTTGCTCATACCGGCGGAGAGACCGGTCGACAGGCCGAACACGAGACCCATCACGAGGCCGCTCGCAAGGCGGTAGGCGGGGGAAGGGGCACTCGGCGCGGCGAGGACACCAGCGAACCCGAAGACCAGCCCGGCGGGGAAACCGACGACGACCCGGCGGGTTGTTCTGGGAATAGCGTCGACTAACTTCCACCATGCCAGGTCCCTGATGGCCAGGGTGCCACGGTGGCGGGCGAGGAACGTCAACCACTGGCGGGCTTGTTCTGGCGGGTGCCGCCCCGGCGCCGAGCTCGATGGTGTTCCGGGTGCGGCGGGGGGATCGTGATAGGCAGCGGGGATGAACGCCTCGAGCAGGTGGTGTTCGACCGCGGCCTGGTCAGGGAAATCAAGCAGCTGCCTAGGAGGATCAGAAGCGGAGGCAGCATAGACGGTTCTGGCCAGACTGACCATCAGCGGGCTGGTCAACACTCGCGCCAGCGGCGCGTCGCGATTCGAGCGCAGGTGATCCAGCACGGGACACCAGCGGTCTCGGGCTGATGGCCCCGTGGCCATCAGGAACGTCGCCGCGTCCTCAAGGTCGACGGGTTCGATCTCCAGCACAGCCGCGCGCGTCAGAATCGCGCCGCTCCCGACAACCGCAGCCTCATACTCGTCGCCGCGGCAGGTCACCACCAACGGATACTGGCCAGCAACGGCGGCATCAAGGGCGGCGATGGCCTCCGGCAGCAGCGCTGCGGGCATCTCGTCCACGCCGTCCAGGACGACCATTAGCCGCCCCTGGGTGATCATCCGCTCGGCAGCGTCGGGACCGTAGACGTCGTGGTTGGCCAGCGCCGGATACTCCTCCACGATCCGGCGCGCCAGCCAGGTGTGCAGGTGCTCGGTGTGGGGATCCCAGGAGGACGCGCTCAGCAGCACCGGCACCGGCTCGCCCGGCAGGAGACCCTCCAGCAGGCCGAGGGTGAACAGCAGCGCCAGTACGGTCTTCCCCGCGCCGGGATCCCCCAGGACCACCAGCTGTCGGGCCCGGAGCTTGCGGAACAACTCGACCACGTGGTGCACGTCGTGGCGCAGCCGCACCGGGCGGCCCGGCACCACACCCTCGGTCACCACGTCCGCCAGCCTGGCCGCGACCGGTCGACCGGTGCTCGACCACCGGATACGGATCGGCTCAGGACGTCGCAGGGACCGCATCGACGCCTCCTGCGCCCACTGGCGACGCACCGTGTCGGCGAGGTTGTTCACCGCCTGGTCCAGCCTCCGGTTCTGCTCGACGACCACCGCGCCGTTCGCGCTCGGCGGCATCTCGGTGGCCCGCGCCACCTGATCCGATCTGGCCGGCTGCCCCACAGCGGCGTGCTGTCTCCACCACCACCTCACGAGAGTGACCAGCGCACCCACGATGGCCAGACTCGTGCTGAGCACCGAAGCCCAGCTGGCGGCCTGCTGTACATCCCCCGTGACGGCCAAGACCACAGCCAGCGACACCAGCCCGGCCAGCAACACCAGCAGCCCCGTCCCGAACACGAGGCCCAGATCACGTTCTGGGCGCCATCGGGTGTGCACGTGACGCATTCTGCCCGTCACGGTTAGCGACCGGCTGGGGGGCAGTGATGGCTGCCAGTCGTAGCGGTTGGGGCCATCGGGTCATCCACCGTGAATGACGTCAGTACGGTGGAGGGACTGGGTGGGCGAGTATGGGGAGGGTCAGGGCGGGGTGGAGGACGCGAATACACTCGGGGCGCGGTTGCGTGAGGTGCGGTGCTGGCGGGGTTTGACCCTGCGTGAGGCGGCCGGCCTGGCCGGGTTGTCGTTCGGTTTCTGGGGTCAGGTGGAACGCGGTGAGAAGGCCGTGAACAGCCGCCGGACTCTGGAGGCGATGGCCACCGTGCTGCGGGTGCACCCCACCGAGCTGACCGGGCAGCCCTGGGCACCTCGGGATGCGGTCAGCTCGGAGGCGCACGCGGGGTTGATGGTCATCGAGACCGCGCTGGAGCGCTACGAGCTGGGCACCGACCCGGAGCTGCCCGTGCGGGCCTGGCCGGAGATCCAGGCCGACCTCGATCGGCTGGTGAAGCTCAGGTGCACCGCGGACTACGCGGCGCAGGGTGAGCTGACGCCTGCGTTGATCGGGGAGCTGCATGGCGCCTACCTGCGGCTGCCGCAGCGGAACCGCGAAGTCCTGATCGGGCTGATGATGGCGTACGGCAGCGCTATGTTCACCTCCAAGCGGCTCGGCGGTCGCGGGCTTCCGGCGCTGGCGGCTCGTGCTGTGCGGCAGTGTGCTGAGGTGCTGGGTGAGGTGGTGTGGCTGGGGTATGCCGCCTACCTCCGTGGTGACGCCACGGGTCGGCTCGACCGGGCAGGGCAGTACCGGCGTTCGGTGGCTGCGGCGGAGACTCTGACTGGCGAGCTGGACTGCGGTGATGCGCTGCAGGCGTGTGGGATGTTGCACCTGTCGGCCGCGCTGGCGGCCGGTGCGCAGGGTGACCGCGCCACGGTGGCTACGCATCTGGAGGAGGCCTCGGTGCTGGCGGCCCGGATGGACGTCGAAGTCGGTAGCTGGGCAGACCTCTGGTTCGGGCCGACCAATGTCGGTATCTGGCGCACGGCGGTGGCGGTCGAGCTCGGTGAGCCCGGCCAGGCCTTCGAGGCCGCGAAGACGGTGCACCCCGAGCTCCTGCCCGCCCCCGTTCGTCAGGCGGAGTTCTGGATTGAGTTCGGCCGTGCCCTGGTGGCCGAGCGGAAGACTCGGGAGGAGGGTCTGCGGGCCTTGTTGCGCGCCGAGAAGCTCGCCCCGCAGCGGGTCAGAAATGACCTGTTCGTCCGCGAAGCGGTCGCGGACTTGCTACGCCAAGCCCACCGCGACGCCGGTGGCCGGGAGTTGCGTGGGCTGGCGTGGCGCATGGGAGTCGCCCCGACCGGGTGAACCCGCCTGGTATCCACTCAGAGGGCAGCAGTGATACCCCGGATGCTCTTGAGTTCACCCAGCAGCGCCGAGGACACGGTGACCGGGTAGTCCTCAATGGCGATCTCGGTTTTGCGGGCGCCGTGGCAGAGCAGGATGTGCAGCGGGGTGTCACCCTTGTTCGCTACCAGCACGGAACGCAGCTCGACTGCCGCCTCCTGATTCAGTTGGCTGGCCTCGACGCGCAGCATGAACGGCGGCGCACCGCCGGGGTTCTTCTCCGCGTCGCTGACGTCCAGCGGTATCACCGCCGATCCGAACAGTGACATCTTGTCATCCCGCAAGTTGACCCGGCCCTTAACAGCCACGGCGGTGTCGGGGATCAGATCCTCGCACAGCACCGCGTAGGACTTGGCGAAGAACAGCACCTCGATCGACGCGTCGAGGTCTTCTAACGTCACGATCGCCCACGGCTCGCCCTGCTTATTCACCCGCTTGTCGACCGCCGCGATCATGCCGGACACCACGATCTCGCCTTCCTTGGGTGCTTCGTCAAGCACTGCCGCGATCGGCTTGGGCGCGTGTTTGCGCAGGATACGTTCGGCTCCGTCCAGTGGATGCGCGGAGACGTAGAGGCCGAGCATTTCGCGCTCGTGCACGAGGAGCTGCTTACGTGGCCACTCCTCTGGCCGCAGCTCCAGGTGAGCCAAGGGTGATGAATCAGCTGGAGCAGGCGTGTCGCCATAACCACCGAACAGATCGAACTGACCTATCGCCTCCTGCCGCTTCAGCCCGGTCACGGCGTCCACGGCTTCCTCATGGACCTGGACCAGGGAGAGCCGCGTGTGACCAAAAGAGTCGAATGCGCCGGCTTTGATCAGAGATTCGATCATTCGTTTGTTGCAGCAGACGAGATCAACTTTTTCCAGGAAGTCAGCGAACGAGGCGTAGCGACCTTTTTTCTTGCGTGTGGCGGTGATCGACTGTACGACATTGGCGCCTACGTTACGCACGGCGCCCAGACCGAACCGGATGTCACTGCCTGCCGCGGCGAAGTAGAGGCCGGAGTCGTTGACATCGGGAGGCAGCACCTTGATTCCCATATGTCGACACTCCGCCAGGTAGATCGCGGACTTGTCCTTGTTGTCTCCGGTCGAGGTGAGCTGGGCAGCCATGAACTCGGCCGGGTAGTTGGCCTTCAGGTACGCTGTCCAGTACGAGATCATTCCGTAGGCTGCGGTGTGGGACTTGTTGAACGCATATCCGGAGAATGGGAGCATCACGTCCCACAGGGTTTGCGTGGCTTCTCCGGACAGGCCGTTGTCCATCATCCCCTTGCGGAAACGCTCGAATTCCTTCTCGAGGATCTCCTTCTTCTTCTTGCCCATTGCCCGGCGCAGCAGGTCAGCGCTACCGAGGCTGTAGCCGGCGAGCCGTTGGGCGATGGCCATGACCTGTTCTTGGTAGACCAGCAGGTGGTAGGTCTCGCCGAGGATCGGCTCCAGTGCGTCTTTCAGATCGGGGTGAATCGGCTTGATCGGCTGGCGACCGTTGGACCGCTCGGCGTAGTCGATATGGGCGTTGGCGGCCATCGGGCCGGGCCGGTACAGGGCGAGCACAGCGGCGATGTCACCGAATTTCTTCGGCTGCATCCGACGGAGCAGGTCACGCATGGCGGCACCGTCAAGCTGGAACACACCGAGCGTGTCCCCTCGCGACAGCAGCTCGTAAGCCGGCTTGTCGTCCAGCGTCAGGGTGGACAGGTCGATCTCCACCCCGTGGGTGGTGCTCACGGCCTTGATGGTGTCGTCGATGACGGTCAGGGTGCGCAGGCCAAGGATGTCCATCTTGAGCAGCCCGATGTCCTCACACGACGGGTAGTCCCAGCCAGTGATGATCGAGCGGTCATCGCGCATCCACAGCGGGATCACGTCTAGCAGGGGCTGCGAGGACATGATCACCGCGCAGGCGTGCACTCCCGCGTTACGGACCAGCCCCTCCAGTCCACGGGCGGTGTCCATGATCTTGCCGACCTGCGGGTCGGTCTCGGCCAGCGATCGGACCTCGGTGGCCTCGGTGTAGCGGGGATGCTGCGGGTCGAAGATGCCGGATAGCGGGATGTCTTTGGCGGCCACCGCCGGTGGCAGAGCCTTGGAGATGCGGTCGGCGATGGAGAACCCGGGCTGGCCGTGCAGCACGCGGGCCGCGTCCTTGATTGCTGCCTTGGTCTTGATCGTGCCGAAGGTGATGACCTGTGCGACGTTCTCCGCACCCCACTTGTCCACCGTGTACTGCACGACGTCGCCCCGGCGACGGTCGTCGAAGTCGAGGTCGATATCCGGTGGGCTGATCCGCTCGGGGTTGAGAAACCGCTCGAAGATCAGCGAGTGCTCGATGGGATCCACGTCGGTGATGTGCAGGATGTAGGACACCAGCGAACCGGTAGCTGAACCACGGCCGGGACCGACCGCGATCTTCTGCGACTTCGCCCAGCGCACGAGGTCGCCGACCACCAGGAAGTAGCCGGGGAATCCCGTCTGGGAAATCACGCCAAGCTCGATGTCGATGCGCTCGCGATACTCGGGGGTAAGTCCATCCGGGAACCGCGACGGGGTGTATTTTTCTACGTCGCGGCGCAGGAGCAGGTCTTCGGTTTCTCCTTCCTTCAGGGGGAACCGGGGCATCCGGTTGACCTCGGCGTAGACTTCGTCGTAGGACTCGATCCTTTCAGCGATCAACAGAGTGTTGTCCGCCGCCCCAGGGACCTCGGAATCCCAGTAGCTGCGCATCTCGACGGCGGACTTGAGGTAGTAACCGTCGCCGTCGAACTTGAACCGGGTGGGGTCGTCCAACGTCTTGCCCGCCTGCACGCACAGCAGCGCGGCGTGCGTTTCGGCTTGGTCCTGGGTGACGTAGTGGCTGTCATTAGTGGCCAGCGGCTTGAGATCAAGTGCCCGGCCGATCTCCAGCAGCCCTTCGCGCACCGAGCGTTCGATGGGCAGCCCGTGGTCCATCAGCTCCAAGAAGAAATTTTCCGCGCCGAAGATGTCCCGGTAGTCCGATGCCGCTTGCCGGGCCTCGGCGCGCTGACCGAGACGCAGCCGGGTCTGGACCTCACCCGAGGGGCACCCGGTGGTGGCGATGATCCCCTTGGCGTACTCGGAGATCAGGTCCCGGTCCATCCTCGGCTTGCGGTAATAGCCCTCGAACGAGGCTCGGCTGGACAGCGTGAACAGGTTGCGTAGCCCGGTGGCGCTGGCGGCGAGCATGGTCATGTGCGTGTAAGCGCCGCTGCCGGAGACGTCGCCGCCCTCACCGAACTCATCCGAGCCGCGCTGGTCAGCCTGACCCCAGAAGATCGGCTTCTTGTGGTGCCGACTGGCCGGCGCAATGTAGGCCTCAATGCCGATGATCGGTTTGACACCGCTCGTGCGCGACGCCCGGTAGAACTCGGCCGATCCATACATGTTGCCGTGGTCAGTCATGGCCACGGCCGGCATGCCCAGCCGCTGTGCCTCGGCGAACAGCGGGCTCACCTTGGCCGCGCCGTCGAGCATCGAGTACTCGGTGTGCACATGCAGGTGAACGAACGACTCGGACACGACTCTCCCTGGGCGTTCGGCGTGGGGATGGTCTGTTCGCACGTAGAGTAGCTGCACCGCATCGGAGAGCGAGCGACCCCACGTGGGCTGCGTTGGGTGATCACCGGTCCCGCCGTGCGGTGGGTCAGGCGGCGCGGAGTTGGTCGTGCAGTGCCGGACGGACTCCGGGCGGTGGGTGGGCAGGGCCGCAAGATGGGCTTCCAGCCGTTGCGGCGCCAGCGCGCAGCGGCGGGAGCCGACGGTAGGGGTAGGTTCGACGTTCACTGCTGTTCGCGTGGGCAAGAGGGGGCAAGCACTGATGACGACACCTGCGACACCTGACACATTTGACCTTGATGTCCGTGTTGACGTGTACGTCGACCAGGTGGACGTCGACACGGTGCGAGCTTCGGGAGACTGCACGGACAACGGCTGTCCGCCTCAGAGCGTCAACTTTCCTGTATGTGCAGTGTCAATCGATCGCCGGTTTCTCAGATAGTAGCTGGTAGGTGCGGGTGGCACTGCGGGTAAGTGCTACGCAACGCTGTTCCGACTCCAGGTTGACGCCGACTAACCGGTTGTGGTGCATGTGCAACAGCGAGTTGAGTATGTCGTCGCGGGGTGTATGGCTACCGGTGATGTCCAGGCTGTCCCGGTACTTGGCGATGGCTGCGCCACGATGTGCCCAAGACTGCAGCACGTCTTGACCACCCGGGCTGGCCCGCAGTGCTGACCAGCGATGTGGATCAATCAGCCGTGTCGCGTCGCGCCGCTGCGGAGCAGAGGCGGATCGGCTGACTGTGGTTTGCCGGTTGCCGGCCAACCAAGCCATGCCGGCACCAATGCCGCAGAAGAATTGGCAGGTCATGTCGACGTGGTTGGCTGCGGCCACCGCCGACGGGTCGAAATCGGCACCCCCGGCACGGAGCCAGGCGAGCTGGGTCAGTACGGCTTGGCTGTCCGCACAGAAGACCCGTTCAGCCGCCATGATTGCGTCCGACCCGCCGTAGCGTCCGACTTCCGGGACATAGGTGTCGACCTGGAAATGGCTGGCGAGACCAGCCTCGCGCAGGATGTCGATTCGGTCGTGAAGAATGGAAAGAAGTTGGCCGCCAATTGCATTAGGTTTGCTGTGGAATCGTAATCGCAGGTGTGGCTGCGGGTCCAGGTACCGGACGAACCACCACCAGTCGACGTCGTTGGCCAGCTTCCCCAGCAGGCTTGGCAGGTGATTGACGAGGAGGTCATCGTGCCGGGCAGGCGAGCAATACACCTTGACGTACAGCCAGCGCCCGCCAGGTAGGTGCGCAACCCCCATGCCATGCATCAATGTGGCTGCCCGGGAAGGCCGGTTCGGGTTGCCCGCGTTATCGGCAGAGGCCGACAGGGGAAAGACAACCTCGTTGACGTGCCCCCCAAGCCACTCGGTCCCATACTTACCCCCGGCGGGGAGTTCGAGCAGCGTGACCCTCCCGCGGCGTGCCAAGTCCTGACGGAGCAGACGCAGATGCTGGCCTGCGGTCAAATCCAGGGCGATCCGTTGGTCGCCAACACCAGTCAGGTAGACAGCGTTCGGGACCCGCCAACGTTGACGCCAATGATCGAAACAGTTCCGCCACTCCTCAAAGGGAGTTCGGGAATGGAAAAGGGACGTATGGTCCACACTCCACCTTGCTGAGCTGAGCACGGTACGCCCGTAGCGGACCCTTGGCAGGTACGGCAGCGCATCGGCTGCGCCCCAGCTCCAGGCTTGCCGCATGCGCACACCGGTGTGCGCGATCTCTTGCAGCAGACGCGCGATATTGGGAGCGTGTGAGTGGAAGTTGAGCGAGTGAAACACGGTCGGGATCACTTCGCGGTCCAGCGAACGCGCCATGAGGTACAGGCGGTTCCAGTCCGCGCATACAGCCAGGTCATCAGGGGTCAATATTCGTTCGTCGCTGGGATCAGCGAAGGTTCCTACCGGGATGATGTACTCCAACCATCGAGGAACCTGGATCACATTGGCCACACGTGCATGGCAGGGCGACAAGCTCAGCTGAGCGGGGACCGCGTCTGCGTTTCCGGTGGGCGCTGACTGAGCCAGATCGGCGATTCGACCGCGATCTTTCGTGTTGAGCAGGTATCCGAACCGCCCGAACATAGCGATGGTCGACACTGAAGCGAGAGCACCAGTCACTACCAGCCGAAAGTCTCCGGCAGTCATCGCGGGTACGGACTCAGCCAGCAGGTGAGCGCACAACTCGACCGACGGCGGCCCAGTTACGTCGATAACAGTTGCGTCGCTAACGTCAGCCAGCCGCGCCAACAACGTATCGTCTAGGACGATTTCTTGGTTTGCCTCGAAAGTCGCCTCTTGGACCAAAGTTCCGAGCAGCCGGTCCCGCGCCGTGGCTTCGGCGCCGTGTGATCGCTGCGCTGGCCGTGAGCTCGGAGGCACCTGGTAGCCAGCTGGGGCACCCAGCCCGATGTCCGGATCGAGCACCTCCTTGATCGGAACAGCCACCCCAACTCCGTACCGCTCCACGAAATCCGCGTGGTATCCAGACAGCTCAGTGTGCCCTGCTGGCCCCGAAATAACCTGGTACAACGCCTGCGCGGCGTGCTCCGCCTCGGCGGCTACCACCCCAGGCAACGCCACCGTCAGGTCTAACGCCAGATCTACCTGGACCACCCGGTCAGTGGAATGCAGTCGCTGCATTCGGCCCGTCACCTCGCGGAGCTGCTTCGCGCCAGCGCCGAGCGGCAGCGCCGCGTAGGCCGTGAGCCGCGCCTGTATCTTCCGTAGCTCCTCGACGTCAGCCGTCAGGTCCGCGATCTCAGCCAGGTGCGGTACCGTCGCTAACCGCTCTAGCACAAATCCCAGCGGATCGGCCTCTTCCGGCGGTGGGCGCAGCTCGGTCAGCAGCACCTCGCACGCCACCAGCTCGCACAGCATGACCTCGGCTGCCCAGACCGGCGCAGCCGGAAACTGCTCGTGCAGCTCCTGCGCGACACGCGCGAATTCCACCGGGCACGCGGCCCTGGTCACAACCAGCCGCACTGGCGCACTGAACCGCACCGACAACTCACCCGCCCGTCTTCCCGGCGACGAATTGTCTTCCGAAGCTGGTACATACGGCAAAACCAACCGGTTCGCGCGGACAAAGCACAGGTTGTTGGCCACCACCCTCAGCCCACGTAAGACCTCGACACGTCGTTCATACCGGGCAACCTGTTCTCGTAACCAGCCCATGTCTGGTCGCACACCCTTGCGGTGCGCCGACCCCCACAATGCCGCGGGAGTTTCTTGCTCAAAAGTCCCGACTGCGGCTCCCGCGAGGAGGCCAAACGGCGTGGCCCGCGACCTCATCCGCAACAGGTAGCGCGTCACTGCCGAAACCATCCGACGCAGGTCCCGCGAATCCAGTGTTTCGCCAGCGCACACCAGATCGAGGCTGCGGGATAGCGACGAACTCGATATCATCAGCGCCTCACGTACCATTGGGTCAGCGCACACATTCCGCAACCAGACCGAAAGCGCCTCCCCTTCGCCCGCCTCCCCTTCGGTGACGTCCGGCCAACCCGGCCACTGTCGGTCCGCGGGTTGGATGGCGGCGCGCACCATCACCAAACCGGCACACGAGAACAGGGGATCACCTCGCTTGATAGTCAACCCGCAGGTGAACGAATCGGACACGACTCTCCCTAGCAAAGCGCCGCGGCGATGTCTTGATCAACCGACGCGGATGACGAACTCGGCGACCTGCTGCACGTAGCGGCGGTAGCAGCTCAGGGCCAGCGGCACGGCCACCGCGACCTTCCGCAGGTCGATCTCGAGGTAGTCGTACACCAGGACGTTGCGCATGCCGACTGAGGGGAGTAGATCGTCGCGCAGCTGTTTGTCGATCAGGCCACATTCCGCGGCGAGGTCGAAGGATTCCCGGTATGTGGTGGCGACCCGGTGCAGTCGGGCGCCGGCCACGTGTTCGTTGATGGCGGTGGCGAGCTCCACGAGCTGGGTGAGAATGCGCTCGACGCCGTGTCGGAGCATCCGGTTCTCGGCCAGCGGCGCCGTCCCTGCCGTATCGACTCCGGCGAGGTCGTCGAGGAGCCCTCGCATGATCGACAGCCTGGCGTGGACGATGGACGGGTCGAGACGCCGAGGCGTCATGGGCGAGTCGCCATCAGCGCCAGATCCAGCCGTCGCATCCACTCGGTGCCCAGGCGCTGCCCGCTGGCCCGCATCTGTTGCCGAGCGAACTCGCCCGGTCGGTGCTCGTACAACGGGTCGCCCGGTACCAGGGCGTGTTGGCGTGCCACCGGACCGGCCCGATCGAGATCGAGCAGGTCCACCCGGTCGTGGTCGACCAGGTCCATGAGCGCGCAGATCACCGCGAGGACGTCGAGCCCGGTCCGCGCGCGCGAACCGACCGCGACATCAAGGTCGCGCGCGTCGGGCTGACCGCGGGAGGCGCTGCCGAACACCACGACAAGCGAGAGGCCATGGTGCTCGGCCAGAGCCTCGAGACGGCCGTCGACCGCGGCGTCACGCAGCCGCCGCGCCGCATCGAGAGGAGTGCCCGCCACGTCGTCGAGCATAGTTGAGAGTTCCGCCGGACATGGTGTACAAGAATCCAGGAGAGCGTGCTCCGCCTACGAGCGGAGCTCGTGGGTGCCGTCGGGGAGTTGGCGGCTCATTCCGCGGCGGGCCAGCAGCTCCATCAGCGGGACGGCGACGCGGCGGGTGGTGCCCAGGGCTTGGCGAGCTTGGCTGAGGGTGAACGGGCTGGGCAGGGCGCGCAGCCGTTCGAGGACGGTCTCCTGGGCGCCGGGAGCGAGGTAGATCCCATCCGCGATCTTGAGTAGCGCGCCGGCTCGTACGGCGGCGGCGAGCTGTTTGCCGCCCAGCCCGAGCGCGGCGAGCCGGTGCGCCTCGGGTGCGGCGAAGGGCCGCGCCGCGAGCTCGGCGTGCAGTTCGGCGATCGCGCCGCGGACCGCGTCGGGCAGCTCAGAGACTGGCCCCGCGCAGGCGCCCGCTAGGTGCACTCGCCTGTCGGCGACGGCCAGCCCACGACCGGGTGGCGCAGCGCCCAGCAGGAGTTCGACCAATCGCGCGTCCGGCAGTCCGGTGATCTGCCGGGCGGTCTCCAGCGGCATCCCCGGCTCGAGCGGATGGGCGGCGGCGTGCTCGGCCACGGCGTCGGCGAGTTGGGCGGCGCGCTGCACCAGGAGCGCGGGATCGAGCAGCCAACCACCGGCCTGCGGCGCTCCGGCAGGTCCGGGGACACCCATCGCGATCAGCGCGTCGCGCCGCACCACGCCGCGGCGGCGCAGCTCGGCGACCCCGTCCGGGATGCCGTCCATCGTGCGCAGCTCGGTGGCGCGGGCCGCGGCCGCCCCTCGGCGGCGCAGCGCGGGTGGGGCCACGTCCAGCACGGTGACCCCGGCGCAGACACGTCGGGTACCGGGATCGCGCAGCAGCGCGCGGTCCCCGATCCGCAGCGGCAGCGGTTGCGCTAGGCCCAACCGCGCGGTGTCCCCGCCCAGCGGCCGGACCCGCACCGCCACCGCGGCCGTGCCGGTGTGCAGCACCACCTGCCGGGGCAGCTCGGCGGCCAGACCGGGGGACAGTCGGACGTCGACGGTGCGGGTGGCCAGCCAAGGTCCCGGGGTGAGCAGGGCGCCACCTCGGCGCACGGCCTCGCGCGGCAGCCCCCGCAGGTTGACCGCCACCCGGGCCACCGCGGGCACGGACTCGACGGGCAGGCCCAGGGACTGCAGCCCCCGCACGCCCACCCGCCGGCCCCCGGGGCCCAGCTCCAGCTCGTCGCCGACGCGCAGCGTCCCGCCGGTCAGCGTTCCGGTGACCACAGTGCCCGCGCCGTGGATGGTGAACGCCCGATCGACCCACAGCCGGACGTCGGCGTCCAGGTTCGGCGCGGGCAGTCGGGCGGCCAGCGTGCCCAGCGCGGCCCGCAGCGCGTCCAGCCCGGCCCCGGTGGCGCCGGAGACGCAGACCGAGGGGACCCGGCCCAGCGACGAACCCGCCAGGTGCTCCAGCGCCTGCGCGCGGGCCGCCCGCGGGTCCATCAGGTCGCTGCGGGTCACCGCCAGCAGTCCGTGCCGCACGTTCAGCGCGTGTAACGCCTCCAGGTGCTCCCGGGACTGCGGCATCCACCCCTCGTCGGCCGCGACCACGAACAGCACGGCGGGCACCGGGCCGATGCCGGCGAGCATGTTCGGCACGAACCGCTCGTGCCCTGGCACGTCGACGAACGCCACGGTCTGCCCGGTGGGCAGGGCTGTCCAGGCGAACCCCAGATCGATGGTCATCCCCCGGCGCCGCTCGGCCGCCCACCGGTCGGGTTCCATCCCGGTCAACGCGCGGACCAGGGTGGACTTTCCGTGGTCAACATGACCTGCGGTGGCTACGACATGCATGCCAGCACCGCGTCCGCCATCGTGGTGTCGCACTCGGCGGGCAGCGCGCGCAGGTCGAGCAGGCAGCGACCGTGTTCGACGCGGCCGAGCACCGGCGGCCTGCCGGCCCGCAACAGCGGAGCGTAGCGCTCCGGCAGGCTGACCGCGGCGCTGTCCAGCGTCACCCCCGGCGCGCCGCCGCCGCCCACTGCGGCCCGTGAGGTCACCGCCGTCGCGTCCACCCCGCGCGCGGCCAGTGCCGTCGCGATCACCGTCGCGCGCTGGTAGAGTGCGTGCGGATCGGCGGCCAGTGCCTGGGCGGTGGGGGTCGCGGGGCCCCGCAGGGTGGCTTCCAGCGCGGCGAGGGTGAGTTTGTCCACTCGCAACGCCCGGGCCAGCGGGTGCCGGCGCAGCCGGGTCACCAGCTGCTCGCAGCCCAGCAGCAGCCCGGCCTGCGGGCCGCCGAGCAGCTTGTCGCCGCTGGCCGTGACCAGGTCCGCGCCGTGGGCCAGCGTGGTGGCCGCGTCGGGTTCCTCGGGCAGCATGGGGTGCGGCGCGAGCAGCCCCGAGCCGATGTCGACGACCACCGGCACGCCCAGCCCGGTCAGCTCCGTGACCGCCACCGTGGAGGTGAACCCGGTGACGCGGAAGTTCGACGGATGAACCTTGAGCACGAATCCGGTCTGCGGCCCGATCGCCTCGGCGTAGTCCTTGCGGGTGACCCGGTTGGTGGCGCCGACCTCACGCAGCCGGGCACCGGTGGACTCCAGCAGATCGGGGATGCGGAACCCGTCGCCGATCTCCACCAGCTCACCGCGCGCCAGCACGATCTCGCGACCCGCGGCCAGCGCGGTCGCGGCGAGCACCAGCGCCGCGGCGCCGTTGTTCACCACATGGACCCCACCCGCCGCGGGCACCGCCTGCGCCAGCGCGGCCAACGCGCCGGCTCCTCGCTGTCCTCGCCCGCCGGTGGCCAGGTCCAGCTCCACATCGGTGGTGCCGGCCGCGGCTGCCAGCGCCTGCACCGCAACGGCGGACAGCGGCGCCCGGCCCAGGTTGGTGTGCAGCAGCTACCCCGGTCGCGTTGAGCACCGGGCGCAGCGTCGTCGCAGTGTCCGGCAAGGCGGCCAGCACCTCCGCGACGACGCCGGCCGGCGGCAGTTCACCCTCGCGGACCCGCTGCTGAGCCGCGATCACCGCGCGCTTCACCCGCTGGCGCCCCAACCGCCGCGCGGCGGCGACCACCGCCGGAACGGCCAGCACCGCGTCGGTGCGCGGAACCTGCCGGCGCACATCCATGAGCGCGCACGCTAGCTCCCCCGGCTTCCTCGGCTGATCTGGCGTCCGGGTCAGCTGACCGGGTCGGGGTCGTGCTCGGCGAGCTGGATGAGGAAATCGGCGAAGCCCTCGGTCGCGCGGGCGTGGCGGCGGGCGCTGGTGATCACCGGGGGGTCGGCGGCGTGCAGGACCCGGTGCCCGGTGCGTTTCAGAGCGGCGACCAGGGCGATGTCTTCGTGGGCGGGCAGTGGGGGAAATCCGTCGACGGTGACGTAGCTGCGGGCGGATATCCCGAGGTTGGCCCCGTGCACGTGGTAATGCCCGGTGACGTGGTGGTGCAGCCGCCGGAAACGCTCGGCGGTGGTAGGTGGATGCTCGCTCCAGTCGGCGACGCTGACCATGCCGGCCACGGCGTCGGCACCGCGGTGCGCATGGGTCAACTGGTCGGCCAACCACCCCTTCGGCACCTGGGTGTCAGCGTCGGTACTCGCCAGCCAGACCCGGTCGGCGCCGAGTTCGTGGAGCAGGTGGGTGAAGCCGGCGCGGCGGGCGGCCCCGACGTTGCGTTCCCACACCGCGAGGACCTCGGCGTCGCCGGCGGCCTCGGCCGTGCGGTCGCTGCACGCGTCCAGGACCACCAGCAGGTGAACCGGGACGTCGACCGTGGCGGCGGCGCGGCGCAGCGCCGCGAGACATGCCGGCAGGAGCTCCGCCTCGTTGTGCGCGGGCACCACGACTCCCACTCGCCTGAACGGGTGGTCAGAGGGGGTCACCGCAGGCCGGTCTGCGTGGCGATCGACTGCACGGCGGGGGGCGTGCGGAGGTACACCTCGAGCCGGAAGTCCTCCTCGACGTGCTCGACGAGCCGGCCCAGGCCCGGCTGCGCGGCCAGGGCGGCGTGCACATCGTCCCCGGTCTGGGGGTAGTCGGCCACGGGGTGGCGCCAGTGCACGGTCAGCAGCGTGCCGCCCGGTTGCAGGGCGTGGGTGGCGGCGACCCACAGTCGGTTCAGGTCGCGGGGGTCGAGGTAGTAGCCGAGCTCGCTGATCACGATGAGGTCGAAGCTGCCCGGCGGCCAGTGCTCAGGCACCGCCCGACGCTCGAGGACCACATGGGGTGACTGCGTCAAACGACCACGGGCGGCGCGCAGGGGCGCCTCGGCCACATCGGTGGCCAGCAGCTCATCGCAGCGGGCCGCGAGGTGTTCGGTGAACACACCGATCGAGCAACCCGGCTCGTAGCCGCGGCGGTACCGCTCCTGGGGCAGCGCCGCCAGTGCACAGGCGTACTTGCGGTGTTCATACCAGCGGGTGGCGAACCCCCACGGGTCGGTGGCGGTGGCGTAGAGGCCCTCGAAGTACCCGGCCGGCAGACTGGGGTTCACAGCAGGATCACCTCGTAGTCGCGGGTGAGCCGGGCCACCGAGGGCGGCCCGAGGATCGCTTCGTCGCCGGGCTGGGCCGACAGCCACGACCGTGGCCGGCGGCGGGTGCAGGTCGAAGGTTGTCCAGGGCGGCCAGCCCGCTCCAGGCCCGTCACGTCGACTCCGGGGTGCCGAGGCCCTCGATCAGCCGCACCACGGGTGCCACTCCTCGGTACCGGCGGCGAGGTCCCCGAGCGCGGCGAGGTCCCGTTCGGCGTGGCTTTGCCGCAGGTAGACGGTCAGATCGGTGATTCGGCGGCTGTGCGCGGCGTCGGTGGCCAGCGGGCGTGGTCCCAGCGCGCGGCCGACCCGCTCGATGGTCTGGGTCGCGGCGGCCTCCACCACCGCCCGTACCCGCAGTGCCCGCCGCCGCGCCAGCCGCACGCTCGGGGCCTCGCTCGTCGCCGGATCCGGCCCGAGGTCCGCGGCCGCGGCCGCCTCCCGCAGCACCGCTCCGGCTGCGGCCAGCGCGGAGTCGAGCGCGCCTAGATGGGCCCGGGCGTGCGGGTCGAGACCCCCGCTGCGGGCCGCCTCCCACAGTGGCCGGCTGGCCGCGACCGCCCCGCCGTACCAACAGGCCGCCACACCCATCGCGCCGTACCAGAAACCAACTCGGTCCAGGTACGCCCCCGGCCCGCCGACCGCCGCCGCCGGTACCGCGTCGAACTCGACGTCCTCTGTGCCGCTGCCGGCCATCCCCAACCCTTCCCAACCACCCACGCCCGCCCGTACCCCGGCCTGGGAGAGATCCACCGCGAACAGCCGGCCGCCGTCGTCGGCGTGCGCGGTGACCAGGGAATGGGTGCAGGCGTGGGCCCCCGAGCACCACCGCTTGATCCCGGTCAGGAGCCACCCGCTATCCCGAACCGGCTCGGCGGTTACCCGGCCGTTCGGCGGCTCGGCGGCCCACACCGCCCACCGCTGGTCCGGCAGCGGCACCGCCGGAGCCGGTGCGGGCCCGGGTAGCTCGTCTAGGATGGCCAGCGCATCGAGGTGCGCCTCGGCCAGGCGGGCCAGATCGAGATCATCCTCCGCCAGCCCGGCCAACGTCCGCCACCGCCGCGCGGTGCGACCCCGACCGGGCAGCGGTACCTCCAGTCGGCCCTGGTTCACCAGATCGGCGAAGCGGGCCGCGATCGCCCCGGCCCGGCCCGCTCCCTTACTTCTTATCGAGGACGTCCTTCACGGCGTCTTTGACCTTCTCGCCGGCCTGCTTGACATGGCCCTTGGTCTGATCAACCTGGCCCTCAGCCTCCAGCTCCGGGTCGTCAGTGGCGTGGCCCGCAGCCTCCTTCACCTTGCCCTCGAGAACGTCAGCCTGGTTCTCAATTTTGTCTCCGGCTCCCACAGCGAGTGCCTTCCTTTCGTCGGCCCGTGGCGGAAAAATCCAACCTAACCTCTTGGCGACGATCCCGCGCGGTGAAGCCGGTGGACCAGGCTCGAACGGTGACGGGGAGTTGGGAGGCGCCCGTGGTGCCGCGCAAGCTGCCATTGGGCATCGACCCGGACTGTGTCTGGCCGTCGGCTGAGGTTGAGCCGGCATCGTCTGAGCCGGCAGCCCGTTGGTCGTTTAAGGCACCGCTGCGCCGAGGGTCGTCAGCGGCTAGCCGCGGTCGTCGGCGTGCCTTACGATCGGGCTGCGGACGCCTGGTCGGAGCTGCTGGGAGGCATCATGATCGTTCTAGGTATCATCTTACTGGTGGCGGGGTACCTGCTCGGGATTTCGATTCTGGTGACACTCGGGATCATCCTCGTGGTCGTCGGAGTGATCTTGGTGCTGCTCGGGTCGGTCGGGCGCCCCATCGGCGGCCGACGGCACTATTGGTGACGCTGCACGTCAGGTGCGGTCGAAGTGGGGGAAGAGCACCTCTCGGGTCAGCAGGAGCAGGGCTGCGGCGACGGGGATGGCGACCAGGGCGCCCACGATGCCCAGCAGGGCGCCGCCCAGCAGCACCGCCACGACGGTCACCATGGCCGGTACCTTGAGCGCCCGCCCGATGAGTCGAGGGACCAGCAGGTAGTCCTCGCCCAGCCGGTAGATCAGGAAGAACCCGATGGTGGCCAGGCAGGCGGGTAGCGACACGCTCAGCGCGACCAGGCATACCACCACGCCCGCGATGGTGGAGCCGATCACCGGGACCAGGTCCAGGATGGCGACGAAGATGCTCAGCAGCAGCGGGTAGGGCACTCCCACGATCGCCAGGAAAGCGAAGGTGAGGCCCCCGGCGATCAGCGAGATCAGCAGGTTGCCCAGTACGTAGGCACCGACTTTGGCGAAGATCTCATCGCCGAGCAGGATCGCGCGGGGGCGGCGGGAATGCGGCACCAGTCGGTAGAGGGTCGCGCGGATGCGGGGCAGGTCGGCCAGGAAGTAGATGGTGAGCACGACCAGGATCAGGGCGTTGGCCACGGCGCTGAACACGACCTGACCAGCCCCGAGCAGGCCGTTGAACACGCTCGAGGCGTCACCGTTGAGGGTCTGCTGGAGGCGTTGCTGTAGGTGCAGGCGCTCGTCGAGCTGACCCAGCAGCGAATGGCGATTCTGCTGCAGCTGGGCCAGCATGGCCGGGGCTTGGGTGAGGAACTGGGTGGCCTGGCGCGTCAGCGGGGGGATCGCCGCAGCCAGGAACCCGCTCACCAGCGCCAGAGCCGTCACCAGCACGGTGGTCACCGCCCCCCACCGCGGGACCCTGCGCCGAGCCAGCAGGGACACCGCGGGCTCCAGGCCGATCGCGAGGAACAGCGCCAGCCCGATCAGCACCAACACGTCCCGAACAGTGATGACCATGCCGACTATGCCGACCATCACCGCGACGCCTGCGGCGGCGCTCATGCCGACGAAGAACGGTGAACGGCGGTCGAGCGGCTTGCCGGGTCTCTGATCGTGCGCTACCAGCACGCCAACACCGCTTTCAGGTTCGGTCCATGTGCAGCCGAATGGTAGTGGGGCGGGGCCACAGGTAGAACTGGTCGCAGAGCTGATGGGCCAGCCACAGGCCGCGGCCCCGGCGCTGGGTCGGCGGCGGGTGCAGGAGCCCGGCCAGCGGCTGGGTGTACTCGCCGGTGTCGGTGATCTGGCAGATCACCGAGGTCGCCGTGGTCCACAGGCACACTGCCGCGGGTGGGGCGCCGTGTTCGAGGGCGTTGCTGGCGATCTCGCTGACGGCCAGCACGAAATCGTCACACCGGGCGGGGGGCAGCCCGGCGCGGTCGGCGTGACCGGACACGATCCGGCGCAGCCCGGAAAGCTGCGCGGGGTGCTCGGTGGTGTCGGTGATCTCCGGTTCGCCCAGCTCGATCGGCGGGGGCAGCGGGTAGCGGGCCAGGAACTCCTCCGCGGGCAGGTGCTTCGGGCTGGGGATGATCGCCCCGTTGAGCAGGCTGGGGTGCGCCCCGCGCACCGCGTCGGCGGTGTCGGGGTCGTCGGGGTAGACGCAGACCAGCGTGAGATCGCACTCGGCCAGGGCCACGGTGGTGACGGCGTCGATGTGCATCCATAACGCCGCCCGATGCGCGTCCTTGTTGCCCAGGTCAGGGACGGTGACGATGGTGATCGGCCCGCCTTCGGGACTCGTGGCGGAGATCCAGTCCCGGTAACGGCCCAGCACACGGCCGGGATGGCGATAGAGCTCACTCGCGTCGGCGGTGTGCAGCCCGGCCAGGTCCGCGGCCGGCACCCGGGCACGGAGACCGTCCGAGGTGGCGGGAGGCAGCGCAGCCAGTACCGGCTCGCGCTGGGCCAGCCGACCGGCGACCAACGAGGCGAGGGTGGCGGCCAGATCCGAGGTCACGGGGTGCAGTAAACCGTGATGCCGCAATCCCACGCCGTTGGTGCAGGCGCACCACTCCATGGCCACACTCTTCCTCGCCGCAGCGCGGCCCCCGGTGGAGTCGTCTGTCAAACCATGGGATTCCCCTTCTCGAATCATCTAAACCGAGCACGGGGTTACTCGGGTCGATGCCACCTCAGCCTTCAGACTCAGCGTTCTTGCGGCGTTCGGCCAGTACCTTGTGGGGGACTTGGAGCAAGCGCAGGACGGTGACCAGCCCGAGGCCGCCGAGCATGTTCCCGAGCCCAGCGAAGGCGAACAGCCCGAGCCAGTCCAGGTACCCGAACGGTGCGCCGGCCTGCAGCGCGGCGAAGCAGACCAGTGAGGCGACGATCGCGTGGTTGACCTTGCCGGCGCCGAGCAGGAAGCCCGTGAACACCGCCGGCACCAGGCGTACCCCCTCGGAGCCCGTGGCGTGCTGCAGGTGGGTCATCAGCGTGAGGAGCATGCCACCGACCAACGCGAGCGCGAACGCCGACCAGCCGAAGCCCAGGGCCACATAGGACTGGGCCGCCTCGATGGCGCTGCCGCGCAGCGCCGGGAAGCCCGCCATCACCAACCCGGTCACGACCCACCCGCCGAGGAGGTTGGTCAGCAGCGTGATCATCCACAGTCGCGCCAGACCCAGCGGCGTGCCGCGCTTGGCCACGACCGCGACCACCGGGACGAGGAAGTTCTCGGTGAACAACTCGCTGCGCGCCAGGGACAGCGCGATGATCCCCACTGAGAAGGCCAGGCCGCCCAGCAGCACGCTGTGCGTGGCGTGCTCCACGAGCAGCAGCGCCAGCACGCCGACACCCACGTCGAGACCACCGAGGAAACCGGTCGCGGCCAGGCCGAGCCACGACCGGCCCAACCGCTGCTCCCCCTCCTCGACCAGCCGGTCGAAGGTCTCCTCACTGCCCCGCTGCGGGACATCAGGCTCGGCGGCGCGGCGCGGCGTCATCACCACAGGCTAGAGGGCACCAGGAGATCCGGCTGCGGTGACGGTTGGCGGAGGCGGACGGGAATCGAACCCGCCTGGTCGAGTTGCTCGACCACGTCGGTGTTGAAGACCGCGGGGGCCACCAGGCGCCCGTACACCTCCGTCGCGAGACCTTAACTCAGCTGACGCCGAGCTTCTCCGCGGCCATCCTGGCTCCTTCGACCCTGTTTTTGATCTTCTGGAACGCGATGTCGCGGGCGTAATCAGGCGAACCGTGGTTCGGCTTCTCGTCGATGCTGAACGGCGAGAAGCCGCAGTCGTCGGTGGCACCGATCCTTTCCTTGGGGATGAAGTTGGACGCCCTGGCCAGGGCGTCGCGGACCTCCTCGGCGCTCTCGACGCGGGGATTCCCCGGGTTGATCACTCCGATGTAGGCCATCTGCGCCACGCCGTTCGCGTCGTCGCGCAGGTGTTCCCCGATGGACCGGTAGACCGGGTCCTTGTCCCGCTCGCTCGCCAGCTGGATGAGGAAATAGCCGGCGTTCATCTGGAACATGCTCGGGAGTAGGTTGTTGTAGGGAACATCGGCGCTGTGCACCGAGTCCCGGTCCCCACCCGGGCAGGTGTGGATACCGATCTTCGACCGCTCCTCCGCTGTGAAGCGTGCGAGTACGCGGTTGTTGAGCTCGATGAAGTGCGGGAGCAGGCCGGCGCCCGTCCACGGATTTCGTGGGTCTTCTCTGGTGGCCAGCCGGCCCTCGGTGAAGTCGATGGAAACCCGGGCGGCTCCGGCGGCGAAAGCGTCGCGGATGTCTTTTTCGCATTCGTTGACGAGGTCTTCCTCGAACTGCTCCCGGGGGTAGCCGGGCACCTCTTCTCTCAGCGGGTACAGCAGGGCCAGCATGGACGGCGCTATCACGGCCTGCTTCATCGGGGAGTTCGTCAGACCGATGGATTTCTTCAGCGTGTCGGCCGCGTAGGTCTTGTACCGCAGGGGACCACCGGTCAGGCGCGGAAGCTGCCGTCCGTGGCCGTCGGCGAAGATCGCGAAGAACTGGCCGCCCGGGCCGAGGTTCTCGGCGAGGCCGGTTCCGGCCAGGGTGTCGGTGATGGGATAGGTGGCGAAACTGGACCACCGCTGCTCGCCGTCGGAGACAATCGGCGACCCGGTGGCCTCATAGCGCTCGAGCGAATCACGGACCGCGGCGTCCTGCTCGGCTTCCAGCGCTTCTTTATCGATCTTTCCCTCGTCGTAGGCGGCGTAGGCTGCCTGCAACGTGGAGGGTCGGGGGAGTGAGCCGACGGGCTCGGTCGGAATTCCGGTGGCCGTTCTCGGATCGTAGTCGGTCATGACTTTCCTCTCTATTGATTGAGTAGGCGGACCGGTTGACTGCGTTGCTCGCTACGAAAGCCCTCCTGTCGCTCGCTAAAAACCGCCCGGCGTCGCGCGAATGGCCGCCACTGGCCCCTAGTGGGCCGACGAGGCGGGCACGGACAGGCCTGTCTAGCTGTGAGTTCGACCATAGTCAGTTGACAATGAGTCAGTCAATGGCCACCCATTCGTGGTGTGGGGGTTCGTCGAGACGCTGCGCAACGGGTTGCGCAGCGTCTCGATTGCCACCGCTGGACACGTGAGCCCCACCACGGTGGCTCAGATCGTCACCGTCGGGCAGCACCCAGGGTCCCGAGCTCGACGTCAGCGCCGCCGAGCAGTTCGGCTGTCGAGCGGGGCGCGCACCGTGCGCCACGGGGTGCGCGCGCTCGCCTTAAAACGACACGCAGGACGGCTGCTGATCTTCGCGCAGGACCGACTCCTGGTGGAAGGTCTTGTCATACACGGTGCGTATCTCGTCGATCTTCTTGCCGGCATCGCTCGCCGTGTCCCGCGGATAGATCAAAATCAACATGTCGCTGGCCTCATGGTCGATCACTCCGTTGGTCTCCCGGTACTGGCCCATCGCAGGTACCACCGTGAACCCGGCCGGGAACCGTGGGGTGACCTCATGGTCGAGAAACTGGGCGAAGGATGCGTCGGAGACCGTGCCGCCACCCGGAATCGACTTGCCGAAGAACAGCTGGGTAGCCGCATACCCCGTCCCGGTGGCGGCACACTGTGCTGCCGGCGCGGCGCTGCTGTTCGCGGCCACAGCGGTTAAGTTGGTTCTCGCGCAGCCCGCCAGCGGTCCTGTCACCAGAAGTGCCGCACCCGCCACCATGATGGCGGCGCGCCGGTGTCCTCGCCTATTCGCGACCGAGTGATGCACTGCCCTCAAGGACATCATACCCCCTGTTTTACCGGAATCTCCACATTGACTCCGATAGTGTGATATCGCAGTTCCGCCCAGCGCACCTCCACGGGTTCGACGGCATCATTCGCTGCCCAACTCCCGCTTGGCGGATGAGTTTAACACCGCAACGGCGTGTCGGTCAATCGTCCGGTTTGCCCTTACCGGTGTCCATTGGTGATCGTTGAAAGTGAGGTGTGGCCGTGCACTTCTGCACGGCCACACCTCACTTTCAACGATCAAGCTGCGGCTACAAAACAGTGCGCCCGCCGAAACGGAGAAGTGCCGTTGCGGTACTAGAAGCTGACCCGCTCGCTCCTGAGGCGCTGCACGGTGTGGTCGGCTTGAATCTCTGGATATCCTTGTCGTGGTCGAGTGCGTTCGGGTCGTCATGAAAGGAGGGGATCACCTGAACTCCGGATTGCTTGTCCGGTCTCCTCACGTAGGGTAGTTGCCGTATACGTCGTCGAGCGACATCACCACCGCCATCGAGTTGCGGCCGGCGACGACGAGCTTGCCGAGCACGCCGCCGCCGGCCGTAAGAAGCCCAACCACCCCAGCTGCGCACCTGCGGCGGGCCCACAACCGTGAACTCGACGAGACAGACCTAACGGGGCCGCGCCCCAGCCCAACCTCACCGTGAGTGCGCCGCTCAACCCCCGAAGACCCTCATGATCGCGGTTTGTGTGCCGGAAACGACATCCTGTGTCGTTT
>JBOHFI010000061.1:0-29394 GCA_050699595.1 Pseudonocardiaceae bacterium | reverse complement strand
GGACCCGAAAAGATCACCATCCGCCACCGCATCCCCACCCGGGAACGAACCACCACCACCGAACACCACGACAGCACCGACACGGAGGGCGACCAACGCGCGAGTTGCCAAGTGCGTTGGGGGCGTAACGACCCCGCCCTGCGGCGCACCGGAGAGCGTGGCGTTGTATTCCCAATCCTCCAGGTATCCGGCCGTGAGCATCTGGTGGATCAGGCCGAGGAACCGGTTGTCGTGGATCTTCTCCGCCAGCGTCGTGATCATGACCTCGTGGTCCAGCGATCCGAAGCAGTCGGTGACGTCTCCCTCGACGAACCAGGTCGTCCCGGTCCAGGTGATGGCCACTTCGCGTAAAGCGGTATGGCATCCCCTGCCAGGACGAAACCCATGGGAGCGATCGGAGAAGGTCGGCTCGTGGTAAGCCTCCAACAGGAGACGCACCACCTCACCGACCAGCTTATCCGACCAGGTCGGCATACCGAGCGGACGCATCTTCCCATTCTTTTTCGGGATGTAGGTCCGTCGGGCGGGGCTGAACCGGTAGCGCTCGTGGCGCATCGCATCGATGATGCGGTCGATCTTTCCCCTGGACATGCCGTCCACGGTTTCCTCTGTGACTCCAGGCGTCATCGCCCCCTGGTTGGAGTAGATGCGCCCGTAGGCCAACAGATACAGCTGCGGGTTGAACATCTGTCGATACAACTCGTCGCACGGCAGACCACGCCCGCCGCGCTCGCGGAGGACACTCAGCACCGTTTCAGCGCTCTGCATCACGCATACCTCTCGGTCTTGATGTGTCCGGTCACCTGTTCCCCTTCGCCCTGATTCCGGCTTTCCCGGACTCCTTGGTGGGGCGCTACTCCCACGACTACTACGGGAACTCCGTCACCCTCGGGCTCGCGCCCCTTAGGTGATCCCACGTTCGTCCCTGTTGTACGTCCGAGCGCGACTTAGGTGCTCCACTCATCTCCTTGAATATCTTCACTAGATATCGCTCCATCCTCCGGAGGTTGCGTCGGCTAACACAAGACGCCGACGCAGGGGATGGCACCGGTTTCAGGCGTCTTTCCGATGGGCGCCGGGCTTTCGCCGCTGGAGATTGGAGTATCAAGCAATCCAGCCGTTCACCATATCGCGCGGGTCCCCCAGCACCTCGTTCCATACGCCTGGACACGACCGCTGGTTTCCTGCCATGCTGTTGTCCCCTTAACCTTTCGGCGCCAGGTTAGGCATCAGACCCAGGAATATTCCTCCAATTCCTCCCGACTGGGTCGGGTATACAACAGGGCGCCTGCGTGGCGCAGTGTGCTTGCCCGTCAATGCCGGCGCGTCCGCGCCCAGCTCCGGCTTCTTGATCTCGATGTACCCGCAGATCGCGCCATCGACCTGCACCGCATAGTCCGGCCGCACCTGCAGGTCCGACAACATCGCTTCGCCCACCGGCACCACCTGCAGGGCGTGCCGTGATCCGATCTCCTTCACCATGGCGACCAGGGGCACGCGCAGCGCCTCTTCCGGCTCACCGGCACCGGTTGCTCAGCTGCTCCCGCGCAGACCGGCCGAAGGTGCCGACGGCCCGCGCCAGCCAGCCCGGTGGCTCGTAAGGCACGAACACTCCCCTCCTCGACAGCGACACCGGAGGGTACCGACCCGCAGCGACAAAATCAGGCAAGCACGACCGCTGCTAACCGGATCGTCCGTGTTGACCATCATCCAGCGCCGGTGAAGGGATTGAGCAGCCGCGCTCCGGTGCCGGCCACGTCGCCGACGTTGCGGGTCACCAGCGTCCAGTCGTGCACCTTCGCCGTCGCGGCCAGTAAACCGTCGACCACGGGCACCGGATCGGGGACGTTGAGCCTGCCCCACTCCTGCGCTACCGCTGCGGTGACCGGCACGACACGGTCGGAGTAGGTGCGCACCACACCCGCGAGCCAACGGTCGAAGACTGCGGCCTGCGCCTGGTCACGCCGGTGCAGCCGGCAGATTCCCTGCCGGATCTCCCCGACGGTGAGCACGCTCAGATACAGCTGCCCGGAGTCGACTGAGTCGAACCAGGCGGCCACTCCCGCGTCGGGTGCACGCTTGCGCAGCTCCGACAGGACGCCTGCGTCGAGCAGAAAACTCACGGCTGGTCCGCAAAGTCGACCAAGCGGGTGGGCTGGCGTGGCCGGACGATCTCCAGAGCGTCGAGGTCCGGCGCTGACCTGAGGTAGTCCTTGAAGTCGACGTCGGCGCCCGTCATTCTCCGGTACTCGGCGATGTCCACCACCACGGCGACCTCCTCACCATGCCGGGTGACGAACTGGGCACCTTCGGCGTGGGCCGCCCGGACCACCTCGCTGAAGCGCTGCTTGGCTTCTTGGAGCTGCCACCTCATCGCACCCTCCTAGGATGTCTAGACAGTCTAGAATACCGCAGGGCGGGTCAGCTGCGGTATGGACACGGGTCTGACCATCGGTCAGACTGCAAGCATGACCGTGAAGGTGGGCATCTCACTTCCCAACGCGACTCACGCCCGAGCTCTGGAGCATGCGCGCAGCACGGGGACCACCCTGTCAGGCCTGGTCGATGCCGCGTTGAGGGCGGAGCTGACCCGCCGTGAGTTGGCCGAGCACGTGATGATGCTCACCGAGGCCGACGATGTGAACCGGCTGCATACGCGCGCACGTGCACGCAGCCGTGCGCTGGCCGCGTGGAAGACCGGGCGGTGACGGACCCAGGCCACGCCACCCCGAGTCAGGGCGACGTCCTCATCTCCACCCCGTCCCCGCTCACCGGGGAACGAGAGCTGTCCACAGTGGTGTCGGCGGACATCTACAACGCCGCGGGCGGGCCCACCGTGCTGGTCGCCGAGATCGAGACCGGAACCCGCTACCGAGCCACCGCCTACGCCACCGAGACCGACTACGGCGTCGTGCTCGCCGACCGCGTGGTGTGGCTGCCCGTCGACATGCTCGGCGAGCACTTCGGCCGCCTGACCGACCCGCAGCGCGATCGGGTCGTCGACCAGATCGTGGCCGTCCTGCGAGGCCACTGAAGCGGTTCCGCGGAACAGCTGCTCCTTCGGGGCGATTCACCCCGCGCCATCCAGCGGATCCGGCCACGAGCCGACACACTGGAGGGAGACGAATCCGGGGAGGACGTGAGGCGTGTACGCGGCAGACCAGGCCAGCTCAGCACCACCGGCCGATGAGTTGCGCCGACTGCTGGACGGCGAGCACCACGACCCGCATTCGGTGCTCGGGGCGCACCCGCACCCCGAGGGCACCGTGGTCCGGGTGCTGCGCCCGCATGCCGATGAGGTGACGGTGCTCGCCGAGGACGCGGAGTATCCGCTGGAGCACTGCGCCGGGGGGCTGTTCCACGGCGTGACACCACGTCCTGGCGACTACCGGCTGCGGGTGCGCTACGGCGAGCACACCGAGATCACCGACGACCCGTACCGCTGGCTGCCCACGCTGAGCGAGGTCGACCTGCACCTGATCGGGGAGGGCCGCCACGAGCGGCTGTGGGAGGTGCTCGGCGCGCATCCGCGGGCCTACCCCACGCCGGGTGGGGTGATCGCGGGAACCTCGTTCGCGGTGTGGGCACCGCACGCTCGGGGCGTGCGGGTGTGCGGCGATTTCGACTGCTGGTCCGGGGTGGCCACCCCGCTGCGCTCGCTGGGTTCGTCCGGAGTGTGGGAGATCTTCCTGCCCGGCGTCGGCGCCGGCACCCGCTACAAATTCCGGCTGCTGAGCCCCGACGGGAGCTGGCATGAGCGGGCCGACCCGATGGCGCGGGCCACCGAGATCCCGCCGGCCACCGCCTCGGTGGTCGCCGGCCCGTCGGCCCACGAGTGGGGCGACGCCCAGTGGCTCGAAGACCGGGCGCACCGCAAGTCGTGGGCCGAGCCGATGAGCGTCTACGAGGTACACCTGGGTTCCTGGAAGCAGGGGCTGAGCTACCGCGAGCTGGCCCACCAGCTGGTCGAGCACCTGCAGACGACCGGGTTCACCCACGTCGAGCTGATGCCGGCGGCCGAGCACCCCTTCGGCGGTTCCTGGGGCTACCAGATCACCTCCTACTACGCGCCGACGTCGCGGTACGGCTCCCCCGACGACTTCCGCTACTTCGTCGACACGCTGCACGCGGCCGGGATCGGGGTGCTCATGGACTGGGTACCCGCGCACTTCCCGCGCGATGAGTGGGCGCTGGCTCGCTTCGACGGCGCGCCGTGCTACGAGCACCCCGACCCCCGCCGCGCCGCGCACCCGGAGTGGGGCACCCTGATCTTCGACTACGGGCGCAACGAGGTCCGCAACTTCCTGGTCGCCAACGCGCTGTACTGGCTCGACGAGTTCCACCTCGACGGCCTGCGGGTGGACGCCGTGGCCTCGATGCTCTACCTCGACTATTCCCGCCAGCCGGGCGAGTGGTCACCCAACCAGCACGGCGGGCGGGAGAACCTGGACGCGGTGGCGTTCCTGCAGGAGATGAACGCCACCGTCTACAAGCGACACCCCGGCGTGGTGACGATCGCCGAGGAGTCCACCGCCTGGCCCGGCGTCACCCAGCCGACGCACGTGGGCGGCCTGGGCTTCGGCTTCAAATGGAATATGGGCTGGATGCACGACACCCTCGACTACGCCGGCCACGATCCGGTGCACCGCGGCTACCACCACAACGAGATGACCTTCTCACTGATGTACGCCTGGAGCGAGAACTTCGTGCTGCCGCTCTCGCACGACGAGGTGGTGCACGGCAAGGGCTCGCTGTGGAACCGGATGCCCGGCGATGACTGGAACAAGGCCGCCAACCTGCGGTGCCTGCTGGCCTACATGTGGGCCCACCCCGGCAAGCAGCTGTTATTCATGGGCAGCGAGCTTGGGGCGCCCACCGAGTGGGCGGAGAGCCAGTCACTGGACTGGAACCTGCGCCACCACCCGCTGCATGCTGGCGTGCTGCGGTTGGTCGGCGACCTCAACACCACCTACCGTGCACACCGCGCGCTGTACAGCCAGGACACCACCCCGGCCGGCTTCGAGTGGATCGACGCCAACGACGCCTGGGGCAACGCGGTGAGCTTCCTGCGCTGGGGCGATGACGGATCGGTGCTGGCCTGCCTGGCGAGCTTCGCCGGAAACCCGCACGAGAGCTACCGGGTGGGGCTGCCCCACCCGGGCCGCTGGCGCGAGGTACTCAACACCGACGCCGAGAGCTACGGGGGCTCGGGCGTCGGAAACCTCGGCGAGGTGATCGCCGACGAGACACCGTGGCACGGACGGCCCTACTCCGCAGCACTCCGGCTGCCGCCGGCCGGAGCGCTCTGGCTCACTCCCGCCGATTCTCCACACTGAGTCAGTCACATGGCCCCAGTGCGGGCGCTCACCCGACTGTAGGGTGAGATACGGCTCGGGTTGGTGATCGGTAGGGTCAGCCACAGTGGGATACGACCACACAGGGATACCCGGTGACCAGGGCCGTTCCTCCCCGTCATCGGCTGCGCTCGCTCTGGAATGGGCCCGGACGCTGGCCACCGGCTCCTACGTGCCGATGTCTCTTGCGCAGACCCGGGACTACCTGCGTGATCTCACCGAGCGGCTGGTGGCCGCGCTGTCCGGTCCTTCGGTCGACACCCAGGCCGCGTCCACGGTGGGCGCTCGACTCGTCGCCGGAGGGTTCACCGGCGCGCAGACCCTTTCTCGGACATTCGAGGTGCTCGGCAACGCCTTGCCCGCCCTCGCGACCGGTGCGGCGACCAGTAAGCCCCCGCCGGCACACTGTGGCCGGATCATCGAGTTGCTCGGGGCGCTGGCCGCCGGCTACACCTGGGCGCTGCGCATGCGAGCGCCGGTGTCGGCGATCCGCACGGTCGCCGGTGAGCTCGCGGGCGCCGACGGCGGGCAGGCCGAGGACAACCTGCGGGGGCTGACCACGCTGGGCGTGCGCGCCGGGCTCTACGACTTCGGTGGTGGCATCGGCGGGCTGCGCTGCGTGGCGGATCTCTCGGTGCACACGGTGCGCATCGCCCAGCCGGTGTCCGAACAGGTGGCCGCTGATCCGTCCCGGATCCTGTCCCAGGCGGCGCAGGCATTGGTGCACATCGTCCGCGGCGCAGGAGTCGACGTGGTCGCCTTCCCGGTGGACAGCGCCGAGCAGGCCGCGTGCTGGCCCTGGATCGGCGCCAACTGGGCCCTCGGCGCGCTATTCGGCGAACCGGGCCCACCGGCCGGCATCGAGTCGCGGCTACGCCACCCGTGAGTAGCGATACGCCTTGCAGCACCGTACATCTTGAGCCGTTCAGGTTAATCGGTTGCTCCCCTGCTCGACGTGGTGACAGCCTCTAGCTGCCACATCGTGCGCCAGCGAACGGGGGTGTGCGCGATGCCCGATGAGCTGGGACTTGTGTACGACTTCATCACCGGGCGCCTACTGCGGGGCAAGATAGTCCCGGTACTCGGCGCCGGAGTCAACCTGTGGAAGCGACCTCCACCCTCCTTCGAGCGAGGCAGACATCTGCCCAGCGGACAGGAGCTCGCCGCCGAGCTCGCCCGGTACCTGGGCAACGTGAAGATCGACGGCCACGACCTGGCCCAGGTGTCGCAGTACGTGGCGGCGCTGGCCGGGGAAGGCTCGCTTGAAGAGGAACTCCACAACATCTTCGACGCGGACTATCCACCTACTCATCTTCACCACTTCCTCGCCCGACTGGCGCGCTGCACCCGTGAGGCGAAGCACGAATGCATGCTCATCGTGACAACCAACTACGACGACTCCCTCGAGCGCGCATTCACAGACGAGGGTGAACCGTACGAACTCATCACCTACATCGCCGAAGGCCCAGATCGCGGACGTTTTCGTCACATCCCCGCCAGTGGTCAACCGACCGTGATCCGAGTACCGAACAAGTACGTCAACCTCCGGCTCAACGAACGGACCGTCATCGCGAAGATTCACGGCGCGGTGGACCGGATCCACGGAGCGGACAGCTTCGTGATCACCGAAGACCACTACGTTGACTACATCACCCGCGCCGACGTCGCGAGTCTGTTTCCGGTGAAGCTCGCGGCGAAGCTCAAGACCAGCCACTTCCTCTTCCTGGGCTACAGCCTGCGGGACTGGAACTTCCGAGTGATGCTGTACCGGCTGCGGAGGGAGCAGGAGGGCAAGGACTTCCATTCCTGGGCGATCCAGGCCGACCCGGACCCCATCGACCGCGCCGCGTGGGGCAAGCGTGGCGTGGACATCCTGCCCGCCAGGGTGGAGGACTTCGTCGCCGCTATCGAACAACGACTTCCCGCCCACTGTGTGGTGACGCCATGACGACCGCCACGGGTCCTCCCGCTCGGTCCCAGGACGCGACCGACCCCGACGTGCCGGAATGCCCCTACGTCGGGCTGGTGCCCTTCGACGAGGGGGACGCGGCGTACTTCTTCGGCAGGGAGCAGGAGTCCGACCTCATCGTCGACAACCTCACCGCCTCGCGGCTCACCCTGCTGTACGCCCCGAGCGGGGTCGGCAAGACCTCAGTGCTGCAAGCAGGTGTGCTGCCTGCGCTTCACCACATCGATGACGACTCCGATGACGATCTGGGCCTCTCCGGCGCGGCTGTGGCATACGTGAGCACCTGGCGCGACGCCCCACTCGCGACCGTCGCGGCGGCGGTCAGTGATGCGGTGTCGCGAGTGACCGGTGCCGGCGCTGTGGAGGCCGACGCAGTGCAGGAAGTCGCCAGTGCACCCGAACTCAGCGTCGCCTGGCTTCGCGAGGTGCTGCGCCAGGCCAGGGTCTCGACGATCTTCCTGATTCTCGACCAGTTCGAGGAGTACTTCCTCTACCACCCCACGGATCGCGGTGAGGAAGGCTTGACCGCCGAGCTCGGCAGGATCCTGAGCGCCCGGGATCTGCCGGTGCATGTCCTGCTGTCGATCCGCGAGGACGCGCTTGCCGGCCTCGATCGTTTCGAGGGCCGGGTGCCGCGCCTTTTCGACAACTATCTCCGGCTGGCGCACCTGAGCCGCGACACGGCCCACGCCGCCATCAAGGGCCCCCTCGACCGCTACAACCTCCTCGCGCCACCCGACCGCACGATGTCCATCGAGCCCGGCCTCATCACGACCCTGTTGGATCAAGTCCGCACCGGTCAGGTGCGCGTGGCGCCGGAGGGGGCGGCACGCGACGGGTTCACCGCGGACGGGGCCGCGGCAGACGACCGCGGGGACATCGAGACCCCCTACCTCCAGCTCGTGCTGACCCGCCTGTGGGACCAGGAGCGCGCCACCGGATCGTCGTGCCTTCGGCAGAGCACCCTGGACGACCTCGGCGGGGCCCAGACGATCGTGCAGACCCACCTCGACAACGTCATGGCGGGGTTGTCGCCCGCGCAGGTCGACGTCGCCGGCGACGTGTTCCATCACCTGGTCACCGCGTCCGGGACGAAGATCGCGCTGACCGCGCAGGACCTCGCCGGCTGGTCGGAGCTACCGGTGAGCGCGGTGCAGGACCTCCTCGAAATGCTGTGTTCGGGACCGAACCGTATCCTGCGGCCCCTGCCGCCGGCCGTCGGCGTAACGGGGCCGCCCCGCTACGAGATCTTCCACGACGTCATGGGCGCCGCAGTGCTCGACTGGCGCCGCCGATATGTCACGCAACGGCAACAGGCCGAGGCATCACGCCGCCTCGTCGCCGAGCGTGAGGAAGCCCAAGAAGCGGCGCGGACCGCCCGCAGGCGACTACGCCGGACACAACTCTTCGCCGTGGGTATGGCAGTCATGCTGCTCGCTGTCATTGCGTTCGGCGTTCTTTCCTACCACGAGAAAAATGTTGCGCAACAGGCGCAGTCCTTGGCGCGGGCCGCTGACACCCTTGACCACAACCCCGCGCAGAGCCTGCAAAGCGCGGTCGAAGCCTACGACTACAAGGCCGACGAGAAGGCCCGCTCGGCGGTACTGACCGCGTGGTCGAGACCGCACAGTCGAGTGGTCGCCGGGCCGAACCCGATGGTGGCCGGCATGGTCCTCACTCCGGACTCCCACCACGTCGTCGCCTACGACGCGCACGGCGGCATCCGGGTCATCGGTGATGACGGCGCCGTGGAACACAAGACGGAGGCGCTCGGTCCGCTGCGCGGCACCGTCACTTCGTCGGTGTGGGCGGTCGCCGTCGACCCTGACGCGTCCCGCGTCGCGCTCGGGACCGACCAGGGCATGGTGGCAGTGATCAACACCACGACCGGACGGCATATCGATGTCGATACGGAGGGCGACTCAACGCCTATCGTGTCGTGGATCGGTTCCGCCGCGAACGGTCTCGTCCTCGTCGTCTCCAGGTCAGGCGTCGTCTCCAGGTCAGGCGTCGCCGCGACCTACAGCCCCGAAACCGGGAAGCAGGTCGCGCGCTTCCCGGATGTTGTTACTGAAGCCTTGTCTCTGGCCGACGGGCAGCACATCGCGACCTCCGGACAAGACGGGAAGCTGCGAGTGTGGGACGCACGAACCGCCATGAAGATCGCGGAGTCGGCCGCACTGGCTCCTGCGCCAAGTTTCCTCAAGCCGTACGGTCAGGCCGTCGTCGGCGTGGTACAAGACATCGACAAGCCCTCGATCGTCGTGTGGAACTGGCAGGCAGGCCCGGACCCTGCTCGGTACCCGCTCACTTACGACAACGAAATTTCACAGGTTCACGTCGACGAGCAGGATCGAACCATCAGCATCGCTTCTGACCATGGGCTCACGAGATACAGCCTCGTTGACGGGTCACCGCGGGGACAACTACCTGAACAGACGGACTGGGTAAACGATGTGGCCACCAGCCCCGATGGCGGGCGGACTACCACGGCGGGGTCCGATGGGCGTGTCCTGGTCTGGTACGCGGAGCTTCCGAAGCTTCCCAGCCGCCCCACCTACGAACTCCTCGCCCACCGCGGACCGGCCACCCAGGTGGGCTACATGCGTGATGGCACGGTAGTGATGTCCCTCGGCAGTGATGGCACGGTCCGGCGCTGGGAACTACCCCAGGTGGCACTCTTCGATCAGCACCTCAACTGGATCTCTGACATGGACCTGAGCCACGACGGGTCCTTACTCGCGACGGCAAGCTCAGATGGTAATGCCTTCATCATCGACCGCCACGACGCGTCGAAGGCTGCAGCCACTGTGTCCACCAACATCCGCCTGACGGGCGTCCGCTTCGACCCGACCGACCCGCATCGTGTCCTCACCCTTGGGGTGTACAGCACCGCCCCGGAGCTGTGGCATTGGGGCGGCGGCGGCAACCCCGAGCACGTCCTGACCTACGCGAAACCTCCGCTGCCAGCCTTCGGTTACCTGGTCAGCTTCGCCATCAGCCCCAATGGCTTGATGGTCGCGGGCACGGACACGAGCGGCACTCTCCACTTCTGGGATGCTAGAACCGGTGCGCTCCGCACGGACCGCTACCTCCTCGGCCCGGGGCCGCTTTACTCCTACGCCGTTGCTTTCGACCCTTCTAGTCGGCTGATCGCCGCGACCAGTCCGGAGGGGGTCCGCGTCTGGCGGCTGGGCAGCGCTGAGCCACTCCTGCGGCTGCCCCATCCCAACGCGACCGGGGTGGCCTTCGACCCGTCCGGGCAGCGCCTCGTCAGCACGGCCGGGGATGGCACAGTCAACATCTGGAACCGTGACGGCAAGCTCGAACGCCCGCTCATGGCTCACGACGCCCCGTCGAGCAACCCGTCATTCAGCAAAGACGGCGACCTGCTCGCCGTGGGTACGGCCGAAGGCCTGGTCGAGGTCTGGGATGTCCACTCAGGCATGACGGTGACACTGGACCGTCACCATTATGACTCGGTCAGCAGCGTTGTCTTCCTGCCCGATGACCGCTCCCACCTGGTCTCCGCAAGTCTAGACACGACCGTCGCCTACTTCCCCTGTCCCGCCTGTAACGATCCGGACGGTGTGATCCGGGACGCCGTTGAGTGGGCGAAGGCCAACCCGAACTGAGACCACCGCGCCCACTCCACGACTCCGAGGGGAGGGTCCGATCTTGGGTGCTCTCAGTGCGCCGAGTTCGACCAGAGAGCTGCGCGGCGGACCTCCCGACAGCTCCCCTGCCGAACTCGGCGACGGTAGGGTTGATCACAGGTCACGAGATCTGCGGAACACGCGCTAGAACAACGCCCGGGCCAGGGCGCGACGTGCGGTGGTGACCCGGGGGTCGTCGGGACCGAAGAGCTCGAACAGCTCGACCAGGTGTGCCCTGGCTCGGTCACAGTCGTCTCCGGTGAACCGGCGCACGGCGCTGACCAGCCGATCGAATGCCCGCTCCGGCGCCTGCGCGGCCACCTCGGCGTCAGCCGCGGCGATCTGCGCATCGAGATCATCGGGTGCGGCATCGGCCTTGGCCACCGCCGAGGGGTCGGCTGACTGCGCGCGGGCCAGGAAACGAACCTGCAGCAGCGCGGCCCTGGCCTGCTCGTTCGCCGGCTCGACGGCCAGGATCTGCTGGTAGGCGGCTTCGGCGGCGGCGTAGTCACCGGAGGCCAACGCGGCTTCGGCGGCGGTGAACCGGGGGTCCTCGGGCTCGGCGTCCGGCGCTTGCGCGGGGTCCGGCGCCGTCTGCTCGGCGGCCCGGATACCGGGCAGTTGATCACGCAGCTCGGCGAGCAACCCGGTGATCCACTGCTTCACCTGCGGCTCGGGCTGGGCGCCGGCGAAGGCGCTGACCGGCTGGCCGCCGGCCACGGCGATGACGGTGGGAATGGACTGGACACCGAAGAGCTGGGCGATCTGCGGGTTGGCGTCGATGTCGACCTTGGCCAGCACCCACGCACCGCCGGAGGCCGCGGCGAGCCGTTCGAGCACCGGAGACAGTTGCTTGCACGGACCACACCAGCTCGCCCAGAGGTCGACCACCACGGGGACCTGCATGGACCGGTCGACGACATCGGTCTGGAAGCTGTGCTCGGTGACGTCCAGGACCCACGTGCGCTCCCCGTCGGCCGGGGACGCACCCGGGGCGTCGCGCCGAGGCGCCGAATCGGCCCGTGCTTTGAGGGCAGACAGGTCGACGGCGCCGGACATGGCTACGACCTGCTGCGGGTTAGGCCTGCTCACACCGCCTATCCTGGCATGCAACCCATCACGGCAGGCAACCCAGGGCGTTTAGAACCGGGCCGGCTCCCGGTACTCACCCCACTGGGCTTTGAGCGCCCCGCAGATCTCGCCGAGGGTGGCCTCAGCCCGCGCCGCGTCGAGCATCGGCTCGATGAGGTTGCTCGCACCACCCGCCACCGCGACCATCGCCGCGAGAGCTCGGTCGACGGCGGTCTGATCACGATGGGCGCGCCGCTCGGCCAGCAACCGGTTCTGCTCGCGTTCCACCTCGTGGCTGACCCGGAGGATCTCCAGCTCATCGGTGACCGATCCGGTCAGCGTGTTCATGCCGACGATTTTCTTGTCGCCTTTCTCCAGCGCACGCTGGTAGGCGAACGCCGCGTCGGCGATCTCGCCGGTGAACCATCCGTCCTCGATGCCGCGCAGGATGCCCGAGGTCATCTCGCCGATCGGGTGCCGGCCCGAAGGCACCGCTGCCGCGGCCATCTCCTGGATCCGTGCGAGGATCCGCTCGACATCGGCCTCGATCCGGTCGGTCAACGCCTCGACATACCAGGAGCCACCCAGTGGATCGGCCACATTCGCCACCCCGGACTCCTCCATGATCACCTGCTGGGTGCGCAGGGCGATCTCCGCCGCGCGCTCCGAGGGCAGCGCCAAGGTCTCGTCCAAGGAGTTGGTGTGCATCGAGTTGGTACCGCCCAACACCCCGGCGAGCGCCTCGATCGTGGTGCGCACGACGTTGTTGTAGGGCTGCTGCGCGGTGAGCGACACACCCGCGGTCTGGGTGTGAAAACGCATCCACAGCGCCTTGTCGCTGGTGGCGCCGTAGACCTCACGCATCCACCGAGCCCAGATCCGCCGGGCGGCGCGGAACTTCGCGATCTCCTCGAAGAAGTCGACGTGCGCGTCGAAGAAGAAGCTCAGCCCGCTGGCGAACCGGTCGACGTCGAGCCCGCGGCGCCGGCCCAGCTCCACGTACCCGAAGCCGTCGGCCAGGGTGAATGCCAGCTCCTGCGCGGCCGTCGCGCCGGCTTCCCTGATGTGATACCCGGAGATCGACAGCGGCTTGTAGGCGGGGATCCGCTGCGTGCAGTACTCCATGAGGTCCCCGATGAGCCTCAGGTGCGGTTCCGGGGTGAACAGCCACTCCTTCTGGGCGATGTACTCCTTGAAGATGTCGGTCTGCAGGGTGCCGTTGAGCTTGGTGATGTCCGCGCCCTGTCTTTCCGCAGCGACCAGGTACATGCAGAACATCGGCACCGCTGGACCTGAGATCGTCATGGACGTGGAGACCCGCTCCAATGGGATACCGCCGAACAGCACGTCCAGATCAGCGGCGCTGTCGATCGCCACGCCGCAGTGCCCGACCTCCCCGAGGCTGAGCGGATCGTCGGAGTCGCGACCCATCAGGGTGGGCATGTCGAAGGCCACCGAGAGCCCACCCCCGCCGCCCCGCAGTATCTGCTGGTAGCGCTCATTGGTCTGCTGGGCGTTACCGAATCCGGCGAACTGACGGATCGTCCAGGTGCGCCCCCGGTAGCCGGTGGAGTGCACCCCGCGGGTGAACGGGTACTCCCCCGGCCAGCCGATCCGCTCGAATCCCTCGACCGTGTCGCCCTCGCGCGGCCCGTACACCGGGTCGAGCGCGGCACCGGAGAGGGTGGTGAAGTCCGCGTCACGAAGCCGTCCCGCCGCCCGCGCCCGAGCGTAGCGGCGCCGCCAGCGCTCCCGACCGGCCCTGGGATCCGAGTGCTGAGTGTCGTAAGGCGTCACGCGAGCCTCCCTCGCAAAGTTGTCCGACTCTCAATGATAGGATGTCCTAGCACTTCTGGTAGCGCTGTTCTGGAGGCTGAGCCACCGGGATGAGGTGTTCTTGGACACGACCGTCACCCCAGCCCGCCCTATCCGGAGCGTCACGATGCTTTACGGTTCACCTATGCCGTCGCATCATCCGTTGCCGTTCGACCCGATCGATCGAGCCGCGCGGATCTGGCAAGACCGCATCGGACCAGCCGCGACGATGGCCGCCGTCACCAACGTGATGCGCGTGCAGCAGATCCTGTTGTCCGCCGTGGATGCCGCGCTGCGCCCACACAGCCTGACCTTCGCCCGGTACGAGGCGCTGGCGCTGCTGGTATTCTCCCGCCAGGGCAGCCTGCCGATGAGCGTGATGGGCCAACGGCTTCAGCTGCACCCGACCAGCGTGACCAACATCGTGGACCGGTTGCAGGCCGACCACCTCGTGGAGCGAGGCGGGCACCCCACCGATCGGCGCACCACCCTGATCACGATCACCGAAGCCGGCCGGCAGCGGCAGAAGACGGCCACCGTGGCGCTCACCGACATCGACTTCGGCCTCGTCGGGCTGGACGACACCCAGACCACACAGCTCACCGCGCTCCTCACCCAGGTACGCCGGGCAGCGGGCGACTTCACCGACCCGTGAGTGGCATTGAGTGCTATAACAGTGTTTGCCACTCACGGGTAAGCTCGTCGGCCGCTCGGTAGACGTCCAGCTCGCCCGCCACGACTCGCTTGGCCAGACCCTGCAGCGCACTCCCCCGCAGCGCGTCGCCGAGCTTGCCGCGCAGCTGCGCCAGCGCGATGGCCTCGACCTCGGCCTGCGCCCGGCGCTGCCGGCGGGTATCCAGCTCACCGTGGCTGAGCATCCACGCCCGGTGCTCCTCGATCGCGCTGACGAGATCCTCGATGCCCTCGGCCTTGGTGGCCACCGTGCGGACGATCGGCGGGCGCCAGCTCGGGCCCCCCGTGCCCCGCCGGCCGAGCGAGATCATGTATTTGAGGTCCCGAACGGCCTGGTCAGCACCTTCCCGGTCGGCCTTGTTCACCACGAAGACGTCGGCGACTTCGAGGATTCCCGCCTTGGCGGCCTGAATCCCGTCACCCATTCCCGGCGCCAGCAGCACCACGGTGGTGTCGGCCAGCGCGACGACCTCCACCTCGGACTGGCCGACGCCCACGGTCTCCACCAGCACCACGTCGCAACCGGCGGCGTCCAGCACCCGCAGCGCCTGCGGGGTCGCCCAGGCGATGCCGCCCAGGTGCCCCCGGGTGGCCATCGAGCGGATGAAGACACCGCCGTCGGTGGCATGCTCCTGCATCCGTACCCGGTCACCCAGCAGCGCGCCCCCCGAGAACGGCGAGGACGGGTCGACGGCGAGCACTCCCACCGTCTTGCCGGCCGCCCGCAGCGCGGTGACCAGCACGCTGACGGAGGTCGACTTGCCCACCCCGGGCGCGCCGGTGATACCGACGACCTGGGCCCGCCCGGTATCACGCGCCAGCGCGGCGGCAACCTCCCGCAGCTGGGGGGCGCCGTCCTCGACCAGCGAGATGAGCCGGCCCACCGCCCGGGCCTGGCCTTGCCTCGCGCGCGTGACCAGGTCGTCGATATCGTGGCGCCGAACCATGGTGCCGAATCTATGGTGCCGAAGGCTCACGCCGCGTCGTGGCAGGGCACCCGCAGGATCAGCGCGTCACCCTGGCCACCGCCTCCGCACAGCGACACCGCGCCGACGCCGCCACCGCGCCGCGCGAGCTCCATCGCCAGGTGCAACGCCAGCCGGGCCCCCGACGCGCCGATCGGGTGCCCCAGCGCGATCGCCCCGCCGTTGGGGTTGACCCGCGCCGGGTCGATGCCGAGCTTGCGGGTGGACACCACACCCACCGCGGCGAACGCCTCATTGATCTCGACGATGTCGAGGTCGCTGACCTCGATGCCCTCTTTACGGCAGGCCGTCAACACCGCGTTGGCCGGCTGCTCGTGCAGGCTGGAGTCGTCGGGCCCGGCCACCATGCCGTGCGCCCCGATCTCGGCCAGCCAGTTCAGGCCGAGCTCCTGAGCTTTGGCCTTGCTCATCACCACGACCGCGGCGGCACCGTCACTGATCGGCGACGACGACCCGGCGGTGATGGTGCCGTCGGCGGCGAACGCCGGGCGGAGCTTGCCCAGGCTCTCGGCGGTGGTCTCCGGCCGGATGCCCTCGTCAGCCGCCACCACGACCGGGGCACCTTTGCGCTGCGGCACGCTGACCGGGGTGATCTCCTCGGCGAACAGGCCGCCGGCCACCGCGCGACCGGCCCGCTGGTGCGATTGCGCGGCGAACTCGTCCTGCTCGGCCCGGGTCAGCTGGTGGCGCCCATTGTGCTTCTCGGTGGAGGCACCCATCGAGACCTGGTCGAACGCGTCGTGCAGCCCGTCGTAGGCCATGTGGTCGATCATGGTGACGTCGCCGTACTTGAACCCGGAGCGCGACTTGGCCAGCAGGTGCGGCGCCTGGGTCATCGACTCCTGCCCGCCGGCCACGACGATGTCGACCTCGCCGGCCCGGATCAGCTGATCGGCCAACGCGATCGCGTTCAACCCGGACAGGCACACCTTGTTGACGGTCAGCGCAGGCACGTCCATGCCGATGCCGGCGTTGACGGCCGCCTGCCGCGCAGGGATCTGGCCGGCCCCCGCGGTGAGCACCTGACCCATGATCACGTACTGCACCTGTTCGGGCGCCACACCGGCACGGTCCAGCGCGCCCTTGATGGCGAACCCACCGAGCTGGGCGGCGGAGAAGTCCTTGAGCTGACCGAGCAGACGCCCCATCGGGGTGCGGGCTCCGGCCACGATGACAGAACCGGTCATGGCGCCAACTTCCGGCTAGAGTCTGAGCAAGGCTGTAATTGCGACCTTACCGCGCGCAATGGCCGCTGCACGGTGTGATAGCAAGGACGCCCCGACCGGCCGTACGCTGACCCTATGGCGCAACTCGGGCCCGCCCTCAGTTTGCTCGTCACCGCAATTGATCACGTCGGTATCGCGGTGCCCGATTTCGACTCCGCCGTGGAGTTCTACCACGTGACCTTCGGGCTGGAACTGGTCCACGAGGAGGTCAACGAGGAGCAGGGGGTTCGCGAGGGCATGCTGCGCCCCCCCGGCGAGGACGGCACCGGTGCCGCGGTGCAGCTACTCGCCCCGCTGAGCCCCACCTCCACTATCGCCAAGTTCCTCGACGGCCGCGGCCCCGGGCTACAACAGCTGGCCTACCGGGTCACCGACATCGAGTCGGCCATGGCAGCACTGCGCGCCGCCGGCCTACGGCTGCTCTACGACACCCCGCGCCGAGGCACCGCCGGTTCCCGGGTCAACTTCGTGCACCCCAAGGACACCGGTGGCGTGCTGATCGAGCTGGTGGAACCGGCCGGGTTCTCGGCTCAGCAAGCGACTGGCACGTAGGCCAGACGGTGGGTTCCGAGCTGCGTGGGAAGCGCGTCGTGCTGGTTCCCGTCACCGCCGAGCACGTGGCGGACCTGCGGCGGATCCTGCACACCCCCGAGGTACGCCTGCGCTGGGGTGACGAGGCCGCATCGCCGCAGTGGCCTTTCGACGACCCGTCCGCTACCCGCTTCGCCGTCCTGCTGGACGGGGCGGTGCGGGGAATGGTGCAGTACGGCGAAGAACCGGAACCCGCGTACCGGCACGCCTCGATCGATGTCTTCCTCGACCCCCTCGTACACGGGCAAGGCATCGGCCGCGACGCTGTCGGCACGCTGGCCCGCCACCTCGTGCACGACCGGGGCCACCACCGTCTGGTGATCGACCCAGCGGCGGACAACGAGCCGGCCATCCGCTGCTACTCGGCGGTGGGCTTTCGCCCGGTGGGCGTGATGCGCCGATACGAGCGCGACGCCGACGGCTCCGGGTGGCATGACGGTCTGCTCATGGACCTCCTCGCCGAGGAGCTGGACCCGCCGCACTGACCACGCAACACTCGGTGGGCGATGCACGAATCTTCGTACCATGAGTAGCACCGCCGTGTTAGCCTGGGAGCATGGCCGTTACCAAGATCTCGGTGTCGCTGGAGGAGGAGACGCTCGCCGCAGCACGTATCGCGGCGGAGGAGGCGGGGCTCAGCCTGTCGGCGTGGCTGTCTCACGCCGCGCGGCAAGCCGCGAAGCTGGCCGCCGGGCTGGCCGCCGTCCGCGAGTACGAGGCCGAAGCCGGCGCCTTCACCCAAGAGGAGATCGACCGCGCCGACGAGATCCTCGATGGGCTAGGCCTTCGGCCCGCTGCGCGGTGACCCTCGTCTACGACACCGGTGCCCTGCTCGCCGCCGAGCGTGGTGACCGGACCATGTGGGCAGTGCACCGTCGCGGTCTCGACCGGGCCGGTCAGCCCGTCGTCCCGGCTGTGGTGCTGGGCCAGGCATGGCGAGGTGGGCCGCAGCCGCACCTCTCCCGCCTGCTCAAGGGCTGTGTCATCGAACCTTTCGACGAGAACACCGGGCGCGCGGTCGGCCGCCTGCTCCGCGACACCGGCACCTCCGATGTGGTCGATGCGCACGTCGTGCTCACCGCGCTGCGGTACCGGGCTGCGGTGTTCACCTCAGACCCTGACGATCTACAACGGCTCGCCGCCGCGTCGAAGATCCGACTTCAGCTGCACCAGGTGTAGCCGACCGGCCCGTCGGGCCGTGCGGAACTGAACGGCCACACCTCAGTTTCGGCGATCATGAGCGCCTAGTCGGTGCGGAGAGCGGCTGACCACTGAAAGCGATCCTGACGGTTCCCGCCCCCTCCATAATAGTAATCGGCAGCCCTGAGGCTGGTGTGTCGTGAACTCGACGCGACGGACCTCCCGAGTCACGGTGGACGTCGGTGGTGTCGAGTTCACGACGCGCACCGGGTGGGCCTTCCTTCGGCCTGCTCGCGGCGTGGTGCGGTGCGGTGATGGGGGCGACGGCGGCCCCGAAGCCCTCATGGGGGCGCGAGCTCGGGGCCACCGTCGCGCAAGGCCAGTCGCCGCGGAGAGGGCGACTGGCGACCGCCGGGCAATCGGGGGGTGCGCCCTGGGTGGGCACGCTCGGCGGTCACTCGGGAATCTGGCCAGCTGCCAGAAGGAACCACTGTGAGGTCTCGACCGCGCCCAGCCGGGTGGGCTCCCCAGCCCCGCCGTGCTCTGCGGCGGGCCGTCGGCTGCCGTGTCATACCTCGCTGCCCTTCCGTCGTCCAGCGTGGTGGTGCCACCACGCGTGGTGGTGCGGTGATGTGACCACTGTCGCGGCGATCCGCCGACGTGAGCAGGCCAGACCGGCTGTCGACTGTTGCCAGCTGTCGCCGTCTGTTCTCCCAGCGTCACCTTTTCGGTTCAGTGGGATCTACGGTGAGCCGACCAACCAGAGGGGAACGAACACGATGGCCGAACAAGAACCGCCCCGGATCTACCAAGTCCGTCAGCTCCTGCGACTGGTGGAACGCTACAATCTGACCTTGGAGGGTGATCGGTGAACGACTACCACATCACCGTCTTCTTCAGCGAAGACGACGGTGGATACATCGCTGACATACCCGATCTTGATTCCTGCTCGGCGTTCGGTGAAACCCCCCAGCAGGCGGTTACTGAGGTGCTGCGCGCCAAGGAAGCCTGGCTAGCCGTGGCTGCCGAGGCTGGCCAAGACATCCCCGAGCCGCGCTACCGACCGGCCATCGACATCCGCTGAGATCACCGCCCAAGCCCACATCGCCAGGCCCGCGCCGACGAGATCCTCCACGAGCTGGGCGTTACGCCCACCACGTGGTGACCCTCGTCTACGACACCGGTGAACTGCTCGGTGCTTCGCCGGGGTCGCGCCGACGTGGGCCCGCCGTGTCGGCTGTCGGCTGTTGCCTTCTGTTGCCGTGTGTTCTCCCAGTGTCACCTTTTCGGCCCAGGGGGATCTACGGTGAGCCGACCGATCAGAGGGGAACGAGTGGGATGATCGAGCAAGCGCCGCCCCGAACGCGGCTGGAGCAGCTACTGCGGCAACGGCACCTCACGCTGGAGGAGTTCCGGAAGAACTATCAGCGGGCCGCCAACGGGACCGTGCTCAGCGAACGGCAGGCGTACCGTTGGATCGCCGGAGAACTGAGCGGGCTGCCCTACCCGGCGGCGCAGGGCACACTGGAGACGATGTTCGGCGAGCCGGTGACCCGACTGTTCGGCCCGCCCTACGGCATCGAGGTGCTACGGCCGGGCCACTGCCAGGGCGGATCAGCGCCGAGTCGAGGTACGGCGCGAACGGACTGGGAAGGACAGGTGATCGTCATGAGCGCGGACCGGGCTCGGGACTTCCTCAGTCGTATCGAAGTCTCCAACGTCGGAGCGGAAACGCTCGATCAACTGGCCGACGACGTGCGCCGGCTGGTCGTCGCCTATCTCCAGCAGCCGCTGCCCACGCTGCTCAGTGACCTGGTGGACACCCAAGATCGCGCATTCACCTTGCTGGAAGGGCGCCAGCGCCCGGAACAGACCCGGGACCTCTACCTGGTCGCCGGGATCACCTGCGGGCTGATGGCCATGGCGTCGCAGGATCTCGGGTCCCACCACGACGCGATGACCCATGCCCGTACCGGCTACGCCTGCGCGGACAACTCCGGCCACGACGGGTTACGCGCCTGGACTCGTGGCCTGCAGGCGGAAATCACCTACTGGTCAGGGCGATTTGAGGATTCGCTGCGCTACACCCAACTCGGCACCGAGGCCGCAGCCCGCAGCCGAGGCACCGCCGGGGTGCTGCTGGCCAGCCACGAAGCCCGCGCCCTGGCTGCGCTGAACCGGCCAGACCAGGTGCATGTCGCCGTGGCCCGGGCGGCCGAGGCGCGAGACCGCGTGCAGCCCGACGAACTGGACATCCTCGGCGGGGTATGCAACTTCAGCCGCCCTCCCCAGCTCCACTTCGCCGCCGAAGCGCTCTCCTGGGGCGGCGCACCAGAGGCCGTCCGCGCCGAACAAGTCGCCCTCGAAGCGCTGAACGCCTACGCCGTAGCCCGGGGCAGCTCCTACCGAAACGAAGCAAACACCCGCGGCGCCCTCGCGGTCGCCCGCGTGGCCCGAGGCGAGGTCGAGGGCGCAACCGAAGCACTCGCCCCGGTACTGGGACTTCCCCCAGCTCAGCGCACCCACTCGATCGTGACCTCGGTAGAACGGGTACGCACCGCACTGCAGACACTCACAGACCCCGGCCGCAACGCCATCAAACTGGCCAGCGCCATCGAAGCCTTCACCTCCGAACGCCTGGCACGCACCCGATAACCGCCACGACTGCATCCACACTGATGAAGAGCGGCGAGCCGTGGGCGTGACGTGCGAGTAGGTCTTGGTCGGTACACCGAACCGCGCGGCGAGTGCCTCCATGGTGTAGGCCTCGTGCGCGGCCTGCAACCTCTTCATGAAGGTCTTGTACGACCCCGGGCGGCGGGTGAGACCGTCGTAGCTCTCGGCCGACGCGCCGTAGACGCTCACGGCAACGAGGTTCGCCGGACCGTCGGTCAGCCCTTCGCGGCCGTGATCAGTGTGACTAGGTCGTGCAGCACACTCCAGCGGGACGCCGAACGTCTACGGCACCAGGTCAAGCCGGCGCAGCCCGGTGGCGGTCACCGCGTACAGGAACGGGCCGGGGTGCCGACAGGCCTCGGTGATCTGATCGATGACAGCAAGATAATGATGGGCCATGGCAGCCGCACGGAGGTTGCCGCTGGTGAGGCAGAACGCCTGTACATTGTGATCGATGACGGTCGCGCGTTCGGTGCCCCTGTAGCGGATGCGCTCGTCCTTCATCAGCACGACCCAACCCTCCTGGCCGGCGCGAGCGAGCCAGTCCACGTCCTCGACCCTTTCATCTGCGGGAATCCCGTAGACCTCGGCGAGAGTGCGTAGCCGAAGCCCAGCCGCGCGGAGCAAGTCCGGGACCTGGCGACGACCCAGGCTTCGGTCCAGGAACAGTTCAGGCAGCCCCACCGGGTGCCCTGGTGCCATCTCAGACGGCGGGGCGGGTTGCGATGCGGACGGCATCCTCGAGCTGTTCGCGCGGAATGCCGTACTCCTCGGCGACGACGTCGAGCGGTTCGCCCGCGCGGAATAGCGCGAGCGCGTCCTCCAGTCGAGCGCCGCCGCGCGCGAAGATCGGTTGCCCGAATCCGCGGCTGGGATCGACGATCACGTCGGCGACCTCGTACGCCGGCAGATGAATGAGCCGGGGGTAGCCGTCGGCGCCGAAGTCAAGCCGACGGAGATAGGCCTCGACGATCTCGTTGAACACGCGCTGGTCGTGACGGACCACCACGAGATCGCGTGCGGCACGAGCCGCGACGGGGTCAGCGCCGGTTTCCGCGTAATCGAATAGGACCTCCGCCCCGTCGGTGTACAGGCGCTTGCTGGCCAGCGCGTGCGCGAGCCCGAACTGTTCCGCAAGCCGCGCCAACGCCGGCCGGATACGTTGCAATGGGACACCACTGCGTCGCATCGCCGTCAGCACCACACCCTCGGCGAGGCCGATGAACGGGATGACAGGGCCACGCGGACCTGTCCTGGGCAGCGCGGTCAGGAGAGGCTCACCAACAACCTCGCGACGTCCGGCACGACGCTGTCGGTAACCATGCGTCCAGCGCGCGAGGCTGCTGTCCGGCACGTCGAGATACCGGGCGGCCTCGGCAACCGTGTAGAGGGCAGCGTCGAAGCGATCCACACCGGGCCGCTCCAGGCTCGCACTCATCAAGGCTCCGTCCCGATCTTCGCTGGAAACCTCAGCCGCATCGTGCCACGCCGACTGCTCATCACGACGGGGCGACACGCTGGCCAGTTAAAGCAGACAGCGGCCAGCGCCGACGGTGACCTCCCCGGGTCCCACCCAGCCTGCGGAGTCCCGCAAGGTCGCCAAGGCGTATGCCTGCCTGCTGTCAGCAGGCTTGCCGTCTCCCGACCCCGCATGCCGACCACCACAGTCTCGACGAGCGTGACAGCCTCCCTGCGGACTGATAGGCAATCGGTCAACCAGCCCGGCCGACATCCGGCGCTCCACCGGACGACCACCGCCTCCCAGCACGACTGCCACCTCGACGGTACCGCGATGATTCCACGCCGCCGTGGGTCCGCCGTGCTGGCTGTCGGCTGTTGTCTTCTGTTGCCGTCTGTTCTCCCAGTGTCACCTTTTTGGCCCAGGAGGCTTTACGGTGGGCCGACCGATCAGAGGGGAATGGGTGGGATGATCGAGCAAGCGCCGCCCCGGACGCGGCTGGAGCAGCTCCTGCGGCAACGGCACCTCACGCTGGAGGAGTTCCGGAAGAACTATCAGCGGGCCGCCAACGGGACCGTGCTCAGCGAACGGCAGGCGTACCGTTGGATCGCCGGAGAACTGAGCGGGCTGCCCTACCCGGCGGCGCAGGGCACACTGGAGACGATGTTCGGCGAGCCGGTGGCCCGGCTGTTCGGCCCGCCCTACGGCATCGAGACGCTGCGGTCGTCCCGGCTGCACACTGCGGTGCTCCCGCAGCGGGGCAGCGCGCGGACGGACTGGGAAGGGCAAGTGATCGTCATGAGCGCGGACCGGGCTCGGGACTTCCTCACCCGTATCGAAGCCTCCAACGTCGGAGCCGAAACCCTCGACCAGCTCCTCGATGACGTACGCCGACTCATCCTCGGCATCCAGCAACAACCGTTGCCCACGATCCTGGGCGATCTCGCGGGCACCCAGGAACGCGCGTTCGACCTACTCGAAGGACGCCAACGCCCGGAGCAAAACCGGGATCTGTACCTGATCGCCGGGATCGCCTGCGGGCTGATGAGCATGGCGTCGTACGAGATGGGCACCTCCCATGATGCGCTGACCCAGACCCGCACGGGGTACGCCTGCGCGGACAACGCCGGCCACGACGGACTGCGGGCCTGGATCCGTGGCCTGCAAGCATCCTTCACCTACCAGTCAGAACGGCTGGAGGACTCGCTGCGCTACACCCAACTCGGCGCCGAGATCGCCGCCCGCAGCCGGGGCACCTCCGTGGTGTGGATGGCCAGCGCCGAGGCCCGCGCGCTGGCCGCGCTGGGCCGGCCAGAGGAGGCCCGTGTCGCCCTGGCCCGGGCCGCTGACCTGCGGGACCAGGTGCAGCCCGACGAGCTGGACAGCCTCGGCGGGATGTGCACCTTCACCCGACCCCGCCAGCTCTGCTTCGCCGCCGAAGCACTCTCCTGGGGCGGCGCACCGGAGGCGACCCGCGCCGAACGCCTCGCCCTCGACACCCTGGACGCCTACGCCGCAGCACCAGCCCACGACAGGTCTTACAGCCACGAAGCGAGCGCCCGCATCTCCCTGGCCATTGCCCGGATCTCGCACGGCGAGGCCGATGGCGCAGCGGAAGCCCTCGCCCCAGTACTGGAACTCCCCCCAGCCCAGCGCATCCACAGCATGGCGACCGAGGTGGAGCGGGTACGCACCACCCTGAGCACCCTCCAGGACCCCGGCCGAGACACCATCGAACTAGCCGGCACCATCGAAGCCTTCACCTCCGAACGCCTGGCACACACCCGATAACCGACCTGACACGATGCGGCTGCATCCGCACTGGTGAAGAGCGGCGAGCCGCTGATCCGATCAAGGACCGGTGCGCGGAGCACCGTGAGACCACGGTCGGTGCGTGGCAGAGCTACATCCGGCTCACCAACAATCCGCTCAGCGTCAAGCGCAGGCCCCCTGCGGCGCTCGGCTACCACCCGGCGTGTGGACCGAGCCGCCGGTGCGCGAGTGGAAGAAGCAGCGCCCGGGGATGCGCCACCGCACGGATCTGGAGAAGGACGAGGCTTGCCGCCTCGATGATTCTCTACCGGGTTCGACTCAGAGTGCCGGAGTAAGCAGCGGTGCGAGAGAGCCTGGCAGCTGTACTAATTTCGGAGTTTGGGTTGGGATAGGGGTGGCGCAGGGCGGTCAGCACAAGTCCAACCCGTCCGGCGGCCGGATGGCAACGAAGTGTTGGCCGACATGTCCCCGGAGACCACACAAGGCCACCGACACGCCCATCGGAACAGAGAACCCGCGACAGTTGATTACGCGACCTGACCAGTCTCGACGGGGATGTAGTCGAGATTGTAGCCAAAAGCACGGGGCCCAACCAGCGCAAGGCCCCGGTTGGTTCGCCACCTGAAGTCGCAGGGTGCGGCGATTACTGTCACTCGGTAGCCGTAACGTAGCTCCTCGGTGGTGATGGGGCCGCCGGTTTCGGCGTCGAGGATAATAATCAGGTCTGGTACCGAGGCGATAACCTGGTCGTCGCGGACCGCAACGAGGTATTCGTTTTGGAAGCGGATCGCGAGCGTGGAGCCGGTGTTGGGGCCGGTGCCCTCTATTCGGGCCTCTCCTGTGGCGAAGCCGGTCTCGGTGCACCGCTCGACGTCGTTGATCTTGCCGTCGAATAGGCGGTAGCCGTCTAGCCGGCGTAGGATTGTGGCGGTCGGGTCGCCATGTGCGGCTCGTGTCTGGCGGATCAGGCGTCCGAGTTCCTCGGCGAGGCTGATCGTGCCCGGGATCATCGCCTGTTTGAGCTGGCGGCCTGAGAGCGGGTAGAGCGCGGTTTTAGCCACGCAGCCCATGTCGATGGTGAGGGAGCGGGACAAGCGCTCGGCCCAGTGGTTGTCGATGGTGTTGATAACGGCGGTGTTGCCCTTCTCGTCGGCCAGGGCCATCGGGGTCGCCGGGATTCCGTACAAGGTGGCGGTCACCATCTGGATCTCGGGGAAGGCCCGCCCCATGCCATCGGCGTCAACGACCGGGATACCCAGCTTGGCGCCCACCTGGAGTGGGACTGTCGAGTTCGACCCGCCCGCTTCGATCGAGACGGTATGGGTGATCGGCCGCCCGAGGTAGGACTGGAGTGCTTGCAGTGCGCGGACGTGCTCGTCGCCACGGGGCAGTTTCTCGACCCCGACGGTTGGCGCGCCCATCCCCGCGGTGGCCACGACAAGCGCGTCGTCAGGTACCTCGTCCACCGTGACGAGCTCAACTGGCCCGTGCTCGCGGATGGCTTGTTTGGTGAGTAAAGCGCCCAGGTAGGGGTTGCCGCCACCGCCCGTGCCGAGCACGGCAGCGCCGAGGGCCAGGTCATCGAGCTGGTCCTCACCGACGCGCCGCATCGTCATCTCCTCCCAGCTCAAGGTCCCCGACCACTTTGACGCGGACCCGAGTCGCGTTGCCTGGCAGGTAGGTCAGCGGCACGTCCTCGACATCGACAACCCGCGCACTGGCCCGAATCGCGCCTGCCGCGACAGCCTTGTCGAGCGCTTCCCGCTTCGCCTGTTCCAGCACCTGATCGCGCGAGTGGTGTCGCAGTGAGAAGATCCGGTCGACCTCGCCGCCGACCTGCGCGATCGCCGCGCCGATCGCGTTCGCGACCGCGAAGTGGTCGGGTTTGATCAGTTCGGACGCACCGGGCAGACGTGCGCCGAGCAGGACGCTGCCACCGCCGACCACGACCACCGGGACCGGCTCCGCCGTCATCTTCATCCGGTCAACAGCCTCGGCGATTATCCGCTCGATCCGGTCAAGACCCCGCCGGACAAGGCTGGGGTCGAGCCCGGCGACCTCTCCAGGATCGCCGATCACGGCCAGACCTCCAGCCACCGCCACGTCAGTGGCCGTCACGGTGGCACCTCCGAAGACGAGCGCCCGGCTCGTCAGTTCGTAGCCGACGCTGTCCGGACCGATGGTCAACTCGGCCCCCTCCCTCACCATGCTGCCTCCTCCCAGCCCCACCGAGTACACGTCAGGCATCCGGAAGTTGGTCCGCACTCCTCCGATCTCACTCGCCACCGAAGCCTGGCGCGGGAACCCGCCGCGGAGTATGCCGACATCCGTAGTAGTGCCACCGATGTCGACCACGATGCAGTCGCGCAGGCCGGAGAGGAAGGCCGCCCCGCGTATGGAGTTCGTCGGTCCGCAGGCGAAGGTGGCGACCGGGTAACGCTGCGCGGCCTCGATGCTCATGAGCGTCCCGTCATTCTGACTCAACCAGACCGGTGCGGTGATCCTGAGCTGTGCCAGCGCGGCGCGCAAAGCGTCCACGATCCGGGTCGCGAGGCCACGAAGGCAGGCGTTGATGATCGTGGCGTTCTCGCGCTCGAGCAGCCCGACCCGGCCGATCTCGTGCGACCGGCTGATCGCGACGCCGGGCAGCTCCTCGGCGAGGATCTCCGCCGCCCGCCGCTCACACTCATCGTTGACCGGCGAGAACACCGAGCAGATCGCGATCGAACGCAGCCCTTTCGCGGCGATGTCGGCCACGACTCGCCGCAGCTGCGCAGCGTCCAGCGGCGAGAGCTCGCGTCCGTCGAACTCGTGGCCGCCGTGGCACAGGTAGACATGCCCGCCCAGCGGCCGGCGCAGGCGCTCGGGCCAGTCCACCATCGGCGGCAGCCCTCGCGTCGCGGGCAGGCCCAAGCGGACCGCCGCCGTAGGCAACAAGCCCTTCGCCTCGATGACCGCGTTCGTGAAGTGGGTCGTCCCAATCATCACCGCCCGCACATCGCCTGGTTCGACCACAGCTTGGCACAGCAGGCCCCGAAGCACGCTACAGATTCCGCCCGTCACGTCCGCGGTAGTGAGGGCCTTTGCCTCGGCGAGCACGCGGCGGCCACCCATGAGCACCGCGTCGGTGTTCGTCCCGCCGACGTCGATACCGACTCGTAGCTGACGTTCCTCAGTTGCTTGCATTCGGCGCCGCCGGTTTACAGTCATGGTGGCAGTCGGCAGCTGGAGTGACCCGGGTCGATTTGCCGCCATCCAATCTTGGTGGTGGGACTCGCGGTACCTCTCCTCGCAGACCGGCGAGCCGGTCTTGAAGTCGGGCGTGACGGAACTGGTACACCGGGCCGACGGACCGCAGTACCTCACGGGCGTGTGCGTCTTCGAGGAAGTTCAGAAGACGCGCGGGGGTTTCGCCTCGGTGCCGCAGCTGTGTGTTCGCCAGCGTAGCCGCCCATGTTGTCGAAGACACCAACATGACTCCGAGCCCGAACGTGAGCGCGTTCGTGAGCCCCGCCTCGACCACCGCCACGAGACTCGCCTTGAGCCCGGCCTTGAGTACGAGGCTGTAAATGAGCCCGTTCGTGAGTCCGAAAATGGGTCCGGCCGTGAGCCCGTACACGAGCCCGATTTGAAGCCCGAGCCGACGTTCCCGGCGCCACAGCGACTGGGGATCGATTGAACTAGCGGCCTCCGCTGACGGCCCAGCAAGTTTGGTTAAGAGCTGGATTGAAATTCCGAACACAAGAATGTTCACGAGCAAGTGCACGAGCACGAACTCGAATTTGGCCACGAGTCCGAGCTTGTACAGGAACACGCAGATGAGCCAGTTCACAGGCATGGGCGCGAGCCCGACCAGGAGTCCGGGCCTAAGAGCCGCACGGATGTCTGTCCTATCGCGCGGTAGCCGTCCCGGCTGCCGGGAGTACCCTCCACGGAGCACCACACGATCCCCAACAACAGCGCGTAACCGGGCCCGGCCATGGACCCGTACACGAGCCCATGCTTGAGCCCGTTCGTAAGCCCGTAAATGAGCCCGAACACGAGCATGGCTACAAGCCCGATCACGAGCACGGTGGCCAGCATACGGGGCCAGGCGGGTACCCAGCGCGTAATCCGCCACCAGACCAAATCACGGGTATCCTCATCGTTCATGTGCCGGGCCAGAGATCCCAACCACTGTCGCGCTTCATCGGCGGTGCACGGGGGAGCGGGCAGGCCCGGGTGTCGGGCATAGGCGATAGGGAGTATCCGGTCAAGGAGGTGATCTTCGATGGCTTTCCGATTCGGGAAACGGCTGCTGTCGATGAGTTCATCGACCGGATCGCCGTGGCGATAGGTGTCCCGGATCAAAGCCACCATCAGCGGGGTATCCAACGCCCGCGCTAGGATACCGCCGGGACGATCACGCAGATCCTCGACGACGCGCCGCCACGCCGGAGACAGCGAATCGATCTGACAACTAGCCAAGTACTCCGCCGCTTGCCGGGGCTCAACCGGACACAGTTCCACCGCCGCCGCCCCTACCAAATGAGCGCCGCTGACCGCGGCCACCAATTCGTCGGTCCGCGTCAACACGACCAGCCGGAAGGTGACCTGCTCATCGAGCGCTCGCAACACCACTGGACGCAGCATCTCGGGTATCTCATCTAGCCCGTCGAGGAATGCTGTGAGGTAGCCACGGTCGATAAGCCCCACCGCGGCGTTCGGCCCGTACTCGCGGGCCGTTAACAACTCGTAGTCGCGGGTGAGCCGGTTGGCCAGCCAGTCGGCGAAGCGTTCCCGGTTCGGGTCCCAGCCATGCAGAGTGACCAGCACCGGCACCGGAATTCGCGCCCGCTCCCGGACCGTCCCCAGGGTTCAATGCCACTAAGTTAGGCGACCCGGCGTAGTTCCACGGTCGGTGGCCCGTCGTGCTTGGTCCCGGTATCCGTAGCTCGTTTGACTCGGTAGGAGTTATGGCGGGCTCGTTTGACCACGCGGGGGTA
>JBOHFI010000060.1:0-29835 GCA_050699595.1 Pseudonocardiaceae bacterium | reverse complement strand
ACCGACCATGAGATGAAGCAGCTTCCGATCGTCGGACACGAATTTCACGGTGACTGGAACTACACTATCAAGAAGTCGCCGGAAGAATTCGGAAAAGAAAGTGAGTAATTAAAATACGGGCCCTTAGCGGGCTGTTAACGGACGCTTCGCCCGCACGTGTGCGTGAAGTGCTGATCGCGATAGCCGAGCTTGATGATGTTCGTATGTATCGTCGCGAGGCTTGGCGTGACGTGCTCCAAGCGCTGAAGCTGGTTGAGCTAGATTCCGAGCTAAGCGTGCAGGACGCAGTGGCTCGCCTCCGACACCACGCACGCTTTCTTGGGCGTCCGAACGAGAAGCGGATTATTTCCAGGCCTTTGCTCATCAAGGGGCTTGAGTACGACCATGCGGTTGTCCTCAACGCCGACGCACACACGCCGTGCAGCCTGTACGTCTCACTCACAAGAGGCCGCAGCAGCTTGACAATCGTTAGCCGCACGCACCTCTTGCAACCTGGCCCTATGACGACATAAAGTAACTTACGCTTAACCTTGGTCATTCACCAAGATCCTGATGATCTTGACTGAGTCGGCGTTTTGATACGCGAAAAATGCCTCCGAGCTGCGATGATGAGGGTGTTCGACGTCCTCGGTACCGCAGGCATGGGAGGCACTTTTCAGGTGGATGGAGGGTTATTCACGAGCCCTGATAGTGTGCCGATCTCACGCGTGAGTTGTTGCGGGGACCAGTCCACCAGGCTGCACTGCATGTCAACGAGAGACACAACCATCACAATATTTTGTTCTTCAGGCCGATGAACGTGGGCATCCATTTCGTTTCCGCCCACTTGCTCGACGGTAGCGTCCCACAATGGCCCCAGGCTCAGGATGTACAGGCTACCCCAGCGTATGGTTGGTGCTCTTTCCGGTTGGTCGCGTTGTCCGATGAGTTGAGCGACAGCGCGGCGCCCAGGGCCCCGGCAAAATCCTGTTTCAGCAGATAGATGTCCCATAGCTCGCTGAGCGAGGGAGCGTTCCCGATCGTGGGCGCTCTCAGCGCGCCGAGTTCGACAACAAGGCTGTTCGGTCGGCTCCCGGCAGCCCTCCTGTCGAACTCGGCGACAGGAGAGTCGATCACACAGTTCCTGACCTCGCAGGCATCCGGGTCGCACACCGTCGCTGGTACGAATCCGATGCAATTCGCAGCGGTTGCGGGATACGGCGAAAAGAGGCCGTGGCGTCGCCGGGCGGAAGCTCAGCCGGAACCTGTGATACAACCACAGATCAGTGACTGATGACCTCCACCGGGTACCGGAACCCCGAGATCAACCCGCCGACCATCCCAGCCACCAGGGAGCCTCACCGAGTTGACGACGATGCCCCCCGGAGAGATCATGACCACCCCGACGCCGCCACAACCGAGTACCGAGCAGGTGACCAGGCCGCCCCGGCGGGTGGCCGGGGCGGCGATGCTGGTGGGGCTGGTCGTCACGCTGGTGATGGCGCTGTGTCTCGCGGCGTGGTTCCGTGGCGAAGCCAACCAGCTGCGCGGGTCTGCGGCGGCCGGCAATGCCGCGCTGGTCGATGTCGGTACCACCGGGCAGGTCTCCGGGCAGGTGCGCGATGCGGTGCAACGCGTTTTCTCCTACGACTTCGCCCGGCTGGATGCCAACGAACGGGCCGCTGCCGGCGTCATCACCGGCCCGTTCGCCCGGGATTATCCTCAGCAGTTCGCCCGGGTCCGGGAGCTGGCGCCCTCGCAGCAGGCCGTGGTGACGGCGACGGTGCCCGCTCTGGCCGTCAAGATGCTCGACGGTGACCGGGCGATCGTGGTGCTGTTCATCGACCAGCGGGCCAAGCGGAGTGGCCAGGCACAGTCGCTGCTGGCCGCCGGTAGGCTCACCGTCGCTGCGCAGCGGGTCAACGGCAGCTGGAAGATCGCTGACGTGGAGCCGTTCTGACCGGTCGGGACGGCCCCAACCCGGGGAGGGTCCATGAACGCGGGCGTCGAGGTGGTGGTGGAGGGGCTGACGAAGTCCTTCGGCCAGGCCACCATCTGGTCTGACGTGACGCTGACGCTGCCGCCGGGTGAGATCAGTGTACTGCTGGGTCCCTCGGGTACCGGTAAGTCGGTTTTTCTCAAAAGCCTGGTCGGGCTGCTCAAACCCGAACGTGGCTCGATCGTCATTCACGACACCGATCTGGTGCGCTGTAGCGAGCGCAGGCTGTATGAGATCCGCAAGCTGTTCGGGGTGCTGTTCCAGGACGGCGCGTTGTTCGGCTCGATGAACCTGTACGACAACATCGCTTTCCCGCTCCGCGAGCACACCCGCAAGTCCGAGATGGAGATCCGCGCCATCGTGGGTGCGAAGATGGAGATGGTCGGGCTGACCGGCGACGAACGCAAGTTTCCCGGACAGCTCTCCGGGGGGATGCGCAAGCGCGCGGGCCTGGCCCGGGCTCTGGTGCTCGACCCGGAGATCGTGTTGTTCGACGAGCCGGACTCGGGGCTGGACCCGGTCCGCACGGCGTATCTGAACCAGTTGATCGTGGATCTCAACGCGCAGACCGACGCCACGTTTCTGATCGTCACCCACGATATCAACACCGCCCAGACCCTGCCGGATAACATCGGCATGCTCTACCGCAGGCGGCTGACCATGTTCGGGCCCCGCGAGGTGCTGCTGACCAGTACGGAACCGGCGGTCGCGCAGTTCCTCAACGGCCGCAGGCAGGGCCCGATCGGGATGTCGGAGGAGAAGGATTCCGGGCAGGCCGAACGCGAACTGGCCGAGATCGAGAACGAGTCGACCGGGTCACCCGATCTCAAGCCCCAGCTGACGCCCTCGCCGGGCCTGCCGGAGCGCAGGGCCGTGTCCCGCCGCATGGACCGCGTCATGGGTATGCTGCCCACCCTGCCCGCCGAGGCCCAGGACGCCATCCGCGCCAGTCTCACCTGACGCCGGCTTGCTCGGCAGCTACAGAGAACAGAGCCAGCTCAGCAGCTGCAGAGAACAGAGAAAGGGGATCGAGACTCGGTGAGCATGGGGTTCCCGGGTCGTGGCGCGCTGGTCCAGACCGGCCGACTGTTCGCGCTCGGCCTGGAGGTCACGTGGAGGCTGTTCCAGCGTCCGTTCCAGTTCCGGGAGTTCATCGAACAAGCGTGGTTCGTCACGAAGGTCTCCGCGTTGCCCACCGCCCTGTTCACCATCCCGTTCGGCGCGACCATCGCGCTGCTGCTCGCCGAGCTCAGCCGGCAGTTCGGCGCCCAGTCCCAGACCGGTGCCGGCAGCGTGCTCGCGATCGTCCAGCAGGCGGCACCGATCGTCACCGCGCTGCTGATCGCCGGCGCCGGAGGTGCTGCGATCTGCGCGGACCTCGGGGCACGCACGATCCGTCAGGAGATCGACGCGCTGGAGGTACTCGGTATCTCGCCGATCCAGCGTCTGGTCGTACCCCGGGTACTCGCGATGGTCGTGGTTGCGGTCGTGCTCAACGGGCTGGCCACGGTCGTGGGCGTCGCGGGCGGCTACGCCTTCAACGTCGTGGTCCAGGGCGGCACACCGGGGGCCTACATCGCCGGCTTCACCACCATCGCGCGGGTCTCCGACATCGGGATCAGCGAGATCAAGGCGGCGTTGTTCGGGCTGGCCGCTGGGATCGTCGCCGCGTACCGGGGACTCAACCCACCGCCGGGACCCAAAGGGGTGGGGGAAGCCGTCAACCAATCCGTGGTGATCTCTTTCGTGCTGGTGTTCCTGATCAACCTCGTGGTCACGACGATCTATCTGCAGATCGTGCCGGCGAAGGGGGGGTGAGACGGTGACCACGGTGGCCCACTGGGTCCGTAGAGTCACGCTGGAGAAGCTGGACGACTTCGGCGACCAGCTCTCGCTCTACGGTCGGGCGATCGGGTGCATCCCCCGGGCCCTGCGGCGGCACCGCAAGGAGATCGCCCGGCTGCTGGCCGAGGTGAGCTTCGGCTCGGGCGCCCTGATCGTCATCCTCGGCACCGCCGGCGTGATGGCTGTGTTGTCGCTGTTCGTCGGAAGTCTGGTGGGCTTGCAGGGCTTCCGAGCGCTGGACAGCCTGGGCACCCAGGCGCTGACCGGGTTCGTCACCGCCTATTTCAACACCCGCGACATCGCCCCACTGGTCGCCTCGCAAGCCCTGATCTGCACACTCGGCGCGGGCTACACCGCGGAGCTCGGCGCGATGCGGATCTCCGAGGAGATCGACGCGTTGGAGGTGATGAGCGTACCCAGCGTGCCGTACCTCATCACCACCCGGATGATCGCCGGTTTCATCGCGATCATCCCGATGTACACCATCGGGTTGGTCATGTCCTACGCCGGGTCCCGGCTGAACGTCACGGTGCTCGACGGGCTGCCCGGAGGAACCTACGACCACTATTTCACGCTGTTCCTCCCGGTCAGCGATGTCCTGTGGTCCTACGTCAAGGTGCTGATCTTCGCTTTCGTGATCATTCTGATCTGCTGCCACTACGGTTACCGGGCCGACGGCGGGCCCGCCGGGGTGGGCATCGCGGTGGGGCGCGCGGTGCGGGCCTGCATCGTGATCGTTGTGATCATCGACTTCTTCCTCAACTTGGCGATCTTCGGCACGAGCACCTCGGTACGGGTCGCCGGATGACCACCTCAGTGATCCGGCGCAGGCGCAACGGTGTCGTGTTCCTGGTCGTGGTCATCTCGCTGATCGCACTGTCCATCGCGAAGTATTCCGGCGCCTTCGAGCGCAGCGTCCCGGTGACGCTGCGGGCCGAGCACACGGGCCTGCAGCTGGAGAAGCGTTCCGATGTCAAGGTCCGCGGGTTGATCGTCGGTGAGGTGGCCGACGTGAGCTCCTCAGGGGGCGGTGCCATCGTGCACATGATGCTGAAACCCGAGCTGGTGCACCTGATACCGGACAACGTCAGTGCCCGGCTGCTGCCCAAGACGCTGTTCGGGGAGAAGTACGTCTCGCTCGTCCTGCCGGATCGCCCGTCAGGACGGCCGCTGTCGGCGGGGGACGTCATCCCGCAGGACCGCAGCCGGCCGGCCCGGGAGCTGGAGTCGGCGTTGGACGGCCTGCTGCCGCTGCTGCAGGTCGTGCGGCCGCAGGAGCTGGCGAACACGCTCGGTGCGCTGTCCGGGGCCTTGCGCGGTCGTGGGCACCAGCTCGGCGATACGCTGGTGAGACTGCAGCAGCTGGTCAGCAGGCTGGACACCGTGCTGCCCGAACTACAGGAGGACATCACCCGGACGGCGGACCTGGCCGATACCTACTCCCAGGCCTCCCCCGACCTGCTCGCCGCACTAGCCGATCTCAGCACCACCAGCCGGACCGTGTTCGAGCAGCGCCGGGACCTGGCCGAGCTGTTCTCCTCGGTCACCGCGGTGTCTGATGACCTCAACGGTTTCCTGCGCGACAATCGCGAGAACCTCATCGCGCTGGCCTCCGACGGCGAGCCCACTCTGGAGTCGCTGGCCAGGTACGCCCCGGAGTACCCCTGCCTGCTGCACCGGATCGCCGGGCTGGTTCCCCGGCTCGACCGGGTATTCGGTGTGGGCACCAAGGCGCCGGGCGCGCACGTCTATCTGGAGGTCGTCAACAGCCGCGGCAAGTACCTGCCCGGGGTGGACGAGCCGCGCTACGCCGAGGACCGCGGCCCGCGCTGCTATCCCGTGCTCGAGGGGACCAAGTTCCCGCAGTATCCGGGCGGCCCGATCCAGGACGGTTCGACGGCTCCACCGCCCGGACGCGCAGACCCCTCCCCCGGCAGGCCGCAGTGAGGGGGGTGCTCGCGCCGCTGACCAAGCTGGTCGTGTTCACCGTCGTCACCGCACTGGCGACCGGTCTGCTCGCGCTGACGATCGCCAACACCACGCTGACCGGCCGCTCCGGCTACCTGGCGCGGTTCACCGACGTCAGTGGTCTGCTGGTGGGTGATGACGTGCGTATCGCGGGGGTCCGGGTGGGCTCGGTGGACGCCATCGGGCTCGTCGACCGGCGCGTCGCGCAGGTGAGCTTCAGCGTGGACTCCGACCGGCGGTTGCCGGCGTCGGTGACCGCGTCGGTGCTGTACCGCAACCTCACCGGGCAGCGCTACCTCGCCCTGGAACGGGGGGTCGGCCCGGTGGGTAAAGCCCTCGAGCCGGGCGGGCTCATCCCGCTGGAGCGCACTGCGGCGCCGCTGAACCTGACCGTGCTGTTCAACGGCTTCAAGCCCTTACTCGTCGGATTGGATCCGGCGCAGATCAACCGGTTGTCCTTCGAGATCGTGCAGGTGCTGCAGGGTCAGGGCGGCACCGTGGACAGCCTGCTCGCCGGCACCTCCTCGCTGACCAGGGACATCGCTGACCGCGACCGGGTGATCGGCGAGGTGATCGCGAATCTGAACGCCGTCCTGGACACCGTCACCGTCCGAGATCAGCAGCTGTCTGCGTTGATCGTGCAGTTGCAGCGGCTGGTCTCCGGTCTGGCCGCGGACCGCACGCCCATCGGCGAGGCGATCGTGTCGCTCGGCCGGCTCGCCGACACCACCGCCGGCCTGGTGAGTGACGCCCGGCCTGCGCTGCGCGACGACATCGCCGCGTTGGGCGCCCTGGCCACCAACCTGGCCGGCAGCGAACAGGTCGTGGACGGGGTGCTGCGGTTTCTGCCGGAGAAGCTCACCACGCTCAGCCGCGCCGGCAGCTACGGCTCATGGTTCAACTTCTACCTCTGTGGACTCGAGGGCACCGTCACGGTCCCGGTGACCAATGCGCCTCTGGTGGTGCCCTTGACCACCCCGCCGCCCGCCGCACGGTGCTCGCCATGACCCGGTGTTCGCCATGACGCCGCTGCGCCGGCGCGACCCGATCACGATCGGGATCGTCGGCCTGGTCGTCCTCGCGCTGCTGGCCACCGCCGCGTACAACGCCGACCGCTTGCCGATCATCGGCGGGGGCACCGGCTACACCGCTGAGTTCAGCGAGGCGGCTGGGTTGCGTGCCGGTAACCCGGTGTACATCGCCGGGGTCGAGGTCGGCCGGGTCACCGCGATCGAACTCGCCGGCAATCGGGTGCGGGTGTCGATGCGGATCAGGAATGCCTGGATCGGGGACCAGACCACCGCCGCGATCCAGATCAAGAGCCTGCTCGGCGCGAAGTCGGTGAGCCTGGACCCGCGCGGGGAGCGCGCGCTGGATCCCCGGACGCCCATCGCGCTGCAGCACACCGCCGCGCCCTACGACGTCGTCGAGGCGCTCAACGGCCTGTCCGGAACCCTCCAGACGATCGACACCGGCCGGCTCGAAAACAGCCTGCAGACGCTGGCGGACACCTTCCGCGGCACGCCCGCCGAGGTCCGGGGCACCCTGGACGGGCTGTCCCGGCTGTCCCGGACCGTGGCCGGCCGGGACCAGGAGATCCACCACCTGCTGGAGAACACCGACGCCGTGTCCGGCGTGCTGGCCGGCCGCAACGCCGAGTTCGCACGGCTGCTCGGCGACGGCAACCTGTTGCTGGCCGAGGTCCGGCGCCGCCGGGAGGCGATCAGTGTGCTGCTGAGCAGTACCCAGCGGTTGTCGGTCCAGCTGAGCGGCCTGGTGACCGACAACCGCCGGCAGCTGCGTCCCACGCTGGAACAGCTCGACCGGGTGGCTGCGGTGCTGCAGCGAAACCAGGAGAACCTGGATCGGGCACTGCAGCTGGCACCGGTGTTCATCCGGTTGTTCACCAACACGGTGGGCAACGGGCGGTGGTTCGACAACTACACCTGCGGGCTGCTGCCGCCGCCGACCGCGCTGGGTCCGCTGGTGATCAATGAGAGGGGGTGCTGAGCATGGCGTGGGCTGGTGGCCGGGCGGCCCGGGTGATCGCGGTCGGCTGCGTGCTCGGCCTTCTCGCGTCCACCGGTGTGTGGTGGCTGACCCGCAGCACCGGGCGCACCATCACGGGCTACTTCACCTCCGCGGTCGGGGTGTACCCGGACAACGAGGTGCTGATCCTCGGCGTGCCGGTCGGCAGGATCACCACGGTGGCGCCGCAGGGCCGCCTCGTCAAGGTCGTGATGACGATCGAGCGCTCGGTGGCCGTGCCGGCCGACGCCTCGGCGGTGGTCATGTCGCCGAGCCTGGTCGCCGGTCGCAGTATCCAGCTGGTTCCGGCCTACACCACGGGCCCCACGATGGCCGACGGGGCGGTGATCCCGATCGAGCGCACGGCGGTGCCGCTCGGGGTGGACGACCTGACTCGCGCCGCCGACGAGCTGACCACCACGCTCGGGCCGCACGGCGTCAACCGCAACGGCGCGCTGTCCGACCTGCTCGACGTCGGGGCGAGCAACCTGCGGGGCAACGGCCAGGCGCTGCACGACACGATCGGCAACCTGGCGCAGCTGTCCGGCACGCTGGCCGGGTCGCGCAGGGAACTGTTCGCCACCATCACCCAGCTGCAGTCCTTCGTGTCCACCCTGGCCGCCAACGACGCGCAGGCGCGGCAGTTCACCGCCCAGCTCGCCGACGTGTCGAGCCTCCTCGCCGATGAGCGCGGCGACCTCGCCGCCACGCTGCAGCAGTTGTCGCTCGCGCTGGGCGAGGTGGCCGCTTTCGTCCAGGACAACCGTGCCGTCCTGAAGTCGAACGTGGACCGGCTCCTCGAGGTGACGGCGGTTCTGGTGCGCCAGCGAGCCGCACTGGCCGACGTCCTCGACACCGCCCCCACCGGACTGAACAACCTCGACAACGCCTACAACGCCTCCTCCGGCACCCTGGACACCCGCCTGAACCTCCAGGAGTTGCGGTCCCCACCGATCCTGTTGGTGTGCGAGCTGCTCCGGCGCAGTACTCCGCGGCCGCTACCGGCGACGCTGGCCGACACCTGCCGGGCGCTGGAGCCCCACCAGTGATGGGCCGGCTCCCGGTGCTGCTCACAGTGTCGATCATGGGGGCACTCGCGGCGGGCTGCGGTGTGCTCCACGGGGGGTTGCAGAACGTGCCGTTGCCCGGCGGGGCGGACACCGGCGAGCACCCCTACCGGGTCACCGCGGAGTTCTCCGACGTCCTGGAGCTGGTGCCGCAGTCCCTGGTGAAGGTCAACGACGTGTCCGTCGGCACGGTCCGGGACATCACACTGGCCCCCGACACCTGGCACGCGATGGTCACCCTGGAGCTGAACCGGACTGTCCAGCTGCCCGCCAACGCCGTCGCGCGGGTGCGCACCACCAGCCTGCTGGGGGAGAAGTTCGTGGATCTCGCGGCACCCACCGCCGAGCCACCGCGGGGCACGCTGGCCGACGGCGACCGGATCCCGGTGCCGCGCACCAGCCGCGCCACCGACGTCGAGGAGGTACTGGGGGCACTGTCGTTGCTGCTCAACGGAGGCGGAATCGACCAGATCCGAACAATCGCGACTGAGCTGAACGCAGGCCTGGCCGGCCATGAGCCGCAACTGCGTGCCCTGCTGCCCGACCTGAACACGCTGGTATCGGGTCTGGACGCGCGCAAGGTCGAGATCAACCGGGCGCTGGACGCGCTGGACAGGCTGTCCGCCACACTCGCCCAGCGGCGCGGGGAGATCGCCACCGCACTGGACGGGCTGGCACCGGGCCTGACGGTGCTCGCGGACCAGCGCACCCAGCTCACCAGCACACTGCAGGCGCTGGACCGGCTGTCCGTGGTCGCCACCGACACGATCAACCGAAGCCGCGACGACGTGCTCGCCGACCTGCAACTTCTGCGTCCCACTCTGGCGCAACTGGCCGGCGCGGGCCAGGATCTCCCCAACGCGCTGCAACTCATCGCCACCTACCCGTTCACCGACGGGGCCGTCCGCGAGGCGTTCAAGGGCGACTACGCCAACCTGTATGTCCGGGCTGATCTGAACCTCGGCACGGTGCTGGACGACTTCGCCGCCTCCGGGCAACCGCTGATGGGGGTGCCCCCGCAGCTCGGGCAGCCCTTGGCCCCCGGCGGCCCGCTGCTCGGGCCGTTGCTCGCCCCGCTGCTGCGCCCTCCGCCGCGGGGGGCACCAAGATGATCAACAATACCGTCCGGCTCCAGCTCCTGGCATTCATCGTGGTGTCCGTGCTCGGGGTGGGATACGTCAGCGTCCGTTACCTGGGTGCGGGCGCGTTCCCCTACCCAGTGATTCTGCAGCTCACCGAGTCCGGCGGGATCTTCACCGGGGCGGACGTCACCTATCGTGGCGTCAGCGTCGGCCGGGTCGGCCCGCTGCGGCTGACCAGCCAGGGCGTCGATGCGCAGCTGGAGATCAAGCCCGACGCCGCACCCATCCCGGCCGACCTGGACGCCGCGGTCACCAACCTGTCCGCTATCGGTGAGCAGTTCGTCGATCTACGACCCCGGCGGGCGGACGGCCCGACGCTGACGGCCGGGTCGGTGATCCCGGCCTCCCGGGTCAGCACGCCGGTTCCGGTGGCGGACCTCATCGCCGACCTGGACACCTTCATCCGCTCGGTGCCCCTGGACTCGCTGCGCACCGTCGTGGACGAGCTGGGCGCCGGGTTCACCGGCACCGGACCGCAGCTCCAGACCCTGCTGGACACCGGCGATGCGTTCACTCGCGACGCCATCGCCGCCCTGCCACAGACCGTGACCCTGATCAAAGACGGACGGGTGGTGTTGCAGACGCAGAACGAGCAGTTCAGTGCGATCATCTCCTTCAGCCGGGACCTCGCGCTGCTCGCCGCGCAGCTGCGCTCCTCCGACCCGGACCTCCGCCGGCTGCTCACCACGGCGCCGCGGTTCGCGGCTCAGACCACCGGGTTGCTCCGGGAGAGCGGCAGCCAGATCGGCCGGCTGCTCGCCGACCTGCTCACGGTGTCCCGGGTCGCGCTGCCCCGCCAAGCCGCCCTGCGCCAGCTGCTGGCCACCTACCCGCTGGTCGTCGCCTCAACCGCCACATCGGTGGTACCCGACGATGGTTTCGCGCACCTGGGGCTGGTGCTCGACTTCTTCGATCCGTACTCCTGCGTGCGTGGCTACGAGGGCACCCCCAAACGCTCCGGGACGGACACCACGCCGATCCCGGCGAACCGCAACGCCTTCTGCGCCGAGCCGCCGGGCAGCGCGACCGACGTCCGCGGCGCACAGAACGTCCCCCGCGCAGGGGTGCCGGTTCCGGTCGTTCTCTACCCTGGACCACCATGACCAGCACCGCCACCATCCGGGCCTTCCTGGGCGGGCCGCTACGGACGGCCACCATCGTGGTCGCGGTGCTCGCCACGGTCGCTCTCCTCGCCGCCGGCTGGTTCGGCCTGGCCTGGTACCGGGCCGCCCACGATGAGTCCCTCGCGCTGGGAATGGCCCGGGACGCCGTGCTGCAGGATGCCCAGCAGGCCACGGTCAACCTCAACACCCTCGACTACCGGCGGGTGCAGGACGGGTTGGCGCTGTGGGAGCAGTCGGCGACCGGCTCGCTGCTCGATGAGGTGCGGGCTAACCGGGACACCTACGCCCGCGCCATCACCGAAGCGAAGACGACCACGACCGCACGGATCCTCGACGGCGCGGTCGCCGAGCTCGACGCGCGTGCGGGTACCGCGCGAGTACTCGTCGGCGTGGACGTCACCTCCCAGCGTGAGCAAGGTGACGCGAGCTGCGTCCGCAGGCGCATCCAGCTGGAGATGCGTCGCGACGCCGACACCTGGAAGGTCGACAAGCTGGCGCCGATCGACGCCGCGACCCCGGTACCCGGAGCGTGTCCCGTAGCCAAGCTCGCACCACCGAGATAGGAGAGCAGACCGACCGGGTCACCCGTTCTCCTGGGACCGCCGGACGAGCGTGACGAACTGACGCTCCGGGTCTTTCAGGACGGCGTGAATGCTGATCACTACCGGGCAGGGCCACTCCACCGCACACACTGTGCAGTCACCGCTGGGCTGCAGCTCGTGCTCGGTCAGCAGCCCACGGATGACGAGCACCAGATCGCCGATCAGCTCGCGCGCCGTCGTGATGTCCTCCTCGGACCACCTGGCGCGCTGGTCAGCCAGGTTGTCCGCCTCGTCCAGGTGGACCAGGAGGTCGTAGCCCAGCAGGTCGAGCGCGTCGGCCAGCAAGGGGGTGGGTGTGCTCATCGGGTGCCTCCCCGGGGTCGGGCGAGGCCTCATCGCCCCGCTGACCGCCAGGCAACCGCTTCACGCAGGGTCACGCAACGAGATTCACCCTTGGTGAATCAGGCCGGGAAAGTTGAATTTCGCGATGGTGTGCTTTAGGGTCTCCGGCCTGGGGGGTGGAACTATGGCACATCGCGAACCGACGATCCGCAGCCGGGAACTGGGTGAGGGCCTGCGCAAGGCCATGGAGGGCGCCAAGCTGACCGGTCAGCAGACCGCCAAGCTGCTCGGCGTGTCACCGAGCATGATCTCGATGCTGCTGGCCGGCAAACGCGGCATCACCGAGGTGGACGTCGCGGCGTTCCTCGGGGTGTGCCGGGCCACCGGCCCGGAGCGTGAGCGGCTGCTGGCGCTGTGTCGCGAGCAGGACACCCCGGGTTGGTTCCAGCAGCACGGGTCCCGGCTGCCCAAGCAGCTCCGGACGCTGATCGAGCACGAGGACAAGGCGGTGACGATCAGCGTCTTCGAAGCGATATTTGTGCCCGGCCTGCTGCAGACCGGCGAGTACGCCCGCGCGGTGATCGGCTGCAACGTCAACGTGCCGCCCGGCGAGGTGGAGGGCCGGATGGCCGCCCGGCTGGCCCGGCAGAGCCTGTTCGGCCGGGACCGCCCGGCCGCCTTCACCTTCTACCTGCACGAGTGCGCGCTGCGCACCCCGGTGGGCGGACCCGCGGTGATGGCTGAGCAGCTGCATCACCTGGTGCGGATATCGACCCGCTCGTCTGTGACCCTGCGGGTGGTGCCCTTCGCACTCGGCGCGCACGCGGCGATGACCGGGGCGTTCCGGCTGATGGAGTTCACCCAGTTCAAACCGGTGGTGTATCTGGAAAGTGAGACCTCCAGCCTGTTCCTGGAGCTGCCGGAGGAAATTCAGGCCTACCAGCGCATTCTGCGGGGGCTGGCGGGCACCGCGCTGAGTGAGGGACAATCACGGCAGCTGATTGCCGCCGTGGCAACCAGGCACTATGCGGATGGAGAGGACCATGACAACCGCGCCTGAGCCGGACGGCATCGTCTGGCGCACGAGCAGCTACAGCTGGGGGAACGGTGGCTGCGTCCAGGTCGGCTGGCGCACCAGCAGCTACAGCGGCGGCAACGGTGACTGCGTCCAGGTCGCGCCCGCCCCGGGCCGGGTGCTGGTCCGCGACTCCAAACACCCCACCGGCCCCGCTTTGGCCGTCCCCGCCCCCGCCTGGCGCACCTTCCTCACCACCCTGACCCCCTAGCCCCACCACCGCCACGAGCGGTGGGTAGGGCCGGTCGGCACGCTGCGACCGGGTCGCCTCCTTAATGGCCACCTGGTCCGCCAGGTGCCACTCGAGCGCGTCAAGCAGCTCCCGAGCACCGGTCGCGGACTCGCTCTCAGCTCAGTCCCTCGCTGACGGTGAGTGCACGCCTGGTCGCATTCGGGCTTGTCGGGCGGGAACAGATCCTCGCCACACTCGCTGAGCAAAGAGAGGCCCGCACGGCCACAGCGCCGGGTACCGGCGGAACGGCCGGAGCCAGCGCTACTCCCTTTCTGTCACGATTACAATCTTTTTCGATGTTGCTCGCAACCCTGATCACTCTTTCGAGCGACAATCTGCCTTCATAGTGTATACTTTCCGTTCAATATTACCCTCTATTACCCCTTTCGTGGTAACCTGATCGTGAGTGCCCCACCACCGGGCTCTTGATCCACTACTCGAACTGGAGCGTGCCGGAGGGACAAATGTGGGTGACCCCATGCCACAAACAGAAGCCACACACAGTGTCGACGTGGATCTCGCATCCGCCGTGTAGCTTCCAATGCCCGATATGCCGCGAGATCTACACGAACACCGAGCTCACGTGGCAGCCACCGCTCACGTAGAGCGGGGAACCTCGTACCGTCCCCGTCGCCGTCGCACCCTACCGACTAATCACGCGCACCCGTCCCGCCCAAGTCAAACCCGCATGGGACCCAGCGCCGCAATCCCCGGCAAGGCCACAGTCGACTCGTGCCATCAACAAGCAGAACCACCACACCAGCACCGGTCGACTTCCGGGCAAGCGGCAACGGGTGAACACCGAACACCATGCTGGGGTCAGGCGTTGGCGTGGACTCGGGCGGCCAGCGCCGGTAGTCCGGGCATAGCGGCCTGACGGTGTGCGGTCATCAGGTCGGTGACGAGGCGGCGGACGGCGTTGCGGGTGTGAACCTCGCCGGGCGCGGTGCGTTCGGCGGCCAGCAGCGTTCGGTAAGCGCGGTCGGGCTTGTCCCACTGGGCATAGGACATCGCGACGTCCACGAGTAGGCGGGCTCGGCGCTCGGTGGTGGGTATCGCCGCCAGCGGCAGGCTGTGCGCGTGCGCGAGGGCGGTGCCGGCGTCGCCGAGCACGTAGGCCGCCGACACCCGGTGGCTGACGATGTTGGCGGTCAATTCCTGTTGCCGACCACGATCGTGGGCCAGCCGCGCCGCGGTGGCCTGGGCATCGGTCAGCAGCTCATTGGCGCGGTCACGGTCACCGGCGCGGGCGGCGGCGTACCCGGCCGAGCAGTGCAGCATCCCGTACATCGCCAGGTGCTCCGCCGCCGGCCGCGCCCCGGAGAGTTCGAGGTGGTGGGCGGCGGCCAGCGTGAGCGTCTGGGCGCGGTCGTGGTGGCCGGCTCGGCGGGCCACCGAGGCCACCAGACGCTGGGACTCGACCAGCGTCAACGGGTCCTCCGCCGCACGAGCGGCGTGCAGCGCCCGGTCGGCGCAGAGCCATTCCAGGCCGGAGGCCTCCAGCTTGATCAGCGCTCGGGTGGCCAGGTTGTAGGACTCGGCGAGCACCTGATGCGCGACGGGGTCCGGGTGATGGGTGGCGGTGGCCTCGGCGGTGGCGATCAGCGCCGGCAGACGCTCGGCTAGCGGGATGTACCGGCAGGCGGAGAAGTCCCGCCACGCGGCGATGACGGCCTCGCGCAGCACGAAGGCCGTGGCCGGTTCGGCGGTGGTGTCGGAGCAGAGCAGGACATCGCCGAGCCGGCGGGCCAGCAGCGCGGCCGGATCGACCTCATCGACGAGCGCGATGGCAGGGTAGGGCCGGGCTAGGGAGGTTCCGGCCAGGCCAGCGGCCACGAGGAACCTGCGACGTCGCACCGGGTCGTCCTCCTCGTACCTCGGTACTGGGGCGCGGATCACCTTATGGCGTGCGGGCCGGATGGATCGGTGAGGCGCTCCGGTCGTGTCGTCGGCGAGGAGTCCGAACACCTCGGGTGGGAGGCCGAGCACGCGTGCCAGGGTGCGCAGCAGCGTGACATCCCGCAGCGGCACCCTGCCCGTTTCCCACCGGGAGACCTGGCTGGCCGAGTAGCCGCAGCGTCGGCCGAGTTCAGCCTGGCTCCATCCAGCGGCGGTGCGGGCGATCCGGATCACGGTGCCGGGTTCGTGGTGCTGGGCCAGCAGAGCCGCGACGACCCCGCTGTGCGCGGTCGAGGGCATCGGCACCTCCTCCAGGGCTTGCTCGGCGCAGCCTTGCCACGGTAGCGGGAACCAGGAGAGATCATAGGGGGTGTGCAGGATCTGCACACCGAGTGCGGCACCGGCACGACCAGCTGCCCACAGCACGTGATCTCCGGTTACCTGGCGGGTGCCCAGCCATTCCCGACAGGCTAGAAAGGGCCCCGCCGATGCATTCCTCACCTCACCGCGCTTGCGCCGGCCATGACGGTGGAAATGGGCGCATGATCGCCGAATACCGATGTGTCGTCGACCTGGGCACTGTTCGGGTCGCCGTGGTCACCGATCACGCCGACCTGGCCGACTATCTGCGTGAGTTCTACCCGGTGAACGGGCACGGTGAGGTGGAATGGACGATCGACGCACGTGCGGGTCAACCGGTCTCGGGGATGGCCTTGACCCCGTGGCGGGTGGGCTACCAGGCGAACCCGGCCACACGGCAGGTGGTGATCCGGTCGAGCAACGCGCGGAACCTCGCGATCACCACCCGTAAGGCCGTCCGAGAAGTACTGCTGGACTACTGCGAAGCGCACCGGTACACGATGCTGCACGCCTCGGCTGTGGTCGACGAGCGGCGGGTGATTGTGATCGTGGGCGACACGGGCAGCGGCAAGACCACGCTCGCAATGAACGGAACCCTGGCCGCCGGCTACCGGTACCTGGCCAATGATCATCTGATCCTCTATCGGGCCGCGGAGGGCCTGGTGGTCACGTCGTTGCCGACCCCGATCCCGGTCAAGATCGGCACGTACCTGGACTACGCCGAGCAACTCGACCCACCGTGGGACAACGACGGTGTCGACCTCGAGGAGTACCGCCGGATGCCTCGGTCTCGGTGTTACGGCCACGACCGGCGGTTGTTCTACACCTACCGGGGTTTGGGGCAGGCCAACCCGCTGCACATCGCGCTGACCGACCGTCAGGTGATCGTGGTGCTGGCCGGTTACGCCCCCGCCGCGGTATCGGAGGGCATTCCCGCGTTGGTGGATGATCCGATGGCGGTTTTGTGGCCGCATGTGCGGTTCGATTGGGTGTTCGATCCCGCGTTGAACACTCACCAGCTGCCGCGCGCCGAACGCGACCGCGACACCTACGGCCAGGACTCGCGGCGCCGGCTGGCCGAGTTGGTTGCCGGATCGCTGGTGATCGAGTGGCGCCACCACGGCCGGCTGAGCCCGCTGCTGGGCTGGCTCGCTCACCAGCCGGGAGGGCCACGGTGAGCGCGGCGGCCGTGGTGGTGAGCGTGGTCGTGCCGACCCTGAACCGGCCGGTCCACCTCGGTCAGGCGCTGGCCAGTGTCGCCGGTCAGCGCGGTGTTGATCCGACCGAGATCGAGGTCATCGTCGTCAACGATGGTGGGCGGCCGATCGGAGGGGTCGTCACAGCCGCCCGGGAGCGGGGGCTGGTGATCCAGTCGGTGACTCATCCGCGCCGGCTGGGCCTGCCCAGCGCCCGCAACACCGGTATCGAGTATGCCCGGGGCCGCTACCTGGCGTTTCTCGATGATGATGACGTGTTCCTGCCTCGGCACCTGGCCACCGCGTTGGCCGGCTTGGAGTCCGGGATCGAGGCGGTGTCCACCACCTGCCTGGTGGCTGATCACCGCACCGATCCGCAAGCTGCTGCGCGGGACGGCGAGGTGTGGGATGTCGAGTTCGACCCGGTGCTGTTGGAGGCGTGCAACCTGTTCCCCGTGCACACCGCGGTGCTGCGCACGGTGCGGGGGAGCGAGGCGCGGTTCGACCCGGCTCTGCCGGCGGTCGAGGACTGGGATTTCTGGCTGCGCCTGACCCGCCGGCATGGCTACCGTTTCGCCCGGCTACGTGATCTGACCGTCGTCTACCATCGGGTACCTCACGTCAGCAGCATGATCGGATCGGTCGCCGCCAGTGCGGCGGCGATGGCCCGGTTCAGTGACCTGGTGCGCGGTCTCTGGTCGCGGTGGCCGGCCAGCACACCACGCTCGGCGCGGTTCCGTCTCTACAGCGGCATCATGTACTGGCAGGTCCTCGGCCACCTCGCCACAGGCCACGAGGTGAACCCGCACTACTACCTGCGCTCGGTCCAGGCAATGGCGCACGCCTGGGGTGAGCCGGCCGCCGAAGCCGACCTGATCGACCGCTTGACCCAGACTGTGAGGGCGGAGCACGCCGATGACCAGCACGTGGCGTGACCTGGCCCTGGCCGCCGATGATCTCGGTGGGACCGTGGTGCGGAAGGTGTTGCGGGCCGGCGGCAAGTCGCTGCTGGCCCTGGGCGAGCGGGACGGGCGACCGGTGGTGATCAAGGCGCTGCGCACCGACGAGGCGCTCTGGCGGGCCAGGTTCGACCACGAGATCCGTCTCTATCAGGCGTTCACCCGGAATCCGCCGCCGGTGCGGGTGCCGGAGTTGGTGCACACCGATGGGCACCGGGTGCTGGTGATCGAACACATTCCCGGCCTCCCGATCGACACGGAGCGTTACCCCGAGCAGCCCCTGCCTCCCGCTGTGCTGGATGTGGTGCTCGACACCATCACCGTGTTCAACCGGTGGACCCCACCGGTCGGTGTCCTGGCGCCGGTGTTCGACTACCCGGACCGCATCGCGCGCTATCACCGCGCGGGCTTCTTCGATGATGCCGACCGGGTGGCGCTGGGGGATCTCCTGGATGCCGGCGGGCCGGTGTGGCAGGCCAACCACGGTGACCCGCTGCCGGGCAACCTGCTGCTGGCCGATGCGGGTGGGTGTGTGCTCATCGACTGGGAGTTCACCGGCCTGTTCGCGCCCGGCTTCGACCTGGCGATGCTGCACACCGTGCTCGCCGAGACCCCCGGCGCCCAAGCCGGCATCACGGCTCTGGTCGGTGAGGCCGGGATCGAGGCGCCGTTCCTGCTCAACCAGGCGATGGTCTTGTCCCGGGAACTGCGCCTGCACACCGAGCTGCCCGAGGGCGAATCACGGCACCGAAGGCTGGCGCTGCTGCGTGCGCAGTGGGACGCCTTCCGCGACCACCTGCACACCTGGAGGTGATCATGCGCATCGCTCTGGTCCACCGCGACCTGCACGCGGTCACCCGCGGCGGGATCTGCACGCTCTACCGAGCATTGGCGCCCCGATTGCGGGATGCCGGCCACGAGGTCACGCTGATCACCCAACACACCCCACATCCCGTGGCGCTCCAGGGGATCAGCGTGCTGACGCTGCCTCGCACCGAGGACCTCGACGCGCATCGGCGGGCAGTGGCCGAGGTGCTGGTGGCGGTGCGTCCGGACGTCGTCGAGTCCTCCTCGTGGGAAGCCGAAACCCTGCACTACGCCCGCCGGCCCGCCGCCACCCGGGCGCCGGTCGTGGTCCGCGGGGACCTCTCGGCGGCCACCATGCGGGCCTGCCCGCACCTGATCACCGCCGAACGCGACCTGCTGCACCTCGCCGGGGCGGTGCTGGCGGTCAGCGAGTTCGCCGCCGACGATCTGGCCACCGCCTACCGCATCCCCCGCCCGGTCGTGGTCGCCAACGGCATCGATCGCGACCGTTTCCATCCCGGCCGCGCGGCGGCGCCGACCAGCGGGTACCAGGTCACCCTCGCCGCCGACGGCACCGCTGCGACCAGCCGGCCGCTGTCTGGTCGCCATCGCCTGCCCCCGCCGTGGGGCGATCCAGGAGCGAGCCGGCGCCGGCTGGTGTGGGTGGGAAAGACCACCCCGATGAAGGGCTGGGACCGGCTGGAGCACCTCGCCACCGCACTGGCCGAGCTCGCGCACACCACCGTGCTGCTCGGCCACGCCCCAGCGCTGTCGCCGATCACCCTGCACGGCACCGAGAACGAGCTGACGATCCTGCGGGACCTGCACGACGACGACCTGCCCTGCTTCTATCAGGCCGCCGATTTCCTGCTGTGCACCTCGCGGTGGGAAGGATTCGGCCTGGCGATCGGCGAAGCGCTGGCCTGCGGCACCCCGGTCCTGCTGCCGGCGGAGCTGGGGGTGGCCCCCGAACTGCTGGCCGCCGGTGGTGGTCACACCTACCGCGGCACCCATGACCTGCGCGCCATCCTCACCAGCGGCACGAAGCCAGTCGGTGTGCTGCCGGCGGTCTTCGACTGGGACCGCACCACCGCAGCCACCCTGCGGATCTACCAGGCGCTGCGCGAGCACCCCGATCGCACGGTGGGGGCGTGACGATGCGCGTCCTGGTGCTCGGCCCGGACCATCCCGGCGGCAGCCTGCCGCCCTACCTCGACGTCCTCGCCACCGGCCTGCGCCACCACGGCGTCACCGTGGACCGGTGCGGGTCCAGCGGTATTCCCTACGAGCAGGACCGGCAGCGGTTCCACCCGGTCGACCGGGTGATCACCGAAGCCCGCGCGCTGCTCGAGAAGGTGGATCTCGCCGCCTACGACCTGCTCTCGGTGCACTTCGGCAACCTCGAAGTCGACCAGCTCACACCCGTTCTGTGGGCCGATCGCCCGCGCCCACCGGCGGTGTACCACGTGCACACCCTGGTACCGACCCTGTTCCGCGATCACCTGCCCGACCCGCGCCGGCACCACGCCGTGCGGCACGGCATCCGCACCGTCGATGGTTACCTCTATTTCGGGCGGTACGCCCGTACCCACTGGGCCAGGGAGATGACCGGTGATGTGCCCGCCGGTGTGGCGTGGCTGCCCACCACCATCCCCACCGGCACCCAGCCCGCCGCGCACCCCGCGCTCACCGCGGCCCTGGACACCCCGGATGCCCGACCGGTGATCAGCCTCTATGGCTATCCGGCCCCCTGGAAAGACGCCGAGCTGCTGCAGGCCGCCGTCGAGCGGATGCGAGTGCCGGCGCGAATCGTGCTGGCCGGCGACTTCTGGGATGACCCCGCGCAGGCCGGCGTCGACCTGACCCGCGCCACGACACCGATCCGGGTCGGCGTCGGCGAGTTCGTCGTGGTGCCCGGCTACCTCGGCCCGGCGCAGCGTGCCGCGCTGGTGCGCGCCAGCGCCGCCGCGGTCTTCCCCTACCGGCCGCACCCGAGTTTCCAGGGCAGCGGCGCCATCGCCGACTACCTCGCCCACGCGATCCCGGTGGTGGCCACCGATGTCGCGAACATGGCCGAACTCGTCGGCGGCGCCGGCCGTATCGTGCCCGCCGGGCAGCCAGTGGCGTTGGCCGCCGCGATGGACGCCATCGCCGCGGGCGGCACGACCGCCTCCGAACTCGCCCGCCGCGCGAGTGCCCGCGCCAGCCGGTTCACCGCCAGCACCCACGCCGCGCGGTGTCTGGAGCTCTACCGCCAGGTTCTGCATCGCGGCGTTCGGAGCTCCGCATGAGCGCCGCTACCCGGTTGATCCTGGTACGCCATGGCCAGGCCCACTGCAACGTCCGCGGCGTGATCGGTGGCCCTCGCGGCTGCACCGGCCTCACCGAACACGGCCGCCACCAAGCCCGGCTGCTGGCCCGCAGGCTCGCAACCGAACACACCCGAGCGCCGATCACCGCCGCCTACACCACCCCGTTGCCCCGAGTGCGGGAGACCGCCGACATCATCGCCACCGAACTGGGCAGCCCCATCACCACTCATGCTGACCTGCGCGAACCCGACTACGGCGACGCAGACGGAGCACCCTGGACCGACGTGGTCGCCGCGTTCGGTCGCATCCCCGCCCTGCACGGTGACCAACCGATCGCACCCGGCGCGGAAGCCTGGAGCACCTATCTGCACCGGGCCGGCAACGCGCTGCGCGACATCCTCACGCGGCACACCGAAGAGTCGGTCCTGATCGTCGGCCACGGCGAGACCATCACCGCCGCCGCGCACCTGTTCTTCGGTCTCGCCGCCCCGCACCGGGCGAGTGCTGCGTTCGCCGCCCACTACGCCAGCATCACCCGCTGGGAACAACAGCCGCTGGCCTGGACCCAACCCGATGCCGGATGGCGCTGGACCCTGCTGTGCCACAACGACACCGCACACCTCACCACTCCGTGAACGTCCAGCTCAGCACCCACCAGCCGGTCACCAGTCGAGCACGAACGCTCCACATCAGGCGGGATAATCACCGGTTGGCCGACCTTGAAGAACACCCAACGGCGGGGTGGGCGAGCACGGGCACTTAGGTTACGATCTTGGTGTGTTCGTGGTGATACTGACCTACGTCGTGGACCTCGCCCAGATCGACGACGCCCTGGAGGACCACACAGCGTGGCTCGACCAGCAGTACGCAGAGGGGGTATTCATCGCCTCGGGCCGCCAGGTACCCCGGACCGGTGGCGTCATCCTTACCTCAGACCTCCCGAGGGCGGATCTGGAGCGCCGGCTTGCCTTGGACCCGTTCCAGCGGCGCAACCTCGCCGAGTACACGATTGTGGAGTTCACACCCACTCGTATCGCTGAGAGGCTCAAGCATCTTCTGCCATAGTAACCAGAGCTTCAAGGCCGTATCGTGCCACGTGCTCCGCATTGTCGAGGTCGATGGTGCGGACGCCGTCGCGCTTCAGCCCTTCGTTGATAGCGGGTAGGTTATCGCACACGGTCTTCTTCTCGGCGTCCGTGATCTTGCCTCGATGCGGTCTGCCCGCACGCTCCAGAGTCGAGTAGTCCAGCTTCTCCGCTGCCGGTACTGAGCCTGCCCTAGCTTGCTTGCGGGGCGGATACGCCGGTTCCGCTCGCCGGATGATGTCCACCATATCCATGTCGCCGGCAAGCTTGTTGAACGTTTCGATCTCCATCGTGACGGCTTCCGGCTCCGACCCGTCACCCTGGTAAAGCTTGAGGCTGACGACGCTCAGCGCACCCTTTCGGATGAACTCGACCTCGTCCTCGGCGGCCTCGATCTCCACCGGGCCGTCGCCGAGAGCCGGATGCTGCTCGACGACGATGCGTACCACGGCATCGTCGTCGATGATCTTATTGGTCAAGTCCGAGAAACGAACCATCCGTTGCGCCATGTCGTACTGCACCTCTCCTCCGCGGGACAGACTCGCGGCGGATTTTAGCACCAGCGCCGACAACGCCGAAGGGGGCCGTACGAGCGGGCTCGTCGATATGGGTATGGTCGTGCGGTGCAAAGAGCCCAGAAAACGCGCTACCAACCCCGGGAGCCAGATCGTGGGTGCTGAGTTCGCGACTCGCCTGCTCGGCTGGAAGGGCAGCTCGAAGAACAAACGAGGTTGGGTGCACGTACCCAACTGCGCAGACGTGGACAGCGCACAATCGATACAACTGGCTGCAGGCATGCTTGACAACCTCGCGATAACCCGTGGTTTTTCGTCCGATGTCCCGCAACACCCGGGCGGACCGCTGGAACAGTTCGTCGCAGCGGATCTCACCGAGAGACTGCCCTTGCGCGCGCCCGGGCGGCCCTGGAATGTGGGACGTGGTCGAGTGGTCACCTCGTTCGCTCAGTACGAGCACCTCGACGAGCTCGATCGATTGGTCAGCGCGAACCCTGATCTGCGCATCACGATCGGTAGGGATTATCTCATCAAGCCGGACGTCACGGTCGGCCTCGAGGGCACGGAGATCCTTGGTGAGAAACCATTCCTGCACGCTGCGATATCATGTAAGTGGACCATTCGCAGCGACCGGGTCCAGAATATCCGCCACGAGTTCAATCAGATGATCAGGCACCGCAGAGGTCGGCAACCCCACCTCGTGACAGTGACGGCGGAGCCGCTACCGTCACGTCTCGCGTCAATCGCTCGAGGCACCGGGGAAGTCGATGCCGTTTACCACATCGCGCTCGAGGCGCTGGCGGCCGCGGTTCATACAGACGGCAGCCCCGAGCAGGTCGAGGCATGGGACGAGTGCATCGAGCAGAAACGTCTGTTGAGCTACGACGCTCTAGTGGGGACGATCGCCGTCTGGTGACGGAACACCTATACGACGATCACGCTTGGCGGTGGGTCGTCGCTCGTCCACGATCGTGCGGATCCTGGCGGCAGCCTGGTGCGGGTCTTCGTGCTCCCACACCCGGATACTGGTCCACCCTGCGTCAGCGAGCTTGCGGTCGGTATCGCGGTCCCGTACCCGGTTGGTGCGGACCTTCTCCGCCCAGAACGCGGCGTTGGTCGCCGCGACGGTGTGATGCTCGGGGCAGCCATGCCAGAAGCAACCGTCCATGAACACAGCGACTCTCGCCGAGCTGAAGACCAGGTCTGCGGTGCGCCTGACCTGCGGAAGTGGTCGCGCCGACACGCGATAACGGAGTCCCAGAGCGTGGACGGCGGAGCGCAGGGCCAGTTCGGGCACGGTATCGCGACCCCGGTTGGCCTGCATGCTCGCCCGAGCCCCGGGTGACGATGCCCATGAGTCCGTTGCCACCCGCCGAGCCTAGCGGCGGCGCGCCGTGCGGTCACCGTCGGTGTGGATGCCTAGCATGGCCATCGTGTCGCGACCGTTGACGATGATCGACCTGTTCGCAGGCTGCGGCGGCATGACCGCAGGCTTCGTCCGGCACGGCTTCGACCCGGTCCTGTCCGTGGAGTGGAACCTCCACGCGGCGGCGACCTACGCGGCGAATTTCGGCGAGGGCCACACCTACTGGGGTGACATCGCCGCGCTCCCGGACAGCGCGATCCCCGAAACCGACGTGGTCATGGGCGGGCCGCCCTGCCAAGGCTTCTCCAATCTCGGCAGCCGCGATGTGAACGATCCCCGAAATCAGCTGTGGAAACAGTACCTCCGCATCGTGCAGCACGCGCATCCGCGGGTATTCGTGATCGAGAACGTCGACCGGTTCATGCAGAGCCCTCAGTTCCAGCTGTTACTGAACGAAGTCGACCACGGCACGATCAAAGACTACGAGCTGTCCTACGGCCTGCTGCTTGCGGCGGACTACGGTGTCGCACAGCGCAGACTCCGCACGATCGTCATCGGCTCGCGGATCGGCCGGATCCCGTTGCCTACTCCGACGCACGCGAAGACCCCGTCAGGGGCGTTGCGGCCGTGGACGACCGTTCGAGAGCGGATCGCCACATTACCCGAACGGCCGTCGACAACCGAGCTCCCCGCGGCGCGGACGACCTTCTTCGGTGAGACGGTGCCCGGCCGATTCACATGGCTCGACCTTCACTTCGGCCGTAAACCGCAAGAGCTGTCGCTCATGAGGTACGACTGTGTACCCCCGGGCGGAGGACGATTCGACCTGCCCGACGAGCTGCTACCGGACTGCTGGCGAAACAAGGCGACCGGCACTACCGACGTGATGGGACGGATGCGCTGGGACGCACCGTCGCTCACGATCCGGACGGAGTTCTTCAAGCCCGAGAAGGGTCGATATCTACACCCGCAATGGGAGCCCGGAAACCGCGAACGCAGAGTGAACCGCGTCATCACGCACCTCGAAGCAGCCTTACTCCAGGACTTCCCTGACACGTTCACATGGTGCGGATCCAAGATCGAGATCGCCAAGCAGATCGGCAACGCCGTGCCCGTCGGGCTCGCGTCATCCATCGCTGTGCATCTGCGTCGGTATCTCGTCGCCTAAGCCTGCCGGAGTTACCTGAGGGCGAGCCGCGGATTCGCATCGTCGCTGCCGGTGAGCAGGACGTGGGCCACCAGCTCAGGATTGTCGTTCATCGGTACGTGTCCGCAACCGGGCAGCCGCAGGAGCCGGGCGTGCGGGATCAGCTGGGTGACCGATGCCGCCCGGGGTCGTCGCATCAACACGTCCCGGGACCCCCAGGCGATGGTCACCGGGATGTCGTACACCCGGCCGGTGAAGATGACCTTGTCCCCGGCGGCCAGAGTGGGGCCGAAACCGACCGCCCCGATCATCGCTCGCATGTCCGCAAGCAACACCTGCGGCTCGAGTAGATCCGGACGGCCGAACAGGACGCCGCACATGAGCGTGCGTCCGGCCGGTGTCCGAGACAACCGGAGGGCGACCTTCGGGGGCATGTACCGCGCGGTGCGGTGCACCGACCGCACCATACCCAGCGACACACGCCGCTGCATCGGGCTCCACAGTCCCGCTGGGGACAGCGCCGTCGCGCTGCTGACCATCCCGCGCTGGGCCAACTCGAGGGAGATCAAGCCACCCATCGAGTTCCCCGCCACGTGCGGCCGGTCCAGCCCGAGGTTCGCGAAGAAATCCTTCAGCACGATCACCGCAGTGTCCAGGTCGTAGGACAGGTGCTCTGGGAGCGGGGGGGACTCGCCGAATCCCGGCAGGTCGAGGGAGATCACTTCGCGGTGCTGGGCCAACCGCTCCCGGACGGGGAGCCACCCTTGGCGCCGGTGCCCGGCCCCGTGCAGCAGAACCAGCGGCGGCCCCGCGCCGTACCGGTCATAGGCTAGCTGCACATCAACCACTGTATCGACTTGTGACCCGCGAGTAACTACTGCTCTAGGGTGTGTAATGGGGCCGAATCAGTGGTCCCGGCGCCCGGCCGGCTCCATTCCCGCACGATTTAAGGAGATCGCTGCTCGTGCGTGAATCGTCGGCGGACCCGCGCGTCGCGCGCCGGGAGGCCTCGGTGCCGCGGATCCACTACCCGCCGGCGTTGCCGATCAGCCGACACACCGACGAGATCGCCGCGGCGATCCGGGACCACCAGGTGGTGGTCGTCGCCGGGGAGACCGGATCCGGGAAGACCACCCAGCTCCCCAAGATCTGCCTGGAGCTGGGTCGCGGGATCCGGGGCACCATCGGGCACACCCAGCCGCGCAGGATCGCGGCGCGCACGGTGGCTGAGCGCATCGCCGAAGAACTCGACGTTCCTCTTGGTGGCGCGGTCGGTTGGAAGGTGCGGTTCACCGATCACGTTTCTGAGAACACCCTGGTCAAGCTGATGACCGACGGCATCCTCCTGGCCGAGATCCAGTCCGACCGGTTACTGCGGCAGTACGACACGTTGATCATCGACGAGGCGCACGAGCGCTCGTTGACCATCGATTTCGTGCTGGGCTACCTCAAGCGGCTACTGCCGCGCCGTCCCGACCTGAAAGTGATCATCACTTCGGCGACCATCGACCCACAGCGGTTCGCCCGGCACTTCGACGGGGCACCGGTGATCGAGGTCTCCGGCCGCACCTTCCCGGTGGAGATCCGCTACCGACCCTACGGGGTGGACAGCACCGACGACCGCGACCAGACCCAGGCGATCTGCGACGCGGTGGCGGAGCTGCGCGGTGCGGGTCCCGGCGACATCCTGGTCTTCACCTCCGGTGAGCGGGAGATCCGCGACACCCGGGACGCCTTGCACGCACTCGAGCTCCCGGACACCGAGATCGTGGCGCTGTACGCGCGGCTGTCGGCGGCCGAGCAGCACCGGGTCTTCCAGCCGCACCGCGCGCGCCGGATCGTGCTGGCCACCAATGTCGCGGAGACGTCACTGACCGTGCCGGGCATCCGATACGTGATCGACCCGGGCACGGCCCGGATCTCCCGCTACAGCCGCCGGCTGAAGGTGCAGCGGCTGCCGATCGAACCCATCTCGCAGGCCTCGGCGACCCAGCGCGCCGGGCGCTGCGGGCGCACCTCGGACGGCATCTGCATCCGGCTGTACTCGGCGGAGGACTTCGACTCCCGACCGGAGTTCACCGAGCCGGAGATCCTGCGCACCCACCTCGCATCGGTGATCCTGCAGATGGCGGCGCTGAACCTGGGCGAGGTCGCCGCGTTCGGGTTCATCGACCCACCGGAGAGCCGGCAGATCTCTGACGGCATCCAACTGCTGCGGGAACTGGCTGCTCTTCAAGGCCGGCCAACCTCCCGGTTGGCCGGCCTTGAAGACCACCCAACGATGGCGCTCACCCCGGTGGGGCGCACCCTCGCGCGGCTGCCGGTGGACCCCCGGCTGGCCCGGATGGTGGTCGCAGCCCACCACAACGAGTGTCTGGATGAGGTCCTGGTGATCGTGGCGGCGCTGTCCATCCAAGACCCGAGGGAGCGCCCGACCGACGCCGAAGCGGCCGCCGACGCCCAACACGCCCGATTCACCAACAAAGACTCCGATTTCCTGAGCTTCCTCACTCTCTGGCGCCACCTCGACGAGCAGCAACGGGCGCTGTCCTCCACCCAGTTCCGCAAACTGTGCAAGGCGGAGTTCCTGCACTACCTGCGAGTACGAGAGTGGCAGGACCTGCACGGGCAACTACGCCGGATCACCCGCGAGCTCGGGATGACGGCGAACACCGAGCCTGCGCAACCACAGCAGGTGCACGTCTCGCTGCTGGCCGGGCTGCTCTCGCATATCGGGCTGTTCGACCCCGAGACCCGTGACTACCTGGGTGCGCGCGGCGCCCGATTCGCCGTGCACCCCGGATCGGCGCTGTTCCGCAAGCAGCCACACTGGGTGATGGCCGCCGAGCTGGTGGAGACCTCCCGCCTGTGGGGTCGGATCGCCGCGCGGATCGAGCCGCAGTGGGTGGAACCGCTGGCGCAGCACCTGGTCAAGCGCGCCTACAGCGAGCCGCACTGGGAACGCAACCGCGCCGCCGTGGTGGCGTACGAGAAGGTCACGCTCTACGGCATCCCGATCGTGACCTCTCGCAAGATCGACTACGGGCGGATCGACCCTGAGCTGTCCCGCGAGCTGTTCCTCCGGCACGCTCTGGTGGAGGGTGACTGGGAGACCCGGCACGCCTTCTTCCACGCCAACCGGGCCCTGCTCGACGACGTCGAGGAGCTGGAGCAGCGGGCCCGCCGGCGCGACATCTCAGTCGACGACGAGACCCTGTTCGACTTCTACGACCAGCGCATCCCCGCCGAGATCGTCTCCGGCGCGCACTTCGACAGCTGGTGGCGCACGGCCGGCGTGACCCAGCCTGACCTGCTCGACTTCGAGTTCTCGATGCTGCTCGCCGGGCAGGGCGTCAGCGAGACGGACTATCCCGACTCGTGGCGCCACGGCACGCTGGAGCTGGAACTGTCCTACCAGTTCGAGCCGGGTGCCGACGCGGACGGCGTGACCGTGCACGTGCCGCTGCCGGTACTCAACCAGCTCACCCCCGCGCCCTTCACCTGGCAGGTCCCCGGGCTGCGGGAGGAGCTGGTCGTCGCGCTGCTCAAGTCCCTGCCCAAGCCGCTGCGCCGCCGGCTCGTGCCGGTGCCCGACCACGCCAAGGCCCTCCTGGCCCGGATCACCCAGTCTTACGGTGGTCCGATTGCCGGCTCAGCCGGCGGTGAACCACTGCTGGACGTCCTGGAACGCGAGCTCGCCCAGGCGGGAGTGCCGGTGCGCCGCGAGGACTGGCGGCTCGACCAGGTGCCGGACCACCTGCGGATCACCTTCCGGGTGTTCGACGGCGCGGCCACCCTGGCGCAGGGCAAGGACCTCGCCGCGCTGACCCAGCAGGTCCAACCGCAGCTCAAGGCCACCCTGCAGCGCGCAGGCCGTGGTGGTCTGCAACGCCGTGGCCTGCGCACCTGGGAGGTCGGGACGCTGCCGCGGATCCACCAGCAGGAACAGGCCGGACATCTGGTCACCGCCTACCCGGCGCTGGTCGACGAGGGTGACACCGTCGCCGTCGCGCTGCTACCCACCGAGGCCGAACAGCGCCGCGCCATGTGGGCGGGCACCCGGCGGCTGGTCCTGCTGGCGACACCCGGGTTGATCAAATCGGTCCAACGCGGCCTCGATCAGCAAGCCAGGCTGGTGCTGGCCCGCAATCCGGATGGCACCACCGAGGCCCTGCTGGCCGACTGCGTCGACTGCGCCGCCGACGCGCTGATCGCCGCCTGCGGCGGGCCGCCTCAGGACGAGGACGGCTTCGCCCGGCTGCGCGACCGGGCACAGGCCGAGCTGGCCGACGCGGCGCGCGCCGTGACCGCCCACATCCAGCGCATCCTGACCGTCGCGCATACCGTCGAGGCACGGCTGGCCGAGCTCACCGCACCGGTGTTCGCGCCCGCCGTCACCGACGTCCGCGCGCAGCTGGCCGACCTGATCGGGCCAGGCTTCGTCACCGCGACCGGCGCGCAGCGGTTACCCGACCTGGCCCGCTACCTCCAAGCCATCACGCGCCGACTGGACAAGCTACCCCGCGACCCCGACCGCGACCGCGACTGGATGCACCGAATCAACGCCGTCACACAGGCCTACCAGCAACTACGCAACCAGCTAGGCGACAGCCCAGAGCCACAACGGATCCGCTGGATGATCGAAGAACTGCGAGTCAGCTACTTCGCCCAAGAACTGCGCACCCCCTACCCCATCTCCGACCAGCGCATCCACCAGGCGATAAACGAGCTAGCCGCTCAGCAGGCCTAGCACCGCAACGGCACTTCCCCACTCCGGTAGGTTCACTGGCTTATAGCCGTAGCTTGATCGTCGAAAGTGAGGTGTGGCCGTGCAGTTGTGCACGGC
>JBOHFI010000059.1:0-31505 GCA_050699595.1 Pseudonocardiaceae bacterium | reverse complement strand
CCGTCCGCCACCGTCAGCGTCGCGCCGGTGGCCAGCTTCGCGATGGCGGCGGCGACCGTCTGCAATGTCGGCCGCATCTGTCGGCTGGTAGCACCCGCGGCCACGACCGGTGCGGCACCCGCGTCCGAGATACCGGGGTTGTCCGGGTGCATCGTCGCCAACGCCGGCAGCCCGCCCGCATGGGCGGCAGCGACCAGCCGGGCGCACGCCAGCCCGTAGCGTCCGCTGCCGAAGGCAGGCCCGGCAACCAGCAGTTCGGCACCAGCCGCACGCGCCATCCCGAGCAGCTCCTCGGCGACGGCGGCATGAGAGGCGGCGTAGTCGTCGCCACACACGATGGTGGCCACGATCTGGTACTCATCCTGGTGCTCGGCACTGAGCAACTGGGCATTGAGCAACTGGGACAGCAACCGCCCAGGGCCCACCTTGCCCTCGAGTACCCGGGGGCCGATACCCGCCGCTTCCTCGCCACCGAGCCCCGCGTAGAACTGATTGACGTAATGCACGATGCGCATCAGGCCGCGCCTCCCCACTGCTGGCCGGCCCACTGCTGCTCCGACCGGCAGGTGAGCCACCCGGCGCCCAGCGGGCTCAGGGCGCTCAGGATCGCGGCGGTCGGCACCTCGACCGCCGCGGTCGCCTCCGCGTCAGCGATGCCCAGTCGAGCGCCCCCTAACGCCCGCTCGACCGCCGGCAACGTCACCCGCTGGTCGTAGTTACCGGTACTGACCACCGCACCTCGGCGTGGGCCGGCCACCAGCGGTGGACCGGTGCCATCAGCGCCGGACAACTCGGCGTACAGCGCCACCGCGGTCAGGCCGTCAGCCTCCAGCGCGTCAACCTTGAGCATCAGGTCATTGTCGGCGTTGCCCGCGCCTTCCTTGGTCACGATGGCGGCGTCGAAGCCAGCGGCGCGGCACAGCCAGGCGGCGTGGGTGGACACCAGTTCCTTGTCGGCTAGCTCGACCGGCTCAGGGCAGAGCACCACGCCGGCGAAACACAGGTCCTGCCCGTCACGAGCGCGCAACTCGGCGATCACCGGGTGGTTCTGGTGCAGGTAGGTGGGATTGCGCAGCGCCGGATGCCCGTACTGGCCGCTGACCACGGCCCCGTCCTCGATCTCGGCCGGGTCGAACAAGGTCGGCAGGCTGCCGGCCATGCTGCGCCCGTAGACGAAGACGTCCTTGAACGCGCCCTGGGTCTGCAAGTTGGTGATCACACCGACGCGGGGCAGCCCGCCGGTGGGCGCGCCCGGACGATGCGGAGCCGCCAGCTCCTCGATCACATCGGGCGGGGCATCGACGGCGGCGTCGGCGAGGTGCACGGCCAGGCGCAGCAACCCGCGGCGCACCGCCACCTCCGCCTCCTGCCAGGAGGCATCCTCAGCGCGGTCGAACTCGATCACCACGTTGTTCGTCCGGGCGAACGGGCAGCGCCGCGCGGCTGGGCCGGACATGTCGATCAGGCCCTCCTGGTTACGGGGCAGGTACCCGGCGGCGAGCACCGCGGCCCCGCGCAGCACGTGGGTGTCACCCCCGCGCTTGCGGTTCACCGGCGACATCCAGCCAGGAAACACTCCCCCACCGAGTACCCCCGCTGATCCCTTGGTGCGCGGCTCCACGACATCAAGCGGCGCGACGATCCGAACCCGGTCTCCCGGCACCGCGACGTGCACCCGCACCGACGCCAGGGCGGGATCAGCGAACAGTGCCAGGGACCGGTCCCGGCCAACCACGAGCTGATGCCGCACGTACCGGGTGACGGCACCGATCTCGACGGAGTGAACCTCGTGCACCATGCGCCGCAGTCCCGACATGACGGGCTCCCCTCCACAGCACTGGTACTCCCAGTGTAGCGAGGAGCCGGGTGTCGAATTCGGCCAGCGTGGTCGGCCGGAACGATGGGCCGCTGGGCTCGGCCGGTGGGTTCTCCTCGGGGCACGCGCCGGCTACGTCGACTGGACGGCGAGAGATCAGCCGAGGGTGGGGTGTATGTGCTGGCGGACCAGGTCGCGGTACGGCAAGCTCACCACCGCGCAGTCGCCCAGCCCGAGCTGCTGCTCTACCTGGTCCAGGAGCATCGCCGCCGCGTCCGGGGCGTCGGCCATCACCTCGGTCTCGACGAACGAGCCGACGCCGGTGATGAGGTCGATGGTCACGGTGACCTCGTTGCGGTCCGGGTGCCGGAAAGTGGTGCGGGTCTTCTCGACCTGGCACAGCCGCACCATGCCTAGCAGGTCGAGCAGCGTGTTGGCGGCCTTGGCTTGGTCCGGACCGGCGAGGATGACGTTGGTTTCGGGCTTGGCGATGATGTCCGCGGCCGAGTGCGTGGCCGCGGTGGACGCTGGCTTGTAGGTGATCTCAGCGAATCCGTCGCGCTGCCGGGTGCGCAGACACTCGACGGTGGCCAAGAAGTCGACGTCGGGGCGGCTGTAGTAGGTGTCGGCCTCGACGCTGGTGCCTGCCTCGCGGTAGCCGTTCTCGACCAGCCGGGACTTCAGTGCCGTGGCGTCGGGCAGTTCTCGCTTGCGCTCGACCTCGATCACGCTCATGACGTCCAGTTGTCTCCTTTGTTGATCGCCGTGTACATGCGGGCCAGACTGGGCTTACCGCAGCGGCCCTGCACCGCGTCGAACGCCTGCCGCAGCGCGGCCGCGTCGCCGCGCGGGACGTTCTGGAACAACACGAGCTGCTTGGTGTCGGGTAGCGGGTTGGACAGCCGTTTGGTCAAGAACCGGTTGCAGTAGTGCCGATCCACGCGGAGGATGTCGGCGGCTTGGACGGGCATCAACACTGTATTGGTGGTGGCCTCGGCCGAGTGCACCGCGAACGCGGTGAGCAACTGGTCGGCCGTCATGTAGGCGTAGGTCTCGCGGCCTTCCCGCAGCAGCCACGACCCCCACACCTGCCGGCACGCGATGTCGCCGGACTCGGCGGCTTCCAGGAACGCGAGCAGGGCCACGTCGGTCACCGAGTCGAAGATGTCGCTGTCGATCGTGTGGTGGTCGGCGTATGGCTCGCTCATCGCCGCCAACACAGCCCGACCGGCGCCGCTACCACCGCACAGGTCGCGGGGTCCAGCTCGGCCACTGGCACGATCCGCGAGTCCTGGCGGGCCACCAAGCTCATCGTCGGCGTGGTGGTACGGGTGGGTGCCCTCGGCCAGGTATTGGGGCGTGAACAGCCGGAGGAACGTCAGCCACGCCCGTGAGTTGTAGGACTGGATCACCCGATCGTGCAGGGACGACCGGCCGACAGCGTATACGTCCCGATAGGCGAAGAACCCACCGGGGGCCAGCACGGTGGGCAGGGTGCGCATCATCGAGTGCAGGCCGGCGTAGCCGCCGCCGTAGGAGTTCGTCCGCCGACACCGTCCGCATGTCCTACCGGTTCCCGATCCCCGACTGACCCGAATCACGACCCAAGGGAGTCGCCCCATGCCCGAGGCCGCCATCCCCGACATCACCCTCAACGACGGAACCACCATCCCGCAGCTCGGGTTCGGCGTGTTCCGAGTACCCGATGACGAAGCCACCCCGGCCGTGGCCGCAGCCCTCGACGCCGGGTATCGGGCCATCGACACCGCCGCCTACTACCGCAACGAACCGGGCACCGGTGCCGCCATCGCCGCCTCGGGTATCCCACGCGACCAGCTCCACATCACCACCAAGGTCTGGCACACCGACCTCGGCTACGACACCACACTCGCCGACCTGGACAAGAGCCTGGCCAACCTCAAGCTCGACTACCTCGACCTGTACCTCATCCACTGGCCCGTCCCATCCCGCAACCTGTACGTCGAGACATGGCGGGCACTGGAGAAGATCAAAAGCAACGGTCTCGCCCGCTCCATCGGCGTGTCCAACTTCCCGCAAGCCCCGCTGGAGCGACTGTTCGCCGAAACGGACACCGTTCCGTCGGTCAACCAGATCGAGCTGCACCCGCGCCTACCGCAAACCGACCTCCGCGCGTTCAACGCCCGGCACGGCATCGCCACCCAGGCGTGGAGCCCACTCGGGCACGGCCAGCTGATCTCCGACCCCACCGTGGCCGCCGTCGCCGAACGCCACGGCAAGACCGTCGCCCAGGTCTTGCTGCGATGGAACCTGGAACTGGGCAACATCGTCATCTCGAAATCCGTGACACCGGAACGCATCCGCTCGAACATGCAGGCCTTCGACTTCGAGCTGACCAGCGACGACCACACTGCGCTCGCCACCTTGGACACCGGAACCCGCACCGGCCCGGACCCCGACATCTACGGAGCGCGAGCCACAACTCGCAAACCGCCCGCCGTCGAACACATAGCCCGGGAGCCTCGCATCCGCCGCCACATGAACGATCGGGTGATAACGGTGGCGCCAAGAACAGTCCCGAACGAACCGTCGCCCACATGGTCGGCTGGGTGAACTCCGAGCTGATGAAAAACACCGCCGAGATCGGCCAACTCCGGTTGTTACGTGCCGCCAACCAGTGAGTCATGTGCGCACAGCGCGCGGACACACCAGGCTCAGCGGAGTTCGTGGGTGTTGTCGGGGAGTTTGCGGGTGATGCTGCGGCGGGCTAGTAGCTCCATGATGGGGACGGTGACGCGGCGGGTGGTGTCGAGGGTTTGGCGGGCTTGGCTGAGGGTGAACGGGCTGGGTAGGCCGCGCAGCCGCTGGATGGCGGTCTCGACCGCGCCGGGGGCGAGGTAGATGCCGTCGGCGATCTTGAGTAGTTTGCCGGCTCGTACGGCGGCGGCGAGTTCTCTGGTGCCCAGTCCGAGTTCGGCGAGCTGGTGTGCTTCGGGGGCGGCGAAGGGCCGTGCCGCGAGCTCGGCGCGGAGGGTGGCGATCGCGTTGCGGACCGCGTCGGGCAGCCCGCCGGCCGGCCCGGCGAGGTGTACCCGCCCCTCGGTGAGCACCAGCCGAGGGCCCAGGAACAGGTCGACCAGTCGCGCGTCCGGCAGTCCGGTGAGGTGCCGGGCGGTTTCCAGTGGCAGGCCCGGTTGCAGTGGGTTCGCGGCGGCGTGCTCGGCCACGGCGTCGGTGAGCTGGGCGGCGCATCGTGCCAGCACAGTGGGGTCGACCAGCCACCCGCCCGCTTGCGGTGCCCCAGCGGGTGCGGGTGCACCCATCGCGATCAGCTCGTCGCGTCGTACCAGGCCGCGGCGGTGTAGCTCGGCGGCGCCGTCCGGAGTGCCGTCCATGGTGGACAGTTCGGTGGCGCGGGCCGCGGCTGCCCCGCGTCGGCGCAGCACGGGTGGGGCCACATCCAGCACGGTGACCCCGGCGGGGACGCTGCATCGTCCTCGGGTACCACCGGGATCGCGAAGCAGCGCGCGGTCTCCGATGCGCAGCGGCAGTGGTTGGGCCAGGCCCAGCCGCGCGGTGTCCGCGCCCAGCGGGCGGACCAGGGTAGCCACCGCGGCGGTGCCGGTGTGCAGCATTAGCTGCCGGGGCAGCTGGGCTGCCGGGCCGGTGGATAGCCGGACGTCGATGGTGGTGGTGGCCCGCCAGGCTCCCGGGGTGAGCAGGGCGGCCCCTCGGCGCACAGCCTGGCGGGGCACCCCGCGCAGGTTGACCGCCACCCGGGCCACCGAAGCCACGGACTCGACGGGTGCGCCCAGGCACTGCAGTCCCCGCACGCCCACCCGCCGCCCCCCGGGGCTCACCTCCAGCTCGTCGCCGACGCGCAGCGTCCCGCCGGCCAGCGTTGCGGTGACCACGGTGCCCGCGCCGTGGATGGTGAACGCCCGATCCACCCACAGCCGGACGTCAGCGTCGGGATCCGGCGCGGGCAGCCCGGCGACCAGTGTGTCCAGCGCGGTGCGCAGCTCGCCCAGCCCCGCGCCGGTGACGCTGGAGACGCAGACCGCGGGGATCCGACCCAGCGAGGACTCCGCCAGGTGCTCCAGCGCCTCCTCGCGGGCCAACTCCGGGTCCATCAGATCACTGCGGGTCACCACCAGCAGCCCATGCCGGACGTTCAGCGCGTGCAACGCTGCCAGGTGTTCCCGGGACTGGGGCATCCAGCCCTCATCGGCCGCGACCACGAACAGCACCGCGGGTACCGGGCCGATGCCGGCGAGCATGTTCGGCACGAACCGCTCGTGGCCGGGTACGTCGACGAAGGCCACTGTCGGCCCGGTGGGCAGGGTCGTCCAGGCGAACCCCAGATCGATGGTCATTCCCCGGCTGCGCTCGGCGGCCCACCGGTCGGGTTCCATCCCGGTCAACGCGCGGACCAGAGTGGACTTGCCGTGATCAACATGACCCGCGGTGGCTACGACGTGCATGCCGCCACCGCGTCCGCCACCGAGGTGTCGTGCTCGGCGGGCAGCGCGCGCAGGTCGAGCAGGCAGCGACCGCCCTGGACGCGGCCGAGTACCGGTGGGTGGGCGGCCCGTAACAGGAGGGCGTAGCGCTCCGGCAGGCTGACCGCGGCGCTGTCCAGCGTCACCCCCGGCGCGCCGCCGCCGCCCACCGCGGCCCGTGAGGCCACCGCCGTCGCGTCCACCCCGCGCGCGGCCAGTGCCGTCGCGATCACCGTCGCGCGCTGGTGCAGCGTGTGCGGGTCAGCGGCCAGCGCCTGGGCGGTGGGAGTCACGGGGCCCCGCAGGGTGGCCTCCAGCGCGGCCAGCGTCAGCTTGTCCACCCGCAACGCCCGAGCCAACGGATGCCGGCGCAGCTGGGTCACCAGCTGCTTGCAGCCCAGCAGCAGCCCGGCCTGCGGACCGCCGAGCAGCTTGTCCCCGCTGGCCGTGACCAGATCCGCGCCGTGAGCCAGCGTGGTGGCGGCATCAGGCTCCTCGGGCAGCGCGGGATGCGGCGCGAGCAGCCCCGAGCCGATGTCGACGACCACCGGCACACCCAGCCCGGTCAGATCCGCCACCGGCACAGAAGAGGTGAACCCGGTGACACGGAAGTTCGACGGATGCACCTTGAGCACGAACCCGGTCCGCGGCCCGATCGCCGCGGCGTAGTCCTCGCGGGTGACCCGGTTGGTGGTACCGACCTCACGCAACCGGGCACCGGTGGACTCCAGCAGATCGGGGATGCGGAACCCGTCACCGATCTCCACCAACTCACCCCGAGCCAGCACAATCTCGCGACCGGTAGCTAGCGCGGTCGCGGCGAGCACCAGCGCCGCGGCGCCGTTGTTCACCACCGCCACGCCGCCCGCCGAGGGCACCGCCTCCGCCAACGCGGCCAACGCTCCAGCCCCCCGGCGGCCCCGCCCCCCCGTGCCCAGGTCAAGCTCCACGTCGGTGGTACCGGCCGCGACCCCCAACGCCTCGACCGCGGCGGTGGACAACGGTGCCCGACCTAAGTTGGTGTGCAGCAACACCCCGGTCGCGTTGAGCACCGGACACAACGTCGTCGCGGCATCCGGCAACGCGGCCAACACCTCCCCGACAAGAGCATCTGGCGCCACAGCACCCTCACGCACCCGCTGCTGAACCACCCTCACCACCCACTTCACCCGCTCGCGCCCCAACCGCCGCGCGGCGGCCACCACAGCCGGAAGCGCCAACACCACATCGGTACGCGGAACCTGCCGACGCACATCCACAGCCCGCACGCTAGCTCCCCCAGCAGCCCGCCACCACAGCCTGCGAGCTACCGCTGCCCGCCGGACCGCTCACCGGCTCAGCGGTAGCAGTAGGAGTCCGAGGAGGCGTCGCCACCTTGTAGCCGGACTTGGTGTACCCGCAAGCCCCGGAAATCCTGGCCGTGCGGGAAGAACGTTTCGTCGACGCTCAGCCCGGCCGTGGTGGCCGCGTCGATCTTGGCCATCCAGGCGCCGACGCCATCGGGGTAGAACTGGTCGTCCCAGGCGCCGTAGAGCGAGTTGGTGAGATAGACCCGCCGACCGTCGCGGCTGACCTCGACCATCTGTGGGCCGCCGGCCAGTGGCTGGTCGGGTTCGGCCGGATGGGCCGCGCGGCGCACGATGCCACCCAACCGCACGGAGCCGGTCTCGCGGGGGTTCGCGGAGTCGGACACGTCGTACTGTTTGAGCTCACCAGTGCCGAAGCATGACACGTACAGGTGCTGGTCGTCGACCGACAGATTGATGTCGGTGATCAGCGGCGGTACCGCGCCGAAGGGCTTCAGCGCCGGTGGCAGCAGGTCGGGGTCAGCGGGCTCGGCGGGAATGGTGATCACCTTGTCGGCGGCCCAGCTGCCGCCCGCACGGTGCCAGCGCCACACCGAGGCGGACAGGTCCTGGGTGGACACGACGACACCGACGAACCCCCAGGTGGCCTCCGGATCGTGCGCCGGGCGCAGCTCGAGCACCATCTGGTGCTGTGCGCCCAGATCGACCCGCTGGAGGTGTTCACCTGCGGCCAGGTCCCAGAAGTGCAGCGCGTGGCCGTACTTGTTTCCCAGCAACAGCTCGGGGTCGACGCCGTTCTCGATCATTGACGGGGTGCCCCATTCGCTGGTGATCAGCGTGTTCTGGTTCAGGTGCCACCAGGCGTCATACGCCAGGTGCTGCGGGCCACGGTCGTTCTCCCAGGCACCCAGCACCTCGAAAGTGGCGTGGTCGAGCAGCGCGATCCCACCCGGCCCGTCGGCGCCGTCGGCTCCACCGAGGCAGGACAGGAAGATCCCCTCGGGCCCGCAGTGCAGCGTATGCGGCCGAGAGTAGCCGGCTTTGCCAGCCAGCTCCTTGGCGCCGATCGTCTTGACCAGGATGGGGCTGGTCGGGTCCGGCTGGGTGTCATAGACGTGCACGTTCGAGCTCCGCAGCCCGGGCAGCAGCAGGTAACGACGCTCCAGGCCGCGCGGGTCATGTCCGGCGTGGGCCAGCGCGCTGCTGCAGGCGTTCCAACCGAAGTGATGCAGCTCATCGCCGACGGTGGGCAGGTCCGCCCAGCCCACCACCTGGCTATACCGCGACGAGCCGGGATCGACGTCAACAACGGTCAGCGCGTCGGGCCGCTGCGCCGAGCGATCGAAGGCGACCACATAGGCGAGCTTTTCGGCCGGTGCGGCGGCAGCCTCAGCGGGACTGCGGTAGAAGCTCGGGTCTGGGGATTTGTGGGCCGGCGCGTTCATGAGGTCCTCCTTAAGTTCGGCACAATGTACTGATGACTGCCCGCGTTCTCAGCGCGAGCGCGGTGGTGAGCCATCAACGGCTGCGGTACTACGTGATTGTGTCGGGGCATCGGGGCGGCGACTACCCCTGAGCGGGTCCCGACGACGCTCAGCGAGGTGGAAGTGGTCAGCCAGCGGGTATGGAAGCCCCACTGACGATCCCTCGCTCCTCCGGGCGGTGCCCACCGCTGGCGCTGAGCCAGCCCGGTGCTCAAGGTCACGGACGTGAGCGGGACTCGGCGGACTGCGGTCCCGAGCCCTGAAAATCGGAAGGTCGACGGTTCGACCCCGTCCCTGGCCACCACACCGACCAGCGTAAATGCTCACTGGCGTGGATCTTTTTTCTGCCCTGGTCTCATCTGTCCAACTGTTTGCCCAAAGCAGTTCGCCGGACCAGGTGGGCGATGCCGCGCCGGTGCGTGAGGGGTTCACTGCGGGCCGCCGCCAGAACGTGATCATAGCCCGGACGCCGTACCGCATCCGTGCTTCACGGAGGAAGCCATGAAAATCATCGGCCTGAGTACCATGCAGGTGTTCAGCGCTGGAGTTGGCGTACTCGATCAAGTTGTGTGGTGAATTCCTGTTCACGCAGGTGACGTTGTTTCCAGAGCACGGCAAGCCAGCGCAGCGCGCAGGTTCGCCGTGCGGCGTGGAAGCGGTGTCTGTTGTGGTGATCGACGCCGAGGTTGGCTTCCAGGTCGTGCCAGATGTCGTCGGGGATGGCGCGGGAGCTGATGTGCTCGATCTGGTCAGCGGCGTCGAAGGCGACGTCGCTGCGGCCGGTGAACTCGAAGTCGACACAGCGCACGGTGCCGCGGTCGTGCAGCCAGTTGAGCAGGTTGGAATCTCCCCGGGACAAGACGTGGGGTGCTGGGCGGGCCAGGGTGTGCGCGTCGCCGCTGCCGTGCCACCGGCGCAGCAGGGTGAGCATGTCATCGGTGTGCGGGTCGTGGGGGTGTTCGGCGAGCTGCCGGGGCCACTGGCCGGTCAGGCGGGTGAGGTAGTGCCCGGCGGAGTCGATCCGGTCCCAGGTAGCCAGCGGCTCGCTCAGGGGGATGTCCTGCACCGCCCGGGTAATCGCGGCGAGTGCTTTGAGCGCCGACGCTATGTCCTCGGCGTCGAGCAGGGGGCGGCCAGGGAGCAGGCTCATGCCGATAGCGGGCTGGCCGGATGCCTCATCGATCCACAGGGGGGTTGGTGCGTAGTCGGCGCCGTGGTGGGCGAGCAGGGTCAGGGCGCGCCATTCACGCTGGGCACGGTGCCGTTCGTCGAGCTTATAGATCTTGATGCAGATCGGGGTGCCGGGCCCCGTCCAGGAGTACACGTGGTTGTTACGTCCGCCGGTGAGAGGGCGTAGCCCCCACGCGTCGAGGGTGTGCTGGTGGGGCGCCCCGCCAGCGGTGCCGGCTGCGGCGCAGTTCGGTCAGAAGTCTGGTGGGGGCTGGGGGACGGTCCGTGGACGGCAGCTGCATAGAACTCCCCTGGACGGTGGGTGACACGGTGGACACGGGCTGTGCGGGACGCAGCCTAGGAGGGACCGCTGGCACCGTGTGGGAGGCCAGTGCACTGGAGGGTCGCGGCGCCTGATCCGGCGTGACCGGCACCGAGCGTGCTGAGGGCCTGGTGCACCGCTTGGTGTATCTCAGCGGGCGACAGGGTTCCCACGTCCAGGGTGGTGAGCTGGGGATCGCGTAGGGCGAGCTCGGTGTAAGCCTGGTCGACCCAGTGCAGGTAGGAACGGTGTTCGGGGGTGGGTGCTTGCTGGTCGCGGTGGGATGCTCGCCGCAGCGCCTCCTCGACGGGTAGGCGCAGCCAGAATGCGTGGGCACGTCGTTGGCCGGTGAGTGCGGCCAGGGTTTGTACCCAGTTGATGGCGAGGTCCGCACTGGCGCGGTGGTCGCGCAGCAGGCTGGCTACCGAGTAGGACTGCATGGTGTGGATCCCGCGGTCTTCGATGACCACCGTGCGCGGGTTGTCCTCAAGCGCGGGGTCGATGCGGGTGGCGACGATGTCAGCGCGGATGGCCACCGCGAGGAGTGTGTCGGTGATTGCGTCGCCGTGTCGCAGGTAGGGGTCGCCGGAGGAGACGAACAGGTCGACGAGCGTGGCAGCCACGGGATCGGTGGGCAAGGTCGCGAGGTCCGCCAGGGTCACTGCCGGCAGCCCTTGCTGGGTGAGGCATCGGGCGAGCAGGGCGGCTTGGGTGGACTTGCCCGCGCCGGGAAGTCCTTCGAAACTGATCAGCATGGTGCACCGTGCGGTGTCTGCTGGTCTGGGGCGGTTCCGGAGGATGTGGCTGGGGTCGAGGCTGTTCTGATCGCGGCGTGGACGGCGGCGAGGATGGGATCACGCAGTCCGGGGGCTGCGGCGATGGTGAAGCGTGAGCCGGTGGTGTGCGGTGTGCCATCAGCGTCGACGAGGGCGACGTGGGCTTGGCGGAGAAAGGGCCGGGCGATGGGCATCAGTGAGGTGAGGTCCGGATTCACGCGGTGGCCTCCTCGTTGCATGGCGGTCTGGAAGCGACGTTGATCGGGTCGGTGGGGAGGGGGCGGTGGAGGTAGGACAGTGCCCGGTCGGCGCACTCGGAGAGGGGCGCCTCGGTGTCCAGGCGCAGTTTCGGATCGGGGATCGGCTCGGCGCTGGCCCGGAGCCGCCGGTAGAGCTCGATGTCGCGGTTGGCGGCGGGGTGCGCGCCGCGGGTGGTGTCGGCGTGCAGTCGTTGTTCGATGGTGGTCTCGGTGCAGACGCATTCGATGAGCCGCAGCGGTTGGTGGGTGCGGGTGGCGAATCGGTGCAGTTGGGTGAGCTGGTAGGCGCGGGAGCAGGTGCGGCCATCAAGGATGACGATGCAGCCGGGAGTGCGGCGGAGCTGCCAGGCTGCGGCGCGGAACAGGGTGACCACGCAGAAGTCGTCCTGCTCACGGGTGTAGAGGGTGTGCTGGGGGCCGAACAGCGCGTGCCGGACGCGGTCTTTGTCCAGGAGTAACGCCTGGCCTGCCAGCCGGTGGAGGAGTTCGGCGGCCAGGGTGCTTTTGCCGGTGCCAGGTAGCCCAGCCAGCTGAACGATCATCACTTTTTCCCTGCCGGGAACGGCGTCGCTGCCAGCTGTGGCCAGATGTGCCGTAGCCGCTCCCATCCGGCCGTTGCTGTTGCGGGCACGAGCGGAACTGGATTCCGATGAGCGACGGGGAGGTTCTCGCAGGCCTGGGCCAAGCGTAATGCGTCGGCGCAGAGCGCCCATCGTGGTACGCCGGCCTGCGGCGGTGTGCGGGTGGTGCGGTCGAGGCGGGCCAGGCAATGCAGGAGCGCGTCGGGTGCGCCGAGGACTGGCAGCGGTTGGCGGTGACCGGGCAGTGGTTGCCAGCGTCGCCGGCTCGGATCTCCCGGACATCGTGCTCGTCGGTGGTGTGGTGCATCGTCTGGGTCAGGTCGAGGGTGACGCGGGGCACCAGGATGTCCTCAATGTGACGGGTGAAAGTCGTGGCTTCAGGTGCGCTGCTGTGGTAGCCGAGGTCGGTCAGCACCGTGCGGGCGAGCGTGATGTGCTCGGGGGCGAGCAGGACATCGAGATCGGTGAACTGCCGGGCGCCGGTACCGCCGTAGAGACTGGATTCCATGGCGATGCCGTTCAGCGCGGCCGCGGTGAGCCCGGCCGCGCTGAACGCCACCATGATCCGGGCGATTTCGGCGCGGTAGATGCGGGTCGTGTACTGATTGGCGCGCAGCGTGGCGGACAAGAAGCGGCTGATCGCGCGTGGCAGGTGGCGGTCGAGCCCGGTGGTCGCCACTCGGTGGGCGAGCAGGCAGAGCACCTTGTGCAGTATTGCGGTCTCGATGAGCTCCCCGAGACCAGCGTGGCGGTCGCGGAGCGGCCAGTCAGGCAGATGTGGCTGGCCGGGTGCCGGGGGCCGGCACAGTGCCCGCAACGCGGCGCCGGTCGCGGCGGTGGGATCGCGGGGTACTGTCACTGCCGGGGTGCTCCTGTTCGTGCTGGCGATCACGTGGTAGCGGGCGGCGGGATGGGGGCGAGCAGCTCGCTGATCCGGGCGGCCAGTGCTGCGGGATCACCATCAACCGGCATGCGGTAGCAGGGCACGGTGGCAGCGAGGTCCTCGACGACGTGGCGGAGGTTCTCGGCGGCCTGCGCGACGGGGCCGGTGCCGAACAACCAGTGATTGATGTGCCCGCTGACACCGGAAGCCGGATCGAGCATGAACAGCCGAGTGGACAGCAGCACGTCGTGGGCCTCGTCTGCGGGCGCGGCCGCGGGCGCGGCGCCGGTATTCCCCGGGCTGAGGTAGGGCCACAGCATCAGCCGGGGGCGTATCTCGGAGATGACCGCGCCTCCAGACAGCAGACGGGAGAACTCGGGTGGCTCGATGGCGACCTTGACCTGGTGATGCCACCGCTGACACTGCGGAAGATCACGCAGCGCCGCGGGGACGAGATCGGCTAGGTCAGGCATAGCCAGCAAGGCCCCAACGCCGACGCGTATGTGGGCCGGCCAGGGGCGACCGACAAGTTCCCCCCTCTCCCGGCGCAGCAGTAGCCGATCGTTGGTGAGGTAGTCACCGCCGAGCAGCCGCAGGCTGGTGACCAGGGTTGTGGTCTTGCCAGCCCCCTTGTGCCCGGTGACCAGTACGCCCCGCCCGCGGTGGGAGAACGCCGCGGGCGGGGCGTAGACGGCGCCGGCGGCTAGCAGTTGCGCGGTCATGGCCTGGCGCACCAGGCGGGCTGCCCAGTACTGGGCGGACTGCGCGCCGGTGCAGTCCGTAGTGATGGTCGCGGTGTCCAGTACCGCAGCGGCATGCAGGGTGATGTCCCATCGGGCCCTGCCGGGTGGAGTGATGCGGTAGCCGTAGAGGGTGTCGATCGCTGCCTGCATCACCTCAGCACGATCGGTGCGGAAGGTCACCGAGGCATCGCCCTGACGGAAGTGAACGTTATGCATGGATCAGTGCCTGACGCAGCAATTGCATCAGCGTGGTGTCGGCAGCGTGCTGGTAGAACGCGGCCAGGCCCTCGGGTTCGACCAGGCCGCGGACCCAGTCGGGAGCGCTGACGTGCCGGATGGGTGAGTAGGTGCTCAGCTCCGCCAGTTCCCCGGCGAGAGCGACACTCTCACCGCTGCGGATGACCGAGATCTTCACCGCGGTCCTGGAATGGTATTTCAGCTCGTCATAGTCTGCGGCGTCACGGCTGGTGTGCCCGTGAGCGAGGGCTGCGGCGTCGGTGTAGATGTTGAACACAGTCGCGGGGCCGGTCAGCACCGCGGTCAGGTGCCAGGCCCCGAACTCGATGACAGCCACATCGCCGGGCCCGCACACCTGGTAGGGCAACTCACGCTGCCCGTGCTTGCTGCTGAGAATGAGTATGCGGCCGCGGAGGCACTGGAACACCTCCAGCTGCGCCGCGGTGTTCCAGTGCCCGACCGAACGCGCCAGTTCCCGGCTTCCCGGCAGTTCACCACCCTGGTAGATCACCATGTCCGCGAACCAGTGGCCGGTGCCCGCGCTGCCGGTCAGATCGTGTCCGCTGGGTTTTGCGCGCGGTGGCAGGACGTCGCGGTAAGCGCGGTAGAGGACGGGGTTGTCCCCGCGGGCCACGGCGGCGCGGGCAGCGGCGGCATCGGCCAGGTGGACCGAGGCAGTGCAGCCGTTTTCGGGCATTCCAGTCAGCAGATCGGATAGCCGCCGTGTAGTGCCTGCCCGCGCGAGGCCATCGACGATCAGATCATCGGCTGCGGACACTGACCATCCTGGCGGTGCGGCGGTGAGCCCGACGGCAGGAACGGATGGCTCACAGCGGACGCCCAGGGGAATGATCATGTGGTGGCTCTGCTCGGTCCGGTGGAATGGGCCTGTAGCGCGGTGCACATCCGCACCAGCGCCTCGGGCATCTGGTCGAGGTGAGTGATGTCGGCAGCCTGGGGCCGGGAAGGTTTGTGGCGGGGGTTGAAGAACAGCGCTCGGCACCCGGCACCGAGCGCGCCAAGCACATCGGTCCGCCAGTCGTTGCCCACGTGCACGATCCGCTCGGGTGCGGTGGCGCTACGGCGGGCGACCGTGTGGAAGACCTCGGGGCGGGGCTTGGCCAGGCCGACGTCGCTAGAGAACACGGTGTCATCAAAGATCCCGCTGAACCCGTGTTCGTCAAGGATCAGGCGCGACACCGACATCGGCGTAGCCAGGGTGTTGGAAGTCAGCACCAACCGCGCGCCCGCGGTCCTGGTGGCCCACAGCGCGGTGTGCGCGCCGGGCATGACTTGCGGGCACGCCCGCAGCACCGCGTGAGTGTGCGGGATGAGCAGGACGTCGACCAGGCGGTCATCAGTGACGCCCATCGCCGCGACCATCGCGCAGACTTGATCACGAACCGGGAGTTGCTCCCCACTGGTCCGCTGCCGTTGCAGCATTTCGTCGCGCCTGCCCAGCACGGCCTCACGCACCGCGTGGGCCGGGATGAGGTGACCGAACTCACGCAGCACCGTGGTGAACTCGCGCACTCGCCATTGTGTTTCGGCCTCGCGGTCCCCGTAGGTGAGGAGCGTGCCCCACAGGTCGACGCTGATCACCCAATCCTGCAGTGGCCCCGCCACGGCCGCCCCGCTCACCGAGACTCTCCCGCCGGGCACGACGGGGTCGCGGGGACGTGACTGCGTAACCATGCGCTGGTTGCCGCCGGGTCAGCGCTGCCCAGCAGCAGTGAGCCGGCAACCACGACGTCGGCTCCCGCGCCTGCCAGCGCAGGAACTGTGCCGGAGCGGATCCCGCCATCGGCGAACACCACGATGTCCTCGCGCCCCACGGCGGCCAGCAGCCGGCGCATCGCGGCGATGCGCCCGGGGCCCGCCGGGTGCATCGAGCTGCCTTTGGTACCCAGCGGGGTGCCGATCATCACCACCGCGTCGACGGTGTGCAGGTCAGCTGCGACGGTCTCGGGCGCGGTATCCAGGGTCAGCGCTAACCCTGCGGCCTTGCCGCAATCACGGATCCGCTGCAGTGCTTCAGCTACCTCGTCGGCCTCGGCGTGGACCGTGATCAGATCGGCGCCGGCGCGAGCGAACGACTCGGCGAGATCGGCAGGCCGCTGCGCCATGAGGTGGACATGGAACGGCACGGGCGTGTGCTGCCGCAGCGCGGCGACCAAGTCGGGGAAAAACAACGGCTCGGGGATGAACCGGGTGTCGGAGGCATCGACGTGGAACAGGTCGGCGTACGGGGTCATCCGCTGAACCTCCCTGGCCAGCGCGCCCAGGTCCGCCGACCACAACGACACATCGGTCGCCAGGCGCCCACCGGGCAGGTGATCAACCAAAGCGAACATGCGGACCTCCCACACCAGACGATGGCTCAGCGGCCGGGGCGAAATGCGGGCGGCAGTGCTCCACTGAGCTGATGAGCAGCTCCCGGACCTGCTTGTCGTCATCCTCGAACCGCGGGTACACCTCCAACATCACCGGCACCTCGCCCAGACCCGCCGCGCGCACGGTGTCCGCGAACCCTGCGACGTCGAAGGTGCCGCGCGGATCCGGCCAACCCCAATGCGGATCTCCAAGGCCATCGCTGTTGTCCAGGTGCACCAGCCGGATGTGGGAGCCCAGCTCCTCGACCCAGTCCAGGACTCCAGCACCCGGCCCGTGCAGGGGTTGGTAGACGGCGTGCCCCGTATCCAGCGTGAGACCGACGCGACCGGCATCCCGATCGGCTAGATCCGCCAGCAGCCGCCGGCACTGGTCGATGGTGGCCGGAAACTCCCGAGCGATCGGGGTCGGCTCGATCAGAACATCCTGCAAGCCTGCGCTGCTGGCCGCACGGGAAATGAGATCCACGGCATCCAGCAGGTCCCGGTAACGCTCCGCGCAGGCAGCCGGGTCGCCGAAGTCGGCCACGCTGAGGGTGCCCAACGGACCGCCCACCGCGCTGGCACCGAGCGCGGCGGTCACGTCGATGGCTCGACGCCACCACCGCAGGGCCAGCCGCCGGGCGTCGGGGTCCGGATCGAGCAGGCCGCTGGGCACGTAGTGCGCCAGGCCGACGTAAGCGCTGTGGATCGTCAGTTCCTGGCTGCGGGCCGCGGTGGTGATGCGCTGGATAAGTGCGGCGCGCTCGGGGTCTGGCCACCACGGGTCGAGCAGGTCGAAGGTGAACTGGACATGCGCAAGCCCAAGGTCCTCGCGGACGAACGCGGCCCACGCATGGGGTTCGGGCATCCGTTTGACAGCGAAGCAGAGGTTGACACCCAGCGGCATCGCGGACATCTCCCATCGATAGTCAGGATTGGGTCAGCGGAGGGCAAGTTCCCCCAGGTACACGCGCAAGTTGCCGGCCAGCTCGTCCAGCGAGGCGGCGATGCCGCCGGTGAGCGCGTAGTCGATCATCAAGTTGTTGGAGTCGGTGCCGCCGAAGCGGCGGCTGTCAGTCTGTAGCCCAAAGCACGGCTTGCCCCGCGCATAGGCCATCCCGAGCTCAACGCAGGCCCCCTCGTCGGGCACCCGGCCGTCCAGCACGAAGACGAACAGCGTGCACTCAGCGATCGCGGTGCAGTCCAGGCCGAACAGCCGCTGCCGCACGGTGTGCTCATCCATGCCCTGGCGGACCAGGCGGGCGGCCTCGCCACCGTCGCGCTGGGGCAGGTACGTGTCCATGCCCAGCGACCGCACGACGGTGTCCACGCGCAGGTTGAACTCCTTTTCGGCCTGGGAGAACATCGGAGCCGCGATATATGCCTTCATGACCTGTCCTCAGTCGAGAAGGCAGGCGTGAAGCCGACGGTGTCCAGCGCGGCGAAGAATTCCTCCGCACGGTGCGCCGGGTAACGGCCCTGCCGCATAGCCGGCACGTAGAACTCGTGCACCCGCGGCCACTCCCACGGCGGCGAAGTGAAGGTCGCTTGCACACCATTGTTGGCCAGCGAGATCCACCGGCGCAGGCAACTGGAGCAAGCACCGCAGTGGGTCATTACGCCATCGGAGCGGCTACAGGAAAACGTCAGCAGCCGGTTTTCGACGGGCAAGCCCTGACCGAGGTACCAGGCAATGATCCGGGTCTTGGTCATCTCCCAGAACGGACTGTCCACCCGGACCGCATGCCCGGATAAGCGGGTGATGAACGCCGACATGTCAGCGAAGGCCTGCGGGCTCTTGTCCACAGTGCAATCGCCCTTGACTCCGATGCACCACACCGTGCCGGCGCGGTGGGCTGCCAGCATCGCCAGATAGACGTTGCGCAGCGGGATGATCGCATCCTCGGCTTCCCAGGCGCCTAGCCGTAACTCCTCGCTGATGGTGACCTTGATGCCGCAGCAACCGGCTAGTGCGGCGATCGCGGTGCGTTCCTGGGCGGCGTAGCGGTGGCCCAGATCGACATACAGGGCGGGGGGCTGGTTGAGGTAATACCAGGCGGGGAAGGAGTCCAGCCCAGCGGAGAACAGCAAGACCTCATCCATCGATGCCTTCTAGCGACGTGCGCAGCACGACACTGAGATGGTCTTCGATCTCGGCAAGCACCGACTCCACGCCGCGTGCACCGACGTGGATCCGGCAGATCCGTTCTGGGTGGGCGGTGATGACCTGCCGGTAAGCGGCGGTGTAGCGGGGCAGGAACAGCAGCCGCTCCACTGAGCCGGGATTGCCGCCGCCCGCGCCACGCACCATCGCGCGCTCCCGCGCCAGCGGCCACGGCACGTCAAGGAAGAAGGCCCGGTCCGGGTGCAGGAACCACGGCCGGACGCCGGCCCGAATCTGATCGAGCAGCTCCGGCTCGGGGCGGTCGGGATGCTGCTCCGTCAGCACGGTCAGCGCGTAGGCCAGCTTGGAGTACACGCCGTGGTCGAGCACCACGACGTCGTGTTTGGCCAGCGCGGGCCGGTACAGGTGCGTGTGGTGGTAGGCCTCCCGGCACCACCGCAGCAGCACATCAACCGTGGCGTGATGCGATCGCGCGTATCCCCCGGTCCCGCTGCGATTGCGCAACGGTGCGCCCTCCAGGTATTCCGATAGCTTCCCCACCACGCCGGGGTGGGGGCCGTAGTGCATCACCGTGGTGTCGAAGCCCGCGTCGACGAGGCGCTGGCCGAGCCGGCCTGCGACCGTGGTCTTGCCGGCCCCCCAGACACCTTCGACGGACACCAGCACGCCACGCCGCGGTGCCAGCGGCGGTTCCGGTGCCCACAGCGTGGTGATGTCACCGGCCACGTTGATCACCCCACAGCACCAGGTGCAGCCGGGTGGTGAGGTGATAGCCGCGCTGGACCGAGGGGTCGGCCCGCGCCCGCAGCCGGGTGGTGACCACCATCGCGTCGGTTCCTTCCGGCATCACCCACACCGGAGCCAAGCCATACAGCCGGGCGAGGGCACCGATCTCATCAAGCTCCGCCGGGTCGGTGACGACGAACTTGAACACCGCCGTACCGGCCGCGGCGAACGCCCGCAGCACGTCGGGCTTGATCCGCCGGGACAAGGCCATCCCCGCACCGAAGCGGGCCAGTTTGGGAGAGACGTTGAACTGATCGACGACCTTCACCAGTGCAGGCGGCGGCGCGATCGTCCCGTTAGTCTCAATCTCGACCCGTCGACCAGCCGCGGTCAGCGCGCTCACCAACGGCACCAGCTTGCGCTGCTGCAGCAATGGTTCCCCACCAGTGATCACCACAAGCTCGACGTCCTGGTCCAGCGCCCAGGCCAGCAGATCCGCACCGGGTACGGGGCGGCCTTCGGCCTCCAGGTCGAACCGGGTCCTGTCCCAGGTATAGGGGGTGTCACAGGTCCGGCAGGTCAGATTGCATCGCAGAAGCCGGATGAACACCGCCCGCTGACCAGCCGACGGTCCCTCACCCTGCACGGTGGGTCCGAACATCTCGGCCACCAGCAACACGTGGTCAGCGACAGCGGCGGTCACGACGATGGCTCCCTCGAGAACTCCGCCCAGCTCGTGGGCGACTCCGACACCCGCACCGCATCCAGCTGGCCTCCCACCTGCGGCGCAACGTTGGTCAAGAACCACCCGTAGAGATGCTCGGCCAGTAGCTCACACGTGGGCGGGAACTCGAACACATCGTTGAGGTTGTTGTGGTCAAGTTCCTGGTCGAGGTAGGTACCGAAGGGCTGGAGGTCAGCGAAGTCGGTGACGAACCCTGGTCCGCGCAGTGTGGCGGAAACCAGGACCACCTCCACGGTGTAGGTGTGGCCATGCGGCCGGGCGCACTTGTGAGCCTCGGGCAACGTAGGAAGATGATGACCTGCGGCGAAGCTGTACCACTTGCCGATCCGATACCGGCCGCCGCTGCGCGCGGGGGTCGCCGGGGCCGTCGTCACGAGCATCCTCCCGTTCACCAGCGTGCTGTGTCACCCGCCAGGTAACCGGTCACGGCTTCCAGCTGGGAGGGCTCACGAGGGGGCTCACGGATCACGCACACCGACTCCGCATGTCACATCCAGGCACGCCCAGCCCACCCTCCGGCACTCTGGCCCGCCGGAGGTGGATCTCATGACTACTGCGGACAACCCCAGCACACGCCCGCCCAACCCTGACCTGGAGCGGGTGATCACCGCATCGGGTGCCAGCCACAGCTCCCTCGCACGGCGGCTCAACCAGCTGGCGAGGGGGAACGGCGTGCACACCAGCTACACCCACACCAGCTGGGCGAACTGGACCCGGCGCGGCACCATGCCCGCCGAACCGATCCGGCCGCTCATCACCCAGGTACTCGCCGAGCGACTCGGCCGCCCGGTGAGCCTCAGCGAGATCGGGATGAACACCACAAACGTCACCGAATCCGCTGTAGGGTTGGACTTCCCGCGCGACCTGCCAGGTGCAATCCATGCCGCAAGCCGTTTCTGGAGCCAAGTGGATCGACGTGACTTCCATGCCAGCGGAGGAATTGCCCTGGCCCATTACCACACACCCATCCGGCTGGCTCACCACACCCGCCGATCCCGACGCCTCCTTCAGCGGCGACGCCGCTTTTCCCAAGGTCGGCAAGGCTGACATCACCGAGCTCCTCGCCGCGGCAGAAGAAGCCCGATGGTGGGACTCCCGCTATGGCGGCGGCAACTGGCGCACCTCCGCGATCACGGTCTGCCTCAAAGAACGAGCCGCGCCACTCCTGCACGGCCAATACCGCGACGACATCGGCAAACAGTTGTTCAACGCCACCGCCCAGCTTTCCCGGCTGGCCGGGTGGGCAGCCTTCGACAACGGCCAGCACGCCCTGGCGCAACGCCATTATATCCAAGCCCTGCGCCAAGCCCGCGCCGGCAGCGACATTCCCCTCGGCGGTTACATTCTGGCCTGCATGGCCTTGCAAACCACCTTACGCGGCTTTCACGACGACGCCATCGACATGGTTGACGGCGCCTTCCAACGCGCCCGACACTGCGCCACTCCCAGAGTGCTCGCCTTCTACAAGTTAATTGAGGCTCGAATATGGGCACGTGATAGCAACCCCCGTGCGGCCGGCACCGCCCTTGCCGCCTCCGAGCGACTACTCAGCTCTGCAGCCAACCACAACGGGGATGACCCGGCGTGGATCGACTTCTTCGACCACACCCGCCTCGCCGCGGACGCCACCGAAATCCACCGGGACCTCGCCATGCCCACCCAGGCCCTGCGCTGGAACCGCGACGCCACCATGGCCACCGACATCTACGCCCGCTCCCATGCCCTCCGCCTGGCCGTCCTCGGCAGTGTCCACCTTCAGGGCTACTCCCCCGACCTGCACCATGCCGTTCAGCACGGCCACCGGACGGTGGACGTTCTCACGCACGTGACCTCGGCCCGCGCGCTGGACTACCTCAACGACCTCCTCGCCCGGCTCAACCGCTGGCGCGCAGAGCCCGTCGTCCGCGAACTCGCTCACCGGGCCCGCACCGAGCTACTCATCGCGTAAGGTCGGCAGAGAGCCGGTCAGCGCGCCTTGACACGCCACCACTGGCTGCGGCTCTGCTTCGTGTCGGGGCGGCACGGGAGAGGGACCGAGGCAACGGGAGCCATGGTGGGCTCATCTTCGGTCTCATCCGCGTGCGTTCGTCCGGGTTCAGCGGCGTTCGGGTCAGTGCTGCGATGCAGGTCACGGACGCGGGCGGGGCTTGGCGGACTGTCGTCCCGAGTCCTGAAAATCGGAAGGTCGACGGTTCGACCCCGTCCCTGGCCACCACCGCTTGTCAGATCGATCAGTTAATGATCCCGTTGAGCAGGCAGCGGCGGGATCAGTGGAAGGCTCCGGATCCGGAGCCGATCGCGTTTGATCACCACGATGGCACCTTGGCCTAATTCTTCACGCACGGTGGGAAGGTTCGCGATGAGAAGCCCCGCCTGCTGGTCCGGCGTCATGGACCCGTCGGTCCGAAGTAACACGAACGACGGCGCGGCGGCGCGCTGCCGGGCCAGCAGTTCCCCGAAATCGGTATCCTCCGAAACAATCACGAATAAGCGGTCCCGTGCGAATTCCAAAATCACGGTGTCGGCCGCCCGCTGCAGGCCGTGGTCGCGAACATGCTGAGCGTCAAGACCTGCTACACGCAGCAGCAGTGCCACCCGAGGTGAGAGATTCGAGTCGAGGAGGAACTTCACTGCCTGACGGCGAGCGGCAGCGCGCGCTCCTGGACCGCAGCCGCTGCGTACTCAAGTGCAGCCATGATGTCCGCATGCTCAAGATCAGGGAAGTCCTCAAGGATCTCCGCCTCAGCACGCCCCGCAGCGAGCTGACCGAGCACGGTGCTCACCGGGATACGGAGGTCCCGGATGCAGGGCAGCCCGCCCATCTTCGCATGATCGATGCTGATCCGTTCAAACGCCATGACCGCCACCTCCGTCGACCATCATAGATTGATCCATGTGACGGTAACCCCCAACCCTCCGCCTGGTGTGCCCTGATCGCGGCTCTGGGGTCTCGGCCAGCGCCTCTGGCCCGGTCCCATGGATCGTCACGTAGTTCGCCGAGAGATCGTTGACGATGTTTCCTTCCCCGGCACCGGATGTCCACCGGTACCACGCCCGAGTCGTCTCCATCTCCGTCTCATTCGAGTCCGTTCACGGGCGTCCGCCAGCTGTCGCGAGGCTGCTCCGGTGCACGTCATGGACGGTGCCGACCGGACGCGGACACTGCACCGGAGTCCTGAAAATCGGAAGGTCGACGGTTCGACCCCGTCCCTGGCCACCACGCTGACCAGTGGAAACACTCGATTGTATCGCGTCGTGGAGCGCGCGGTCAGCCGGACGCGTCAGCTTCGGCTCCAGCACCTTGAGAAGGCTGGTCCACTGGCGACGGCCGGTTGACGTCCGCAGCAGGCTGGAGATGCCAGGATCGGTGAAGGCGCGCAGGGCTCGCCCCGCTTGGCTGGGGCCCAGGGCCTGCAGCATGCTTGTGTACGAGGGCAGAGCGGCGTTGGACACGCCGCTGCCATTGCCCAGAAACGTCTTGACGATTGTGCGGACGAACTTGTTGCTCAACGCTGCGGGTACGTCGCCTTGGTCACCGACGAGTGCGTGAAGAGCACGAGCCGGAGCGACCTCGTTGTAGAAGTTGTCCCAGATGTTGTCCAGCCAGTGCGTGAGCCACTGCTCAACCGTCCACGCTCGGCCGGCTTTCCGCACTCTGCCGCTATCGCGCTCCCGTACTTTCCTTGTCACCTCTGCTCGGTTCCTACCTCGGACGTGACGGCGGTCCGGCTTCCCGTCGTCGCGGACTCCCATCGTGACTCGGCCGTGTCATTTGTCGTCCTTGCCCTGGTAGATGCTGGAGTACCCGGCGGGCGCGTGGATGCGTTTTCTCTCGGTCTCGGTGGTCATGGCTGCTCCTCACGCTGCTGAGTTGTTGGGCAGGGCGGTGCGGAGTCGTTCGAGGTAGCCGAGTAGGGCGTCGGCGGGGATGCGGCGTAGCCGGCCGATGTGGACTGACTCGATCTCTCCGTCTTTGACGAGTGCGTACATCAGGGTGCGGCCGATGCCGAGCTGGTCGGCGGCTTGTTCGACGGTGAGCAGCAAGCGGATGGTTGTGCCCTCGCTGGGGCTCATGCTGGGTGTCCTTCCGGTAGCCGGTGCGCCGAGTTCCTGGTGGTTGGTGCGTGGGGTGGGGGTGGTCATTCGGTGCCGCCGACGATGCGGAGCGGGTTGCCCGTACCAGCCTCGTTTTGGCTCGGCTCGGTCTTCGATGGTGTCGGGCATGGCGCCGATCCCGGCAAGCGCGGCCATCGCGGAGGTGGGGATGGACTCCACCCGGTTGGTGGCGGCGTCGTAGCGCTTCGCGGGCCGGTTGCGCTGGTGCCCGGCATTGAGCAGGCCACGGAGGCCTTCGTTGCCGTCAGCTTTGGGCCCGAAGATGGTGGAGGGATGAAGCGATGACCGAGCCTGTGCGTGTCCGGCGGGTGTTAACCGAGGATGACATCGTGGAGGTAGCCGCGATGTGGACCCGGTCGGCCGCGTGGCTGCGCAGTAAGAACCTCGATCAGTGGCAGTACCCGGTGAAATGGGAGAACATCCGCAGGACCGTCGCTGACGGGACCTGCTGGCTGGTCACCGACCGGGACGGTAGAGCTGTCGGGACGATAACAGTCGAGTTCGGGGCTGACCCCTACTGGGACCTCTCGGGCGACCCCGATAACGCGCTGTACGTTCACCGCATGGTCGTCGAAGCTGGCGCCCGGGGAGGTGAGCTGGGATCGGCGCTGCTCGACTGGGCCGCCCGGAGCGCCAAACGGGCGGGCAAGTCCTGGCTCCGGCTCGATGCGTGGAAATCGAACCCCGCGTTACACCGGTACTATCTCGATCGGGGATTCACTCTCGTGAGGATTGACGACAATCCCGCTGACCCGTCCGGGACATGCTTCCAGCGGCCCGCCACTGTCGAGTTACACGCTGGACCCGACGTGGTCGAAGACGACACAACCACGACCCGGGAACTCCCGGCGTCCGACACGGACAGGGGTGATCACCGATGAGCCTTGTCGACCCCGAGTTCTTCGACGACGACGAGGTGCGCGCCGCCCTGGCCGCCCGCGATATCGGCGCGCTCTACCGCCTCCTGGGGCGGGTAGGGGTGAGTCAGCGCCAGATCGCGGACATGACCGGTCAGTCCCAGTCGGAGGTGAGCGAGATCATCGTCAAGGGCCGCCAGGTCCTGAACGTGCGGGTGCTCGAGCGCATCGCTGACGGGATCGGCATGCCCCGGGCGCGGTTGGGTGTGAGCTACGGTGAACAGACGCTGGACACACCGTCCGTCGAGGAGGACGGGGATGAGGCCATGAAACGCCGCATCCTGATCGCCGCCATCATGGCGGCGGCCGTGAACCAGGGGGCGCAGGCCCTGGACGAGCCCCTCGAGTATGCCGTAGTAACCGGGGAGTCGCTGCCCTCGCGGTTGGACATGTCCCATGTGCACATCGTGCGGGCTGTCACGGAGCGGTTGCGTGGGGTGGCCCGGTACTACGGTGGGCAGGGTGATGTGTTCGGCGCCGCCGCGGCGCTCTACACCCGGTGGATGCGGGTACCTGCGCCTGAGGCGGTCAAAGCACAGTTTGGTGCCGCGTTGGCTGAGCTGCACACCCTGGCCGGTTGGTACTGCCACGACTCGGGTGCGGACGGCATGGGCCACCTCACTCGTGCCGTGCGGCTGGCCGACGGGGCCGGGGACGCCTGCGGGATCGCCAACGCCGCGTGGCACGCCGGGTTGGTGCTGGTCCGCAAGGGGTACCCCAACGACGCGCTGAAAGCGTTTCAGCTCGGGCAATACCGACTCCGAGGGTTCGTGCCCGGCAGGTCCCTCTCGGCAACCGACGACTCCCGGGTACCGACCCTCACCGCGCAGCTGACCCGGCAGTCCGCGACCGCCTACGCCGTCATGGGCGGCCTTGATGAGGCCACCCGCTACCTCGCCAAGGCGAACGACGGGCAGGCGCCCCTCGATGCGTTCGATCGCGGAAGCGCCGATCTTGACACCGCGAGGGTTCAGCTCGACCTAGGCCGGCTCGACGCCGCCGAGCGGTCCGCCGCCAGCGCGGTGCGCAACTACGGTGAAGGCCACCACCGCCGGAGCCACACCGTGGCCGAACTCGTCCTCGCCGAGGTGCACATCCGCACCGGGGAACCCCACGGGCTGATGCTGGCCCACGAGGCCATCACCAAGGTGAAGACCCTGCAGTCCGTCGCCGTGCGACGGGAACTGCTGATCCCACTGGCCACCGCGCTGGAGGCCCGGCCCGGTGCCGACACCCAGGAGCTGGCCCGGACCGCCCGACAGCTCGCCGTGACCCGGATCTAACAGAGCTTTCTCGCTAGGGAAAGGGGCTGCTGCGCCATCTCCAGGGGCGGCAGGCGAGGGTAAGGTCGTCCGCGCTGGATGCGGGTGGCATCATGTCGCCTAGGACCCTCGTTAGGCTTCACCCTGTCGGGCAAGCCTCAGCGCACAATCGTGGAGGCGAGGACTTCTGCGCTCGCTATGACCAGATCGGACGTCTTTCAGTATGAGTGGGCGGCACAGTGACCCCTCTGTGGGAAGGAGCGGAGTCGCCTTCCGTCGTTACAATGCGGTCGAGGCTCGACGGCTTCGAGAAACAGTCGAGGCGGTATATGTCCGCTCGTACGTTGACGCAATCGTGAGCGGTGATCCGTTCGACAGTGTCGAAGTGTTCATGCACCGGTTCGACTCGTACGCCTCTCAGTCCAACTTCGACCTGGTGGTCGCTTATCGGGGCCATGAAGCCATCGGGCAGGCATGGGGATGGCCGCTCACTGAACATAGCAGATGGTGGGAAGGGTTACCCTCCGAGCCTGAGCCGGGCTTCACTCACGAGAACGGTCGCCGCACATTCGCCTTTTCTGAAATCATGGTCTCCCACGAGTGGACCGGGAAAGGCACTGCGCATGCGTTACATGATCACCTCTTGTCGGCCCGTCCAGAATCGCGGGCAAGTCTTCTCGTGGAGCCAGAAAATAACAGGGCCTACCGCACGTACTTGCACTGGGGCTGGCGCAAAGTCGGGCAATTGTGCCCCGGCTGGGACGATGCGCCAACATTCGACGTTCTTATCTTGACGCGTGACAAGACGCAAAGATGACGAACGATTTCGCAGCGAGACCCCCGCTGCTCAGAGCCGTTCAGGGAACTCCCCTGGCGTGGGTGCCGCGTCGCACGACGCGGTCCGCTCGAACGGTCCCACATGCTCGGTGCTGGCCTACATCTTGGGGCTGTGGGCTCATCTTTGGTCTCATCCGCGTTCGTTCGTCGGTCTCGCGTGCGCCATCTGATCGAGGCAGCACAGCGGAGAATCTCGTCTGCTTCCCGCCTACGCAACAGACCCCGTCAGAGCATCCGGCACGGTATCAGCGAAGGTGAAGTGCTCCCGCAGTCCGGTGACCTGCAGTGCCCAGTCGGCGGTCTGAGAGTTGCATACCAACCGCAGGTCGCGGTCTTCTCGGGTAGCGAGTTCGTTCGCCTCGAACAGCACACGCAACCCGGCAGATCCCAAGAACTGCACACCATCGAGGTTCACGACCACGACCTGGGCAGCGACCAACTGTGCAGTCAGAAAGGCGGCCAGTTCCAGCGCGGCCGTCGTGTCGATCTCGCCCACCACGGTGACCACACGAGCGTGGGGACCGTGCTCGGTCACCTGTAGATCCAGGATGTCGGATGATAACGATCCTGCCCTGCTCAGCGTGCCAGGTAGTAGCGCCATCTCCCGCTCCCTTCCTAGCCTCGATCGGTGCCCCCGGGATGGGCGCCGAATCTGCCCCCCGGCGGCCCGGCGCCCGCACCGGACACCAAGACCGACCGTCGGGTGCTAGGGAATACCCCATCGCACCCAGGAGTAAACCTCACCTGTTCACCGGCAGCGACGTGAGACGCACTCACCCGGATGCCAGGCCTAGGCGCCCGCCGAGCGGGGTAGTCAACACCATGCACAGTTCGAGGCGGACCCACCGAAGCGGGTACGTCGGCAGCGATGAGGGGTGACCCAGATGGCGAGTCGGCCGGGTGGCGGGGTTGATCCTGTTGAATTGCTCGGAGCGGGTAGCACCGTAGGTCGGGAGTACGACGGGGAGCACGAGCGTGAGATGACCGCTCCCCTCCTCCTTGATGCCCATTTTCGGGGCCGCATCCTGGTGGTGCGACCAGCAGGGATGCTGATCTGCGAGACTTACGAGCGGCTGCGGGATGGCCTGCTTAAATTCGCGGCTGAGGAACCTGCGGCGATTGTGGTGGACCTGGCTAGCATGCGGGTGGCCAGTGCGTCGCTGCTGATGGTGTTCGCGACCGTGCGTGACCGCATCAGCGGCTGGCCCGGAGTGCCGATCGTCCTGGCCGCGGCGGGACAGTCGCTACGCACCTCGCTCGACTCTCGCGGCGTGCCGCGGTTCGTCCCGACCTACCGCAGCGTCAGCGAGGCCCTCGAGAGTCTCGACGTTGCGCCCCAGCGTCGCCGTCGTCAAGTCGAGCTGTGGTGCGACCCGGCTAGCGCGCGGCTAGCCAGGCGGCTCATCGAGCAGACCTGTCACGAGTGGGGAATCCCCGAGATGGTCACCGACGCCGTGGTAGTGGCCTCGGAGCTGACCGACAACATGGTGTACCACGCGCGTTCGGACGGCTGGCTGCGCCTGGATCTAGGCGGCAACATGCTCACTATCGCGGTGGCCGACGCGGACCCGCGCCTACCCCAGCTGCGGGTGCCCGGCCTCCGCGGTGTCGGCGGCCGCGGCCTGCTGCTCGTCGACAGACTCAGCCGAATCTGGGGAACCGCATCCCAGCTTTCCGGCGGCAAAGTGGTCTGGGCGGTACTCACAGTTCCCTCACAGAGGAGCGCTCGTAGCAACTCCAGCACACGGTCTCGTGCGGCGTTGGCATCACAAGCTGACCCGCGGGTTGCTACCCGGTGACAACAACGACGAGGTCTAGTGCCATCAACGCAGTGACACAGGCACGGATGTTTGGATGCTCGCGTCACGGGGTAACAATGCTCTTCAGGGGTGTTGAGGGGCCGGACTGGAGTGCAGAGGCGTGTTCAGTGTTCGGGTGGACCGACGGGCTGATGATCTCGTCGTCATCGTGGTGCTCGGAGAGATCGACTCCATAACAGCGCCCAAGTTGAGCACGAGCCTGCACCGCGAGCTCGAGCGCCAGCCGGCCGAGCTGGTCCTGGACCTGACGGGCGTAAGTTTTCTCGGCGTCGCCGGGTTGCAGGTGCTCGACTGCGCCCTGACCCGGGCGAAGACTCTCTCGGTGACCCTCATGCTGGTCCACCACGACGAGGCCGCCGTGCAGTCGGCGCTGCGCGCGGGAGCCATGACAGGCCTCTTCCCCACCTGCCGCACCGTGTCCCAGGCGTGCGCCCTATCGGCGCCGATCACTACGGACCCGCAGTAGGTATCGGCGACCCAGACAGCGGACAGCTTTAATTAAGCCGAACTTACTGTGACTCTCCGTACTCTCCCCACCGCCACAACGCGACCAGTCCTAGGGATACTGTCGCGTTGACGGGAAGGCGGGGATGTGGAGATCACACGCCTAGCGATCTCATCTCTGGCTCTTCATCTCGGCTGAGAATCGACACCTACGGGTTGCACGACCGCCCGGTGCGCTTGCTCGGCTGCAGGCCGAGTGTGAGCCAGATCTGTCTGACGAGCGACGCTACGATTGCCATCCCACAGGATGGTGATAGGATGCTTATCGGATGGTAGAAGGAGTGCGGATGGCCGAGGTCGACAAGAGCGAGAAGATCACCATCAACGTGGGACTGGTCGACCTCGGCCAGATCGATCTACTCGTCGACGAGGGCTTCTACGCCAACCGCACGGACTTCATCCGCACGGCGATCCGACGCCAGCTCGAGAGCCGGGCGGGTGCGGTGAACGACACGGTAGCGCGCCGGACCCTGACGCTCGGCACGCAACACCTCAGCCGCCGTGACCTCGAGGAACTCCGCGACACCGGGCAGACGGTCGAGCTACGTGTCCTCGGGCTGGCGACCGTCGCCCACGACGTCACCCCCGAGCTCGCGCTGGCGACGATCGCCTCGGTCGAGGTCCTCGGCGCCTTCCGGGCGTCGCGGGCGGTCAAAGCTGCCCTCGCCCCCCGCACCACCACCTGAGCTGCCGCACGGCGCCGCACTGCCCGCCGGGCCGGGCGGCACGCCGCACCCGGCGCCACCTCAGCCACACCGAGCCAGCCGGGACCCGCAGCTACGACCTCGTACATTCCCACCGGCTACACCGGTACGCCGGTGCCACTGCTCGTCATGCTGCACGGCGGCAAGCAGGACGCCACCGACTTCGCCGCCGGCACCCGGATGAACGACCTCGCCGAGCAGCACACGTTCCTCGTCGCCTACCCGCAACAGTCCGGCGCGGTCAACAGCGGCGGCTACTGGAACTGGTTCTACCCCGCCGACCAGCAAACCGGCGCCGGCGAGCCGGCGATCATCGCCGGCATCACCCGCCAGGTCATGGCCGACCATGCGGTCGACCCCACCCGGGTGTGTGTCACCGGGCTCTCCGCCGGCGCCGCAATGGCGGCGGTGATGGCCGCGACCCACCCGGAGCTCTACGCCGGGGTCGGGGTGCATTCCGGGATCGCCTACCGCGCGGCACACGACGTCGCGTCGGCGTTCGCTGCCATGCGGACCGGCGGCTCACCGGCACCGGGCGTTCCTGTACCGCTGATCGTGTTCCACGGCGACGCGCGGTACAGGTAGACCCACCGACCAGCGATCTTGACGTAGATCTCATCGGCGAACCACCGATCCCCCGGGCAGTGTCGATCGACGGTGATGCCACGCTCGGCGATGGCGACGATGCATCAGCACAGCCTGCCCCAGCCGGTCATCCGCCAACGCAACAGCGCCTCCGTAGTAAGCCCGCCGCCACTTCGCACACGGCATCGACCGATGCGTCGACCTCATCACCAAACCGCTCAAAACGGTCAAATGTCAAACATGACGGAGCCCTGGTTCCTACTGGCCCTTGACACCCGGTGTACGCACCGGATCAAGCAACGGCAGAAACGCGTGAGAACACCTCGTACTTAGTGCCTCCTGCGCCACCACTGCCGGACTGTAAGCAAGATCCAATCCCGGAGAAACCAACACCAGCACAACACCGCAACACACAGCAGAACTCGCCTTGCGACCGCACGCACAGCAACCCCCTGTCAGCGATCTAACACCTGTGATCGGTGGTGAAACTCGTGGTCGCGGCGTGTCGCGGTACGGGAGTGGCTTGCGACCACCGGTCACCTCCGACCTACAGTGAACTGCGTCCCGCAGGCCATCTATGCCTCCTAGATCATTGCTATCTAGGAGGCATAGAGTTTGGCTTGTGGTCACGGAGATGAGGTTACGGGACGTCGAGTCCGCTCTGCTCAAACGAGGTTGCAAGATCCTGTCCGACAAGGGCCCCTGCACCGAGTAGGGATGCCCCTGCGGCGC
>JBOHFI010000058.1:0-32835 GCA_050699595.1 Pseudonocardiaceae bacterium | reverse complement strand
GGAAAGCGTCGTCATCCCTGGTGTTCACAATGCATATAATCGCACAAGACGATCACCTTGATGGGACCGACACGCCATATAGTCAAAATTCACTCTATTGGATTAGTTATTTACTTACAGCTACTAACGTTTTACGGCGGGGAGATCGGTGAACACGCAATCTGGATGTTCATACATATCCAGGGGGCTGCGGCGCGGTGGAAAACCCCCGAATGTATCAAAGAAGCTAATCACGGGCCAATCTTTGCCGAGTTTTTCGATAATGCGAGAGAGGAACATCGTTGTTCCGCCCTTGAATGTTCCAAACTCGGCTACTGCGCCACTGATTTCTAGTCTGGCTCCGTTCGCGAGGCACTGATATAAATGTGTCAGTGTATTTGGGTAGCCGTTGGCGAGAGATGGAACGAGAAGTCGGCCAAGCTCCTCGTGAAAAAGCTGATTACGAAATGCCAGGTGTCCGTAGCCAGCTACGATGACTTTCGGTATTCCGCTGATAAACGGTAACGCCTGGAGTAAGAGGTCTTCTTTCTCGCCGTCGGCCGCGACGACCAGTACGTCATGTTGCGATTTTGCGAGCGCGTCAAATGGTCGCACCGGCACGGCGAGTGTTGAATTAAGGCTCAGATCTCCGTCTGAAACGTAGACGGCTTGCACGGACTTCGCCAGACCGGGCAGTGTCAGTGAGCGAAGAAGCTGCATTGTGACGGGGGTTAACCCAAGAATGCCAAGTGAGGAAAAACCCCTGCGCAGCTCGTATTCAACGTCAGCTAACGACTTGTCGTAGTCCTCAACGTGCATCGCGCGTGCCTTTCAAGTTGACACGGAGGAAATCTCTGTACTCCACAGGCGCTTCGTATGTGAGCGAAGCGACCAGCAGCACGGCCATGTGAACCAGTATCGCTGCCCGTTCGGCTCGCTCCGTAACGGGACCAGCTGTCCCGGATTCGATACGTGTCGTTATATCAGTGAAGGTCGTGCTTAAGTTTGAGGTGACCGCGTTCGCGAGTGTTTCGTGGGCTTGGTGCGAATGTGGAAGCTCGAGGTTGTCCAGCAACTTATCGAAGCCTTTCGGTCCATCGCTGTAAGGGGGTGCAATGTCGCTGGCGAACAAAGTGGCTGCTACTTGTTTGTCTTGGTCAGCCAGATATGTTTGATACTTGAGAGTGTAGATCAGGAGATCAACGGCAGTGTCAAAGAGTGTTTCATCTTGCGTGGCTGGTGCTCCATCGAGTACGTATTCAAGCCGATCTACTTTGCGGGCGATGTTGGGAAGGATGCTCAGTACCTCGCCGCGCTTCTTCCACGAGTCCCTGTAGGCTGCGTCCTTGCGGCGATGAAGTTGCCGCATCGCTTCGCGTAATTCCGTGTCCATCAGAGCACTTTCTCGTATGTGAGGGTGCGGGCATCCAGGTCGACAATGAGGTATCCTCCCCTGTTCTCGGTGAGATTTCGCAGTGCTCGAAAACCGTGACAAATTGCCCGCCGCCAGAGCCAGGCAGGAATTGGTTCGACTTCCAGATCGACTGAGGCAGCCTTGGCTACATCTATTACCTCACCATCGACGCTCATCTCGCTGAGAAAACCCATTCGGCGTTTGGCTAGTCGGGATAGGACGGCCGCTAGGCCCTCTTCGGCGAAGACGGCCCGCGCGCCGTCTTCGCATTCATCGGTCATTGGATTGGACTTACGTTTGAGTCGTAGCAATGAACGAGTATTCGGCGACCAGCCCAGCACTACCATGAAGCCGAGGTGAATAGCATCATGATATCGGTATGCGTCAGCTTGGCGGGAGTTGTCGGTCAATGGGTCACCCAGCTCGCTTCCTATGTGAAACCCGCCCAGCTTGCCGCCTTCCAGCTCAATCGGGCCGTTAACGAATACGTTCGGCTCGGCGCTGATTATTCTCATCCTGGATACGAGTCTGCTGGATTGGGCATGACTTTCGGTGAACTCGATGGTCAACTGGCGCGGAAATCGTTTATGCTCGGGATAGTTCGCATCGAAAGTTGGTAAAGTGCTGAATTCTGGGATCTTTGCATGGGTGAGGTAACGATCCCGCGTGCGCTCAAGATTCGCTATGGCAATCTCGTTCAAGTCGAGTCCGCAAGCGGTTGCGATTGCTGCGGCATACCAGAGAAGGTCGCCAAGCTCCTCCCGCAAGAAATCCACGTTGGCGCTGAGGTCGATGCCATCACGCAGGTATTTCTTGTAGACGTTAAGAATGGAGTCGGTTTCGCTGGCGAGACCGAGCATTGGGGCTATGGCGCCTTGCGGACCACCTAACCTAAGTTGACTTGTGTCACGTGCCGATCGCTGGTACTCCGAAAGGTCCATCGTTTCCCCCAGGGTCGGCATCCGTACCAGCTTGAACTTCATTGTAACTCTCGTCGCCCGGAAAACTACAGCGTGCGATGACGTGACTGCCAGCTGGAAAACGGGGGTTCTCGTTGATCGCCAATGACTGGCTGGCGCGCTGCAAGTCCGCTACACGCACAGCGTCACCTGTCTCTTGCCCAACGACCTTGATGCAGTATCATCACCAGTGCGGCCACAGGGGGATGTGACAGGGAGTTACCACCAGCCCCGCCCGGGGCTGACGCGATCACCCCGGTGGGTTTTCTGGGAAGTGGCAGGCGACGCGGTGGCCGGGTGCCAGCCCAGCCAGGGACGGTTCCTGGTGCGGCAGAGTTTCTGCGCCTTCCAGCAGCGGGTGTGGGACCGACCGAATGCTGGTTCAGGTCGAGGCGCTGGCCGGCCGCACGGATCGCCCGTCTCGAACCCTTACGGCCCGGCTGCCTACCGGGCTTACGATCCTGAGACCGCTCCCGAGACGACCGATCCGCCCGCCGCCTAGCCTTCGCCGCGATCGAGTCCTTCGACGGCGGCGTCGAGAAATTCGACGAGTTCATCCCCAACCGCCGCCTCAACTCAGCGTTCTCTGCCTCCAACGCCCCCACCCGAGCAACCAACCTCGCCACCAGCCCGGCAACCTCCCGATACGAAGAATCAGGCGACTCGGGCGCGGACACAACCCAGATGATCGACGATCCCAGACCCAACAACGAGCCCGACACGCCGACACCACCCACCGAACACCCCTCGAGATCAAAACGCCTGCAACGGCCCGGCTCAACAGGACCCCTGAATGGACACGTGTGCCTATGGCTCGCGGAAGATCTCGTGGGTACCGATCCGGCGCCACCTGACGCCCGATGTGCCGTCGATCTCAACCCACTCGAACGTGGCGCGACCGTCCGGACCGGAGAACGACCAGGTCATCTCCCAAACTCGTGGTGCACTCACAACTCTCTTGATTCGGAGGCTCCCCGGCCAGCTTACTCGCGGGTCCGCGACGATGCGCTCAGCGGCGACGTGAAACGGTTTGATCGCAGCTCGGAATAGCTCTCGTTCGGTGTCGGACAGCCGCCGCCAGTCCGCTTTAAAGCTGTCCGTCCGCTCGAACTTCATGCCGTTGCGTCGAGTTCGTCCAGGAACTCGTCAGGTCCATCTGTCACGACGACCCGGCCAGCGGCGACATCCGCCTCCGCTTCCCGCTCCATCCGCTGCCAACGCTCACTCCAGAACCAGGCCTGGTCTGCAGGTATCGCGACGAGCGGATGCAGCTCGATGACACCATCGTCCCGCTCGACGAGCCGCACCTGTGCTCCCGGCTCGTCGAGCCGGTGACGGCGACGGACCTCAGTCGGCAGTGCGAGGGTTCCTCGCCCTTGAACGGTCAGATGGAACTCAGTCATGCCACTAGTGTACCTGCTGCATCGCTACAATGCTGCAATGCGGCAAGATGTTCTCGCAGCGGTGAGCACGAGATCGATCTGATCGCCGAGCTGGATTCCCACCGGCTCGTCGCCATTGAGATCATGGACGTCGTTCTTGTGGACGGTCAGGTCGGAGTCACCGGGCGCCAGCTATTCATGCGGGAGAGCCGTAGCGATGAACGTGTGAAAACGATAGCAACGCGCGTGTTGGAACGGTAGTCTGCGGCATGGCCTACGTCCCGCGCCTGGTTGACCCGCTCCTGGAACGACTACTCACCGGCCTGCCCGCCGTGCTGGTGGTCGGCCCCCGCGCCAGTGGGAAGACCACCACTGCCCGCCGCCACGCCGCCGATGAGCTAAGGCTCGATCGCCCCGCCGACGCGGCGATGACGCGTGCTGACCCCGACCTGGTTCTGCGGATTCGCCGCACTCCACTCCTGGTCGACGAGTGGCAGCTGGTGCCCGAGGTGCTCGGCGCGATCAAGCGAGCGGTGGACGACGAACCAGGGCCCCAGCGCTTCGTGATCACCGGATCCACGCAGGCGGACCTCACCGTCGCGGGATGGCCGGCTACGGGACGCGTGGTGCGCGTCCCGATGTGGGGCCTGTCTCAGCGTGAACTCGTCGGCAACCCGCGCGACCCCTCAACTATCGACCGGATCGCCACCGACGGGGTGCACGCGCTGGGCAGGAGCCCCGACCCGCCGGACCTTGCCGGGTATGTCGAGGCCGCGCTGCGGGGTGGCTTCCCGGACGCCGCGTTACAACCCGACCGCGACCTTCGGCGGCGCTGGCTGGACAGCTACGTCGACCAGATCGTGGCGCGCGACGGTGCGTTGGTCGACGGCGGTCGGGATCCGGTGCGGATCCGCCGCTACCTGCAGGCCTGCGCGGCGAACACCGCCGGCACCGTCATGCACAAGACGCTCTACGACGCTGCTGAGGTGAACCGGCTCACCGCCGTCGGCTACGACCGGCTGCTGACGGCCTTGCTCGTCATCGATCTGTTGCCGGCGTGGAGCACGAACCGGCTCTTCCGGCTGACCGGCACGCCCAAGCGCCATCTTGTTGAGCCGGCGCTGCTCGGACCGCTCGTGGGGGTCGATGCCGCGTCTGTGCTCCGTGACCCGGATCTGCTCGGTCGGCTGCTCGACAGCTTCGTCGTCGCCCAGCTTCGACCGGAACTTGTGGTGTCCGACCGATCACCACGGCTGTATCACCTGCGCCAGCAGGACGGGCGGCACGAGGTGGACCTCATCGTCGAGCTCGCCGATGGTCGGATCATCGCGATCGAGGTCAAGGCGGCGAGCGCGCCTTCCCGGGTCGACGCCCGCCACCTGATCTGGCTACGCGAGCAACTCGGCGACCGTGTGTTGGCCTCCTTGGTGCTGCACGCTGGGCCCCACCTTTACCCGCTCGGTGACGAGGTGTACGCGGTGCCGATCTGCTCCCTCTGGGCGCCTTGACCGGGATAGTAGAAATAGCTTGGTCCCGAGGGTTCGGCGCGTCTAGGCGCGGTCGTCCGCGGAGGTCCACTCGTCGGCCTCGGCGAGCCGTATCCCGCACCACGAGCAGAACAGCTGCCTCGGGTCTGTCGGCTGCTGGTGTTCGCACTCCCGGCGGGCCAGGAAGGTGCGGACCGCGTGCACCGCGACGGTCAGGGCGCGCGCCACATCGACGCAGCCGTCCGGGCCGGTGAAGTCCTCGTCCTCGCCATCGGCGATGTCCAGTGTGGTCCGCTCAGCGGGCAGCTCCCACGGGTCGGCGGCGGGATCGTCGTCCGGCGCGATCGTGACGCAGTAAGACCCGTGCCGCTCGCGCAGGTAGAAGCCACGTCCGTCGACGTTGCCGGTGATGACGAACGGCGCCGCGACGAGCCGCCACCGCGCGCTAACGCCGAGTTCCTGGGCGTGCCGGGCGAGTTCCGCCTCCCCAGTCTTGATCCCCGCATTCACGCCCATACCGTCGAGCTGCTCGGCGAACTCCGCCCAGGCCTGTTTGCGCTCCTCGGCGGTCAGCTGGCAGCCGCAGGCCAGGCCGCCATCGTGCAGCTCGGGGTCGGCGGGTTTCGGATGGCAGCCGCAGCGGCAGTCCGCGGCCGCGTCCGGATCCCGCACCGGCGGGCCGGCGCGCACCGCGGCGAGGCGGGCTGGGCGCCGCTCGGCGTCCCGACGAGCACGCTCCACGCGCCAGGCCGCGGTTTCCTCAGCACGGCGGGCCTGCTCCTGCGGGGACGGTGGCAGGAGCTGGCGTCGGCGAGCGGGATGCACAGCCACGCCGACAAGGGTGCACCCTTGCGCCCGGTTGGCACACCCCGTTTTCCGAAGCAGGAGCAGGTCATTGTCAGTGGTCGTCTCTAGGATCTTCGTGACGGAGCGGCCGGACAGTGATCCCGAGAGCAAGTGGAACATCGTCTACGACCTGGAGCGGCAGGAGTTCCGCCACGTCACGACGTGTGACGATCCACCGGCCCACGTCATGCCGACGCGTGGGCTCTCCGAGCCGTCGGAGTTCTTCGGTCGGGTGGCACAGATCTCCGACCGAGTACTCGTCGCACGAGCGAAGACGTTGTTCGACCGTTTCACGAACTACCAGATCGCGGTGGTGACACTGCGTGGCATGGCCGTGGACGAGGTCGCCAAGGTCTTCGAGCGGATCAACAGCACGCACACCCCGCTCACGGTCGTGGACCTGATTAGAGCGGCCACCTGGACACCGGAGTTCGACCTGCAGGACGAGATCGACACCTTGCTCACGGTGCTGGACCGCAAGAACTACGGCCGGGTCGACTCCAAGACAATGCTCCGGACGATAGCGGCCTCCGCTGGCTTCGGCTTTGCGCGCGATGATATGCAGCGCCTGCGTGAGCTGTCACCAGAGGAGCTGAAGAGCGCGGTGGCCGAAGCCGCCGAGGCGGCGAAGCAGGCTGTGGACTTCCTCACCACTGAGATCGGCACCCCGCAGGCGAGCGCCCTGCCGTACATGAACCAGTTCGCGGTACTCGTGGACATCTTCCGTCAGGTGACCAAGCCGACGTCGGCGCAGCACGCGGCGATCAAGCGCTGGTTCTGGCTGACGGCGAGCGGCGAGTATTTCAAGGGATGGAACGCCCGGCAGATGGCCGATGACCGGGATGCCGTGCGGGCGTTCGTCGAGGGGGCGGCCGAGATCGACGTGAGTACCGGTCTGCCGCGCGATGTGCTGTGGCGGCGCAGCCAGTTCCGTACGACCAACGCACCCTCGAAGCTCCTCGGGCTGCTGCTCGCGGGTGCCGATCCAGTCGACCTGCGCAACGGGCAGCGCATCGACACAGACCGTGCCCTGTCGTGGCAGAACGACAAGGAGTTCCACCACCTCTTTCCCAAGTCCTTCCTGAAGGCCAGGGGCGTGAGCAGCGCGCGAGCCAATGTCTGTGCGAACCTGATCATGCTGACCTCGGTGTCCAACATCTTCGTCAGCGATCAGCCGCCGTCGGTGTATCTGAAGGACATGTGTGACACCGACGGCGAGGCCGTGGTCCGCGAACGCCTGGCGCGGAGCCTGGTCAACGACGCGGCGTACGAAGCCGCTCGCCGGGACGACTACGAAGTCTTTCTGGAGATCCGTTCGCGCCTGCTTCATGAGCGACTCATGAGCCTGATCGGCCCGACCGGAGGAACGGGTTCGGACTACACGCCCTTCAGCGAGGAAGCTGAGGGATCCGGCGACGACAGTGAACCGGTCGACCGGGACTCGGCCGACTGAGACTGCCACGACTGGGGGAGGCGGAGATGCGAGTCAAGGATCTACCGGTGGGCGACCGCCCGCGCGAACGACTACTGGATCGGGGCCCGGAGGCGCTGGCCGACCGTGAGCTGCTGGCGCTCCTGCTGGGTTCGGGAGCGCGCGGGCTGGACGCCGTCGAGCTGGCAGCCCAACTGATTACGAGCCAGGGCGGCTTGCGTCGGCTGGCGCAGGCGACGCCGCACGAGCTGGTAGGCCTGCTCGGCGTCGGCCCGGCGAAAGCGGCCAGGGTGGCAGCCGCGTTCCAGCTCGCTCGACGCGCACTGGCGGATGAGCAACCCACATGCCGCAGGATTGTGGCAACGGCTGACGTCGCCGCGTGTGCCGCGCCCCTGCTGCGAAGGCTCAGACACGAGCGGGTCGTGGTCGTCGTCTGCGACAAGGCGGGCGCGGTGCTGCGCACCCTCCGCCTGACCGAGGGCGGCACGGACCGCAGCCTTATCCCCGTACGCGACGTCCTCAGCGCGGTCCTCGCCACGGGCGGCACTGCCTTCGCCGTAGCCCACAACCACCCCTCCGGTGACCTCACCCCGAGCACCTCGGACCGTCGGGTCACCGCTCGCTTGCAGGAGGCCGCCGAGACGGTCGGGCTCCGGTTCCTGGACCACGTGGTGGTGACCGACGACGCCTGGCGGCGGGTTACAGCTGACCCGTAAACGCGGCGTTGAGGATCGACGGCCGTAGCGCGTCCAGCGCGGGGTCGGCGTGCACCTTGCTTACGCGTTCCGCGAAGGAGTCGAGAATCCGGGCAACCTTGTCCTGCTCGGCGCGTGGCGGCAGGGGAATCTCCAGGGCTTCGAACCGCTTGCGGCCGGGCGTGCGGTTGCGTTCCGCGCCAGCCGAGCATGCCGAGCCAATGAGCGCCTGACCCCGCCGACTAAGCAGGAAGTGGCGCAGAAAGCTCGCGTTCACGCGGTCGTCGGTCGGCAGGTAGAAGAAGAAGCGGTTCGAGGCGATGTACGGAGTGTCCTCTGGGCGGGTCACTGTAATGCCGCCTTCCCAGGCCATGAGGTTGCTGAGCGCGAGTGCGCCCGCACGGAACCGGAAGTAATTGAGCTTGCTGAGATTCTCTCCTTTGGTGGGTGGATGGCGGATGAACCCTTTTCCGAAGGAACGCACGCCAATGGTTCGGTATGTGGAGTCGGCGTCGATAGTGATTGGGGTACGTGCGAAGGTGAGTACATTACCCAACTGCACTGTCTCGACAGCTTCTTCTGAGACTCTACTGACGAGTGACTCGTTAACGCTGCCTTGCAGGCGGGAGAAGTTGGCGCGGAGTGCATGCGCGGCGTCTACGCGCCCGAGGAGAGCGTCGAGTTTATCCGCGATGCGCTGCTGCCCGATCTTATCGGGGATTCTTATCACCTGTGCGGCGAAGGACTTGATGCCGAGCGTGCGGTTCCGCCCGGCCGATCCAGGGGAAGATGCGCGAATGACTTCAAGTCCGGGCCCAGACGCGAAGTAGTGAAGGATGTACCGCGGATCAGCCACAGATTCGTCGACCTGATATGTCATGAATCTGTGAGAACCGATTAGTCCTTCCTCGTTGTCGGCAGCGAGGGCAACGGCACCTTCCCATGCGAATATATTACTGAACAAGAGGTCTCCTGGGGAGATGCGGAATACCTTCTTGTTTCCAATCTTATCGCCCCGGATGACGTCTTTGTGGAATACTCCCCGCCCAAACGAACGTAGTCCGATTTCTCGATATACGCTATCGGGGTTCAGTGTGATGGGACGACGCGTGAGGGTGATGACGTCCCCCACGGTGTATTCATGGAGTGACATTAGCGCACCTTCAACCCTTGCTTGATCTCATTCGGCAATCCAAGAATTCCATTCTCCGTCTTGATCAGCTCGTCCACGAGCTCACCTGGAGGCTGATGAGTCAGGTTGTTTCCCTCCTGCGGGTTTGCCAGGTCGAGGTTGTAGCCGCTGGCCTTGATACCCTTGGCGTCCACCTTCCAGGAGCGCTCATCTGCTGCGCGTCCCTTTCGGTCCTCGCCGCTCCACCACTCGATGCAGTCCGCGAACTCCTCGGACTGCATCGGCTTGGTCTTGCTATAGCCGCGGCGGCCTGCGGGGAGCGGGATCTCGTAGAACCAGGTCTCCTTTGTCGGGCCGGTCTTCTCGAAGAACAGAAGGTTCGCCGGGATCTGCGTGTACGGTGCGAAGACGCCCTGGGGAAGTCTGATGATGGTGTGCAGATTGCACTCCTTCATCAGCTTTTCTTTGATCAAGAAGGCGCTCTTGCGGGTCTCGAACAGTGAGCCGTTCGGCAGGACGATGGCGCACCGCCCACCCGGCTTGAGGCGCTCGATCACCGAGTACAGGAAGAGCCAGGCGGTCTCGCTCGTTGCGTATCCCTTCGGGAATCGCTTCGCGACGGACTCTTCCTCTTCGCCACCGAACGGCGGGTTGGTGAGGATGGCGTCCACGCGATACTTCGGGCTCGTCTCGTTTCGCATGCGTGTCAGTGCGTTGTCATGCACGACCCGTGGCGCGTCAACATCGTGCAGAAGTAGGTTCATCATGCACAGTAGATACGGCAGGGGTTCCTTCTCGATTCCCCTGATATTGTGGTGGAGCTGGCCTAGCTTGATCGAGCTGTCGGCATGCACTTTGAGTGCCTCGAAAGCTGCGACAAGGAACCCTCCCGTTCCGCATGCTGGGTCCATCATGGATTCCCCAGGTTTAAGGAACGACTGTTCCACCATGAACCTGATGACCGGGCGTGGAGTGTAGAACTCTCCCGCATCGCCCGCTGCGTCGCGCATCTCCTTCATGATTGTCTCATAGACATACGCCATCGTGTGAACGCTGTCGTCGGCTTGGAAGTCGATGCGGTCGACGATGTTCACCAGGTCGCGCAGCAGCGTTCCGGAGAGCATCCGGTTGTTGACATCCTGGAAGATGGCGGAGATGACGTTACGGGGGTCATCGTCGCCGCTGCCCTTCAACTCGCGCAGGTACGGCAGGAGGTCGCCGTTGACGAATTCGAGGAAGCTGTCACCGGTGAAGTCCTCGTTGGCGCCCCACGTCTCCCACCGGTACGGCTTGTCGAGAGCATGCTCGTAGTCGAGGTTCTCCATCGCACGGAACTCGTCGACTCGCTCACTGAACGCACGCAGGAAGAGCAGCCATGACAGCTGCGGCAGGCGGTCCAGGTCCCCGTTGAGACCGGCGTCCTTGCGCATGATGTCCCTGGCGGACTTGATGGCCGAGGAGATCTCGGCCCTCGTCCGGTACAGCTTCTTTCTCGGCCGCGCGGACAGCTCGACGGCGAGCTGGTCCTGCTGATCCCGATCGGTTCGAGCGGGCATGAAATCAGTGCTCCGTTCTGGATGTATCGTCATGTGTTGTGCTCCAGAAGCTGCGTAGCAGCTTCAGAGCTGATGGGAGGTCGCTCGCGGTTTCGGTAAGCCCGTCCGCGAGCTCGAGGTATTCCCTCCACCATCGTGGTGGCGGGTCCGGGATGGTGTCGGGGCATGGATGAGTGGCGCGGATGGTGAAGACGTGGCGTACCACGTCCGCCAGATCCTCGTCCGGCTTTAGCCCATCCTCGATGGGCAGGACGAGGTCAACCAGATCCTTGATCCGGGTGTTGGGCCGATCCCCGTAGTCACGGGTCAGCGCGTGGAGCTTCTCCGCGAAGTGCTGGCGCCGTTCCACGGCCTCGATCGACCGGGCCGGGATGCCGGCGAAGCTCAAGGAGCCAGGCAGTTCCAGCTCCTCGGTCGCTGCCAGCTCTTCCCCCGCGTGCCGCGACATCCAGCCGAACACTGGCGAACACCTTGCCCGCGAGCCATGCCTCAACCGAGAAGCGCCAAGCACCACGGCCTCCACCGTCTACGGCCAGGGCGACCGGCTCCTTCACCCGGACGAGAACCAATCACCGTCCGGATCCTCGGTGAGCGCGTCGATGAGCAGCTCGCGTACGGCCAGGCCATCCGCCACACCACTGGTGACCGCGAGGTCGAGGTCCTTTGTCGCCCTAGCCCGTCCCCCCAGCCTGAATTCCAGAGCCGTCCCGCCCTTGAGAATCCACTGGGTTCCGGAATCCACGGATATTCGCACGGCGAGACGGTCGAAAACCACTCGGCGGCGTAGCCTGCCGAGATCGCCGCCGGTGTTGTCTGACTCCTGCTTGAGCCGGGTTTCCAGCGCGCGGCGTAGGGCGGTCGCGTCCGTATACCGCTTCACCCCGCCTCCGTTCGTAGTGCCCGTTCCACAGTGAGTTCAGCCTGTGGACCCAGCTTCTGTGCCGCGTATAGCAGGTGTCGGCGGCTCGCTACCCCCCGGCCGAGAAGCTCTGCGACCGCCGAGTCGATAACGTCCTGGTCTGTCCCTGATGCGGCCGTCTCGACGGCAGCTCGCAGCGGAGTGGTGACGCGGAAGCCCTCGTGTTGTTCGACGTCGTCGTCGGCCAGTTCGCAGCGATGCAGTACCACCGCACTGTCTTTCTGCCGGAAGCTGAACGGCACCGTCAGATGGATCTCCGCGGGATTCGCGATGCCGAGGTCATGAACCGCGAGCGCGCTGGCGTGGGAGACGACCGCGCGCCCACGGCTCCAGAGTGACCAGCGCACGAAGTGGTCCGTGTCCTGGCTAGGGAGGTCCAGGTACTCCCGGAAGCGGTAAATGCCACGGTCGATCTGTATCCAGTTGGCCCGTTGCTTATGGAACTGTTGGGCCTGGTAGGAATAGCCGGCCTGGCGGGCCTGGGCTGCGGTGAAGTAGCCGCGCTGGCGGCTGGCGACGTGCCAGAGCCGGTCCCGTGGGCCTCGCTCAGTGAGCACGTCGGCACCCTACCATCGAATGTCATCATATTGAAATTTAGTTCCATGCACCGACCGTTCATGGAACTAAAGTTCAGCTATAGCTACCCTACGTCGAACAGGTGTCTTCCGAGATTGTCGATCGCTCCGTGTAAGGCGTCCCGCCCGCCGAACAGGCCGCCAAGCTCGATCACGTTTCCCATCTCGGTGAAGGGCGGCACGCGCAGCGCCCGCTCCGCGCGGGAGACCAGGGGGAGCCCCCAGGCCGCGTTGATCAGCAGATCGAGGGGGTCGGCCTCGGAGTGGCCGAGCTTGGCCATCAGATCCTCAGGTTCGATGGCCCAGCTCTGGAGCTCCTCGTGCAGGGCCGCCCGGCTCCGCGCCACCGCCCACTGGGTCCGCAGATCAGTGGGCGAGAGATTCTATGGACAGCACCCGGTCGCGCACGAACTCGTGGTACTCCACGAGCCGTAGCGTCCGGCTGTCCGACTCCAACTGGTAGTGCACGTCGTTCCAGACGTACACCTCCACCCCGTCGACGTAGATGCGCCTGCCCTGGGCCATGATCTGATCGGCGGTGTCGTCGTCCTCTGTGCTCAGCACCGGCGAGCGAGCAGGTCCGTCCGGGAGTGGGCCTTCGTCCTGTGTTTCGTACTCTGCCTCCGCCTCCGCGACCTGCTCAGCGTCGTCCTCCTCAGCCTGCTTCTCGCTGGCGACCCGGTTACCCTCCTCGTCGACTTCGTCATCAATGACCCGCAGTGGTGGTCCGTCGAAAGCGGGGTCGTTGAAGAGTCTGGTTGCCTCGACGAAGTCGATGATGTCGAAAGAGCCCTTGTGGGCTTCCAGGCAGAGCCGGGTTCCACGTCCGATGATCTGCTTGAAGAGCGGCATCGAGCCGATGCGCCGGAAGAGGACGATGTTCTTGACTGAGGGCAGGTCAATGCCGGTGGTGAGGAGCTGGCTCGTCGTCACGATCACGGGCTCATTTGAGTCGATCTTACTGAACTCGTCGAGCAGGGCCTTGCCCGCATCCCCGTCCGCGTCGGTGATGCGGCAGACATAGTTCTCGTACTGGGCGACCATGTCGAGGTTGGCGTTGATCAGCGCGACCCGCATCCTGTTTGCGTGATCGTTGTTCTCGCAGAAGACGATGGTCTTGCCCATGCGGTCGGTGTCGTGCAGATACTGCGTCAGGTAGCGGGCAGCTGCTTCGGTGCGGTTCAGCACCGCGAGTACCCTCTCGTACTGCCTCGGTGTGTACAGCTTGTCTGGGATCACGTCTCCGGCTACATCACGCTGCCCCTCCGACGGGCGGAAGCCTGTCATGTCGATGTTCAGGCGCGCCCGGCGCACCCGGTAGGGCGCGAGGAACCCGTCGTCGATCCCCTCGCGGAGCGAATACTCGTACACCGGATTGCCGAAGTAGCCAAATGTGTCGACATCGTCCCTGCGGATCGGTGTGGCGGTGAGTCCGATCTGCACGGCTTCGTCGAAGTGTTCCAAGATGTGACGCCACTGGGAGGACGAGCTGGCGCTGCCCCGGTGGCACTCATCGACGATGATCAGGTCGAAGTAGTCCTTCTTGTACTGGCCGAAGAGCGCCTGCTCATCGCCCCGATCCAGGGACTGATAGAGCGCGAAGTACACCTCGCGGCTCCGCTGTGCGTGGCCTTTCGAGATCTTGTGGACGACGTCCCCGAAGGCGGGGGCGAAATAGTCGTCCTTGGGCTGGTCGATCAGGATGTTGCGGTCGGCGAGATAGAGCACCCGGGGCATTCGGCCCGCCGTCCAGCCTGACTTTCTGAGCTTTGCCACCAGCTGGAGGGCCACCATGGTCTTGCCCGTGCCGGTCGCGAGGGTCAGCAGGATTCGGCGCTGCCTGCGGGCGATGGCTTGCAGGGCGCGGTTGACCGCGATGCGCTGGTAGTAGCGTGGGCGCTTGCGCTCCAGGCTGTAGTCGCGCAGCGACGAGTCGAAAGGAGCGAGCAGCATCTCCTTCTCCAACTGCGACTCGACACCTTCGCTGTCACAAAACCGAGCCCACAACTCATCCGGGGAAGGGAAATCGGGGCGCTGGCACATCGCTCCTCCGGTCTCGATCTCCCAGATCACGAGCCCGTTGGTCGCGTACGCCACGGGGAGCTCGAGCCGCTGGGCGTACCGCTCCGCCTGCTCGATGCCGGCGGCGGCGTCGACCTTGGTGCGCTTGGCCTCGACCACGGCCAGCGGCACATCGTCGCGGTACTCGAGGACGTAGTCCGCGACCAGCGGGTTGCCGGGCCGGTGTCGACGGACGGACGCGATGATCTTCCCGTTGGTGATGCGGTACTGCTCACGGATCTGTCGCTTGTCCCACCCCGCTGCCCTGAGCTTCGGCACCACGAAGGCCCGGCAGGTCTCCTGCTCACTCATCGCTCTCGAACTACCCATGATTCACCAGAGGCTACGACATGTCGGTCCCCGCCCGGGCAATCAAACTGCCATGGTCGCCATCACCGACGCGGTCATCATCACTGACGTCCTGCGCAAGCGCCGCGCCCCGGCCTCGGGACACGTCGAATTTATCGAACATATGTTCTATGATGTCCTTGTTCGACGCTGTCTCCCCGCAGCGGATCCGGGTGCGGCCAGCCTTCGACGTCGGCACGCACCCCACCGTGTGGAGGAGGTCGCCGGATGGCTGGTGGGAGTCTCGCGTCGCTGCTGCAGCGGGTGCCGGTCGTGCCCGCGTCGACGCTGGGGGAGCGGCTCGACGTCCCCGGTGGCCGGCCGCCGTTTCCGGTGGTCGCACCACTCGCGCCGCTGCTGCCCGGCGGTGGGCTGCGCCGGGGGTCGGTAGTCGCGGTGCGCGGCTCGATGGCGTTGCTGCTGGCACTGCTGTCTGCGGCCACTGCGCGGGGGGTCTGGGCCGCAGTGGTCGGCGTCGGCGACCTCGGAGTGCTGGCCGCGGCCGAGGCGGGGGTGGTGGTGCAGCGGCTGGCGCTGGTTCCCCGGCCTGGGTCGGATCCGGCACCGGTGGCCGCTGCTCTGCTCGACGGGGTGGGTCTGGTGGCGCTGGCCGGCGCTGACCGGATGTCCCCCGGCGCGCAGCGATCCCTGGCAGCCAGGGCTCGGCAACGCGGGTCGGTATTGCTCGCGCTCGGTCGATGGCCAGGCGCGGAGATCGAGCTGGACTGCCACGTCGAGGCCTGGTGCGGCCCCGAGGCCGGACATGGGCGACTGCGCAGCCGCGAGGTCGTGGTGCGCGCGGTGGGCCGCGGCGTGGCGGCCCGGCCGCGCACCGCCCGCTTGCTGCTGCCCGGCCCCGGCGGCTCAGTGGCGGAGGCGCTCGTGGCTCCAGGGATTAGACAGATCCGGGTGGTGGGCTGATGACGCCTGCCCGGGTGATGGTCGTCTGGTGCCCGGACTGGTCCGTGGTGGCCGACGACCCGGACCGCGACGCCCGGGTGTTCGAGCCGGCGGTCGTCGCGGTCGAGTCTCTGGCGCCCGGCGTGGAAGTGGTGCGTCCCGGACTGGTCGCGGTGCCGGCCCGCGGCCCGACCCGGTACTTCGGCGGCGAGCCCGCGGTGGCCGAGCGGATCGTCGACGTGGTCGCCACGCAGGCAGGCGTGCGATGCCGGATCGGCATCGCCGACGGCCTGTTCGCCGCGACCCTGGCCGCGCATCGTGGCCTACTGGTACCGCCGGATGGTTCGGCCGGCTTCCTCGCCCCGCTGGGTGTCGCGGAGCTGCACCACCCCGCCGTCACCGGGATCGGTCGGCTTACGGCTGGTCGGACCGCGCTGGTGGACCTGCTGCACCGGCTGGGGCTGCGCACTCTCGGCGCGTTCGCCGCCCTGCCCGTCGACGATGTCGCCTCCCGGTTCGGCCTTGACGGGGTGCGGGCGCACCGGCTTGCCCGGGGGCTCGACGAGCGCCCGCTGGCCCGCCGCGACCCGCCGGTCGATCTCACCGTCACCCGCCGGTTCGACCCGCCGCTGCAACGGGTCGATGCGGCGGCGTTCGCCTCCCGCGAACCCGCGGAACAGCTGCACTCCGCACTGGCCGCCCGCGGTCTGGCCTGTGTCCGGCTCGGGATCAGTGCCTGCACCGAGGCGGGCGAGGAGCCGCACCGGGTGTGGCGCTGCGCCGAGCCGCTGACCGCATCCGGCATCGCCGATCGGGTGCGCTGGCAGCTGGACGGCTGGCTGACCTCCCGTAGTTCACGCCTCAGCGCGGGTATCACCCTGCTGCGGCTGACCCCGGAGGAGGTGATCGGCGGGCAGGCCCTGCAGCGTGGGCTGTGGGGGGAGTCGGGAGAAGCCGACGAGCGGGCCGGCCGGGCACTGGTCCGGCTGCAGGGGATGCTGGGGCCCGAAGCGGTCCTCATCGGAGTGCTCGGCGGCGGACGAGACCCCACCGACCGGGTACGCCTGGTGCCCTGGGGAGACGACCAGGCCTCGGCACGCGAGGGGGACCCTCCCTGGCCCGGTCGGCTGCCCGCGCCGTCCCCGTCCCGGGTGCCCGCTCACCCGCTGCCCGCCGAGGTGTTTGACGATGCCGGCCGCGTCGTCGGGGTGAGCGGGCGCGGGAGGCTCACCGGTGTTCCGTACCGGATTGCGGTGGACGACAACCCGCCGCGCCGGGTGCTGACCTGGGCTGGGCCCTGGCTGGTCGAGGAGCGCTGGTGGGAGCCCGATGGGGGGCGGCGCTGCGCGCGGCTGCAGGCGGTGCTCGACGCTGAGCCGCTCGCGGTGTTGCTGGCCTGCGAGGCGGGCCGCTGGCGGGTCGAGGGAATCTATGAGTAACGGTGGTGACCGCCGTGAACTGGGTCGGCGTATTCGAGCGTCCGCTAGGCAGTGGAAAGATGGCCGGGTGAACACTAGCTCCAAGGAGGCGCTCGCGCGCCTGGCGCGCAATTTCTGGGTCGCGATCTACGAGGGCGCTGCCCCGCAGCCCTCGTGTGAGGAGGGCTTGCGCGTGCAGGAACTCTTCGACGCTGTGCGTACCGTCGACGTTGAACGGCGCTGGATGCTATCCGAGCTGGTTCTCGGCAGGGGCTGTTGATGATGTCATCCCTCTACGAGCTGCATTCTCACCGTTCGCTGGAGTCGCCGGTGCTGCTCCTCGCGACTGAGAGCTGGGTCGACGCAGGGCTGGGAGCCCAAGCAGCCATCGCCCATGTTCTTGAGACGATCCCCACCGGAGTGCTGGCCACCTTCAACGCGGACGAGCTCATCGATTTCCGGTCTCGTCGCCCCATCGTGCGGATCTCCGACGGAGTCGTCGACAACCTGAGCTGGCCCGAGATCCAGCTGCGGGCCGGTCAGGACGCTGCGGGACGAAGTGTCCTCGTCTTGGTGGGGCCCGAGCCCGACATGGCGTGGCATGCCTTCGTGCGAGCCGTCGTGGGCCTGGCCACGCAGTTGGGGGTGCGGCTCGTGGTCGGTCTCGGCGCCTACGCCGCTCCTGTTCCCCACACCCGTCCAGTCAGTCTGATGGCGATCGCCACCATGGCTGAGCTGGCGGCGCAGGTGGGCGTGGTACCTGGCACCGCTGAGAAGCCAGCCGGGATCCAGACGGCTCTGCAGGAGGGCTTCGCTGCTGCGGGCATCCCCGCCATCGGGGTGTGGGCGCGAGTGCCCCACTACTTGGCAGCCATCCCTTACCCGGCGGCCTCCGCCGCACTCGTCGATGCGCTGGCAGCCGTCGCCGGGCTGAAGCTCGACACCGGGGAGTTGCATGCTGTGGCTGACAGTGTGTTGAACCAGATCAATGAAATTATTGCCAACAGCGAGCAATACCGTGATCTCGTGAGTAGTCTCGAGGCCGCGTTCGACGGTGAAGCGGCCACACCGTTCGACTTCTCGGATCTTCCCTCAGGCGACGAGCTCGCCGCCGAGCTTGAGCGCTTCCTTCGCGGTGAGCAGGGGGAGCAGTAAGGACATCCGGACAGGTTGCTCCCTTCGCCGGCCCTGGCGAAACGCAGGCCCGCACCGATGCTCGGGTCGCCGTCTGTACGGAACTGCCGTCAGCATGATCGCGATGGTCTGGCCGTCGGTGCCGTGCTTGCTTCCCACCATGACTTGCCCATCGCGCGGGGCAACCTGCTACGAGGGTCTGGCGAAACTGTTTCCGCAGGTCAGCGCTGGATTCTGGGAGCCTCAGCCGGTTTTGATCCCACTGTTGATCGGTCGTTACCCCACCGACCCAGGTCAGCTACACCCGCGTTGCGAGTGAGGTTGGTGATGGTTCCCGATCAGTTCCGCGCGGGCTGGCGCCTGACTTATAAGCCATTGGGGACCGGGGCATGACAGCGGGTACCGGACTGTCGACATTCATCGACAGTCCGGTACCCTAGTCAATCGGACCGGACGGGTGTCGATCCCGCTGGGCGACTTGTCAAGGGCGTGCCTGGCTACCGCCCCGGCCCGCGTCCGCAGCCGAGACTGCCGCGTGACAGCGCGACACCCTCGGCCACGGCTATGCCCCCGCCGTTCCTACTGTCAAGGTCCTGTCGGCGGGGGCTCAGTCTCTCCTCATGACACACGCTCCCTGGTTGTCGCCAGCCCATCGACCACGACATAGCCCTTGAGCTTGTCCACGAGGTCGATGACGAAATTGCGGTCGCTGGTCGTGAGGTCGAACAGGTTCACGTCCACGACCACGCTCACCGTCCCTCCGGACGCCAGGGTCACCGTGTAGGTGTCTCCGTGGACGCCGGGTTGCTCCATGACGGATGGAGCCGAACCGGACGTGTCTGCGGCCTCGGAACGAGCGGGAAGTACACGAGGAGCAGGCGTGCCGTTATGACCCGTCCGAGCCTGCTTCGGGTTTCGCCCTGCGGAGCGAGCACCATTGCTGGAACGTACAGGGGGCAGTGTGTCGCTGTACTCGGCATACTCCAGCAGACTCAGGAACAGGGACACCATCCGGTCACGCTGACCCGGCGGGGTGAACGACCGGAAGGCGTCTTGCACCTTCTCATAGGTCGCGTTCGCGGGCTCCAACAACTCGAACACGTCCGAATAGACTGACTTGAGGAAGACGACCAGCTCAGCCTTGAACTGGGCTGCGGGAGCACGGCGAAGATCCTCGAACTGCGGGGTCGGCTTGCCCTGCTCGTCAACCAGATCCAGGAGCTTGAGGCTACGCAGAGTGCGCGGCGCGAGGCTCTCGCTGACGCCGACCCGCTGGAGCGATTCGACGGTGAGCGTGGACGGCAGCCCGGAGTCACGGAACCGCTCGATCAAGTCTTTGACCGTCTTGCCGGGGCCGTACGCGGCCGGGCCGTTCACCCTCATCACCATCGGAGCCTCCACTGGACGCGGACGGCGTCACTGTAACATAAACGGCGGTCGCGTCCAGTGGCGCGGTGCACGCGTCCAGCGCCCAAGAAACTTCTGTCGAACGTTGCCGTCCACCGTGTTACAGATCACCCTGGGGGTATGAGCACCCCATGGCCCGCACCGATCCTGCGGCAGCGACAGAACGACCTCGGCTGGCTGGCGTTGTCGTCCCCCGAAGACGAGATCCGCATCGGCGCGACCGGAACTACTACCCGCGTACGCCAACGGGTTCCGGGACCTGCCCAACGGCAAGCCCCGCGACCACTACGCCGACCCGGACGCGTCGTGGGGACACCGATCCGCGATCTCCACCCGCAAGGGTGGCGGGTTCTACGGCTACAAGTTGCACGCCGCCGTTTGCACCAAAACCGATATACCGGTCGCCTGGCGAGTCGAGACGGCCTGCGACTCCGAACACGAGCACATGCCTCCCTGCTCGACACCGCGATCCGGCGTGGCTTCACCCCTGGCACCTGCGCGATGGACAAGGGGTACGACGGGTCCGGCATTTATGCGGCCTGCGAGTCCCACGACATCCGTCCTGTCGTCCCGCTGAAACTCACCGTGAACGTCGCCCACAGGAAGCCCAAGCCACCCTCGTGTCAGCACGGCGTGTGGAAATTTGCCGGGTCCGACGCCAACCGGGGCGCATCGAAGTGGCGTTGCCCGACTGGCGAATGCGCTCCCCGGTCGGTGTGGATCAAGGCCGACCGGCTACACACCCTCATCCGCACCCCACCGGCCGGTGGAAGGCGATCTACCGCACCCGGGGCGCTGTCGAGCGTGAGTTCGGTGTGCTCAAACACGAATGGGCCATGCTGCCGCTGCGGGCCCGTCGCCTGCCCCGCGTCCGGCTGCACGTAAACCTGACAATCCTCGCCCGCCTGGCCAGCGCGCTGATCAAGGCCCGAGCCGTCCCGCTGGCGGCGTAATCCCGCTCCCCTGAGCCCGCCCACGGCGGGCGATTCGGCATGCCCGCACCACGAAAACGAACCGTAGATCACCGCTAGCCCCGGCGAACTGGGTTTCACGCAACCAGTTTCATACAAAAACGCAGGTGAACGCAGTTAGAGGAGCGCTCGGTGCCCCTACTTGGCGAGTTTCGCTTGCAGTTTCGCCAGACCCAAGCTAGTATCGAACATGTGTTCGATACTAGCTTGGGTCTCGCGGAGCCCTTGGCGGGCGTCCCGGTCGAGGAGGACTGGTTCGACCCGGCCTGGCTGGACCAGGTTCCGCCGCCGGAGGACACCGGGCAGCTGCCGGCGTCTGAGTGTGCCCCGTCGGGTTGGTTGGCGTTGGAGCTGGACCAGGGCTGCGCTGATCCGGCTGGTTTGTCGGATGCGGAGTTGATCGAGGGCATCATCGGGTTTGACCACGTGGCCTCGTGGGCTGGGGCGCGGCAGGCGGTGTTGCTGGCGGTGTTGCTGGCGGAGTTCGCCCGCCGCCGCCCGGGTGATCATCCGTTGGCGGCCGGTTGTGATACCCCGTCGCGGTGCAGTGAGTTCGCCCCCGACGAGGTGGGGCTGGCGCTGCGGATATCCCGCACGACCGCGATCAACAGGTTGGTGTTGGCCCAGACCATGGTGGAAGACCTGCCCAGGACGCTGGCCGCGTGGCAGGCCGGGGTGATCGATTCGCTGAAGGCGCGGGCGATCACTGAGGCCGGCTACCCGCTGCCGCGTGAGCAGCGGGCGGCGTTGGAGGCGCGGGTACTGCCCCGGGCTGGGGAACAAACGATCGCCCGGTTACGGGCCGCGCTGGCTCGCTCGGTGCTGGTGCTCGATCCCGACGGGGCAGCCGAGCGCCACCAGCGGCGGCGGGCGCAGCGGCGTGTCGTGGTGTCCCCTGATGAGGATGGCATGGCGTCGTTATGGGCGTTGCTGTCCGCGCCGGATGCCACCGCCGCCTACCACCGGCTGCGCCAGCTGGCCCGCGAGCTGGGCAGCGAGGACCCCCGGGCAATGGACGCCCGCCGCGCTGACCTTCTCGTCGACCTGCTGACCGGGCGACGCTGCGCCGTCACCGGCACCTGCCCTAGCGACTGTGGCGCCGAGTGCGACTGCTCCGACCAGGGCAATCCCGACCAGGGCAATCCCCAGCAGGGCCGCGCCGACCCAGACCAGCCTGACGGGCACCGCGCCAACGATCCCGGCGACACCGCATGTCCCGACACCGTGCCCACTGAGAACGCACCCACCGCACGGGACACCACCCCTAGCGCCGTCACCCGGGCTGAACATGGTCATGCCCGCAACCCGATCAGCGCCGGGCCGGGCAAGCCGCTGGTGTCGGTAGTCGTGCCGATCACCATGCTGCTCGGTCTCGATGACCAACCCGCCGAACTGGTCGGCTACGGGCCCATCCCCGCCGAACTGGCCCGCGAGATCGCCGCGCCAGGCACCTGGCGACGGCTGCTGACCGATCCGGCCTCAGGCACCCTGCTCGACTACGGCCGCACCACCTACACTCCGCCAGCCGGACTCGCCGACTTCGTCCGCGCCCGCGATCTGTACTGCCGAAACCCGATCTGCGGGCAACGGGCGGCTACCGCCGATCTTGACCACACCGTCCCCTACCCCGATGGCGAAACCAGCGAACACAATCTGCACGCCAGCTGCCGGCACCACCACCGACTCAAAACCCACATCCCCGGCTGGCAGGTCGACCAGCATTCCGACGATCGGATCACCTGGGCCACCCCCACCGGACACACCTACATAAGCCGCCCCCACGACTACCGACCCGACCCCAACCCCCCGCCCGACGACGATCCGCCACCCTTCTAGGTCCACATCATGGGCTGGAACAACCCGCAGGCGCGGTGGGTGGACCTGAAGCGGGGCCGGTACGAACCACCGCCGCTGCGGACGCCGGCCCAGTGCCCGGAGACCCAGCCGCGCACTCCCTATGCCGAGCTGCACTGCCACTCCAACTTCAGTTTCCTGGACGGGGCCAGCCACCCTGAGGAGCTGGTCGAGGAGGCGGCCCGACTGGGGTTGGACGCGATCGCGATCACCGACCACGACGGGATGTACGGGGTGGTGCGCTTTGCCGAGGCGGCCCGTGAGCTGGGCGTCAAGACCGTCTTCGGGGCCGAGCTCAGCCTCGGCCTCACCGCGCCACAGAACGGAGTGCCCGACCCGGAGGGTGAGCACCTGCTCGTGTTGGCCCGCGACCCCGACGGCTACCGCAGGCTGTCCCGGGTGATCAGTGACGCTCAGCTCGCCGGGAAAGAGAAAGGTAAGCCGGTCTATGACCTCGACGCGGTAGCCGCCGCTGCGGGCGGGTACTGGGTGGTGCTCACCGGTTGCCGCAAGGCGGCGGTGCGCCGGGCGCTGGAGCGTGAGGGTCCGGCCGCCGCGGCTACGCAGCTACGCCGGCTGATCGAGCTGTTCGGTTCCGACCACGTCGTCGTCGAGCTCACCGCCAACGGCCTGGTGCAGGACACCGAGCGCAACGACGAACTCGCCGCGCTGGCCGCGGCGCACGGGCTGGACACCGTCGCCACCACCGCCGCGCACTACGCCACCCCGTCCCGGCACCGGCTGGCCACCGCGTTGGCCGCGGTCCGGGCCCGGCGCAGCCTGGACGAGATGGACGGCTGGCTGCCGGCGGCGGCAACGGCTCATCTGCGTTCCGGCACAGAGATGGCCGACCGGTTCTCCCGCTGGCCCGGGGCGGTCGAGCGGGCCGCTGCGCTGGGCCGGGAGTGCGCCTTCGACTTACGCCTGGTGGCGCCGGACCTGCCGCTGTTCGCCGTCCCCGACAGGCACACCGGGGCCAGGCACACCGAGGCCAGCTGGCTGCGCGAACTCACCTGGCTCGGCGCGGTCACCCGTTACGGCAGCTACGACGAGCGCCCCGGCGCCTACCACCAGATTGAGCACGAGCTGGCCATCATCGAGGGGAAGAACTTCTCCGGCTACTTCCTGATCGTGCACGATATCGTGGCGTTCTGCCGGCGGTCAGGCATCTTCTGCCAGGGTCGCGGTTCGGCGGCCAATTCCGCGGTCTGCTACGCGCTGGGCATCACGAGTGTCGACGCGGTGGCGATGGACCTGCTCTTCGAGCGGTTCCTCGCCCCGGATCGGGACGGCTACCCCGACATCGACCTGGACACCGAGTCCGACCGGCGCGAGGAGGTCATCCAGTACGTCTACGGCACCTATGGCCGCGACCGCGCCGCCCAGGTCGCCAACGTGATCACCTACCGGCCTCGCTCGGCGGTGCGGGACATGGCCAAGGCGCTGGGGACCGATATCCCGGAGACCGGTATCCCCGAACCGGTGCTGGCGTTGGCCGCTGAGCTGGAGGGGTTCCCGAGGCACCTGGGCATCCACTCCGGCGGAATGGTGATCTGCTCCCGGCCGGTGGCCGAGGTATGCCCGGTGGAGTGGGCACGAATGGAGCACCGATCGGTGGTGCAGTGGGACAAAGACGACTGCGCGGCGGCCGGGTTGGTCAAGTTCGACCTGCTCGGGCTCGGGATGCTCTCCGCGCTACGCTACGCGGTCGATCTGGTGGCCCACCACTACCGGCACAGGGTGCGGCTGTCAGATCTACAGCCCACCGACCCGGCCGTCTACGCGATGCTGGCCCGGGCCGATTCGGTCGGGGTGTTCCAGGTGGAGTCCCGCGCGCAGATGGCCACCCTGCCCCGGCTCAAGCCGCGCTGCTTCTACGACCTGGTGGTCGAGGTGGCGCTGATCCGCCCCGGCCCGATCCAGGGCGGCTCGGTGCACCCCTATATCCGGCGCCGCAACGGCCAGGAGGCCTGGGACTACGATCACCCGCTGCTGGCGAACTCGCTGCGCAAGACGCTGGGAGTGCCGCTGTTCCAGGAACAGCTGATGCAGATGGCCATCGACGTCGCCGGCTTCACCGCCGCCGAGGCCGACGAGCTGCGCCGCGCGATGGGCGCCAAGCGGTCCACCGAGCGGATGGAGCGCTTACGCGGGCGGCTGTTCGACGGAATGGCACGGAATGGGATCACCGGCGAGCTCGCCGAGAAGATCTACGCCAAACTGGCTGCCTTCGCCGATTACGGTTTCCCGGAAAGCCACGCGATCAGCTTCGCCTCGCTGGTGTACTACAGCGCCTGGTTCAAATACCACTACCCGACGGCATTCTGCGCCGCCCTGCTGCAAGCCCAGCCGATGGGCTTCTACTCCCCACAGTCCCTGATCGCCGATGCGAGGCGGCACGGCGTCATTGTCCGAGGTCCGGACATCAACGCCAGCGGGGTGCACGCGGGGCTGGAACCGGCCACTCCCGCTGCGCCGGAGCAGGCGGTACGGCTGGGGCTGGCCATGCTGCGCACGGTGGGCCAGCCGCTGGCCACCCGGCTGGTGCAGGAGCGGCAAGCGCACGGAAGTTACCGCGACATCGCGGACGTCGCGCACCGGGTGGGGCTGAGCGCTACCCAGGCCGAGGCGCTGGCCACCGGTGGGGCGTTCGACCAGTTGACCCCCGGGCGCCGGCAGGCGCTGTGGTCCGCCGGGGCGGTAGCCGCGCAGCGCCCGGACCGGCTGCCCGGCACCGCGGTGGGGATCGTCGCGCCACCGTTGCCCGGGATGAGCTCGCTCGAGATCGCCGCGGCCGACGTCTGGGCCACCGGGGTCTCGCCGGACAGCTTCCCCACCCAGTTCCTCCGAGCTGAGCTGGACAAACTGGGTGTGGTGCCCGCCGCGTACCTGCGGGAACGGGAAGACGGCCGGCGGGTTCTGGTCGCCGGCGCGGTGACTCATCGGCAGCGCCCGGCCACCGCGGGTGGGGTGACCTTCCTCAACCTGGAGGACGAGACCGGCATGGTGAACGTGATCTGCTCACCGGGTTTCTGGGTGCGCTACCGCACCATCGTGCGAGCCGGCCCGGCGCTGCTGCTGCGCGGTCGGTTGCAGACCGCGCAGGGGGTGACCAACGTCCTGGCCGAGTACGCCGCGGCACTGAACCTACGGGCGCGCTCACGTTCCCGCGACTTCCGGTGAGCTCGTCTGGCTGGCTGGGGCGAACCGGAGCTCGCTTACCACGAAGGACGCCGCCAGCGCCACCATGGCCAGGATCAAGCCGACCAGCATCGCCCTCAGGTGCTGGCGCATCGGCTCGTGCAGCATCACCGCGTCCTTGCGGACCAGCGCCGACTCCATCCTGCGGAGCACGAAGCGGTAGGCCTGCACCTGTGACTTCGTGGTCGGACTCGTGGACATCGGGTGCCTGCCGCCCTTTCCTAGGCGTTACGGTCCTGGGCGTTACGGTCCTGGGCGTTACGGTGCGGCAGGATAGCGGACCGCCACGTCCATCCCCTCCAGCGGAGACGCAAGATCATGACCACCGCCGCACCGGCTCCACCCCAGCAGGAGCCGACGGGTACGCTACGCGCCATCGTGACTGCCCGGCTACGCGCGACAGGCTCGCGGGTGGGCCCGCTGCCCGTCGTCAACGTGGTCGTGCTGGAAGTCGGGTTCGGCCTGGCACTGATCGCCACGAATACCGTCTTGCGATGGGTGATGCTGCTGATCGCGGCGCCGCTGGCGTTGGGGCGCTGGCGAGGCCACTGGCTGCTGCGGTGGGTCCAGCTTACCGCCCACTACCTGCTGCGATCCCACAGCCGTAGCATCACCAGCCTTGATCCGGCGGCGGCCGGTGGCCCGTCGAGCACACCACGTCCGGTCGTGGGTTCCGACGATCCGCGCCTCGCCTTACTCCGTCTGCTCCTACCGGACTTGAGCGTCACGCACGGCACCGATCACCAACGCGAACGACTCGGCCTGGCGTGGCACCAGGGCACCTGGACCGCCGTGCTCGAGGTGGACGCCGCGCCATCGATGATCAACCCCGTCGGCGGCGGACCCGGCCTGCCGCTCGGCGCGCTCGCGCCCTGCCTGGAGCACCGCGGCGTGGTGCTGGACGCGATCCAGGTGCTCTGGCATTGCTACCCGAGTAGCGCCGCCCTCCCGTCGTCGTCCCCCGCGCTGCGCTCCTACCTGGAGGTCTTGGGTCCGCTGCCGGCGGCCGCCAGCCGCACCACCTGGGTCGCGGTGCGACTGGACCCCCGCCGCTGCCCGACCGCGGTGGCCGAACGTGGTGGCGGTGTGCTGGGTTGCCACCGGGCACTGATCGGTGCGCTGTCCCGGGTGCGCAGCGTGCTGGAGTCCCGGGGACTGTCGGCCTGGCCGCTGGACGCCGACCAGCTGTTGCGCGCCGGGATCTCCGCCGCGGAGCTGTCCTCGGCGGCCGGCACTGGAGAACCGGTGACACTGAGCGAAGGGTGGGCGGCGGTCACCGCAGCCGGGGTGGGGCATGCCAGCTACGTGATCAGCGGCTGGGGGGCCCGGGGTGGGGTGGGTGACCTCACCGCGTTGACCGGCGTCCGCGCGCTGTCCACCACTGTCGCGCTGTCGCTGTCCCCCGGTGCGGACGGCGCCGAGGTCGGGCTGCGGGGGCTGGCCCGGGTCAGCGCTCGCAGCCCCGGGGAACTCGAGGCGGCCGAGCGCCGGCTGCAGGCCGTGTCGCAACGGCTCGGTGTTGTGCTCAGCCCGCTATCCGGGCTGCAGGTCGCCGGCCTGGCCGCGACGCTCCCGCTTGGGGCGGCCCGATGACCAGAACGCTCGGTAACCCAGCCGCGGTGGCGCCGGAGTTCCTGGTCACGCCCGATCTGCTGGACGCGATCAGCCCTTCGGTCGACCGCGGCGGCGTGGTCCTGGGCTGCGGCGCACAGGACGAGCCGCTGAGCGTGTCGGTGCTGCGCCCGCTGCCGACCCGGCTGGTCCTCGTCGGTGGGCTCTACCTGGCTCACCAGGTCGTCCTGCGCGCGATGGCCGCCGGCGCCTGGGTGGTCATCGCCACCGGTCGGCCCGAGGGCTGGCAGCAGCTCGTCCGAGCTGCCGGCGAGGGCCCGGACGGACGTCCCGCCCCGCTGGTGCAGGTGCGCCAGCTCGCACCCCTCGAGCTGCCGCGAGCCTCGCAGGACGCTCCGCTGCTGGTCGTGCACGACGGTGGAGCGGTACCGCGGGAGCTGTTCCCGCCCAGCTCAGCGTGGCAGACCACCCTGTACGTGCTGCCCTACCTGAACCCGCAGGCCGAGGACACCGCCGTCAACGCCGACCTGGTGCTACTCCAGCGGCTCCCGGTCGCCCAGGCGCAGCTGGCCGCGCAGATGTGGCGCCTGCCCGCGCCGATGACCACGCAGCTGGCGGAGTTGACCGAAGACGGCGTGGTGGCACTGGGCCCGAACCTGTGGCTGCCGCTGCGCCTGGTCACCACCCCCGCGGAGCGAGAGATCCTCGGCCCGGTAAGGCGAGGAGACTGAGGCGCGCTGCGCGCGCTTGTGAGTGGCAAACCGTGTTGTGGCACTGTTCGCCACTCACAAGCCTTCGCGGCGGCAGCGGGGATGACGATCTGGTCCGCGTGTCTGGCAGGATGACCGTGATCGTGACGCTGCGAGCACGATCGAGCACGCATAACGCTTAGGGTGAGCGATGCAGACGGCGGCCGGAGACGGCACCTTCCTAGCGGCGGCCCAACAGGGCATGTTCGCCGTGGACACAGCGGCGGGCGAACAGCTGGTGATGTCCATCGGACAGATGCGAGAGAAGCTGAATGAGCAACTAGAGCGAGTCCGGTTTCTCATGAACAGTGCCAAGCTGGGTGACTTTCCAGAGGCGCATGCGATCGCCATCTGCGACGCGCGGGTGGCCGCCGGGGACCCGCAGTCGCTGGAGTTCGTGCTGCAGCGCTTCGCGGAGGCGTTGCAGGACGCACACCAGGCGTTGGAGATCGGCATGCGCAACTACGCCGAGTTTGAGACCCAGGCCGAGCAGGGCTTCCGTCGGATCGACCACGGATGAGCCTCCGCACCTGCCTTGCGCCGCTGGCGCTGGTACTGGTGGCGGCAGGGTGCGCACCCCAGCAGGCAGCCATCCCGAAGGGCGAGCCGGTCCCCTCGGTGCCACCCACGACACCATCGAGCGCGGCACCAACAACGGGCCTGGCCGCCGTTCAGGTGTGTGACCTGCTCACCACCGAAGAAGCAGCCTCGCTCAGCGTACCTGCGCAGGGACGCCCGGAGACGGTCCTCGGCCTGCGCCGTTGCGGCTGGAACACAGCGGAGGGCGGCATTTCCACCGGCATCAACGAGAAACTCGGTATCAGCGGAGTCGTGCTCACTGACGCGTCCAGCATCACCAACGTCACGGTCGGCCACCATCGGGCCAAACGAGCTGTGGAAGACGGTGGACCCGGGTACTGCAGTGTCTTCTTTGCGGTCGGCGACACCGCGAACGTCGGCGTGCTTGCCCTGTATCTCAATAACACAACGCGGGCGTGCGCCGCTGCCGACCGGGCTGCCGCATTCGTGGAACGGAAACTACCGTAGGGGGGTATGCGGCGTGGCGTCGAGACAAGCACCCGAACCGGCGGAGTTCGGTCCAGCGAGATCCGCACCAGCCACCGCCGAGCCGCCGAAGGGATTCGCGCAGGAGGAGTACGACAATCGCCCTCCAGCCTCGGACGACGTGAGCCTGAGGTCGGCCGACCCGATCATAGGGTCGATCCAAGGCGCGATGAACGATATCGCGGGCGAGTGGCGTAACGGGATTCAACGCGTCCAGCTGGCGCAGGGGCTGTCGATGCGCCCGGCTGGTCCGATCCCCCACACCAACGCCGCCGCTTACGGCCATCCCACGCTCAAGCAGATGATCGACGCGTCCGAGCCTAGCCAGGCGCATGAACTCGGCCAGCTGTGGAACAACCTCGGCAACGAGATCATGGAGTTCGGGGCGAGTCTCCAGGGCACCGCGACCAGCAGCGAGGCGATCTGGGTGGGCCAGGCGGGGAACGCCGCCCGCGCAGCGCTGAGCGCGCTCGCCACTTGGAGCCGGCACACCGGCCAGGGCGTTCAGTTTACGGGGACCACGGTGCGCACCAAGCCGAGGCGGCGGAAACCGCGAAGGCGGCGATACCGGAGCCACCGCTACAACCTTACGACCCCGCGAAATACCAGGCTCAGCTGAACTCGACGAGCAACCCCGCCGAGTGGGCGCGGATCATGGGTGACGCTCGTCAGCAGGCCGACCTGCAGGAAGCCAAGCGCGCCGAAGCCGTCCGAGTGGTCGAGACCTACAGCTCCTCGCTGCGCGAGACCAACACGGCGATGCCCGCCTTCACGCCGCCGCCGAGGTTCGGCAACAGGGACACCGGGCACACTCCTGGTGTCCCGACGCCGGGTGGCCGGACCGGTGGGGCGCTCCCCCCGGTGGGTGGCGCCGGAGGCCCAGCACCCGGAGGCCCGGTACCCGGAAGCAAGGTGCCCGGAGGCGGCGCGGACGGGGGTGTCCCCGGCATCGGTGGTGGGAACCCACCGACCACTGTCGGTACCGATGTGGGTGGGCGCGGCAGCGGCGGAACAGCACCGGCGTCCACCCCGGTGCAGTCGGTGTCCTACGCCCCAGAGATCCCAGGCGGCGGCGTCCCGGCCGGGGGAAGTGGCGGGGAGCCGGGTGCGGCAGGCGTCCTGCCCGCCGCGGTCATCGGCGGAGCCGGGCCGGGGTGTGGGCGTGTATCCAGTGTCGGCGGCAGACGTGTCGGCGGGGGGTTCGGCCCGCGCGGCTCAGCCGGGTTGGGCACCTGGGACCCACGCATCGGGAACCCCCGTAACTCGAACTCACCCGTTTCGAACGTCGACTCACACCCCGACTCGAACTCACTGAGGCGTGGCGGAGTCGGAGCCGCCAGCGGGTTTCCCCCGATGGCCGGGACCGGCCGCGATGAGAAGGATGCCGAGCACCGGCGCCCCAGCTACCTGATCGAGACCGAGGACATCTGGGGCGACGGCCGCCACGTCGCGCCCCCGGTCATCGGCGAGGACCCACCCGAGTACCACTACTGAGATGACCCGGGACATCACGCTCACTCTGGAGCAGTACGACATCTGCTGGGCCGACCTCGGCCTGGACGAGCAGGTGTACCCGCTGCGGATCCGCAGTCACGGCCGCACCCACGAGGAGCGGGTCCACCTCCGTCGGCGGGTGTACCAGCAGCTCGGAGCCCGCGAGCTGGCACGGGGCGAGCGGCTGGAACCCGATCTGGCCGAGGCGTTGACGCTGCTGGCTCGCGCGTCGGTCTGGGTGGACATGCAATGGCTCTCCACGCTGCAGCAGGCGGAGCCGGATCGCGCCGTGGCGGCGCGCTACACCGAACGGGGGCTCATCGCCCGCCTCGACGGCACGAGCCTGCGGCTGCTGCCCTGCGGGGCCGCCTCGCTGCTGCCAGCGCTCATCGGCCAGCTGCCCACAGCGGACGCGGCCCCCGGTCAGTCGATCAGCCTGCCCCGGGAGGTCCTGGTGCCCTCAGTGCCCCGCGTGGCGACGAGCGTCTACGACACCTCGCCCGCGATGTCAGGACGCTGCGGGCAGCAGTACCGTGCGCTGCAAGCGGTGCTGGCGAAACCCCGGTTGCGCGGTGGCCAGATCGTCGCGAACGGCCGGGACCGCACCGGCAAGCGGCACCGCTCCCGGCCGGTGGAGTGGTTCGACACCGAAACCGGCCGTTGGACCGCTCGAGTGCTTCCCGCGCCGGACGGAGGTGAGCACCTCACCGTGTCCCCCGCCGACAGCGCCCGATTGGCCACCCAAGTCAACGAGCTGCTCACCCGCATAACCCACTGAGCCAGCCAGGCCGCAGTGCAATCCAACCGCGCGCGGGCGCGGCGGGATCACCGTTGGCTGTCGCGAACGACGTCTGTGTGCTGGAATCGGCGCGTGGTTGTCAGTGGTGGGGTGGAACATCATCACGGCCCACCGCGACGCAGGGGTACAGCGATCAACTCGGTTCGGAGAGGATGGGGGCATGGCTCAGTCGATACCGGCGTTCGTAGAGCTGTCGGTGCTGCGCTGGGTGCGCGAGTCCATCGAACTGGTTCCCATTGCCGCCGCTCGCAAGATCGGCGTGCCGGATGGTCGGGTAGCCGAGTGGGAGGCTGGGACTTCCGCAGGCATGTTGGGGCTGGGGCTGGCGAGTGGTCGCCGGACCTGCACGGCGAGTACCGACGTGCGTTGAGGCAACGGGAGTCGGCCCTGGAGCCGGCCGAGATCGATGACGCCCCTGTGCCGACCAGCTGGCGACTGAGGAAACTGCCTGCTGATGACGAGGCGATCGCCGCAGTCGCACGGGATGTGCTCCTGGCGCATGGCCCGCTCAGGCTGCCGGGTCGCGGGGGCACCAAGTACGAGCACCTGAACACCTGGCTGGCCGCGTTGGACGAGGCCGGGGTGTTGGTCCTGGCGAGCGCCGGTGGACGGGTCGCCACTACGGAGATGAATGTGGATGGCGAGGAGCAGATCGCCCCTGCTCACGGGGCGCGGGTCGGCGGGCGCGGGTTTGTTCGGCGCGGGCGGCTAGCTGGTCGTCGTTGGGGTAGTCCACACTGACTAGGGTGAGGCCGTGGGCGGGGGCCACGGCCACCTCGCTGGTGCGGGTGGTGTGGCGGAGCAGGGTGGCGGGCCAGTCCGAAGGGCGGCGGTGCTCGCCCACCGCCAGCAGGGCACCCACCAGGCTGCGCACCATCGAGTGGCAGAACGCGTCCGCCGCGACGTGTGCGACCAGCAGGTACGGCTCGTCGCGGGTCCACTCCAGGGTCTGCAGTGCGCGCACCGTGCTCGCGCCCTCCCGGCGGCGACAGAACGCGGCGAAATCGTGCTCGCCGAGCAGCAGCGCGCTCGCCGCGTTCATCGCGGCGTCGTCGAGCAGGCGGGGGTAGCCCAGCGTGTCGTATCGGCGCAGCGGATCGACCCCCCACGGCGCGTCGCAGACCCGGTACCGGTAGTGCCGGCGCAGCGCGGAGAAACGGGCGTCGAAGGTGTGCGGCACCTGCCGCACCGCGGGCACCCGGAGATCCGGCGGCAGCAGTCGAGCCAGGCGGTGGGCGAGCTGCTCAGGCGGCATCGCGCCGGGCGGTACATCGAGGTGCGCGACCTGCCCGGTGGCGTGCACGCCGGCATCGGTGCGACCCGCGACGGTGAGGGTGGCCTCGATCCGTGCGACGGTCTCCAGGGCATGCTCGAGGACTCCCTGAACGGTGCGTCGCCCTGGTTGGCGGGCCCATCCGGAGAAGCCGGCGCCGTCGTAGCTGATATCCAGCCGGTAGCGCAGGAGCCCGCCGCCCCCGCTGGGGGC
>JBOHFI010000057.1:0-32896 GCA_050699595.1 Pseudonocardiaceae bacterium | reverse complement strand
AGACGGCGCCCGGACCGGCGAGTGCGGCCAGGCTGGGGAAGGTCAGTGACACACCGAAGGCGGCCAGCCAGTTGAACAGGGTGGCGATGGCCATCGCCGAGCCCCGGATGGCGAGCGGGAAGATCTCGGCCAGCACCACCCACAGCACCGGACCCCAGGTAGCGGAGAACGTGTTGGTGAACACCACGAACGCGACCATCGCGATGAGGAACAGCGCACTGGAGTAGGCCAGCAAGGCCAGCGCCGCCGCACCGACGGCGGACAAGCCGGCCGACATGCCCACCAGACCAACCAGCAGCAGGGGCTTGCGGCCTCGCCGGTCCACGACCTTCGCCCGGACGACCAGCGCGATGGTCAGGATATTCAGCCAGCAGTAGTAACCGACACACCCAGGGAGCGGACAGGCGGGCACCAGTGCCTGTGTCGTGCCGCCGCGCCTCCAGTCCCATGATCTCGGTGAGCTCACCCTCAGCCAGGGCGGCGTCACCCCGCAAGCCGACTAGGACCGCGCGCGCCTGCTCGACATACCCCCGCCGCACCAGCGACCGGGGAGTGTCGGGCATCGCGAGCATCCCGACCACCAGCACGACCGCGGGAAACACCCCGATGAGCAGCATCCACCGCCACGAGCCCGTGAAGACCAGGAGGTATCCGATGACCGCAGCCAGGACCACCCCAAAAATGATCATGTACTGGTTCAGCGACGTGACCACACCACGATCCCGCGCTGGTGCCATCTCAGCCAGATACAGCGGCACCAGCACCGACGCGATACCGACACCCAGTCCCACCACGAACCGGGACGCCACCAGCACCGCGACACTCACCGCTACACCGGCACCCAGAGCGCCGACGGTGAACACCACTCCGGCGGCCAGCAGCACCCGCTGCCGCCCCAGACGATCAGCCACCGGGCCGCTGTCCAACGCGCCCAGCATCGCCCCGAACACCGTGGCGCTGACCACGGCACCTTCCAGCAGGGACGTGAGCGGCAGATCACGCGGAATGAACAAGATCGCGGCGCCGATGATGCCGCTGTCGTAACCGAACAGCACCGCCGCCAATGCGCCCATGGCATACACCCATCGCGTGCCAACGCTTACCGGGGCGGTCGGGTGGAGGACAGGTCGTACAGGTCCGGCATGGTGAACTCCGCCACGCGCCGCCGACCGGGCTGGCCACCGGCCGGGGTCGGGATGTTGCGGCCCGGCCAGACGATCACCGAGGCGGGCGGCAGCGTGAGCCGGCACCGGGCATCCAGGCCCGGGTGCTCGCCGGCCGTGGTCTGTACGGTCAGCTCGGGGCCGCCGTCGAGACTCACCCACACCTCATCGACCGCACCGAGACAGACCACGTCACGGACCGTACCGGGATGTCCCTCGGATGCATCCCCCTCAACCAGGTGATCCACCCTCAGGTGCTCCGGGCGGACGCACCAGGTCAGGTCCACGTCGGGCGCGGTGTCGGCCGGCAGGGCGGACGGCGCGAACGCGATCCGTACCAGGCCTGCCACCAGCTCCCCCGGGCCGGATCGCCAGCCGATGTGCAGGTTGCGGATGCCGAGCAGTCGGGCGGCGATCGGGCCGGCCGGGTGGGCGAAGACCGCCGGCTGCGGGCCGGCCTGCTCCAGCCGGCCGCGATCCAGGATCAGCACCTCGTCGGCGAGCAACGCGGCCTCGACCGGGTCGTGGGTGACGATGACGGTGGTGATCGCGGTGTCGCGCTGGAGGTGGCGCAGTTCCCGGCGCAGCTCGTCGCGGACCGGAGTGTCCAGGCCGGTGAACGGCTCGTCCAGCAGCAGCAGTCGAGGATTACGAGCCAATGCCCGGGCGATCGCGACCCGGCGCTGCTGGCCGCCGGAGAGCTGCGAGGGCAGCCGGCCCTCCAGCCCGGTCAGCCCCAGCCGGCCGATCCAGTACGCGGCCAGACCCGGCTCGGTGCCCACCCCGAACATGACCTGGTGCCAGACCGGTAGGTGCGGGAGCAGGGCGGCGTCCTGCGGGACGTAGCCGAACCCGCGGTCCTCCGGCAGCACCGCCGTGACGTCGGTACCGTCCAAGCACACCTGCCCGCCGGTGGGTCGGATCAGCCCGGCCAGCATCCGCAGGGTCAGGCTCTTGCCGGACCCGGACGGCCCGAGAATGGCCAGGTGCCGACCGGTTGCGGTGGTATGCGCCACCTCCACCAGAAACGATCCGAGCCGGCCGGTCAGGTCGAAGGTCAGCAGCGGGCTGGCGGAAGAGATGGGTGGGTACGGCGCCGGCAGTGGTTGCGGCACCGGATGGCGGCGGCGCAGCCGGGGCAGGTAGGCGGCCAGTAGCAGCACCACCGCGGCCGCGCCCAGGCTGGCCCCGACCGCGGCCAGCGTCGAGACGATCCCGGTGCCGCCGAACTGCACGTAGGTGAACACCGGCACCGAGTACGGGTGATAGGCGAGCACCACGGTGGCGCCGAACTCGCCGAAGGCGCGCAGCCAGGCCAGCAGCAGGCCGGCGGCGATGCCGGGCGCGGCGGCGGGTGCGGCCACCCGGGTGAACCGCGACCACCGACCATGTCCGAGGGTGGCGGCCACGTCGTCCAGGGCCGGGTCCAGCGCCGCGAACGCCGACCGGGCGGCCACGATCAGAAACGGCGCGGCCACGAACGTCTGGGCCAGCACGATACCGACCAGGTTGTCGGTCAGCTGGCCGTGAAAAAACCGCCCGAGAAACGTGTACGGACCGACCAGGTAGATCAGCAGGATGCCGCTCATCAGCGGCGGCAGCGCCAGTGGCAGCTGCACCGCGACCCCGAGCACCGTCGAGCCCCGCCCACGCCCTCGGGACAGCAGGTACCCCAGCGGGATCCCGAGCACGGCAATGATCACGGTTGAGACGCCGGCCGTCTCCACCGACACGGCCAGCGCCGAACCGAGACCGGGGGTGGCGAGCGCACTGGCGGGAGTACCGGCCACCCGGACCAGGTACGCGAGGACCGGGATGAGCAGATACAGCGTCATCAGCCCAGCCAGCCAGGGCAGCGGCGTGCGTACGGAGTACCGCATCACGGCACCCCGGCTGGCCTGGCGTTCATCGTGAACTGGCCGCCGTCGTGGGTAGCACCGATCGCAGCGCCGGTGGCACCGTGGCCGGGTCACCGTAGAGGGTCAGCGGCAGCACGGTCAGGCCGTCCTGGCGCAGCAGCGCCTGCCCCGGCGGGGAGACCAGGTACTGCACGAAGGCTGCGGCCTGCTCCGGGTCCGGGGCCATGTTCAGCACGGTCACGGTGTACGTGGCCGACAGGTGCACCTGGTCGAGGCTGGTGGTCGGGATCTTCTGCTCGCTCGCCTCGCTGCTGTAGAAGAAGCCGGCGTCCAGTTGACCGGACCCCAGCCGGCCGACCAGCTCGGTCTCCGGCAGCACGGTGGTGTTGCGCTGCGCGGCGGCGGGCAGCCCGGGATCGTGGTAGATCGTGGCGGCCTGGGTCAGCGCCTGTTGGGCGAGCTTGCCCTTGGGGTCGAGCTTCGGGTCGGTGCTGCCCAGTTTGAAGCCGGGCTCGGTGATCACCTGATACCACGGCTTGGACTTCAGGTCGGCAGCGAACTGTGAGCCGGGAGCGTAGCCGATCACCAGCGGCGCGGAGGCGAACACCACGTACCAGCTCACCCAGTCGCCATTGGCCGCGCCCTGTAGGTCAGTGTTCACCGACGGGCTGGCGCTGATGAACACATCCCCCTGGCGGACCTTGTCCTTGATCTGCGTGGCGAGCGCGCTGGACCCGGCGCTGACCCCCTTAAAGGTGTCCCCCGTGGCCTGGTCGAAACTCGGGCCGAGACTGTGCTCCATCAGGTTGACCAGCGAACCGGCGTAGAACACGCTCACTGGGCCCTTCACGGTGCTGGCGCCCGGCGTGGTGCCGGTGGCGCCACCACCCGAGCCGCCACACGCCGTCAGCGCCACCAGCGCTGCGGTCAGCCCTGCGACCAGACCTCTGACCCGCATCGCGGTTCCCTTCGTAGGACCTTAGTCGGTCGCTCCGCCCCTCCACCCCAGGCGGGCTGGCCGCCTGCCCGAATCCGGAACATTCGTACGATCCCACCATAACCGCAGGCACGGCGTTCTACCCAGAGTCGGTGAGGTAATTGAGATCTTCGCCGTCAACGATACCCGCAGATGCCGAAGTTTCAGGCAGGTCCACAGCGGCGCACCACGCGACCACACCGAGTCACCGCGTGGTCCCTGCGTCGTTGGGTCTGCGGATGTACGTGACAAGTCGTCGAACATGTGTTCGACTAGTACTCGTCGAGTCCGTGGTGGCAACAAGGAGTAATCGTGGTGGACGAGCACGTCGCGCACCTCCCTGGCCTGCGGCTCCGGTCGGGCCGCACCGTGTTTCCGATGAGGCCCAACCGGCGGTGCATGCCGTACCCGACTCGACCACCGGAGCTAACGGCGATTCGAGGGAGGTGCACAGGACGTCGGCGCGTGTCACCCAAGCCCACGGTCAGCCATGCCAGACTTCTGGTGACCGGATCGAGGCGATGGGGAGTCCCCATGCTCCACAGCAGGGTGACTGAGCTTCACTACATCACGCCCGTAGCCAACCTCGGCTCCATCGTCACTCATGGGTTACTCAGTCACAACCTCGCGGCGCGACTACGCCACGCCTCTGTGCCGCTGGAGCCCGTCCAAGATCGCCGAGCGCAACGGCGAGTCCCACAAGGTCGACCGTTACACGACTACGTGAACCTATACTTTGATGCCCGTAACCCCATGATGTACAAGCTGCTCAAGGACGGCGTTGGTCCACTTATCGTTTGCCGCGTGGACCCCGTCGTCCTTCACCTGCCCGGCTCAGTTGTTACCGACGGGAACGCAGCGTCAGATGGCACGATCTTCATGCCCAGCCCCAGCGGCTTGGTCCGACTCAGCGAGGACCGAATCTACGCAGGCTCGTGGGACGATCAGGACTATTGGACGAAGATTGAGCTCAAGCGGGCCAGATGCGCGGAGTTACTCGTACCCGATCGAGTTGACCCGCAGTTCGTACTGGGCTGCTACGTCGACCACAGGAATCGTCGCTCGGAGTGCTTCTCCGAATCACCGAGGGTGCACGTGGAGGTGAATTCGCGTGTCTTCTTTAACTGAACCATTAGTGAAACTGACGAAAGGCGACGTTCTTCGATCTCAAGCCCGAGCGATCGTCAATACAGTCAACTGTGTTGGCATCATGGGAAAGGGTGTCGCGCTCGCATTCAAACACAAATACCCGGAAATGTATCTCGACTACGTCACTCGATGCGATAGGGATGAAGTCGAAGTCGGCAAGCCGTACGCCTACGAAGTCGAAGGTCACATCGTTGTGAACTTCCCGACCAAGCAGCATTGGCGATCAGTCAGCCGTCTCAGTGATATCGAGGCAGGTTTACAGCACCTTCGCGCGCATCTCGACGAGTGGGGCATCACTTCAATTGCCCTGCCCCCGCTTGGCTGCGGGAATGGCCAGCTCGACTGGTCGGTCGTGGGACCTACGCTGCACAAGCACCTCAGCACGTTCGGCATTCCTGTCGAGCTTTATGTTCCGCATGAGGTTCCGCTCAATGACGCTCAGCTCCGCCTCATCACCGCTGCGCAGTCACCCGTCACGCAGCCGCACAAAATTCAAGATGCATCAATCGCCCTTGTGGCCATTCTCGCCGACCTCGAGGAGGGTTTTTATCACTGGCCGGTAGGGCGGGTGACGCTACAGAAGATCGCCTACTTCGCGACGGTCGGTGGATTGCCAACTGGACTTGAGTTTGAGGCGGCAAGCTACGGACCTTTCGCTCCAGGCCTGAAGCGTGAACTCGCTCGCCTCCAGGACAACGGCCTGGTTCGCGAGGAGCGACGAGGCAAGATGTTCGAAGTGACTGTTGGCCCCACTTTTGCCGCCGCTCATGCCCAAATTCACGACTTCTTGACTCAATGGCAGGAGGTCGTCGAGCGAGTCTCGAGTCTCTTCGCCCGCTTCGACACCCGACAGGCGGAAGTCGCCGCAACTGTTCATTACGCAACCACCGAACTGCGGACCAAGCTGGGTAGGGCGCCCTTCGCGAGCGAAGTCCTCAAAGCGGTGGAGCAGTGGAAGATCAACCGTAAGCCGCCGCTCACACACGATAACATCAGTCAGGCGATCGTGAGCCTAGCCACTCAAGGATGGATCGACGTCGTTCCCGATGCGTCCGTAGAGAAGTTTCTCGACGAGCTCGCATTGCTGTGATTCTTGGACGAGCCGACTTGCACAAAATATCAGATGGAACGAAAGGCCCGGGGGGCGGAAGACAAGGTCCAGACAAGCTGTTCGTCGTCGGTGTACACGGTGGCGTAGCCACAGCAGGGGTCCCGCGTCAACGCACTAACGTGATTCCGCCAAGCGTCCCTCGATATGTCGTCGAATCCCCTCTGCCCTGGGGTCGTCGTAATCCGCTAGGAGCCGCAACGCCTCGCTCCAGCGCTGGCGGCTCTGCTCGATGCCCACGCCTTGCAGAGCAGTCGCGAGCCCATCAAGGGCTATCGCCTCATACCAAGGGTAGCCAAGTTTGTTCTGCACAGTCGCCGCTCTACGGTGAAATTCTGCCGCTTCGTCATCGCGGTTAAGCCGTTGATACACGTTGCCAGCACCATGCCAGGCAAGTGCTTCGCGGCTACGATCCTCCAAGCGACGGTGGAGCACGGCGGACCGATGGTAGGAGGCCAGCGCCTCAGCGAACTGGCCGAGGGACTGTTGAGTATCGCCAAGCGTCAGCAGCCTTCCAAGGCATGACTACGCAGGTCCAAAGCGAGCTCATGCGCCTCATGGGCCGCCTCCAGGGCTTCGTGCAATTCTCCGCGGTCGAGGTGGATCCCGCTTAGAAGGTGTGGAGCGTTTCCAATATTTCTTTTATTTCCCTTTTTGCGATGATAGATCAGAGCCTGCCGAATGTCGTCGGCTGCCTCGATCAGCCGTCCAGCTTGATAACGCACTGTAGCAAGGTTTACAAGAACGACGGCTTCCCGGTGGGCAGAGCCTATTTTTTGGAAGACTGCTCGAGCTTGCTTGAAATGCGTCTCGGCCGCTCCGAGCTGTCTCCAGCGGAGGTAGGCCATACCAATCGCATTCAACGAAGCAGCTTCGCCTTGCTGGTCACCAAGCTCCCGCCAGATCGCTAGTGCCTCTTCGTGACACTCCAGACTTCCCGTCATCTGGTTTGTTTTGACGTAGGTGAATCCGAGACTCCTCAAGGTGTCCATTCACGGGTCGGGCTGTGAGGTCACGCCGTTGAGAGTGTGGGGAGCCAGGGGTTGCCGGTGAGGGCGTGGTGGATGGCGTCGATGGCTTGGATGCCGTGGTTGCGGGCGCTGGTGAGGTAGGAGCGGCCGCGGCAGTAGTCGGCGAGTGTGGTCAGGGTGTGCCAGTAGCCCGAGACGGCCTGATGTCGTTTGGGGCCTTTGATGGCCTGCTCGCTGGCGTTGTTCGTCCAGGGTATGGCGAGGTTTCGGGTGAAGGTCCAGACTTGGTCGGTCTTGTCGGCCAGGCGTGTGGCGAGGTTGTATCCGGGGTGGTTGCCCTTGGGCCAGGCGCGGTGGCGGTTGGTGGTGATCCCCCATCCGACTGCTTTGTCGTAGCGTTGGCGCAGCTCGGTGAGGAGTCGGGGGTCGAGGTGGTCGCACCCGTTGGCGGTGGCGGCCGCTGCTGCGGTGTTGGCCTCGCGGAGCACGGTGATGACGTCGCTGGCCCAGTGTTGTTGGGTGGGGTGCAGTTCGAGCACACCTCTGGCGTGGCGGATCAAGTGGGCTTTATGCCGATATCGGCATAAAGCCCACTTATGCCGATATCCGGGTTATGCCGATGTCGGGGTGGTTGGTGCTGGTGGGTGGGGGTGCTCGGGCTGTGGATATCGGCATAATCGCTGTGGCGTGACGCTGGTCTCTCCGATGTTTGGGGGGGTAAGCGATCATGGATGTTCTGTATGGGGTCCGGATGGTGGGCCCGTTGACGCCCTATGCTCGAGGGTTCGCCGGAGAGCTGGCGCGGTTGGGTTTCACGACGTTCTCCGCGCGTGGCCAGCTGGGGTTGGCTGTGCAGTTGAGCCGGTGGCTGGCTGGAGCGGGGCTGGACGCGACGGCCCTGACCACTGTCACGGTGGATGCCTTTCTGGTGGCGCGTCGCGCTGCTGGGTATACCGCGTACCTGACGCCGAAGGCGTTGGCGCCGCTGTTGGGATATCTGCGGGGTTTGGGGGTGACCCCGCGGCCGGGGGTCGCGGTGCCCGCTACCCGGGCAGAGGAATTGGTGGAGCGGTATCGCGGCTATCTCCTGGTCGAGCGTGGCCTGCAGGTCAAGGCGGCCCGCGGTTACGTTGATCTGGTCAGGCCGTTCATCGCCGGTCGGGTCAGCGCCGACGGTGTGGAACTGGAGGCGCTGACGTCGAGCGAGGTCAGCGCGTTCCTGGTGGCCTCCTCCCGGCGGCTGGCCCCGAAGACGACGCAGCGGTTAGCGACCGCGCTGCGGTCATTGCTGCGGTTCTGGCACCTGGAGGGTTTGATCCGCAGGCCGCTGGCCCAGTCGGTGCCCAAGGTCGCTAACCGGCGGGCCGGGCTGGTGCGGGCGCTGGAGCCAGAGCAGGTGGCGGCCATGCTGTCGGGCTGTGAGCGGGACAGTGTCGCCGGGCGGCGGGATCTGGCGATCCTGACGCTGCTGGCGCGGATGGGACTTCGCGCGGGCGAGGTCGCCGGCCTGCGACTGGACGACATCGACTGGAGACGCGCGGAGATCACCATACGGGGCAAAGGCAGCCGCCGTGACCAGCTTCCCCTCCCGGTCGACGTGGGTCACACGGTCGCGGGCTATCTGCGCCACGGCCGACCCGTCACCGCGCTGGACCGCAGCGTGTTCATCCGGGTCAAGGCGCCGCACCGGGGCTTGACCTCCACCGGGGTCACCCAGGTGGTGGCCGCCGCCGCCCGGCGGGCTGGTCTGGGCACGGTCTACGCGCATCGGCTGCGTCACAGCGCGGCGACATCGATGCTGGTTCACGGCGCGTCACTGGCTGAGATCGGCCAGGTCCTGCGGCATCGGCGCGGACTCACGACAGCCCTCTACGCCCAGGTCGACACCGAGGCGTTGCGCGCTCTGGCACGACCCTGGCCGGGTGTGTCATGACCGGGCTACGCGGCGCGCTGGCCGACTACCTGGACCTGCGGCGCAGCCTCGGGTTCAGCCTTGAGCGCGACGCCAAGCTGCTGGCCCAGTTCATCACTTACCTGGAGCAACGGGGGACCAGCACCCTCACCGTGGCCGACGCGTTCGCCTGGGCGACCCTGCCACACGATGGCAGCCCAGGCTGGCTGGGGTACCGCATGTCGGTAGTCCGTGGTTTCGCCACCTACCTGCGCACACTCGATGCCACCACCGAGGTCCCGCCGGTCGGCCTGCTGCCAGGACGACGACGCCGCGCGGTGCCTTACCTGTACTCCGACGCCGACATCGCGGCGCTGCTGACCCAAGCCCAGCGACTGCGGACCCCGTTGCGCACCGCGACCATCCAGACACTGATCGGCATACTCACCGTCACCGGGATGCGCATCGGTGAGGTCATCGCCCTTGATGACGAGGATTTCGACACCGAACACGGACTGCTCATCGCGCGAGCGGCCAAGCTCGGCAAGTGGCGACAGATCCCCCTGCACCCGAGCACCGTGACGGCGCTGGAAGGCTACCGCCGGCTGCGTGAGCGGGAGTTCCCGAATCCGGTCAGCAGCGCGCTGCTGGTGTCCACCACGGGGAACCGGCTGTTGTACTACAACGTCAGCCACACCTTCACCACACTGGTCCGCCGCGCGGGGCTGACCAGCCGCTCAGGATCATGCCGGCCGCGCCCGCATGATCTACGGCACACGTTCGCGGTCCGCACGCTGCTGGAGTGGTGCCGCGACGGCGGTGATGTCGCGGCCCGGATGCCGCTGCTGTCGACCTACCTCGGCCACGTCGAACCAGCCAACACCTACTGGTATCTCCAGGCCGCGCCAGAACTGATGGCCGAAGCCGCCCGACGGCTCGACACAGCGCCCGGAGACCGGCGATGACCGCGATCGCCGCCACCATGCAGGCGTTCTTCACCGAACGGTTGATCCGCCAACGCCGGGCCAGCCCGCACACCATCGCCGCCTACCGCGACACCATGCGACTGCTCCTCGTCTTCGCCGGGCAACGCCGCAACACCTCGCCCGCCCGCCTGGACCTCACCGATCTGGACGCCCCGACCATCGCCGCGTTCCTCGACCACCTGGAACACCAGCGAGGCAACAGCATCCGCACCCGCAACGCCCGGCTGGCCGCGATCCACTCACTGTTCAGCTTCGCCGCGCTGCGTCACCCCGAGCACACCGCCGACATCGAACGGGTCCTGGCCATCCCCACCAAGCGAGCCGACCAGACGATCGTCACGTTCCTCACCGACCCCGAGGTCGACGCCCTACTCGCCAGCCCTGATCGCGACACCCGGACAGGGCGCCGCGACCATGCGCTGATCATGCTGACCATCCAGACCGGACTGCGGGCCTCCGAGCTGATCGGGCTGACCCTCCGTGACGTCCACCTCGGAACCGGCGCATACGTCAGTTGCCATGGGAAAGGCCGAAAAGACCGCATCACACCACTCACCACCAGCACGATCGTGACCCTGCGGACCTGGCTCGCTGAACGCCACGGGACACCCGGCGACCCCTTGTTCCCGACCAACCGCGACGGACCGATGAGCCGCGACGCCCTGGAACAACGACTCACCCACCACTCCATCACAGCACAACGGTCCTGTCCGTCGCTCACCAACAAGAAGATCACACCGCACGTCCTGCGTCATACCGCCGCAATGCGATTGCTCCACGCCGGAGTCGACATCACCGTCATCGCGCTCTGGCTCGGCCACGAGAACCTCACCACCACCCAGATCTACCTGCAAGCCGATCTCGCCCTCAAACAGCAAGCCCTGGACAGAACCACTCCACCATCCATCCCACCAGGCCGCTACCAACCCCCAGACCACCTCCTCGCCTTCCTCGAAAGCCTGTGATTATGCCGATATCCACAGCCCGAGCACCCCCACCCACCAGCACCAACCACCCCGACATCGGCATAACCCGGATATCGGCATAATGCGCCGCGCATTGCTGGACACCGGCGAGTTGGGTGTCGAACTGGTGCCAGCCGGCGTAGTCGTCTCTGACCAGGTAACCGGCGTAGCCCTCCAGCACGCCCAGGCCCGCGAGGGCGGTCTTGGATCGCGAGCCCATCGCGGCGTACCAGACCAGCCGGGCGTCGGGGGTGCGCACGGTGACCGCGTGCGGGGACCCGGGCACCAGCTCCCCGTGCTCGTCGGTGTTCTTGTGGATCACGTTGGTCGGCGTCTCATCAGCGCAGAGAACGTCCTGCGCGCGCAGCGCAGCTTTCATCGCGTCATCGAACCCGCTGGCCTCGAGGCGCTGGGCGAAGCGCTCCTGGGCCCGGGCCACGAACCCGGCCGACACCGGCACACCCAGCATCATGGCCATCAGCGCCGCGGTCCGCTCGATCGGCACGTTGCCCTCGCCGGCCAGCAGGATCGCCGCGGCATTGATGTTCGGTCCGTAGACCACGGTGCCGGCCGCCCCGAACGGTGGCACCGCGGTGGTGGTCGTGCCGCAGCCGCAGCCGCAGCGCCGCCGCGGCAGCAGGTAGTACACCTTCTCCAACACCACCGCCAGGGTGTCCCACACCTGCGCCCAACTCATCCCCGCATCCGCGGCATCCCCCAGATCCCCGCCACACCCCCGACAGCCACCCGGCGGGGGCAGCGTCTGAGTCCGGTTCGGCGTCACCGTCGGGGACAGCCCCGAGCCCTTGCGGCCCGGCTGCCCACCCGGCTTGCGCTCCTTGGACCTCTCCCGAGACGAGCGATCCACCCCCCGCTTGGCCTTGGCCTCAATCGAGTCCTTCGACGGCGGCGTCGAGGAGTTCGTCGAGTTCATCCCCAACCGCCGCCGCAACTCGGCGTTCTCGGTCTCCAACCCCGCCACCCGAGCCACCAACCCCGCCACCAGCGCGGCGAGCTCCTCATACGAAGGCTCGGGCGCGGACACAACCCAGATGATCGACGATCACAGACCGACAACGAGCCCGACACGCCGACACCGCCACCGAGCACCCGCAAAGATCAACTAACCGGCAACGGCCCAGCTCAACGAGACCCCTGAATGGACACTCCTCAAGAGTGCAGCCTCTCCGGCACGTTCACCGAGACGATGAGCGGCGTGCAGGCCGATCTGCCCTATTGCTAGCCAGTCTGTGGCAACGGCAGACGGCGCCTTGGCGCTCCACAGTACGAGAGACAACTGCCATGCGTGCCGATCAAATCCGGCCTCCAGCGCGGCTCGCACAGCGGGCATGACGTTGGAGTGCTCGCGCTCAGCCCAGTCAACAGCATGGTCGTAGTCGGAGAAAGACAGATGAAACACGCTGTCACGTTGTACATCGAGCGGGACACGATCACGGGCGGGCATGATCCAGATCTGCTCCGCGTCGGCTGTATACAGATACCAATCGAGGACACATCGCAAGGCTTCGATGCGGCTCTCACGACTCTCCTCGACGTGATCTTGATCAATGGCGTATGCGCGCAGTAGATCATGGAACTCGTATCGGTCGGGCGCGGTCTGCTCCGGAGAGCGTCACAAAGTGGGGGAGGCAGACCGCTGGGCCCGGATAGGCGGGTTCGCGGTGAATTGGTCATGCACGGCGCCCTTGAGCCGCTCAGCGTTCAGGTGATCGTGCACCTCGACGATGACGGTGAGGGCTCGCCCGTGGTTCGGGAGGTGTTCGCCCTGGACCGCGACGGCTTGGCCCCGGACACGCTGGGCTTGCGGCTGGCCGAGGCGAAGGACTTGCTGGTCGCGGTGCAGGACACGCTGGTCGCCCACCAGGTCGGCACCGCGGTGGCGGCCGAGGTGGCCTGTCCGCGTTGCGGGCTGGTTCGCCGGCACAAGGATCAGCACACGATCGTGGTGCGCAGCCTGTTCGGCACGCTGCGCTTGCCCAGCCCCCGCTGGTGGCACTGCCCGTGCACAGCACAGCCCACCCGGACCTTCCGGCCCCTGGCCGTCCTGCTGCCCGAGCGGACCCACGCCTGAGTTGAGGTACCTGGAATCGAAGTTCGCCGGGCTGGTCTCCTACGGGGCCTCCGCCACCCTGCTCGCCGAGCTGCTGCCGCTGGCCGACCCCTGCACCCTGAGGTCATCCGCCGCCAGACCCACACCATCGCCCAACGGCTGGAGGACGAGCTCGGCGACGAGCAGACCAGCTTCATCACCAGTTGCCCGCGTGACTGGGCCGAGCTGCCCCGACCGGACCTGCCGCTGGTCGTCGGTCTGGATGGCGGCTACGTCCACTCCAGCACCCAACGCTCCCGCCGCGAAGGCTGATTCGAGGTGATCGCCGGCAAGTCCATGCCCGCGAACGGACCGGCCAAATGCTTCGGATACGTGCAGACCTACGACACCAAACCGAAACGCCGATTGTTCGAGGTGCTCAAGGCCCAGGGCATGCAGGCCAACCAGCAGGTCACGTTCCTCACCGACGGAGGCGAGGACATCCGCGACCTACCCTGCTACCTCAACCCGCATATTGGTAACCACCGGAATCAGGACCTGCTGAATGACCCCCTGCGGGCGATTTCAGCGGCGTAGGTGTCAATGTCCGAAGTCGTCTGAACGGGCGACCTGGTGTTTCCGGGGTGAGTGCAGACGAGTCCGGACATCCAGCACGCCCGAACTCGTGTGCACGACACTTCTCTGCCTTGCCGGAGCCGGGGCGGGTCGCACGCAAACGGCCGTCTACCGCACAACATCCGCATCGACCCCCGCACCGCCACCAGCTGAACGACCCGCGTGCAGAGGACTTCGGACATCCGTGCACATGACTGCAGACATTGACAACGCCCCCAGACCGAGAGGAACTGGTGAGGTCCGCATAGCCCTCCCACGGTTTTTCCCGCTCTCATGTGGTTACTCAGCACTGGCATCACAAGCGTCTGTGCCGGGTGCCGGTTAGGCGCTCTCACCGTTGAACCAGCACACATCATTAATTACATTCAGGTCATCCCAGGGGTGTGGAGGATAGATGGTAAGAAACCACGCGTCAGCAACCGTGGAAGCCCGGTTAGGGACGAACTGTTCTTCGAGCCAGCGCAGGTTTATTACTCTGCCGAAGAGTCTCCCATTGCTTGCCGGTACTCGCAAGACAGTAACGAGCCGGCCGTCGAAAAGTTCGATCCTCTCGACGCTGAGTTGTCGATTCTCCTGGCCGGATGCCATGAACCTACATAGCGAAGACAGGAATTGCAGGTCCCACGTTTTCATTTTTTTGCGGGTACGGTAGTAGGCGTGGATACTATTGGCATGAACTGATAGGAGCGACTGTAGTGGGTTCCTAGCAAGACGGCAGGTGTTGCGCCATTCTCCCCGGATTCCATTCGGAGAGCGATATCAACCCATGTTGGGCGCTTGTGGTCGAGGATGATCTGACCACCTTGAACAGTGTCGCAGTACACTGTCTGCAAGCCGACGGGATTTCCTGCTGGTTGGCCATAGCAGAAGGGGAGGTTTATGGGATTGTCTGCGGCGATTACCTTAACTTCATTCGTATATTCTTTTTGTCCGTTCACGGTTGCGGTTTGTTGGGCAAACGCTTGATGGCCTCTCACGTTTCGAATATAGTTGAATCCTTCGGTGTCGTTTTTTCGCCGACTTCGTCCTCGTCGGACATGTCTTTAGGGACTGCGATTGGACTTCTTAAAACGTAGGCAATGCTGCTAAGATTGCAGACCAGGTGGCGTTCACATGCCTTTACCTGGCCAAACCCAACTTGTTTTTCTTCATCATAGAAACCTCGACGTATGGGGACTATCCCACCAGTTGCGGTTTCAACGGATCGAAGAATATCGCTAGATTTTTGCTGTTCTGGTGCCGCTTGCGCGGTTGCCGTATTGAATGTTAGCAGAATGGAAGGTGCACATATGGAGATGATTGAAGACTTAATCCAATTCATGATTTTCCCCTCTGGCGACCGTGAGCTTGTATTAAGGTCAACGATGTTGAGGCCCGGAGGGTGTTCTGTCGTAGTGGGTTCAGGTGCGATGTCTGCGCGGACGCCGCCTCGCGCGGCCCCAGCCGACACCGACCCTGCCTCGAGAGCGGGGCAAACCGTGGGAGGCTACGCGGTCAGCTGGTTTTGACCGGTGGTGTGGGTGAAGCCGGGGTACCAGCGGTGGAAGTCGGCGGCCAGGTCGTCGTTGAGGACCCGGGTGCGGATCTGAAGCAGGAGGTGGGCGCCGCGGGGTGTCCACCGCATCTGCTGCTTTTTGACCATGCGCTTGCTGATGACCTGGTTGACGGTGGACTCGACGAACGCGGTGGAGATGGCCTCACCGGCGCGGCGGCGTTCCCCGTAGTTGGGGATGCGCCCGGCGTTGGCGCGCAGGTAGCCGTCGAACTCGCGCACCGCCTTGAGCAGCTTGGTCGGTTCCTCACAGGGGTACAGCGTTTCCAGGTCGGCGGTGAGGTCGTCGACGGTCTGCAGGGCGCGGAAGACGTTGTCGTGCCAGAGAAACCACTTCAGCCGCCGCTGGTCATCGCGGACCTCGCTGACCAGCTTGGTGGCCGCCTCGGCTGACAGCTCCAGGTCCGGATCCGGTGGTGGGGGCCGTAGAGACTTGGCCATGGTGGTCATCACCGTGATCCGCATGGTGATATGGAACCAGTCGAGCAGGTGCTCGGCCTGCGGGTTGAGGTAGCAGGGTAGGTCGCGGATGTCCTCGCCTCCGTCGGTGAGGAACGTGACCTGCTGGCTGGCCTGCATGCCCTGGGAGGTGAGGACCTCGAACAGCCGGCGTTTAGGCTTGGTGTCGTAGGTCTGCACGTATCCGAAGCACTTGGCCGGCCCGTTCACGGACATGGACTTACCGGCGATCACCTCGAACCAGCCATCCCGCCGGGTCCGCTGCGCAGAGGAGTGCACGTAGCCGCCGTCCAGACCGACGACCAGCGGCAGGTCCGGTCGGGGCAGCAAGGTGTGCGCGGAGGTGATGGATCGGCTGCACCGCGTTGACAGCGCCGTCCAGGAGGCCCACCAACGGCGTTTCGTGGCGTCGTGCCGTATTATCGCGCGCATGCAGGCTGGGAGCGCACCGAGACGGCAGACAAGCATGACCGCCGATGCTGGTGTGGAGATCGCCTGGGAGATGGCCGAAGACTTCGGCGCGCCCACACTGGAGCATTACCGGCGGGTCTACGCCGCCTGCGGCGTGCCGTGGCCGGGTGATGACGAGGTCCGCCGCCTCCTGCCGGTCGCGGTGAGCTCCTGACATCGGTGGCTGAGCCGCCGTCGGCGCTCAACGGGCGCGTGCTCGATCCCAGTGCTGTCGCGTCCTGGACCGAAGGCCAGCTGGCGGTGCAGTCCTGGCTCGGTGTCGCCGGGAGACTCGGACTTACCATGATCGTGCCCGAACTTGCGGTAGAAGAAATCGCTAAGCTGCGTCCGGAAGCCGACGGCGTGCTCTGGCGATTGAAGCGTCACCCGCAAGTCCTGCTCGCGCGCATGGACGCCACCCGTAAAGCAGCGATCGAAGCGATCCACGAGCACCAGCCGCTGGCGGATGTGACCGCCGCGTGGGTCGTCACTATCGCTCGAGAACGAGGCTGGACTGTGCTCAGCGCCGACCCCAGAAGACTGCGTATCCTCGATCCCCACTTACCGATCGACATGGTCTGAGACGAGAGCGTCACAAAGTGGGGGAGGCAGACCGCTGGTCGGCACAGCGCGGAGTTGGGGGTCAGTGTGGAGGGCATTGTCAGGTTGTTGGGTGTCCAGGTGTGGTGTCGTGTGTCGGAGCCGAGGGGTGGTCTCCGCGGTGGTCTGGGTCAGGCGGCGGTGGGCAGGCCGACGACCTCATTCCAGGTGGCAAAGCGTGAGGTCATCTCGTGTCAGTAGGCATCGGCGCGCAGCCGGTGGCGGCGGGGCCGGAAGTGCGGTGATATCCCGCTGAACGCGGCCAAGAACCGCTGCGCGCCACCGGGTGAGGCGAACTTCTTCATCGCTCGTGCCCGCTGCCTCGTGGGTTGGTGGGAGTTCTCGGCCCGATTGTTCAGATACTTCGATCGACGGTGCTCCACACCGCGCATCAGCCGTCGGTGGGCCACGCCGTAGCTGGCCAGCTTGTCAGTGACCAGCACCCGTGGCACGAACCGCCACCCCGTGAGTAGCTTACGAAAGAACCTGGTGGCGGCCTTCGCGTCACGCCGGGAGGTGACCAGAATGTCCAGAACATTCCCATCCTGGTCGACCGCCCGCCACAGGTAATGGGTCTTCCCCTGGATCGTGATGAACACCTCGTCGAGATGCCATTTATCCCCTGACCGGGCCCGTCGGCGACGTAGCTGGTTCGCGTAGGTTTGACCGAATTTGCGGCACCATTGGTGGATGGTTTCGTAGGTGACCAGAACACCGCGGGCCATCATCATCTCCTCGACCTCGCGGAGGCTCAACGGGAAGCGGTGGTACAGCCACACACAGTGACTGATGATCTCCACCGGGTAACGGTGGAGACCGACCATGCTGGTCTGGGACGACCACAATGCCCACAGCAGCACCGCGATGCACGCCCTGACTGCCACGCAAGACCGGCTACGCGTGATTCGCATATGCCCGTACGTGCGGGCCCTCAACCCCACCGAGCATGTCCGGTCACACCTCAAACCTAGCCTCAGACCTCCGCGATCCGCCCCGGATTCGGTAGTGAGGCGTACTTGCGCAAGACGCAGTGGGTTAGTGGGCTGAGCCGGCGACGGCGCCCTTGATGAACGCGTCCCACTGGCCGTCGGCGACGATCAGGGCGGGGCCGGTCGTGTTCTTGCTGTCGCGCACGGCTGTCCACCCGGGCCCGTGGGCCACCTCGACACAGTTGCTGGCCCCGCTGCTGCGGCTCGACGTGTACCAGGCGTCGTCAGGGATGGCGAGCATGTGCCTCACTCCTCCAACTCGTCGATGAGCGTGTTGATGATCGCCAGCGACTCCCGGCCTCCCAGCGAGGCGACACGTAGCCGATCGAAGGCGAGATTATACGCCTGGATGTGATGCGGGCCGACGAGATAGTCGGAACTGGTGAGGCCCTCAATGTAGACGGTCTGGGAGTGGCCGAAGTCGAGCAGGTGGAACGACATGCCGAGCGCGACGTGCGCACCATCGGACAGCGGCATGACCTGCACCGTGACGTTCGGCAGCGCGGCCAGCTCCCGCAGCCGTAACAGCTGCCCACGCTGGACTTGGGGTCCGCCAACCATGCGCCGCAGGGCCTCCTCGCCGAGGACGACCCAGAGCAGGGGCACACCGCCGCGCAGGCGTTCCGCCCGGTGTTCCCGGCTGGCGGCCATCCTTTCGGCCTCGGCTGGCGGCACGATGACTGACGTCGACAGCACCGCTCTAGCGTAGTCCCGGGTCTGAAGCATGCCAGGGACGAAGTCGCCGTAGAACAGCTTGATCTCGGTCGCGCTGGCTTCCAGGCTGACGAACTGCTTGGCCCAGTCCGGCACGCGGGCCGGACTGGTCTTACGTCTGGCTTCCTCGCCGAGGCGTTGCACCCGCTCGCTGGTGGCGTCGTCGGCCTGATAGAGCGTGAGCAGGGTGGACAGCTCGGCGGCGGTCACTCGGACAGTGCCGGTCTCGACCTTGCTGACCTTGGCGCGGTACCAGTGCAGCGCGGTGGCGGTCTCCTCAGTACTGATCTTGGCCGCGTCCCGGAGGGCCCGCAGCTCGCCACCCAGCATGATGCGCTGGACCACCGGTCCCGGATCTTGCTCGGTCACGGGGGCAAGTCTGCCCCACCGCCGCTTCCTCGCCACGCCATACCTCCCGTAGACCGGATCCGCAGGAGGTAGTATCCCTACCAGGATTCCTGGTGTAGTTTCTGGGTTACGTGGTGATCCCCCGACCTGAAGGCGGCGTTGATGAGAGACGACGAGCAGTACCTGAGCCGAGGCAACCGCCGGACGATCCCCAGCACCTGCAGACCCACCGCGGTCCCGTCGGGTTCTGCAACCTGCAACTGACGAAGGTCAACGGCACCATCGTGTTCGATCCACACGTCGCCGGGTGCTGCGTGATCACGCTCGACGAGGCCCAGGCCAAGGCGGTCCGCAACACGCTGACCGAATGGCTCGGCTGACCCGTCGAGAAGACGCGCCCACAGTCGCCTTGCCCGGCGGTGCCGCCCACCCATGACCGCCGCCGGGCGAGGTACCCATAGCTCAGAGCCAGCCGGCGTACGCTGCTGGCGTGACCGCGCCGACCGTCCGTTCAACGGGCGCGCGCACCGTGACACTCGCCGCTGGAGCCGATGTGCTCGCCGTGCTGGTGTTCGCCGCCGTGGGGCGCAGCTCGCATGCGGAGGCGTTGCACGCGTTCGGGGTGCTGAGCACCGCCGCGCCGTTCCTGTTCGGGCTGCTCGCCGGATGGCTGGGTGTCCAGGCGTGGCGCGCGCCGCTACGGCTGCGGGTCGGGGTGGCGGTGTGGGCCGGCGCCGTGGTCGTCGGTCTCGGTACCCGCGCGGCGTTCACCCATCGGCTGCCGCTGACGTTCGTGCTGGTCGCCGCCACGAGCCTGGCGCTGCTGCTGCTCGGCTGGCGGGCAGCGTGTTATTCGTACCGGAGGGCTTCGATCGGGCGTAGCCGGGCGGCACGGTAGGCGGGGTAGATGCCGGCGACGAGCCCGATCGCGAGACTGATGGTGAATGCCGCCGCCACAGGCAGGACCGAGACGACGGGGGCGAACCCGGCGAAGACACCGGAGGAGGGGTTGAGGGATGGCGCGATGATGCCGGCGAGCAAGGACAACCCGATCCCGACGCCGATGCCGATAAGCCCGCCGAAGCCGGCCAGGACGATGGCCTCGATGAGAAACTGTTCCAGAATGGCGCGGCTGGTGGCGCCGACCGCTTTGCGGATCCCGATCTCCCGGGTTCGTTCGGTGACCGAGACCAGCATGATGTTCAAGACTCCGATACCGCCGACCACCAGCGAGATCGCCGCGACGGCCGGGGTGAACAAGGTGATGATGAGCACGATCTGGTTGAAGGTCTGGACCCGGTGGCCCAGGGATTGAGTCTGGTAGTCCCGCAGCTGGGGGTTCGTGATGTGGTGCCGGGCGTCGAGGGTGCGGGTCACTTGGTCCATGGCGGCGGGCACGGCGCCCTGCTGGGGGGCTTGCACGAGGATCTGGGTGAGTTTGTCCCCGATGCCGAAGCCGTGGCCGACGATGTAGCGGCGGGCGGTGGTCAGCGGCATGATCGCGACATTGTCCAACTGCTGACCGTAACTCTGCATCACACCGAGGACCTGGAAAGGCCGCTGGCTGATCCGGACTGTCTGGCCCGGCGCGGCCTCGGGATCACCGAAGAGAGTGGTCGCGACAGTGGGACCCAGGACCACCACTCTGGCCGCGGAGCGGGACTGGTCCTCGTCGAAGAACGACCCCGCCTGAACGTCCCGGTTGTTCACCTCGGCCCAGCGTTCCGTGGAGCCGATGATGGCCCCCGAGAGGAACGTGGTGGTGTTCGTCTCGATCGGTGTCGCGCCCGGTGTCGCGCCCGGTGCCATACCCGGTGTTGTGCCCGAGAGTACGCTGGTGGCAACCGGGGTGACGCTGGCGACGTCGGGAGCGTAGCGCAGCGCGGAGGCGTCGCCGTCGGTCAGAGTCTGCTGTGGAGGGCCCCCGGGGACGTTGGCGGGCTGCGACACAATGGTGATGAGGTTGGCGTACGGCCCGATGCGCGCGTTGACCGAGTTCCGCACCCCTTGGCCGCACGCGAACAGCACGATCACTGCGGAGACTCCGATGATGAGGCCCAGCATGGTCAGCCCGGAGCGCAGCCGGTGAGCGCGCAACCCGTTCAGCGCGATGGGTAACGCGTCCCGCAGGCTCATTTACCGACCTTCGCCCGATTCCGTGACACCCCGTTGTCCGTCAAGGACATCCCTCAGACATAACCCGTCCTCGGCGTCGCACACAAGTGGATTCAGCGAATTCTCAGTTACCATGACAATGTGTAAGTCACTGCTGCCGCTCCGCGCACTACTCGAGAAAATTTCGTCACACCAGCGCCATCAGCCCCACCCGCACCTGTTTTCACGGCCACTCGCGTACAATGGTGTTCACCTCCGGAGCAACCTCCCGCGAATTGTGGGTGGTGGCATTCACGCCACGAGCAGGGGTACCCCCGGTTCGACTCGAACCAGCTTGGGCACGTATTCGGGCACGTTCCCAGCCCGGAGCCACGGTGACGCCGTGGCCCCATGCCTGTGCTAGGGCACGGACCGGCGAGTAAACAAGATCACCGACGAGGGTTGGAAGATGCCTGCCGGGAGGCGGTCCGAGCATGGTCCTGCGCGGCGATTAGATCCCCGGCCGGTCGCCAGGCGCGTCTGCGCCATCCCGGAACCTGCGTTTGGTCGGATGCGATACCCGTACTCCGGCAGGGTCGAACCCCAGGTCTGTAATTCCTCTCTGCCCTTGAGGAGCCACCGATGGCGCGCTCGACTGACGCGGTCTCAGTGCCACTGCGCCACCACACGGCCGCGATCTTCGTTGACGAGAGTGGCTCGAAATCGACGGCAGGCGGTCAGTTCTCGTCGTCGCTGCGGTCAAGACTCGACATCCGGGGTGGCTGGCGCGCACGATCCGCGAGGTACGCGATCGGACCGGCTACGGCAGCGAGCTGAAGTTCAGCAGCATCACGCGCGGCAGTCTGGTCATGTACTACGAGCTCATCGCAGCACTTGCGGCGTCGGACGCCACCCTGGCGGCCTGTGTTGTCCAGGGGGACGTGTACAACAGCCACCACTACATCACATGCACCGGCGAGCACCCCGGGTCGTCGACCCGGGGTGCTCGCCGGTTGTTATGACTGTGCGCAGAAATTTACCGCGTCACCGCGCCGCTTGCCGCTGCGTGGCTAATCTCCGACCATGCCACTGTCTACGGTCAGTGCCCTTACGTACTCCGTCAGCTCAGTGACTTCGCGCTCAGCGCCCTGCTCGCGTAGTACGGTCCGCACTCGGCGTAGCTCCCGAGCCGCCAGCGCCGATCCGGTCACACCAGCCAGCTGCGCGGCGCGCTTGGCGTGCACCATCGCCTCCCCCGCGCCGGCCAGCGCCAGCGGTACCGCCAGGGGTCAGGATTCGGCTGCCGTTGACAGCTCGACAGTTTGCCAACGCGGAGAACTAAACCAGTGTTGACGCACAACCCTGCCGAATCGCTCGGAGCCTTGGTGAGCAGAACAAAACTGCAAACAGAACGCGATGTGCTCTCATTCCGCTGACAGCGCAATGAGCAGAATCGAGATCGTGACTTGGAGTTTCCGCGTGGCCTGATCGCCCGGGTCACCGTGAACCTCCGTGCTACTTGATCATCCCGGGTCTTGAGCGGACCCGCGCGCTTCGCGGCAGGTGAGGGTGTTCGGGGCGACCTGCTGGATTGTTCGAGGCTGGCGGGGCTGCCAGTACCGGGGCCGCACGCCAACCACCCCGCCGGCGTCAAGCACCTGGGCGCGCCAAACCGGACCGGCCAGGAACACTGTTGCGTTCCGGTCACCGAGTGGGTAACCTGGCCAGCGTCTCCTCTTGTGGATGCAGGCAGATGATATGCCCCCACAGGAGCCTTCAGATCCCCCGTGCGTCGCTAACGTGGCTTGTGCGATGCCACCGTTTCCGGCGTGAATGCCGATCCCCTCCGCGGCAAGCGCCGGCGTGTCCTGGCCCACTCGCCGCACACCCACCGAATCACTGATGAAGAACCCCTATGCATCACAACGCTATCTCCAGTCAACGCGCCGAGGCCGGCCCAGCTCACGAGCCCGGTGAAAACGGTTCTCTGCTGCCCGTAGCCGGGATCCTCGATATCGTGGACGACCACGCCGTCGTCCGCGCCGACGGCTACCTGGCCGGGCCCCACGACGCCCATGTCCCGCTGGCACTTGTCCGCGGACACGGGCTGCGGCGCGGCGACACCGTCACCGGAAGGGCCCGCCCAGCCGGCAGGGGCCAGCAGCTCGCGCCCCTCGTCCAGGTCGACACCGTCAACGGACAGCACCCGCGACACGCCTGCGCCCGACCCAGATTCTCCGAACTGGTCCCCCGCTACCCGAACGAACGCATGCGGCTGGAGACCGAACCGCACGCCCTGACCACCCGGGTGGTTGATCTGATCATGCCGGTCGGCAAGGGACAACGGGCCTTGATCGTCGCGCCGCCGAAGGCCGGCAAAACCTCCGTGCTGCAGGCGATCGCACACGGCATCAGCAAGAACCACCCGAAACGGTTTCTCGGCGCGGCCCGCAATATCGAGAACGGTGGCTCGCTGACCATCTTTGCCACCGCGCTGGTGGAGACCGGGTCAGTCGGCGACACGCTGATCTTCGAGGAATACAAGGGAACCAGCAACGCCGAGCTGAGACTGGACCGCAAGATCGCGGGCAAACGCGTCTACCCCGCCGTCGACGTGAGCCAGTCCAGCACGCGCAAAGAGGAGCTGCTGCTCTCCGCCGGGGAACGGGAGGCCACCCACGCGCTGCGCCGAGCCCTCGATGGCCGGGACATCCACCAAGCCATCGACATGCTCCTCGAGGTCCTGCGCAAGACCCACACCAACACCAAGTTCCTCACCCAGCTCACCAAGACCACCCCGCGCAACGGCAACGGCCCGCGCACACCCGGCCGATGACTCCGCCGCGGATCGAGCCGCAAAGCCAGGCCAACCCAACGCCCAGTACCAGCGCGAGGCCGAGGACCCGCGGCAGCAGGCCCGAAGCGGATCCTCGTATGACTTGCGCCCCGGGCGTGCCCATGGCACCTGCGGCGCCTCGCTGGTGACCAGGGGATCGCCTGATCGCGACCTGGAGCGTCGAAGGGCCCCTGCTCGATACCCGCGAGCAGGGGCCCTCCGGATGTCTCGGTCGGTCAGCCGAACTCGCCGGACTTCACCCCGGCGGTGAACGCGACCCACCCGGCGGCGGTGAACCGCAACGCGGCCCCGGCCGGGTCCTTGCTGTCCCGCACGGCACGACCGCTGTCGTCGAGGCCGGCGACCTCGACGCAGGCGCCGCCCTGGTCGCTGCTGTGGCTGCTCTTGTGCCACGTGGGTTGCCGCATCGGTCAGTACCTTCTCTCCATCTCGTTGAGCAGGGAGGCCGTGTCGTCTTCGCTGAGCGCGAGGTCGGAGAGCGTCGTCAAGACCGCTTCATGGAGGTCCCTGGCGGCGCCACCGCCGGGGCGAGTCGGCGCGCGACCGGTCGAGGTCACGCCTGGCTGGGGTGACCGACGCGGGGACGCTAGTCGGCACCTGGTGACCGGCGGCGCGGCCGGCGACGGGCGGGGGCGCTACGTCGCGGTGTGCGGCGTCTGGGTCCTCCCGGCGAGCTTGACCCCGCTGAGCGGGGGTTCTGCCTGGCGTGCGTGGGGGGTGCCCCGTGAGCCGGCTCGTCCTGACCGACGCGTGTCTGGCCGGTGCTGTGTGGATCACCAACCGATGAGCGGGCGAGACACGATCCCGCCGCCTGTCCGAAGAGGAGAGGCCGACCATGGCTGATGGCGCGACCCCGCGGGCGAAGCGCGAGAACCCCAGGGCGATCCCCGTCACCTGCGCGCTGCACAGAGGCCCGAGGAACTTCGCGAACCTCGACGCCGCGACGGTCCTGTTCGACGTCCCCGGGGAATGGCTCCGATGAACGAGCACCCGGCCACCGCGCCCGGCGCACGCGAGGAACACCCGATGGTCGGCGCCCCGCGCTGGGGCGTGTCCTCGACGGACCACCACACCCACACCATCGACGCCGACGCCGAGCACCCCGACGCGGTGTACCTCGCCCGCTGCGGGCAACTGCTGTTCATGGGCACCAACCTGTACGATGAGCCGCCACCCGACGGCTGGGTCTGTCTGTTCTGTTTGCGCTGGACCGACCGGTGAGCACCGACGTCCACACGGACCCGGACACCCACCCCGAGGATGAGGGCCTGGACGAGTCGTACCCAGGATGCGGGGCCACCACCGAGGTACAGCGGACCACCGGCGCCGGTGAGGTCCGAGCGTGGTCCTGCGCGGCGTGCGGCATGAACTGGGCGATCACCCAGGACCGACCGCGTTCGCCGCGCAGCGATTAGGGCGTGTCCTGTAGATCTCGCGGTTTGTGACGCTCTACTGTCGCCGAGTTCGGCAGGAGGGCTGCCGGGAGGCGTCCGAACAGCGCTCCTGCCGAACTCGGCGCATTGAGAGCGCTCAAGATCGGGCCCACCTCTTCGTTCGGTGATCTACGGGACACGGGTCGCCGCTGTAGCTCGCGGTGATCAGATGGTGGCCGGGTTGGAATTGGGTGGTGGTGAAGCCAGCCCGCCCACCGCTGAGCGGCACTGTCGCCAGCGGAGTCGAGCCGATGCCGGCGACAGGGTCATCAGTGCCGTCACGGCTGTTGACAGCAGTCCAGCCATATATCTCCTGCACGCAGATTTCACCGCAGGAACGCTGCGTCCCAAGAGTGAACAGTGGGAGTCCGACAGTCGACCAGGAGATTACGGAAGAATGCACAAGGGATTGCTAATGCAATGTCTTCCTATTGCTTTCCCACGTGGATCAAGCGACATCGAACAGGCGCTCCGGGCGCTTTCCTCGGCCGACACCGGTGTCGTGCCACCAGCGGCGCAGGCAGCGACCGCACTGCACCCAGACCATGTTGACGTCGTAATCAAGCAGGTAAAGCGCGGAGTTGTCAGCGCAGTAGCGGCAGGGCAGCCACACGCGACGGCCGGGGTCTGCTTGTCGGTCGAGGATCATCTCGTTACTCCGGGGTGTCGGGGAGCACACCGCCCGCGATGAGCACGTCGTAGGTGGCTTGCTGGTCGGGATCAAGATCGGCGTAAAGCATTCGATGCGCCGCGGTTTCGCCGGCGTGGATCTCAATGGGGTCCCAGTGCGAACTGACGGCGGCCAGGACGGCGGCGAGACGCGCGGTTTCGTGCGCGGTGAGATCAATGTTGAAAGGGACGAGACTGGCCACAGCGCACCTCCGGGGAGCTGTTCAAGTGCAGGATTCTGATGTCGACACCCGTATCTACTCAGGATCTACTCAGGCCGCCGGCCGCACGGTGTCGGTCGCAGCTAGCGCGACGATGACCGGGTCAGTCCGGGTGGCGTTGAAAGCGTAGGTGCCGGCCGCGTGACGCAGGCATCGGGTGGCGTCGGCGACGAGAGCCTCGGCCTGTCGCAGATGCGGTGTGACGGTGCCCCAGGCCGCCCAGCGATCCCGCGCGGCCGCGGTGAGCTCGCTGAGGTGGTGGGCGATCCGCGCCAGGTCCCGGACCAGGGTCAGGGTCTCCTCGCCGGTCGCGGTCATCGGCGCGGCAGCCGCGGTGGCCAGCGCCACCGCTGCCACCTCAATCGGGGCATTGATCGTAGGTTCCATAACGTGTCGCCATCCAAAGTTCGACTGGAGGCCGTGCACTACAACAGAGTCAGTCACCCTGCTGTCTGATACACCCCTTCGCCGAGTGTCACGCGGCGCGCGCCCTACTCGCGTCGAGGATGGCGATGGCGAGACCGCGGAAGTCCTCGTATGCGCGCTGGGCAGCCTGGGCATGCCCACCGAACGCGCCGTCAGCCGGCTTGAGCGCGAACACTGGCTTCCTCGCCTCCTGCGCGAGTGGCATGAGGCTGTGGTAGTGCTTGAGCTGAGCGAGGCGGTATGAATCGGGCTCAGGCGGCGGTGTCGTCTCACCGAGCACCGCGCCGTGGAAGTCCACCGGGATCCTCTTGATCCACCGTTGGTACGCCTTCACGGGCCGGTCCAGCCGCATCCCGTGGCCGAGCACGACGTACCCAAGTGGCGCCATACTCCCGGCTGGCAGCGGCCGGTCGCGGTCGCGCAGTTCACCGAGCCTCTTGCGCCAGCCCTCGCGCCACTCACGCAGCGTCGGCCCGAGGTTGCGCAGTCCCTGGAGACTGAACAGATCAGGCGCAACCGGGACCACCACATAGTCGGAGGCAACCAGAGCGGCCCGGTTGATCGCGCCCAGGCTGGGCCCGACATCAACGAGCACGACGTCGGCGCGGTGCTGCTCAGCGGCGGACCGCAGCACCGTCCAGAAAGCGGACGTGACGAGGAAGGGACGCAGGCGGGTCCCGTCGAGGCACTCACGCCACTGGCCGCTCAGGTCGTCCTCGAACCGGGACAGCGTGAGGTCGCCGGGTAGCAACGCGAGCCGCTCGTCAATGGTCGGAGTGGGCGTGACCGCGCCGATCACCCCCTCCCCATCGACGAACGGGCGGATCGCCGACCAGATCGAGCGGGGCTCGGGACTGTTCCACAGTTGCTCGACTTCCTCGTCGTCGAGGAAGGCAGCGGTGAGGTTCGCCTGCGGGTCAAGGTCAGCCGCAACGACGCGGTATCCGAGGTCGGCGAGCATCCATGCCGCGTGATAGACCAACGTGGTCTTGCCGACGCCGCCTTTGTTGTTGAAGAACGTGATCACTGGTGGCGTCACGAACGCCTCCTCATCGTCACCAAGACATGGGAATCCGTGACCGTGAACTCGGGCGGCGGATTGCTGTTGCGCTCCAGCGACCGGCGGGTCGATGGCAACCCCATACCGAAGCGCTGCACGTAGCCGAGGCCCCGGAGCAGGTCGGCGAGCGCGGGGTTGCGGTAATCGGTGACGCCGGGCAGGCCGAAGTTGTCCACCGAGACGATCCCGTACGGCCCACCGGGGCTGATCACCTCGACGCGGTCGGAGTACCAGGTGATGCGGACGGGCGATGCGGTGTGCTCGTAACTGCGGTGCAGCACGGCATTGCGAGCCACCTGCTGCAACGCGACCAGGGGATAGTCCGACACCCGCTCCTCGCGACGGCCGGAGGCGAAGTCGACTGACGTCGTGATGTTGAGTTCGAGCACCTCGTCGAGTTGACGCAGCACGTCGAGCAGCGTTCCGTCGAGCCGCTTCTCGTCTCTGATCGGTGCGTCCAGCCCGTCGCCGTCGAGGCGGAGGAACTGCACGTACGCGCCCGGGACAAACGCCAGCGGATCGACCCCAACGGCAAGGACACCCGCAGCGGTCGGAACGCCATCCTGGCTCGTCAACCGGAGGGCTGCCAGTCGCTGACCGGTACTCCGCTCGTTCTCTACCAGCACGTCGTGCGGCAGCAGGACCGGCAGCAACACGGAGGTGAACGCATACTCGTCGAGGTCGGTCAGTGAAGCGCCTGGGATGGGGCGAGAGTCGAACGGCAGGTCGAGCGACCGCCTGCGCTCATTCAGCCGACGTTCCTCGTCCAGAGAGGCGATCGCGCGCCGCGGGCCCACCCGGATATACACCCGACCCTTGAACCGCACCGGCGGCGCCGCCGAAGGCCCGACCTCGACAACGGCCACCTCACCACCATCGACACGCAGCTTCCGGACCGTCATCATCGGCGGCGGCAGAATGGTGCCCTGGTCCCGGAGATCGGCCAGGTGTCGCAACAACTCGTCGGTGATCGGCCGACCCAGTACCGCACCGTTGTCCGACACGCCGACGAAGAGCACCCCGGGCTCGTCATAACCTGGCATGTCATTGGCGAAAGCACAGATCGCCTCACTCAACCGATCGGAGTTGGCCGCGCTCTCCTTGCGCTCCACCCGATCAGACTCGAGATCGGTGAGCAGCGCGATCAGCTCCTGGTCGGGCAACGCCACGCCGTGATCGTACGGACCGCGTCCCCGGCTGCCCGAGCCCGTAGGTCGGGCAGCCGGGCCATGGGGGCTCTTGGCGCCGGCGAAGTCCCGGCCGATAGGGTTCTCGCCTGTGCTTGCACCGATCACTGTGCGGCGGGCGAAGGTAGCGGACGTCCGCCGGATCAAGGATCTGGTGGACTGCTACGCAGGCGCGGTCCTGCTGGTCAAACAGCTCGTGACGCTCTACGAAGACGTCCAGGAATTCTGGGTGGCCGAACGAGACGGCGCGGTACTGGGCTGCGGCGCGCTGCACGTGCTCTGGGAAGACCTGGCCGAGATCCGTACCCTGGCCGTGCACCCGGATGTTCTGGGCCAGGGGGTAGGTCACGCGCTGGTCGCACAGCTGGTGACGCACGGACGGGTGCTGGGGTTGCGCCGCCTGTTCGTGCTGACCTTCGAGGAAGGTTTCTTCTCCCGGCACGGGTTCCAGGCCATCTGCGGTACCCCGGTGACCGCAGAGGTCTACGAGGAGATACGCCGCTCGCACGACGAAGGGGTCGCGGAGTTCCTCGACCTGCCCTACGTCAAACCCAACACCCTGGGCAACACCCGGATGCTTCTGGAGTTGCCTGCTCCTTGAGAGTTCTCCGGCGGCTCAATCGTCGTCCTGCTCTCCACCAGCCGGGTCGCCGCCCCGCATCAAATACAACAGCCCGTCGAGCTCGTCGGGCTTGGCCAGGACGTCGCGAGCCTTGGATCCCTCCGAGGGACCCACCACACCCCGGCTCTCCAGCAGGTCCATCAGCCGGCCCGCCTTGGCGAAGCCGACCCGCAGCTTACGCTGCAACATCGACGTCGAGCCGAACTGCGAGGTCACCACGAGCTCGGCGGCCTGCAGCAGCACATCGAGATCGTCGCCGATGTCCGGGTCGACCTCTTTGTGCTCACCCGGCTTGGCTGCGGTGACCCCGTCGGCGTACTCCGGAGTGGCCTGCTCCTTGGCGAAGGCGACGACCTTGGCGATCTCGGCGTCACCGATGTAGGCGCCCTGGATGCGTACCGGCTTGGACGCGCCCATCGGCAGGTAGAGCCCGTCACCCATACCGATCAGCTTCTCCGCGCCGGGTTGATCCAGGATCACCCGGCTGTCGGTGAGCGAGGAGGTGGCGAAGGCCAGCCGGGAGGGCACATTCGTCTTGATCAATCCGGTGACGACGTCGACGCTGGGCCGCTGAGTAGCCAGAACGAGGTGGATCCCGGCCGCTCGCGCCTTCTGCGTGATGCGGACGATGGCGTCTTCGACGTCGCGCGGGGCGGTCATCATCAGGTCGGCCAGCTCGTCGACGATCGCCATGATGTACGGATAGGGGCGGTACTCGCGCTGCGAGCCCGGGGGTGCGGTGACCTCGCCGCTACGCACCTTGGCATTGAAGTCGTCGATATGGCGCACCTTGGCGGCCTGCATGTCCTGGTAACGCTGCTCCATCTCCTCCACCAGCCAGGCCAGCGCCGAGGCCGCCTTCTTCGGCTGGGTGATGATCGGTGTGATCAGGTGCGGGATGCCTTCGTAGGGGGTGAGCTCCACCATCTTCGGGTCGATCAGAATCATTCTGACCTCGTCCGGAGTGGCCCGGATGAGCAGCGAGACGAGCATCGAGTTCACGAAGCTCGACTTGCCCGAGCCGGTGGAACCGGCCACCAGCAGGTGCGGCATCTTGGTCAGGTTCGCGGTGACGAAGTTGCCCTCGATGTCCTTACCGAGCCCGATCACCATGGGATGCTGGTCGCGGGTGGACGTCGGTGCGCGCAGCACGTCACCCAGCCGCACCATCTCCCGATCGCTGTTGGGGACCTCGATCCCCACCGCGGACTTGCCCGGGATCGGGGCCAGCAACCGCACGTTGTCGGTGGCCACCGCGTAGGCGATGTTGCGGGTCAGCTGAGTGATCTTCTCCACCTTGACCCCGAGCCCCACCTCGACCTCGTAGCGGGTGACGGTCGGGCCGCGGGCGAACCCGGTGACCTGGGCGTCCACCGAGAACTGGTCGAGCACCCCGGTGATCGCCTCGATCATCGCGTCGTTGGCCTTGCTGCGAGCCTTCGGCGGGTCACCCTTGAGCAGAAGATCCGGCGGAGGCAGCTGGTAGTCACCCTCGACCACCCGGTGGGTGGAGGTGCCCTGACCGGGCTTGCCGTCAACCGACCCCTCGACCGGCCCCTGAACCGGCACGACGGGCTTCGGCCGCACAGGGACTTGGGTCGGTGACGCGGGGGTAGCGCCCTGCGCGTCCTCCTCGGTGATCTTTGCGGTCTGAGCGGCCTGGGTGGCCTGCCTACGCCGGGCGGGGCGGCGCAGCCGGGCGGTGGCCGGATCGGCACCGGTTACCTCGGCATCGGTACCGACGGCATCGGGATCAGCGGCATCCGTATCCGGCGGCGCTCCACACAACCGGCGCAGACGCCCGGGCACCGCTCGAACCGGGGTCCCCGTCAGCACCAACAGCCCGTAACCGGCCAGCAGCGCCAGCAGAGGCGCCGCCACCCAGACGGTGAACCCGCCGACCAGCGGATCCGCGACCAGGAAACCGACCGCGCCGGCGGCCCGGGACCGCCCCACCCCGTCCGCCGGCGCGCCGGCCACGAGATGCCACAGACCGAGCGTCCCCAAGGTCAGCGCCGCGGTGCCGACGGTGCGGCGGGGCCGCGCCGCCACATCGGGCTCGGTGCGCATCAAGGTCACTCCGACCCCGGCGAGCACCACTGGTAACCCCACCGACACGGCGCCGAACAGGGCAGCAAGCGTGCGCTGGAGGCCGGCACCGACCGGTCCCCCGGCGGCCCACCACACCGCGGCGGCGGTGACCACCGCGAGGGCGACCAAACCGAGGGCGAGGCCGTCCCGGCGGTGCGCGGGCTCAAGCTCACGGGTCCGCCCCACGGCCCTGGCCAGTCCACCGACGCCGCGGGCCAGCAGCGACCAGGCGCCGACCAGACCACGGCTGAGAAGACGGCTCGACATGTTTCTCCGCGACACCGGCCGCCGGGGATTCGACCGCACACTCGGCTTGGTCCCCGAGCCCCGGGACCGCGCTGTCGTGGTCCTCGTAGAGCTCCGCCCTGCCATGCCCGACACGCTAGCCCATCCGGCCCATCTTTCCCTGCAACACACAACACGGCACGGCACGGCCGTTCTCGGAACTCAGGTCGTCGGACACAACGCCTCCGGAGTGATCGGGAGGTCGCGCACCCGCAACCCGGTGGCGTGGTGGACGGCGTTGGCTATGGCGGCACTGACCCCGACCGCGCCGAGTTCGCCGATGCCGCGAGCGCCGATCGCACCGTCGTGCTCGTCGTACTCCTCGACGAAGGCGACATCCACCTCGGGCACGTCGGCACTGACCGGGAGCAGATAGCCGGCGAGGTTCTTGGACACGAACCTGCCCAACCGGGTGTCGATCACCGACCGCTCCAGCAGCGCCTGTCCCAAGCCCCAGATCAGGCCGCCGGTCATCTGGCTACGCGCGGTCAGCGGGTTGACGATCCGCCCGGCGCTGTAGATGCCGACAAGCCTGCGAACCCTGGGCACGCAGAGCAGTTCATCCACCGCCACCTCCGCGAAGACCGCACCGAACGTGTGCATCGAGTGCTCCGTCTCCCCGGGTGCCCAGTGGGCCTCGGCGGCGACGCTGCCTACCCCGTGCCGCGCCAGCACCCCGGCAAGACTCACGGTGGTGATCGGGCCGTTGTTGACCACTAGCTCCGCACCGTTGAGGGTGACCGTCGACGAGGCCTGCGGACCGTCGCCGTCGACCATCGACGCCAACTTCGCTGCGAGCCCCCGTGCTGCGGCATTGACGGCCGAACCGACGCTCCACGTCGTCGACGACCCCACCGTCATCCCGGTTTGTGGCAGCGTTGTATCGCCGAGCCGCAGGGTCACCTGATCCGGCGAACAGCCGAGGGCTTGCGCCGCGATCTGGGGCATGACCGTGTACGTGGCGGGTAGGACCGCCGCATTTCTGCGACGGTCCCCCCTCAGAGTGAAGTAGGCCGCCGGCGAGGTGCCCGTGGTGCGGGTCCTTTTCCGTCGGCCCCTTCCCGAACGGTACGGGCGCCTTTCGG
>JBOHFI010000056.1:0-33304 GCA_050699595.1 Pseudonocardiaceae bacterium | reverse complement strand
CCCCGGCGTCACGTGACGCCGGGGCTCGCGGGGCTGGTTACCCAGATCCAGTGGGTCAGATCTTCTTCACGGCCGGTTCCTTGACGCCATCGTGCATGTCCCTCTTCGGGGCCACCTCCTTGGCGACCTCACGCACAGAAGAAGCGGCTTCGGTGGCGGTCCACGTGTAGCTAGCCACCACGCACTTGGCGACTTCCCGCTGAATTGCCAATATCCGCTCGAGAACGTGGAAGTAGTGCTCGACGGCTTCCACGGCGCGGTGCGTCCTGACGTGCAGATATGGCTCCGGGTCGACGAACTTCTGCATCCAGTCACCCCAGATCTCCATGGGGTAGGAGAAGGCTCCCTGGCTGTGGCGGCCGGTGTCGTAGTCGGTCTCGTTCGGCTTGATCATCGTTATCTCCTCAAGAACGGCATGAGATCCGATCACCAAAGTATGCAGGTGTGATAAATATGTCAAGCAATCCAGGGGTCGGCCGTCGCGCCGTCACCCACTGTTACCCGCAATGAAGCTGCGGTACACCCCCAGCAACGCTTCGCGCTGGGCCTCGGTGAGTCGCGGGTCGCCACGGATGCTCTCCTCGGTGCCAGCAGCGGGGTCGGCCGGGGCGTGAGCGGGGGCGCCAGTGGGGCCGTCGTCGGACCCCGACTGTGTCCACCCCGCCTTGGCCAGCAACTGTTCGGTGGTCAGCCCCAGCCCGTCAGCGATGGCCCGCAGCACTGTGAGCGACGGTTGATGCAGGCCGCGTTCGACCTGGCTGAGGTAGGCGTTGGAGATCCGGGTCAGGGCCGCCATCTCCCGCAGCGACAGGTCGGCCAGCTGCCGCTGGGCCCGGATGAACGCGCCTAGCTGAGCTTGCCAGAGGTTGGGCACCTCGCCGCCGCCACCTGCACGCACCATGGCTCACATCATTCCCGTCGGCTACCCTCCGTCTGGCACCGAGGGGCGGATCCCGTGCGCATTCACCGCGTCACGTCCCGCGCACGTAACTACCCGGGGCGGCTTCCAGCGGCGGGTGCATGATGCTGCCCATCGGAGGGGGCTTGCGCCGGCGTCCGGCATGCCCGGCTATCCACGGCGTCCAGTCCTCCCACCACGACTTGGCGACCTCGGTGGCCTGCTGACGCCACGTCTCGGGGTCCTCGGGCAGCGTGTCCGCCGCGCCGACCCAGTGCTTGGACTTCGGGTTCGGCGGGTTGGCCACACCGGCGATATGCCCGGAATTGGACAGCACGAACCGAACGGTGCCACCGGGCAGCCGGGCGCCCTCATACACCGCTTTCCACGGCGCGATGTGGTCCCTCTCGGCGGACACGAAGTAGCTGTCCTGGCTGATGTGGGTGAGATCCAACCGCTCCCCCGCCAGTTCGAGCTCACCTCTCGCCAGCCGGTTCTCCACGTAAAAGGACCGTAGATATTCGGTCTGCATGGCCGCAGGCATCCGGGTGGAGTCGGAGTTCCAGCTCAACATGTCGAACGGTGCCGGCTCCTCCCCCAGTAACCAGTCGTTGACCACGTAGTTCCACACCAGATCCCTGGCTCGCAGCAGGGTGAATGTCGTGGCCATGCTGTCTGCGGGGAGGTAGCCCTTGCGTTTCATGATGTGGTCCAGCCGCTTGACGGTGGCTTCGTCAGTGAACACGCCGAGCTCGCCAGGTGAGGTGAAGTCGAGCAGGGTGTTCATCAAGGTCAGCGAGCGGACCCGGTCTTCGTCGCGGGCCGCGAGCCAGGCGAGCATCGCCGCGGCCATGGTGCCGCCGAGGCACAGCCCGGCCAGGTTGGTCTGCTGGGCCCCGGTGATCTCCTCGACGACCTCCAGCGCGGCCAGCGGCCCCTCCCGCAGGTAATCGCTCATGGTGAGTTCGGCCAGGGTCTCGTCCGGGTTCCGGTAGCTGATCATGAAACAGGTATGTCCGTGCCGCACCGCCCACTCCACCAGACTCTTGCCGGGAGCGAGATCCATGATGTAGTACTTGTTGATCCACGGCGGGCTGAACAGTAGTGGAACCGTGTGCACGGTCGCAGTCTGCGGCTCGTACTGGATCAGCTCGATCAACCGGTTGCGGAACACCACGCTGCCCGGTGTGGCGGCCAGCTCGTGACCGGGACGGAATTGACCGGGGGTGACCTGGCGGGGCATGCCCTTGTTGGTCGCCAGGTCGCGCAGCGCGTTACCGGCCCCGCGCACCAGGCTGAGGCCTCCGGTCTCGTAAGCCTTCTTCAGCGCCACCGGGTTGGTCGCCAGCCAATTGGTCGGCGCGGCGGCGTCGAGCGCCTGCCGCAGCACGAAATCAGCCTTGCGCCGGGTGACCTCATCCAGGTCAGCCTTGGCCAGCAGGTCCTGCAGGAAACCCGCCAGCAACATGTGTTGCCGGCGCACCAGGTAGAAAAACGGATTGTTGGTCCAGGCCGGATCAGCGAACCGCGGATCGTCGGCCGGCTCGGCCGGGCCGTGCTGATCCAACCCCATGCCACGCAACATCGCGGTCATCGCGGCCTGGGCGCTGCGCATGCCGTACTCCATCGCCGACCGGGAGAACCCCGCGGGGTTCCCGGCGACCGACATTGCGAACCTGCCCAGTGCCTGCCCCAGCCCGGCAGGATCCAGCTCGGCCGTCGCGGACTCGGTGCCGAGCAGCGACCGGATCGACGATACGATGTCAGCGGCGTCCTGGCGTACCTCGCCTAGAGGGTCACCGGTCGACAGGGTCACGGAGACCACCTCCACTGGGCGCTTGATGGGCATCGTCCTCGAGCAACCCCCCGGTACAGTCCTCGCGGATAACTCTAGTCCCGAGGACGGTACCGGGCAAATGGTGGCCGCACGAATGGCCGCAACGTTCACGTTAGGTAGCCGTAGTCCGGGATCTACGTCGGCGTCCCCGTCGACTACGTATTCGAAAAGCGACTCCCGGCTACGTAGCCGACCCGGCGGATTTACGTGCGGGTACTGATTGCCCGTGGTGACGCGCCTGGGCAGGGTATGAGAAGCCGAATCGGCAATGCCACCGATCCGGTTTTCTGCCCCGGGTACCACCGGGGTCACTTTCCCTAGGAGGATTCGATGTCTGACGCACTGAGCTTTGTGGAGATCGACGCCCAGCACGTCGAGCTGCTGCCGGCCCGTACCGTGCTGTCGCTGTTCAGCGCTGGTGGCGGCGGCCGGGGCGGCAACGGCGGCGTGGGCGGCAAGGGCGGCGTCGGCCGGGGCGGCCTCGGCCTGAACGTTCTGAACATCGACGCGTTCGGTGACCAGGTCAACAGCGCCGGTGACGGCTTCGGCGGCGCGGGTGGCAACGCCAATGGCGGTACCGGCGGAGCCGTCTGGAGCTGATGAGTCGCGGCGGTACCGCTGGATGACCGGGTGCGGTGCCGTTGGCCGGGGAGGGGTGGTGACATGACGCGGCCACCCCTCCCCTCATCGTTGCCCGCCGCGCTCGATGTCGGAAAAGTACGTGATCCGTCATGTCGTGGGGAATGGGCGGTTTCCGCCGTTGTGTGGATAGCGATGGCAGGCTCGCCTGGATCCCGGCAGACTAACTTATGACGCGTCGGCGCGTGCCGAGTGCTCACCCGAGGCCTGGGAGTCGTTTCATGATGCAAGTGTCGTCTCATCACCTGGAAGCACTCCGCATGGTGCTGGCCGGCAAGGTGATCACGCCGGAGGAAGCCGACTATGACACGGTGCGTATCCAGTGGAACAACGACATCGATCGCCATCCGGTAGCGATCGCCCGCTGTGTGTCACCAGCCGACATCGCGGCGACGCTCACCTTCGCCCGGGAACAGGAATTCGAGATCTCGGTGCGTGGCGGGGGTCATGCGTTCTCCGGTGCCGGTGTCTGTGACGACGGGCTGATGATCGATCTCAGTGCGATGCGCCATATCTCGATCTGTGCCGGCACTCGGCTGGCACAGGTGGGCGGCGGTACCACCGTGGCGGAGCTGGACGCGGCGACCCAGGTGCACGGCTTGGCCGTGCCCGCCGGGGTGATCAGCCACACCGGTGTCGGTGGCCTGACACTCGGTGGCGGCATCGGATGGCTGACCCACAAGGCGGGATTGACCATCGACAACCTGGTCTCGGCCGATGTGGTGCTCGCCGACGGCCGCTACGTGCACGCCTCGCCTGATGAGCACGCCGATCTGTTCTGGGCGGTCCGCGGCGGGGGTGGCAACTTCGGCGTCGTCACGACGTTCGAGTTCCAGCTGCATCCGGTCGGGCCGGAGGTGCACCTGGGACTGTTCTTCTGGGGGATGGACAATGGCGAACAGGCGCTGCGGCTGGCCCGCGACATCGTGCCCCATCTGCCCGCCGAGGCCGGCGCCCAGATCGCGATCGGGCTCAACGCCCCGCCGGCCCCATTCGTACCCTCGCGGTACCACTTCACCCCCGGCTATCTGCTCATCGTGGTCGGGTTCTCCTCCGCCGAGGAACACGCCCAGCTCGTTGCGCCGATTCGTGCGGCGCTGCCGCCGCTGTTCGAGCTCGTGACCCCCATCCCGTATGTCGCGCTGCAGCGGACCCTTGACGAGACGGCTCCCTGGGGGCTCCTCGGCTACCAAGAAGTGATCTACCTTGACGAGATCACCGACGAGGTGATCTCGGTGATCGTGGCTCACATGCCCGCCAAACGTTCGCCGTTGAGCTCCTGCCTGGTCTTCCGCTTGGACGGAGCATATTCGGCGGTCGGCGATGACGAGACGGCCTTCGGCGGGCGACGGGCACCGCGCTACGTCATCAACATCGCCGGCATCGGCGCCACCCCTGATGTACTGAGAGCCGACCGGGCCTGGGTCCGGTCGCTGTGGAGCGCGCTGCGCCCGTTCGCCAGAGACTCGGGTGGTTACGTGAACTCCATGACCGACAACGACGATGATCGGGTGCGGGCGTCTTACGGCCCGACCAAGTACGGGCGGCTAGCCCGGATCAAGGCCAAGTACGACCCCGATAATGTCTTCCGTCACAACGCCAACATCACACCGGGCCGATGAGTTCCGACGACCGGGAGCACGCCGTCGCCGTCGCAGTCCCCACTGAGCTGTTCATCAATGGCCGGTGGCGACCCGGCAGCGGCGGGAAGACCTTCGATGTCGAGGACCCGTCCACCGGCAAGGTCCTGCGCGCGGTCGCCGACGCCACTGTCGAGGACGGGATGGCCGCGCTGGACGCCGCGGTCGCCGCACAGGCCGGATGGGCCCGGTACCCACCCCGGGAACGGGGCGAGATCCTGCGCCGCGCCTACGAGGTGATGATGGCGCGCCAGGAGGACCTCGCCCTGCTGATGACATTGGAGATGGGCAAGCCGGTGGCCGAGTCACGAGGCGAGATCGCCTACGCCGCCGAGTTCTTCCGGTGGTTCGCCGAGGAGGCCGTGCGAATCGACGGCGGGTTCGCCATGGCGCCTGACGGCTCGGGGCGGGTTCTCGTGATGCGCCAGCCGGTCGGGCCGTCGTTGCTGATCACCCCCTGGAACTTCCCCACTGCGATGGGCACCCGCAAGATCGGTCCAGCGGTGGCGGCGGGCTGCACGATGGTGCTCAAGCCCGCCGGCCTGACCCCGCTGTCGATGCTCGCGATAGCCGACATCCTGGCCGAGTGCGGGCTGCCCGACGGGGTGCTCAACGTCGTTACCAGCTCCAGCGCGGGTCGGCTGATGGAGCCGCTGATCCGGGACGGTCGGGCCCGCAAGCTGTCCTTCACCGGCTCCACGGAGGTGGGCCGGCTGCTGCTGGAGCAGAGCGCCGAGCAGATCATGCGGACCTCGATGGAGCTCGGCGGCAATGCGCCGTTTCTGGTCTTCGCCGACGCCGACCTCGATGCCGCCGTGGCAGGGGCGATGGTCGCGAAGATGCGCAACATCGGCGAGGCGTGCACCGCGGCCAACCGCTTCTACGTGCACGCTGACGTCGTCGAGGAGTTCTCCCGTCGGCTGGCCGAACAGATGGGCTCGCTGCGCATCGGCCGAGGTAGCGACGAGGGCGTCCAGGTCGGCCCGCTGATCGAGGCCAAGGCCCGGGACAAGGTGCGGCACCTGGTCGACGACGCGGTCGCGCGCGGCGCCCGGGTGCTCGTCGGCGGTGAGCCGGTGGACGGCCCGGGGTACTTCTACCGCCCGACCGTGCTCGTCGACGTGCCACCGGATGCCGAGCTGACCAGCACGGAGATCTTCGGACCTGTCGCGCCGATCACCGCGTTCACCGACGAGCGTCACGTGCTGGCGGCGGCCAACGACAGCCCGTTCGGGCTGGTCAGCTACGTCTACACCAGTGATCTGAACCGCGCCCTACGGGTCTGCGAGCGGCTCGAGGCCGGCATGGTGGGGCTGAACCAGGGCCTGGTGTCCAACCCGGCGGCGCCCTTCGGTGGCATCAAGCACTCAGGGCTGGGCCGCGAGGGCGGCGTCGTGGGCATCGAAGAGTTCCTGGAGACCAAGTACGTGGCGGTCGCGACCTGAGGGCGTCCCGGTCCTCAGGTGGCCCGGTCCTCAGGTGGCCGGACCGATGCCGCCGGGTCAGCTGACTGAGCCGGCTCGGCCAGCGGTGTCTGCGGAGCTGGGACATGCTGCGCCGCACCTGGCTGACCGCTCAACGCGGGCCATACCGGGGCACCCAACGAGTGGGTCATCCCCACTTGCGGACCCGGCACCTCTCTGCGGGCCACCTCCTCAGCGGCCCGAACCAAGGCGGCGATATGCGGGTCGGTGGAGGTGTCGAACCACCCGGAGACAGCCTCATCGTCCTCCTCAGGCCGGCTGGGGGGTATCTGTTCCCGAGTCGGCTCGTACCGGAACACCCCGTCATCCCCCGGCGCACCGAGCATCTTGGTGAACCCCTCGAGGGCCTTGTTGAAGTCGCTGGGGACGATCCAGACCTTGTTCGCGTCGCCCTGGGCCATCTGCGGCAGCGTCTGAAGATACTGGTAGGCCAGCAACTCGGGAGTCGGCCGGCCCGCCTTGATCGCGGCGAACACCTTCTCGATCGCCTTGGCCTGGCCCTGCGCCTGCAGATAACGCGCGGCCCGCTCCCCCTGGGCGCGCAGGATGCGAGACTGCCGCTCAGCCTCGGCGGTGAGGATCGCGGCTTGCTTGGCACCCTCAGCGGAGAGGATCGAGGCCTGCTTCTGGCCTTCCGCCGTCTTGATCGCCGACTCACGCTGGCCCTCGGCGGTGAGGATGGTGGCGCGCTTCTCCCGGTCCGCACGCATCTGCTTCTCCATCGAGTCCTGGATGGACAGCGGCGGATCGATCGCCTTGAGCTCGACCCGACTGACCCGTATCCCCCACCGCCCGGTCGCCTCGTCGAGCACTCCCGACAGCTGAGCGTTGATGCGGTCCCGGGAGGTCAAGGTTTCTTCCAGGCTCATCCCGCCCACGACGTTACGCAGCGTGGTGGTGGCAAGCTGCTCGACTGCGGTGATGTAGTGGGCGATCTCGTACACGGAGTCTTTCGAGTTTGTCACCTGGTAGTACACGACTGTGTCTATGGCGACTGTCAGGTTGTCCTTGGTGATGACCTGCTGCGGTGGGAAGGGCACCACCTGCTCACGCAAGTCGACCTTAGCCCGGATCTTGTCGATGAAGGGCACCAGAAAATTCAGTCCCGGAGTAAACGTAGTACGGTAACGGCCGAGGCGCTCGACGACCGCAGCGGAAGCCTGCTCGATCACCACCACAGCCTTGACGACGGTAACGACGATCGCCAGCAAAATGACCATCAAGACCACGAACACGCCAACACTCATCAGGGCTCCCCCCATACGACGGCGGTGGCACCGGAGATGGTCATCACTCGGACGGCCCGGCCGGGCTCCAGTACCTCGGTTTCGTCGAACGTACGCGCGGACCACAGCTCCCCGCGCAGCTTGATCTTGCCACCATGCGCGTCGACGGTAGTGACCACAACCGCCTTATCGCCGACCAACGCCTCGACGTTAGTCGGCACGTGGGCGGTGTGCAGCCGGCGCTTGAGCAGCGGGCGGGCCAGAGTGGTCAAGGCCAGCGAGGTGCCGGCGAAGACGGCGAGATCCAGCGCTAGCCCGGCACCCAACTCCGCGAACCCCGCAGCGGCGAGCGCGCTCACCCCGAGCATGATCAACACAAAGCCGCCGGACAGGACCTCGGCGGCGATGAGCGCAAACCCGGCGACGAGCCACACTACAGCGGCCATGTGTCCATAGTGGCAGATCTTTGCGCAAGAGTCTGCTGTGATCGTGACCGGGTCATCGCGACTCGGCGGTGACGAAGTCGATGAGCTGCTCGACGGCACCCAGCAGGGCCGGTTCAAGATCGCGGAAGCCCTTCACGGCCCCCAGTACCCGGCACCAGCCCTGCGCTGGATCCGCAATCCCGCTCCGGTCCACCCAACCCAGCGCCTGGCACACGCCGTCCTTCCACGACACCCCACGTGGCACGTCCGGCCAGCCTGGGATGCCCAGCGCCGAGGGCAGCACCGCCTGCCAGATGTCGACGTAGGGGTGGCCGGTCACCAGCACGTGCGGTGTGCGCACCACCGCCACGAGGCGGCTCTCCTTGCTGCCCGTGACCAGGTGATCGACCAGCACGCCGAGCCGCCGGTCCGGGGCAGGGCCGAACTCCGCGACCCGGTCGGCCAGGTGGTCCACACCGTCGAGTGGTTCCACGACCACGCCATCCACCCGCAGATCATGGCCCCAGACTCGTTCCACCAGCTCAGCGTCGTGCTTGCCCTCCACCCAGATCCTGCTGGCCCGCGCGATCCGGGCTCGCGTCCGCGCCACCCGGACCGACCCCGACGCTGACCTGGTCACAGCGGCGGTCAGGTGCGGAGGGCGGAGGGCGGACGAGCGTGACCGGATCGCCGTCGACCAGGAACGCCGCGGGGCGAAGCGGGAATGCCCGGACCCGGCCCCGAGCGTCCTGGAGCTCCACCGAGTCGCGTTCGCAACGGAGCACCGCGCCGCAGAACCCACTCGCGGCGTCCTCCACGACCAGGCCCGCCTCGGCCGGCAACAGCGGGACCTCCCGCCGCCGGTGAGCCTGGTGTGTCAAGCCGGGTCCGTAGCCCGCGCCACGACCCCATGAGCTGCTCTGGAGGTCCCTCGGGGGCATAGCTGCGACGGTAGCCGCAGGACCGAATTCCACCGTGGCGCCACGCCGGATGTGCGCGTCGCGAGCCGGTGGCCCGATCGCCGGCTCAGCCGGCAATGTTCTAATGTCCTACTCCGTGCCATGCCCCAGCGCGACATTGACCGTGTGGGCCTCGGCCTGGCTGCACGGCTGCGCCGCCCCTGACGCTGTGATCGACGGCCTGCACACCTGGGCAGGCCTGCACGAGGTTCTGGCCGTCGACGAGGCCACCGCACGGCAGCTCGACCTGCCGGCACCCGGAGAACCGCCCACCTCGGTGGTCGGTCTGCTGGCCGCCGCTCGACGAGCCGGAGCCGGCGGTGGGCAGTTGTTGTTACCGGTACCCGGGGACGTGCGGGGTCTGCCGTCCGACGGTCCGCTCGTCGCGGTGGCGGTGGAGCGCGGCGAGGTCGCCGTGTTCACCGGCGCCGAACTGGCCGTGGTGCCCGCCGCGGTCGCCGACGGCGTGCTGAGCTGGACGGTGTTCACCGCCGGTCCGCTCCCCCCGGCCCCCGAGCCCGTGCTGTCCGATGCCGAGCATGGTCTGCGGGGCGCGGTCCGCCAGGCGGCGACGACGCTGGTGGAGCTCGGTGTCGCCCGACACCGCCCCGGTGTCCGTGCCGAGATCGCCGAAGCTCTGGAGCGCCGAGTCCGGCCGCCGTGGCCCGAGGGCACCCCGGCCCGTACGTTGCGCGTGCTCGAGCAGGCCGACGAGGTGGAGGCCATCCTCCGCGCCGCGGACGCCGACAACCTCGGCGGCGCGCTGTCCGCGAAGGTGGCGGCGGCCCGTTCCTCTGCGCTGCGGCCGCTGTTCACCGCAGTGCGGGAGGCCCGGCGCTCAGCGGTCGCCGAGGCGGTGCGGGTCCTGACTCCGCGCGCCGGACGACATTGATCGGCTGACTGCCCGGCTTACGCGAATCGCTCCGCGAGCTGGTTTTAGCAGACCAACGTCACTTGACGGGAGGCGGGACCTTGGCAGATCAGAATGACGAGTTCCGGGCGGCGCGGGAAGGCACCGAGTCGCTCACCTACCCGGGCTACGGCCTGACTCGGCAGGAACTCGCCGAGCGGGTCAACACCTACATCTATCACCACGACAAGACGATGACAGAGGCCAGCGCGAACTATATCGGACAGGTCGAACGCGGTGACATCCGCTGGCCGAGTAAACTGTATCGAGAAGCCTTCCGGGAGATCTTCGGTGTCCCGACCGATGCCGCGCTGGGGTTCGTCAACGCCCGCTCCCGCCGCTCGGCAGTGAAACTGGACCCCGTGAAACGCAGAAAGCTCATCAACAACGCCACCACCCTAGGCGTGAGCGCGCTGACCCTGGGGGAGCCGTTCGTGGCGCTCCTGGGAGACAGCGAGCCCACGCCGATCCCCGCGCGGGTCGGCGCGACCGACATCGAACACATCCGCACCGCCACGCGGGAGTTCCTGGAGTGGGGCGGCACCTACGGTGGCGGGGTGGTCCGGGAGGCCGCCATGGCCCAGCTGCGCTGGTCGGCCCGTGTGCTGGATGAGGCCACCTGCCCAGACCGGCTGCGCCCCGAGTTGTTCTCCGCGGTCGGCTGTCTCGCCACGACCACCGGGTACCTGACCGAGGACATCAACGCTCAGGCGGAGGCCCGCCGGGTGTACGACTTCGGGCTGGCCTGCGCCGAGCGGGCCGAGGACTGGCCCCTGCGTGCCGAGATCCTGTCGAGCATGGCGAAGCAGGCGGTCAGGGCCGGTCGGCCCGATGAGGGCCTCACGCGGGCCGAAGAGGGTCTGGTCCGCCCCGACCGGCTTACCGCGGCCGGGCGGGCGTTGCTGCACGGTGACCGGGGGCGCGCACTGGCCAAGATGCACCTGATCGAGGAGACCCTGGCCGCCATCGGCACCGCTGATGAGCACTTCGCGCACGTCACCTCGAACAATGAGCCGCCGGTCATGGCCTACTACAGCGCTACGCGCCATGCCCATCTCACCGGGCAGCCCCTGGTCGACCTGGCGATACTGGGCCACGACCCCGGTCAGGCCACCGACCGACTCACAGCGGCGGCCGCCGGGCACCCCGACGCCCACACCGTTGCCCGCGCGATCTGCCTGACGAAGCTGGCCAGTCTCACGATGGTCATCGGTGACCCGCTCCAGGCCGCCGCCCTCGGGCACACTGCCCTGGACCTCGCTGGCACGATCCGCTCCCGCCGCGCCGCCGAGGAACTGCGCGAACTGTTCCACTACGCCGCCGCGCACCAGCACCTCGACGAGGTCTCCCACCTGCGGCACCGGATCGCCACCCTGGTGGGCCGTACTGGTGGGTACCGGTAACCCGTAGGGAGGACGCGGAAGTCACCCCCGAAGCCACCCCTTGACATACACGTGATCACCTGTATGAAGGGCATGCCCGGAGCCGGGAGAGTCACCGTAGCTGAGCCAGGGTGCCGTCCACCCGGGCGGCGGTGGTTTCCGCGCCCTCGTCCGGAGTGAGCCCGACCACTTTGTGTTTCGACAGCTTCGGGAGGTCCGGGCCTACTGCGCCGGTCCACAACAGTCGGCCGCGCAAGGCGCCCCGTTGAGGCCCTGTCCGGCTGCCGGGACTCGTGAGCACCGGCGGGCGGGTGCGCCGCGCACCTGCTCGGCGATGAGCTCCACCACCATCTGCGCGAAACGGGGATCGGTGCCTGGAGTGGCGGCTCGCGCGAAGCCCATCCCGAGCGCGGCGGCGCGCTGCCGGGCCTCGTGATCGAGGTCCCACACGACCTCGAGGTGGTCGGAGACGAAACCGATGGGTGCCACCACGACGCCGGGCACCCCTTGGGCGTGCAGCGCATCGAGGTGGTCGGTCACGTCGGGCTCCAGCCAGGGTACCTGCGGGGGTCCGGAGCGGGACTGCCATACGACGTCGTAGCCGTCCACCCCGGCCGCTGCGGTGACCAGCCGGGCGGCTGCGGTGACCTGCCGGGAGTAGCGGTGACCGCCCTGCGCGGCAAGCCCGGCGGCGGCGTCCGCGGCAAGCGGCACCGAGTGCGCGGTGCACACCACCCGAGCGGCGGGGTCGGCCTGCTCACGGGCCGTGCGCAGCGCATCAGCGCACGCCGCGACGAACAGCGGGTGATCGAAGAAGTGCCTCAGCTTGATCAGCTCCGGCGCCTGCGGACCTGCGGCGTGCCGGGCCCGGGCGATGTCCTCGTGGTATTGCCGGCACCCCGAGTACCCGCCCCACGCCGAGGTGGTGAACACCACCGCGCGACGCACCCCGTCGGCCGCCATCGCGGCGACGGTGTCCTCCACCATCGGGTGCCAGTTGCGGTTGCCGAAGTACACCGGCAGCTCACACCCGACTATACCGAGCGCCTGCTCGATAGCGGTGATCAGAGTGCGATTACATCGGTTGATCGGTGACACTCCACCGAAGTGCAGGTAGTGCTGCGCCACCTCATCCAATCGCCGTGGCGGCACGCCCCTGCCGCGCGTGACGTTCTCCAGGAACGGACGCACCTCGCTGGGGCCCTCCGGGCCCCCGAAGGACAGGAGCAACAGCGCGTCGACCAAGCCGCTCAATGGCCCATGCCCAGGCCGCCGTCGACCGGCAGCACCGCCCCGGTGATGTACCCGGCTGCATCCGACGCCAGGAAGGTCACGACCCCGGCGACCTCGTCAGGAGTGGCCTGGCGGCGCAGCGGGATCGAGCTCAGGATCTCGGCTCGGCGCGCCTGGCCGATGTCCGCGGTCATCTCGGTGTCGACGTAACCGGGCGCGACCACGTTGGCGGTGATCGAGCGGGATCCCAGCTCACGCGCGATGGATCGGGCGACGCCGATCAGCCCGGCTTTGCTGGCCGCGTAGTTCACCTGGCCGGGCGCACCGGACAGCGCCACCACCGAGGAGATGAACACCATCCGGCCCCACCGGGCCCGCAGCATGCTCTTGGCGGCGCGCTTGGCCACCCGGTAGGCGCCGGTGAGGTTGGTGTCGAGCACCCGCGAGAACTGCTCCTCGGTCATTCTGAGCAGCAACGTGTCGTCGGTGATACCCGCATTGGAGACGAGCACCTCGATCGGCCCATGGGCCTGCTCCGCCACGGCGAACGCTGCCTCCACCGCGGCGCCGTCGGTGACGTCGCAGCGTACTCCGAGCACGTCCTCGGGCACGCCGGATCCGCGGTGTGTCACAGCAACCCGATCGCCTTGCTTGGCGAAGGCGCGGGCGATGGCCAGCCCGATACCACGGTTACCGCCGGTGACAAGGACCGAACGGGCCACTGCCGCTCCCATCGTTGGTGTTCGAGCATCTCATGCGACACCTCCCGACCAGTGGCGCTTGCGGGCGACCGCGAAGCGCACCATGTCGGACACCCAGTCGGAATCCGTGCGCAGCGTCAGCCGCCCAGCACCGCATCGCCGCAGCGTGGCGGCCACCTCGTCGCGATGCGCCGCCGCCGCAGCAGAGAACTCACGGCGCAACAGCGGCGTGGTCACGACCTCCTTCTGTCGCCCGGTCTCCGGATCAGCGAGCACCACCGTGCCCATGTCGGGCAGTTCGAGGTCACGTGGGTCGAGCACTTCGATCGCGATCAGGTCGTGCCGGGCGGACAGTCCGCGCAGCGGCCGCTCCCAGGCGAAAGCGTCTCCAGACCGTGGGCCGAGGAAGTCCGAGATGACCGCGACCAGCCCGCGGCGACGCGGTGGGCGGCGCAGCTGTTCGAGTATCCCGGATAGATCGCCTCGGTTGCCTTCGGCGGCACGCGGCAACTCGGCGATCCGGCGAATCATCCCGCGGGCATGCGGCTGACCGCCCCGTGCCGGTATCCGCAGCACGTCCGCCCCGGTGCTGACCACGGCGCCGACCCGGTTCCCGCCGCCCCGGGTCAGATGCGTCACAGCGGCGCAGGCGGCCACCGCGAGCTCCCGCTTGTCGCACTCCGCGGTACCGAAGTCGAGGCTGGCCGACAGGTCCACGGCCAGCCAGGTCTCCAGCTCCCGGTCGGCGACGGTGTCCCGGATATGCGGTTCGGTGGTGCGCGCGGTGACCGCCCAGTCCATCCGCCGGACGTCGTCGCCGGGCTGGTAACGCCTGGCCTCGCCCGGCTCGGTACCCGGCCCCGGTACCAGGCCGAGGTGATTGCCCTGCAGCAGGCCATCTAGCCGACGCCGCACCGTGAGCTCCAACGCGCGTAACCCAGCCTCCATGCGTCCCTCGCGCAACGCCGGCGGCGCCCAGTGATGCCGCTCGCCCCGCGCCGTCATCCGGTCGGGCCTACGCCCTGGGGACGTGCGGAAACCTGCGGCATCGGCACGGTTTGCAACACCCGGGTGACGATGTGCTCCACCGGCACCCCGTCGGCCAACGCGTCGTAGGAGAGCACCAGGCGGTGCCTTAGCACGTCAGCTGAGACGTCCACCACATCCTGTGGCAGCACGTAGTCGCGCCCGCGGATCAACGCCAACGCGCGGGCCGCCGCGACGATGCCCAGGCTGGCTCGCGGGGAGGCGCCGTAGGCCACCCACCCGGCGACGTCGGACAGACCATGCTCGGCGGGCGTGCGGGTGGCGAGTACCAGCCGCACCACGTAGTCGACCAGGGCGTGGTGCACGAACACCCGTGCGGCGACCTCTTGCAGCCTGATCAGCTCGGCGGGGTCGAGCACCCGGTTGGGCTCGGGAGGGTGCACGCCCATCCGGTAGATGATCTCCCGCTCTTCCTCGACCGTGGGATACTCCACCTGGATCTTGAACAGGAACCGGTCGCGTTGTGCCTCAGGAAGCGGGTAGACGCCCTCGTTCTCGATCGGGTTCTGGGTGGCCAGCACGAAGAACGGCGCCGGCATCGGGTAGGTGGTGCCGCCGATCGACACGTGCCGCTCGGCCATCACCTCCAGCAACGCCGACTGTACTTTGGCCGGCGCCCGGTTGATCTCATCGGCGAGCACGAAGTTGGCCATCACCGGCCCCAGCTCGACGTCGAACCGCTCCCGCCCCTGCCGGTAGATGCGGGTGCCGAGGATGTCGGCGGGAACCAGGTCGGGCGTGAACTGGATGCGGGAGAACGAGCCGCCCATCACCCGGGCGATGGTCTCCACAGCGAGGGTCTTGGCCACCCCCGGCACGCCCTCCAGCAGGAGGTGCCCGCGGGCCAGCAGGCCGACGAGCATCCGCTCGACCAGCCGATCCTGCCCCACGATCACCCGCTGGACCTCGAAGACGGTCCGCTCGATCAGCTGGGCGTCCCTGGCCGGGGTCGCCAGCTGGTCGGGGTGACTGGGCGGACTGGGGTGACTGGGCGGGCCTGATACGGGCGGGGGCGCCACACCGTCAACGTCGCTCACGGGTCCTCCTCGCGCGGGTCCGGCTCAGGGGCTACCAACGCGATCTCCAGCCGGCTCAGAGCAACCGGACGGCGTAGGGCATGATCTCAGCGTAGCGAACTTGGGTGACGTGGACTGCGGCTCCCGAGTATGGCGCCTCGATCATCTGTTCGCCGCCGATATAGAGCGCCACGTGATGGATGTCTCCGCCCGTGCTCCAGAACAGCAGGTCTCCGGGACGCTTCGCGGCGAGCGGCACCTTGCGGCCGGTATTGTACTGATAGCCGGTGTAGTGCGGCAATGCGTAGCCCAGAGCGCTGGAAAAAGCGTAGACGATCAGACCGGAGCAGTCGAAGCCAATCCTGTGGTAGTCGCCGTAGGTGTCCGCGACGCCACCGTCTCGAACGCCGATCGTGGGTCCTTGGGCGTTTCCGCCGCCCCACGAGTAACGGACACCAAGCTGCGCCATCGCCCGATTGATCACTGACTGGATGCCGCCGGCGACGAGCCGAGACCCGCCGGCGGTAGCCGGGGTGCTTCGCTCGGCCGCAGCTTCGCGATCGCGTTCCGCGCGCCACTCCTCGTAGCGCTGCCGCTGCCCGCGCAGCCCGGCGACGGCGTTCTGTGCCTCGTAGAGTTGCCGTTCCAGGTCCGTCTTGTGGTCCTGCAGGGCTGTGGCTTGAGCGGATTGCGCCGTCTCCGTGTCGACAGCCACCCGGTAGGCGCCCTCGAGCGCGGTCTTGGCGTCAGCGGCGGCCTGCTGGGCGGCCTGAGCCGCCGCAAGGGCCGCCCGGGTCTGGGAATCCTTGTTGGCCGCATCGACGCGGGCTCGCCGCATGTTCTCCACGGCGTGCAGCTGAGCACCTCCCACCGCATCCAGCAGCTCGGCCCTGGCGAGCAGGTCCTTCGGGCTGGTCGACCCGAGGAAGGCCGAGATCGACCCGACCGTGGTGCCCTGCCGGAAACTCGCGGCGGCGAACTGGTCGATATCCCGGTGCGCCACCGCGATCTGCGCGGCGGCCGCGTCGGCCTCCGCACGGGCGTTGGACGCCGCGAGCGTAGCGGCGGCCGCGGCGGCGTCCTGGGCTTGCTCATTGATCAGCGCCTTGTTGGCCTGTTCGTGCCTGATCTCGACCTGAGACTGGAGGGCCAGCAGGGCCGCGTCGGCCTGGGCGAGCTGATTGGCCAGTTGCCCGACCCGGGTAGCGGTGACGTTCACGTGAGCCTGGCCGGACTTGAGATCATCGTCGCTGGGGTTGACCGGGGGTGGTGGCACCGCTTCCCCCATGGCGGGTTGCGCCACCAGTGCCAACACCGTGAGCAACGCCGGGACCAACGCCCGGCCGGCGAGGTGACGTCGAGTCCGGACGCTCACACCGCACTCCTTCCCCAGGTACCCCTCCGCGGGCGCCGGTCCTTCCTGACGTCCGCGAGACCTTGTCAAGCAGGCACGCGGATGCACTCTGCCATGTAACCCTCAGAGACACCAAGACTCTCCTGCGTAACTGTCGCAACATCCACCACATGTGTTACACGCTAGTCAGAGTAGTAACGCTATGTAGTCGCCTGGGAACAATCGCTCAGAGGCAGATGGAGGGCACCCAACCAGGGCATGATCGCGACCCGGTCGGCGCTGTGGGCGCGATCGGTCGCAAAGTTCCCAGAAGGCCGCTGGATGATCGATTCCAAGGGCTCAGCGGGGCGTGTCAGCTGGTCATGACACACCACCCCCCGCTCCTTGGAATCGATCATTGAGGAGGGGTCAGAAAGGCGGAGGTTCCTCCGGGTCGGGTGCTGGGTGGGTGGCGAGTGGTTCGGGGTCGGTCAGCGGTGGTGGTTGCGAGTGGTACCGGTGCCCGCTGGGCGTGGCCCAGGTGGTGCAGCCGTCGGGGTGTTGGGTGACCGACCAGCCGGGAGCCTGTTTCACCTGGTGGTGGCGTCGGCATTTGGGCACGTGCAATAGATCTACTGCACACGTGTCTCCGGTCAACACTTGACCGAGAGGACCGACCCGTGACCAACGATCCCATCCCACCCAGCCAGGCCAACCGGCTGGTGCTGCTGTTGGACACGCTCACCGGTGTGACGCTGTCCGACGCCGAGGGCGCCTCCTTGACCTGGCTGGCCGGGTTCGAGCGCTGCACCGTGGAGAAACGTCGCCGCCGTGATCACCCGCGTCCACAGGCCGCACCGGCACCGCGTAGCCTGTCGCTACCCCCTTGCCGAGGCTCACGCCCCAAGGTCGCTCCCTGGGGCATCGGCGGGAGGTTTCGGCAGGGAGAGGGGGGTTCGTGGACGTTGAGGATGCGCGGACGATCGGTGCGCGTGCTCGGATGATCCGGCGTCGTCGTGGGCTGAGTTTGGAGGTGGTGGCTGGGCTGGCCGGGATCACCAAGCAGTACCTGTCCGCGTTGGAACTGGGCCAGCGTGGATTCAACCGGCGGGGCCTGATCGAGGACCTAGCCAACGCGCTCGGGTGCTCCGTAGCTGATCTGACCGGGCAGCCCTACCTGCCGCCGGACCGGGAGAGTGCTCGTGCCAAGACGGTGATCGCTCAGATCGAGCGTGGGCTCAACGAGGCTACCCTCGACGATGTACCGGATCTGCTGCCCCGTCCGCTGGACGCGCTCGGCGGCTGGGTGAGACACGCTATGGAGTTGCGGGACACCGCCAGCTACCGGTCCTCGGGCGAGGGCATCGACGCTGTGCTGATCGAGTTGCAGGTTCACCTGGCCACTAGCAATGTCCTTGAGCGGCAGCGCGCGGCCGAACTACTCACCCGGGCCGCGTATCACGCGTTCGTCCTGGCAACCACTTTTGGCTACTTGCATCTTGCGCAGCTGGCCGCGCAGCGTGCCTTCGATGCGGCCCGGATCGCCGAGCGGCCCGAGCTGGAGGCATTCGCCATGTTCGCCCAGGCGCCTTCAGTGGCGCGCACTGGCGGCCGGCGCCGCGCGGTGAGGATGCTGGACCGTGCACTTGATGATGCGCAGCAGTTGACCACTATCCGAGATGGCGAGACCCTCGGTGCCGAGACGTTCGGGTTGCTGCACCTCATGGGGGCCCACTTCGCGGCCCGGGACAGCGATGCCGCTGCCGCTGCTGACCATCTTGACGAGGCTGTCCGGGTCGCCATGCTCACCGGTGAGCGCAACGGGTTGCAACAGCACTTCGGACCCACCAACGTCAACGTCTGGCGCGTCGCCATCGGTGTGGAACTCGGGCAAGGCCCTGCGGTTGCCGAGCGTGTCGAGCGCGAACCGATCGATCTGGACACTCTCGGCAGCAAGGACCGCATCGCGGCGCTGCACTTCGACCTCGCACGATCCTGGGCGCAGGCTGAGGGGGACAGAGACAACGAGGCGATCCGGCACCTGGACACCGCCGACCGGATCGCGCCGACCAGGATCCGTAATGACCCGCTGGCCCGGGATCTAGTGCTGATCTTGGACCGGCGGGCCACACGCCGGGTGTGGGAGCTGGACAGTCTGCTCAACCGCTTCGGTATCGGCGGCCATGGTCAGCGGAGTGCTGACAACTAACGTGGGCTAGGCCGCAGTCTCTGTCGGGTGACCACCACCACTGACGTACCAACGCAACCGACCGACAACCGCCGCAGGGTGATCCACACTTCGTGCTCAGCGCGCGACGTGGCCCGGGGATTCACCAACCAGGTGGTGGCCAAGCTCGACGGCGAGATCCAGCTCGACCCGCACGTGGATGACTCCTGCGCGCTGACGCCGGCTGAGGATGAGGCCATCGCGCTACGTGACGCGCTGATCGAGTGGCTCGGATGAGCGAGCACCCGGCCACCATGCCCGTCGCACGCGAGGAACACCCGGTGGGCACCGCCCCACGCTGGGGCGTGTCCTCGACGGACTGGCAATCCCACGCCATCGACGAGAACGCCGATCACCCCGACGGGGTGTACGTCGCCCGCTGCGGCCAGCGCCTGGTCAGGGACACCAGCTTGTACGACGTGGCGCCCGGCTGGATGTGCCTGTCTTGCCTGCGCTGGACGGGCCACACCGTCGACGAGTGCGGGCATCCGGTGCCGGGTGACCCGGCCTGGCACGTCGGTCCGGGCGGCGACGGCGATCCCAGCGCCACCTGATCCCCGGCTCGGCCACCGGTTGAGCGCTGTCCCCCCGTACCCGCTCCCGGCGGCCAGCCGGCCCACCCACACCCTGAGGTGACTAACACGATGCCCGCCCAGGACCCCTGTCGCGACGAACCCGGCATGCCTGAGTCGTGCCCGGGATGCGGGGCCACTACTGGTGTGTTGCGGACCACCGGCACCGCGCCGACGATCCAGACATGGTCGTGCACGACGTGCGGTCTGAACTGGGTGATCAGCGTGGTCAACCCACACCTGCGTCCCGCGCACCTCGCCGACCCGGCGGCGGCCGGGGAGATCGGGCGGCTGCACTGGGCGCTGCGGCAGGTGATCACGCTGGCCGACGACGCGCCCACGCTCACCGACGAGCAGCTGCGAGACCGACTGCTCACCCTGGCCTTCCATGCCCGGTGACCGGGCCGCGTGACATTGGGGTGAGCTCGCCATGCCGACCCGCCCGCCGCGACCCGAGTCCGCTCTGCTGGCCCGGACCGTGGAATGGCTGGACGGGCGCCCCCAAGTCGAACGCGCGTTCGTCCACTCCGTGTGGGACCGGCTCGCCGAGCTGGAACGGTTCGGGTGCCCCACGGGGCCGATCGACGCGTTCCGGTCGATCCTGCTCGACCACCAGCCCACCACCCGCGCGGGCAGCTGCCACGGCTGCCGCCGCCTCAGTTGGCGCCATCGCGTCGTCTGGCGCTACCACCTCATCCCCGTCCCCCGATGCCGCCACTTCCCCTGCCTCGTGTGGTCCCAGATCGGTGTCGAGCTGCTGGAGCACCCTGCCGAGCGTGGCCGACACCGCCGGGCGGCCCCCAGACAGCGACCCACCGGTGCCCGGTCACCGCCGGGGCGGCCGAGCCGGCGACCAGCCCCCCGTCCGACCGGACCGGGCGGGCTTCACGGCGAACGGAGGCGGTCCGATGGCAGACCAGGCATAGGCGCCATACCCTGTGGCGTCGCGACCGAGGCGACTCGGCGCGCACACGACTCGTCCGGCGGCTGTGGTCGTATCGCCCTTAGTCAGATACTTGCGGTAGTAGCGGCGGAGGACAGTCGAGGATGCCGCTCCACGAGAGTGCGACGGGGAGTGTGTGGTACCCATGAATGATTATCTATCGCTCCTGCCCTCAACGTTTCAATGGATCGAAAAAAGCCTAGAATCCATATCGGGAATTCCGTGGCCTTTGTGGATTGGCGGTTTATTTCCACTGCATGCGACTGCCATTTCAATCATGGTGTGGGTGTTGCGGGAAAATAGGTGGGGTGTGCGATGTTTATACCCTTGGACGGCGAGCAAGCTACAAGCATAGCGGCGGGCACAGGGTTGATACAAGCGTCAAAAGATGGCAGCAAGTTGACAAGAAAGGAAAATTGATTGACCGGCCAGCAACAGGGGCAATGGGTGTGGGTACCGTGCGAGTCCGATCAGCGGGCTATGTCCTCCTGTACGAGAATGGTTATGCTCGAAAGCCCTTCGATGTACTTACGCTAGTTCCTAAAGTTCATAATGAAGACATATCGTCGATTGAGTGCAGTCCGGTTCCGCAGTTCACCAAGGGTGGCGACCACGGTCTCCGCCGGTATTGCAGAGAGGAAGGATGGCGTAACGGAAGGGATATTGGCGGTCGTTCACGCTACTCAATTTGCAGCGATTACATTTTTTATTGCCCTGGGCGCAACGGGGCTATCAATATTGATGCACGGTAATTTCCGAACTGTGACCCAGTGGATGGCCACGCTCGGTTTCGTGCTCGCATGGGCAGCGGCCAGCTCTGGGATCTACCAGAAGAACGACGGGTGGTTTTCCGGCGCCTGCCTCAAGAGCCTCAAATGGTGGGCTACCATCTTCGTTCCCGTGGCAATCATCAATCTCATTTTCACGTTCGCCAATAAGTCCTGATCGGCTCTCTCGATACGCGACGACGGCAAGCTTATCCGTCGACCTGACCGGCGGTACCCGATCAGGTCCCGAATTTCTGGACTCACTTAATGGCACCGACGGGTGGCCGACCTGCATGTATACCATTCATTGAGGTCGGTTTTAGTCCAGAAATCTACGTTTCCCTTGGTAGGTCTCATCCACAATTTGACCGTTCATCGGCATGGCCCGTTCTATCATGATTCGGCCGTGGGCACGGGGATCTCCAGTGCCCACGGCGGCGTGGGGTTACGGGTGCCAAGCCCAGTTTGGCTTGCCAGGGCAGCTCGACTGCGGCCCTTGTGTCATGAGGTAGGAGAAATTGCGGAGAACGTCGGGGTGGGACGTCGAGTCGTAGTTACAGACGAGCACCTGGTTGGCGACTGCCTGCCCCCGGATCTTGCCGAAGAGGGCGTTCTGGATACCGGCGTGACCGTAGCCGTTGACTTTGTGACTGTAGTCGGCGGTGACAGCGCCGGCGAGGATGAGTAACCGGTTGCCACTGCTGAGGCGTAGCCAGCGGGCGTACAGGTCGGACTGGTCGTAGTTGCGGTCACAGCTGCCGGCACCGAAGTAGTCGTTGTAGGAACCGGGGCCGTACAGAATGACCGAGTTGATGTTTCCGGCACGGTTGAAGCTTGAGGCGAGGAAGTAAGTCGGGCCCAGCCGGCCCAGACTCCATCCGGTGAGGGTGGTGACCCGTTTGCCGCCGACAACGTCTGGGAAGTTGCCTCCTTTGCTGCTTGAACATGAGCCTGCGGCCCAGTCGTTCAGGCCCAGCGTGAGTGTCCCGGCTGGCGCGGTAGGGTCACTGCTGCTGTAGCGGGGCTGGTAATAAACCGATCCCCCTGATGGTGGTGGCGGCGGATTGCTGCCGCACTGGGGAACGCCTGCGTCAATCTGATTGGCGTTGAGCCCGTCGTTGATGTAGTGCGCGTTGAGGTAGCCGTTGTTCGGCCGCCCATTGATGGTTGGGCGACTGACGTTGACCACGTAGTACCACAACCTGTTGGCGTAAGCGCCGACTGTGTCTCCCCAGGCGTAACAGTTGAGCTGGACACGTTCGTTCGCATAGACGCCGTGGCCGGTGACGCGGTCGGTGTCGGCGGTGTGTGGGGTGTTGCGGAACCACACGCCATCGGGTGGGGTTTCGGCGGTGTTCATCACGGTGAACACCGGGCCGCTGCTGGCTGTAGCGTTCGGCGCGGTTGCTGCGAGGCAGAACGCGACGGCAGCTAAGGCGGTCACAGTGACCGCGAGAATACGACGCATCAGTTCTCCTGTGAGGGTGATAGGTTCAGTCGTAGACAGGATTCGCTCATGAAAGCTGGACAGTTTTTCCGGCGGCGATGTCTTCTTATTGCAACGCTGAGAGGGCTGATGATACGCGCCAGCATGACCATCCCGACACGGTCATTCACCGTCCACCTTCACCACCTTGCTGCCGCCAGCAAGGTGGTGAAGCGCGAAGACGTGCCGCCGCGATGGAATGGCTACAGCTGGCGCAGCGGACCCGCCGCTGATCCCTCGATCGGCGTCAGAGGTAGACGATGGATGCGTTGCGCGCTGACCCCCACGGGCACTGTAAGTCGACGTGCCCTGGCCCGGTAAGGACGGCACTGATCTTGCTGGCACCCGCCGTGCAGGACAGTTTGAGTTGCCACTTGCCCTGTCCACGGCAGTCACCCCAACCGTGGACACCACCCCATGTGCCAGCGCTGCAATTGGACTGCGCTAAGGCTGGCGCAGCGTTCAGGACCACCATAGGTGCCACGACCCCCGCAGCCAGCGCCGCAACCAGCGCGGACTTTTTCACGATGTTCATGATTCGCTCCTTGTCACTCGGGTCATCGGTTAGGCCCGATGCCGCTCGTTTGGCGGCAGCTTGACCCTCTTTCAGGTGAGCGTCTGGTGTCGAGAGGTGATCGGAATGCCCGTATGAACTCGTTCGGGGTTGTCCAGATCCTCGTACAAGCTCGTACGGCGGCAGGGTGTGTCACCGGCAGGGTGGGGTGTAGGGCTGCTCGGGGATGTAGCGGTTCCATTCCTGTTCGGTGATGGGCTGGCCGACCGCGGTGCAGATCCAGGCGGCGGCGGAGTTGGGGTCGGTGTTCCACAGCCGCACGGTGCGATCGTGACCGCCGGCGGCGAGAGTGTGTCCATCCGGGCTGAAGGCCACACCCAGGACTCCCTTAGTCGGTCCGGTGAGGGTGGCCAGGTGGGTGGGTTGGTTGGGCTGGGTCAGGTCCCACAGCCAGATCGTGTTGTCCGTACTGCCGGCGGCGAGGATGTTCTGGCGCGCGTTGAAGGCGACGGAATAGACGTAACCGACCGGCCCGGTCAGCGGCCAGCCGAGGCTGGTGGGGTGGTCAGGGTGGGTGACGTCCCAGAGTCGTACCGTGTCGTCGGCGCTGCCGACAGCCAGGATGTGCCCGTCATGGCTGAACGCGGCCGAGTAGGCGGCGTCGGTGAAGCCGTCGAGCGTGGCGAGGAGCTTGGGGTGGGTGCGGTTGCTGATATCCCAGAGGTAGCCGCTGCGGCTGTTGCTCGCCGCGGCGAGCAGGTTCACATTCGGGTTGAACACCGACTGGTAAATGAAGCCCGGGGTCGGTCCGGTGAGGGTGGCCAGCGGGGTGGGGTGGTGGGGATCGGTGATATCGAACAGATGGGCCGCATTGTCGTCGGCGTTGACGGCGAGCAGCCGACCATCGTCGCTGACGGTCACTGATTCCACGAGGTCGTCCGCCGCCCGGATCGGCGGGCCGATGCGGTGTGACACGCCTGGGTTGCTGATGTCCCACAGTTGGAAGCTGCCGTCGATACCGCCGACGGCGAAGACGCGGCCGTCGGGAGTCAGCGCGCCGGAGCCGGAGAACCGGGCGGCGTCCGCGGTGTTGGCCGGCGCAGGCCGGGTCAGGGTCGGGTGGTGGGTATCGGTGGGGTCCCCAGACCGTGACGATGTTGTCGGCGCTGCCGGGGCCGATGCCGAGCCGGTGTCCGGTGGCGTCAAAGCTGACGGCGAACACCGAGTCGCGGGCGCCGGTGATAATCGGACCAGGCAGGTCCCAGTCGCGGATGGTTCCGTCGTCGGCCACGGTGACCAGTGAATGGTCGGTGCGGTAGCTACTGGCGGTGACCGGGCTGGGGTGGGGCAGGCGAGTGATCGGCTGCCGTGAGCTGAGGTCGAACAGCCACAGCAGGCTGTCGGAACTGCCCGCGGCCAGGGTGCCGCTGTCCGGGCTGAAGGCGACAGAGTTGATCCAGCTGGCTGGGCCGGTGAGCGGGGTTCCGTCGGCTGCCGGGTGGGCCGGGTCGCTGATGTTCCAGAGGTACACGCTGTGTTCGGCGCCGGTCCCGGCCGCGAGGCGGCGGCCGTCCGGGCTGACCGCTATGGAGAAGATCTTGCTGGTTGGTCCGGTGAGCACGCTGAGAAGGACTGGGTGAGCGGGGTCGGCGACGTTCCACAGGTGGATCGTGGCGTCGTTGCCGCCAGCCGCGAGGGTATGGCCATCGGGGGTGAAGGCCACGGCCCGGACGGTCTGGGACAGTCCGACAAGGGTGGCCACGGGCACGGCGTGAGCGGGGTCGGCGATATTCCAGAGGTAGACCTTGTGGTCCGCACTCCCGGCGGCGAGGGTCCGGCCGTCGGCACTCACGGCGACGGAGAGAGTCTCCTCGCTGGGTCCGGTCAGGACACTGAGCGCGAGCGGGTTGGCCGGGGTGGTGGTGTCCCACACGTGGATCACCTTGTCTTTCCCGCCAGCGGCAAGGAGGTGGCCGTTGGGACTGAAGACCAGCGACACGAGCGTCCCCGCAGGGCCGGACAACGGCTCCCCGGCCCGCACGGCATGCCCGGCGTGGTCCAGGGCCCACAGCTGGACTGGGCCGTGATCGATACCTGCGGCGAGCAGGGTGCCGTCACTGCTCATCGTGACTGACCGAGCCAGCCCAGCGGGGCTGAGCAGCCGGGCCGCGGTAGGTACCGCTGTGGAGTCGAGCAGGCTGGAGCGAGCCTCGGGCGTGGGGGCAATCCGGTAGGCAACCAGGGCCAGCTGCATCGCTAACGAGACGTCCTTGTCGCGAAGCCGGTCGGCCTTGCCCGCGCCCAGGCGTGACAGCGCCTCCGCCTGGGCGCGCGAGGCTTGTGCCCGTTCGCGTTCGCCGGTGGCTTGGACCTGACGGGCGTATGTCCCCGCGCCTGCAAGGGCCAAAATCAGCACAGTCACTAGGGCAATCAGCTGGTAGCGGCGCCGGAGACGGCGGCGGGCCCTGAACTGTTCGCCTGCCTTCTGAGTGAAACTCGCATCGAGGAACTCGCGTTCCAGCGAGCTCAGCTCCTGACCGCGATCACTGTCCTTGAGCCACTCGTGTGCAGTCTCCAGCACCCCGCCTCGGTAGAGACCATCGGGATCGTGACCGGTTTCCTGCCAGTGGGCGGCGGCTGTAGCAAGCCTGCGGTGAAAACGCCGCCAGACCGCGTCGGCGTTGAGCCATTCTTTTAGGCGAGGCCATGCCGTCAGCAGCGCCTCATGGGTGATCTCGATCGTGTCCCGGTCGATGGTGATGAGGCGAGCGATGATGAACTGGTCCAGCGCTTCTCGGATTCCTTCGGTCTCCGGGGATGCGCAGCCCCCGGTGAGTCTGGCGTACGGGATTCGGCGTCGGGTGTCAGCCGTGTCGTCATCGGTCCGTATCAGCTGGGAAATAGGCGGCGAGCGATTTTCTGCTGCTCCAGCGTGACCAGACCAGCGAACGCGGCCTCGGCGGTTTTGGCGACCGCGCCCCGGATACGGCCGGTTGCCCGGTAGTGCTCTTTGGTGAGCGTACGGCCCTTGGCCTGCGCCCAGGTGGCCAGCAGCGCGTGGGACAGCAGCGGGAGCGCGCCGGGTTCATGTGCGGCGCCATCGACGGGGTGCGTGCCCGCGGGCACCAGATCGTGCAGAAGAACCTCCACCAAACCCGGTTCCAGGCTCAAGTTGGCCTTGCGGGCCGGTTCGGTGATCGCTTGTCGCAGTTCCTCCTCAGTCATCGGCCCTACCACGAGCTGGGCGCCTTGAAAGACGGGCACCAGTTGCGGAACACGCAGCGCCTGGGGGTAGAAATCAGCACGCATCCCCAGAACCACGAGTGCGGAGGGTTGAGACGGGGCTGTTCCCGCCAGGTCGCTTGTGCCGGCGGGGATGGCGGCTGCCGCACACAGTGACTGAATGAAAATATGTCGCTGGGTTTCGTCCACACAGGAGGCGAACAGCTCCTCGAATTGGTCCACTACGATCAGCACCTGGTGATTGAGAACCGCACCGCTGGGCCCCAAAGCCGACACACCGCGGATCATGTCGGCGCACGACTGCGGGTCTTCGAGCAGCGTTGCGTGCAGAGAATCCGGTGATTCACCTATCAGACCAGCGAGTTGCGTAGCAAGTTCGAGGACTGGGCCGGCGCCGGGAGTAAAGAGCAGGTACGACCATCGGACGCCGGCTGCGGACGGATCGTCACGACACAAAGTCGGGATCAGACCAGCCCGCAGCAGCGAGGACTTTCCCGACCCCGACGGACCGACCACGATGAGCGGGGTGCCCTGAAGATTGCCCCGGGTTACCAGCTCCATTAACTCAGCGGTCAATTCCTGGCGTCCACAGAAGTATTCGGCGTGCTCCGGTTCATAGACAGCTAATCCCCGGAACGGGGGCGGACTGTCGGCCGGGCGCGGTCCGGGCAGACATCGTACCCGTTCGAGGGCCGCCAGCCACTCCTTCACCTCGACCGGATCCGATTCCCCGCACACACCCAACAGCGCGAATACGACATTGTTCTTCACTAGCTTGGGTGTCGGGAGATGGCTTCCACTGAACCAACCGCCGAGCGTGGATGACGACACGGGCTCGGCTGTTCGTTGTGTCACACGCTTCGCCGCAGCCCGCACCGACAGCCCTGCCCGGGTGCGCAAGAGGCTTAGCGAACGGGCGAAATCCTCTGGCGTGGCGATGAGCCTCGGATCGGGTCGAGACTCGCCGCCTACACCACCATCGGATTTTGTCACCGCGCGGATGCTGCGCCCTGAAGGTGAACAGGAAAAATCCAGTAGTCGACTTGAGGATTACGATCAACCTCACGAGGGATGAGGAGTGTCATTCTCCGGGACGCTGCCATCTCGAACGCCGCTGAGAACCTCATGATCGTGGACCTGGTCCGCAACGACCTCGGCACCTGCGCGGAGGTGAGATCCGTACGCGCGGCGTTTCCCGGCGGCTCGGTGACCGGCGCCCCCAAGATCCGCACCATACAGCTCATCGACGAGCTGGAAGGCGGACCGCGGGGGGTGTCATAGCCCCCGACCGGATCGAGGTGCGATCATCGCACTGTCCGACGCCGACGCGGAATTCGAGGAGACCGTGGTCAAGGCCACCCCGCTACTGCAACTGCTGCGCCAGGAATTCCCTGAACGGTCGATCCGGATGGCACCGGGTGGACGGCGATGACCGGCGCCACGATCGGTGCGGGGCGGATGCGCTGGGTGCCCGCAGTTGGGCTCACCCCTGATGAACCCGATCGCGTGGCGGCGCCCCAGATCATCGACTCGTGGCTGCTCGACGACAGTCGGGTACGAGGGCTCAGCCGCCATGAGGCGCGGTTCGCTGACGGCTGTGACTCGCTGGTGAGCGGGCCCACCAGCGAGTCCGTGCACCATTTCCTCGCCGCCGTCCGGGCCGCGTTGCCGCGCCGTGGTGTCTGGTTCCCGCGGCTGGAAGCGGACCGTTCCGAGCATCAGCTGGCGTTGTGGCTACGGCCGGCACCGCCATTGCGGACCTCCACCGCACTGTGGGTGCCCGAGGCACCCGACCCTCGGCGGTGCCCGACGGTCAAGGGCCCCGACCTGGCGGTGCTTGCCGGGCTACGCCGGCAGGCCAACCTGGCCGGTGCCGACGACGCGCTGCTCTATCTGGCCGACGGTACGGTGCTGGAGACCGCCCACGCCGCACTGCTGTGGTGGCGCGGACCAGTGCTGTGCCTGCCCGACCAGCAATTGCCCACCCTCGCCTCGGTGACCGTCGGGCTGCTGGTGGAGCTCGCCCACCACCAAGGCGTCACCGTGCGGTACGAGCGCTGCCACCTCGCGGAGCTGGTCGAGTTGCCGGTGTGGACCGCCAACGCCCTGCACGGTCTGCGGCGGGTATCCCAATGGACGGGACACCGCGACCTGACATCGGATCAGACCGCACCCGGCCCGCCACTGAACCAGTGGCGCACAGCGCTGCAGACAACGGCCGCACCACTGCCAGACCCCGCCAACCAGACGAAGCCGCACGTCAGTTCACTTGACGCTCCCGACCCTCCCAGTACTCCTGGCGCAGCTTGAACTTCTGGATCTTCCCGGTGGCGGTGCGCGGAATGGCCTCGCGAAACTCCACCGACGTCGGCGCCTTGTAGCCGGCCAGTCGTTCCTTGCAGTGGGTGATGATCTCTTTCTCGGTGACCTGCTCCCCCTCGGCCACCACGACGAGCGCCTTGACCGTCTCACCCCAGCGGTCGGAGGGCACACCGATCACCGCCACCTCGGCCACCGCCGGGTGGCTGAACAGGCAGTCCTCCACCTCGATGGACGAGACGTTCTCACCGCCGGTGATGATCACGTCCTTCTTCCGGTCAGTGATAGACAGGTAGCCCTGCTCATCCACCGACCCGCCGTCACCGGTGTGAAACCAACCAGCCACCAGTACCTCGCCGCTGGCCTGTGGGCTATCCCAGTAGCCGGCCATCACGACGTTGGATCGGGCGAGTACCTCCCCGGACTCGGACGTGCGCAGCTGCACGCCCAACGCCGGAACGCCGGCCCGGGACAGCCGCCGCGCACGGTCCGCGGCGGGCAGGTCGTCATCGGCGGGCGCGCCGCGGTTGAAGGTCAGCATTGGTGCGGTCTCGGTGAGCCCGTAGATCTGCGTGAACTCCCAACCGAGTTCCTCGCCTATCCGCTGGATGGTCTTGGCCGGGGGTGGCGCACCCGCGCAGACCAGCCGCACCCGCCCGCGCCCGGGAATCTCGCCGTCCCAGTTCGTGGCGGCGTCGAGCACCGCGTGCCACACCGCGGGGGCGCCACACATCAACGTCACGCCGTGCTGGGCGACCCGCCTCAGGATCTCGGCACCGTCCACCTTGCGCAGCATGATCTGCTGGGCTCCCAGCCCGGCGAGCCCCAAGGGCATGCCCCAGCCGTTGACGTGGAACATCGGCACGGTGTGCAGGTAGACGTCGCGCTCCCAGGCGCGGGTATGCAGCGCGAAGGTGACCGCGTTGATCCAGACGGTGCGGTGGGTCAGCTGCACTCCCTTGGGCCGCGCGGTGGTGCCCGAGGTGTAGTTGATCGTCGCCGTGGCGTCCTCGTCAGACTCGGCCCAGGGGCGCGGCTCGGCGTCGAAGCGCATCACCTGTTCCTCGGTCTCAGCGCCGAGCACGAAACGGTGCGGCGCGGCCACCGCCTTGAGGGCTTCGTCGAGCTCCGGGTCGACCAGCAGCACCGACGAGCCGCTGTGGGACACGATGTAATCCACCTCCTCGGATCGGAGACGGAAGTTCACCGGCACGCAGATGCGACCGCTGGCGGGGACCGCATGCAGCAGCTCGAGCAGCCGGGCGCAGTTGTGGCTGACCACGGCCACCCGCTCCCCCACACCCACCCCGAGCGCGTCCAGGCCGGCCTGCCAGGCACGGACCCTGCGGCTCAGCTCCCGGTAGGTCGACGCCGGTACCGGTGGTCCCGGCTGGCCGGGTTCATCAACGACCGCGACAGACCCCCCGAACGCCGCCTCCCCCCGCGCAAGAAAGTCCGCAACAGTCAAGGGCACTCGCACGCTCTCCAGCGTATGGCCGGAGCAGACATGGAGACATATCGGGGCAACGAGACAGTCGATAGCCCCGATATGTCTCCATGTCTGCTCCGGGGCGGTGGGAAGTAGGGTTGAGATGTGAGCTGTGTAGCGGTGAGCGTTGACAGTTTTGGTACGCGGGGCACGTTGTCCGTCGGGACCGCTCGGTATGAGGTGTTCCGGTTGGCCGAGTTGGACGGGCGGCTCGGCACGCAGTGGCGTGCTCTGCCGTACAGCCTGAAGGTGCTGCTGGAGAACCTGTTGCGCTGGGAGTCAGACGCCGTCGGTGCGCACGTCACGGCCCAGAACATCGAGTCCCTAGCCAGCTGGGATGCGCGGGCGCAGCCCTCCGCTGAGATCCAGTTCACTCCCGCCCGGGTCATCATGCAGGACTTCACCGGCGTGCCGTGCCTGGTTGATCTGGCCACGATGCGCGAGGCGGTCACGGCTCTGGGCGGTGACCCGAGGGCGGTCACTCCGCTCACTCCGGCCGAGCTGGTCATCGACCACTCCGTGATCGCCGACGTGTACGGCCGTCCGGACGCTTTCGAGCGCAATGTCGACCTGGAGTACCAGCGCAACCGGGAGCGCTACCAGTTCCTGCGCTGGGGGCAGGGCGCATTCGGTGAGTTGACGGTGGTCCCGCCGGGGACCGGGATCGTGCACCAGGTCAACATCGAGCACCTGGCCCGCACCGTGATGATCCGCAATGGTCAGGCCTACCCGGACACCGTGGTGGGCACCGACAGCCACACCACCATGGTCAACGGGCTCGGTGTGCTGGGATGGGGCGTGGGCGGCATCGAAGCCGAGGCCGCCATGCTCGGTCAGCCGGTGTCGATGCTCATCCCGCAGGTGGTCGGCTGCAAGCTGACCGGGTCCATCCCGCAGGGGGCGACCGCCACCGATGTCGTGCTCACCCTGACGGAGATGCTTCGCCGGCACGGCGTGGTCGGGAAGTTCGTCGAGTTCTACGGCGAGGGCGTAGCGGCGGTGCCGTTGGCCAACCGGGCAACCATCGGCAACATGAGCCCCGAGTTCGGCTCCACCTGCGCGATCTTCCCCATCGACGAGGAGACGCTGCGCTACCTGAGGCTCACCGGACGCCCCGCCGAGCAGCTCGCGCTGGTCGAAGCCTACGCCAAGGAGCAGGATCTCTGGCACGACCCACACCGGGAGGCCACCTACTCCGAGTACGTCGAGCTGGACCTGTCCACCGTGGTTCCCTCCATCGCGGGGCCCAAGCGCCCGCAGGACCGGATCTCGCTGTCCGACGCCAAAACAGCATTCCGCCAGGCACTGGTCAGCTACACCGGTGGGCAGGGCCGTCTTAGCTCTCCGACACCAGTGCGGCTCGACGACAGCGCCGGGTATGCGATCGACCATGGCGCCGTGGTGATCGCGTCGATCACCTCGTGCACCAACACGTCCAACCCATCGGTGATGATCGGTGCGGCGCTGCTGGCCCGCAACGCCGTCGAGGCGGGCCTGACCGTCAAACCATGGGTGAAGACGTCGATGGCGCCCGGTTCCCAGGTGGTCACCGACTACTACGAGAAGGCCGGACTGTGGCCGTATCTTGAGAAACTCGGCTATCACCTGGTCGGGTACGGCTGCACCACGTGCATCGGCAACTCGGGTCCGCTCTCCGGAGGAGTCTCCCAAGCCGTCCACGACGGCGACCTCGCGGTGGTCAGCGTGCTGTCCGGCAACCGCAACTTCGAGGGCCGGATCAACCCGGACGTCCCGATGAACTACCTCGCCTCACCGCCGTTAGTGATCGCCTACGCGCTGGCCGGAACGATGGACGTCGACTTCGCCGACGACCCGCTGGGGCTCGACCACGACGGCAACTCGGTCTATCTGGCTGATATCTGGCCCTCGCCGGAGGAGATCCAGAAGGTGATCGAGTTCGCAATCAGCCAGGAGATGTTCACCAAGGACTACGCCGACGTCTTCGCCGGTGACACTCGCTGGCGGTCACTGCCGACGCCGGAAGGCGAGACCTTCACCTGGGATCCGGAGTCGACCTACATTCGCAAGCCCCCGTATTTCGAGGGGATGACGGCGCGACCGGCGCCGGTCGCCGACATCTCGGGTGCCCGGGTGCTGGCACTGTTCGGGGACTCGATAACCACTGACCACATCTCCCCCGCCGGGGCGATCAAGGCGGACTCCCCCGCCGGTCGCTACCTCACTGAGCGGGGTGTCCAGCGCAAGGACTTCAACTCCTATGGATCTCGCCGGGGCAATCACGAGGTGATGATCCGCGGCACATTCGCCAACCCCCGGTTGCGCAACCTGCTGCTCACCGACGTCAGCGGCGGCTACACCCGCGACTTCACCGCCTCCCCCGGCGCCGCCCCGATGTCCATCTACGACGCCGCGCAGCGCTATGCCGCCGCCGGCATCCCGTTGCTGGTCCTGGGCGGCAAGGAATACGGCTCGGGTTCCTCGCGGGACTGGGCGGCCAAGGGCACCCTGTTGCTCGGAGTCCGCGCGGTGCTCGCGGAGTCCTTCGAGCGGATCCACCGCTCCAACTTGATCGGAATGGGAGTACTTCCGCTGCAGTACCCCGCCGGCGAGTCAGCGTCGTCGCTGGGCCTGGACGGCACCGAGACCTTCGACATCTCCGGCGTCACCGCGCTCAACAGTGGCACCATCCCCGCCACCGTGCACCTCAAGGCCACCCGCGACGGAGCGGACCCGGTGGAGTTCGACGCCGTGCTACGAATCGACACCCCCGGCGAGGCCGAGTACTACCGCAACGGCGGAATCCTGCAGTACGTGCTACGCACCATGGCCCGCCGCGCCACGTGAGAAGACCCTCTGGCCGGCATGTCAGTCGTCGGATACCGGACCAGTCAGTTTTCGGCAGCCCTGAGGGTTATTCAGCCGGCCGTGTAGAAGTGTAGGCCGATTACGGTTGAGATGGTTGTCGCGAATGTTGCAATGGGGCGACGGTAGTCGGTGTGCATGATTCTCCAGGTCTTGAAGTTGGCGATTGT
>JBOHFI010000055.1:0-33369 GCA_050699595.1 Pseudonocardiaceae bacterium | reverse complement strand
GAACCTCCCCCTGCAGAACGGTCCCGGAGGGCCCACCTCCATCACCAGCACAGCACCACACACGAAGCCCCAGACCTCTACATCCGAACCTCCCTGTACGTACGTGGCACACCACAAACCGTGATCACGTCGTGCTGGTGGTCGACGACTCGACTCGACTCGATCACACCGACTTCGTCCGACCTAGCCGGCTAGCCGCAACGGCTGCGGCAAATTTTGATCCTGTGGAGGTACTGGCCGCCTACTCGCACTCGGCACAAGCTGCTGACCTGAGACTTCGCCACACCGAGTCGACAGCAACATCGAACTCACCAAAGACCTACTCAGGCTCTTCCAAGCGGCGCATTCACTCTTCTACGACGAGCAGCCGCTCCCGCGACTCGACCGTTCTTGCGGCTCCACCTCAGGACCGGTCACGAGATCGTCGGGTTCGAGAAGGAAAAGCGCGAAGATCCCGACGGCGGCGCTGCGCGAGGCCGTGGTGAACGCGCCGGAAAGGACCCCGGACGTGACAACCGATCACGTGGTGGAGCCGCGGCTGCGTGCGCTTCCCGTGCAACTCATCCCGATGCGCTCGGCGGTGATCCTGCGCCGCAGCGCGACCGAGGTCAGGATCGACGGCGCGCGGGCCCGGGAAGCCGTCGAGGCGGTACTGGCGGCGGTCAGCCGGCCGGGCGCGACCGTGGCGGAGGTCTGCGAGCGGTTCGCCGAGCCGGACCGGCCGGCGGTCACGCGCCTACTGGGCGAGCTGCGCACGCGCCGCCTGCTCGTCCCCGCAAGGTCACGGACACCCGTGGGGTACGACACCGTCCCAGATGACGCCATCACCGATGACACCGTCACCGATGACACCGCCGTCGGCGACAGCCGGCTCGACGTCTTCTACTGGCACTTCGGGCAGCACGGCGCTGATGTCGCGCGGTCGCTGTCCTCACGTCAGATCGCGGTGGTGGGTGTCAATGCGGTCTCGCGGCACCTGGTCCCCGCGCTCACCGCGATCGGTGCGATGAACATCGAGGTCGTCGACTACCCGCCGCTGCGCGGCGTCGAGCTGGTCGGGACGGACAACGGCGCCGGTGCCTCGGTGGTGCACGCCGACTGGCTGGACCGGGCCGACGCCGACGAGATCCACTGCGTGATCGCGACGTCCGACTTCGGCGCGTCGGAGTGTCTGCGCCTGTGGAACCGGTTCTGCGTCGAGTGCGGTATCCCCTTCTTCCCCGTCGTGCAGCATGACCTCCTCGGCACGGTGGGTCCGCTGGTGATGCCGGGTGAGACGCCCTGCTACGAGTGCGTACGCGCCGGGAGAGCTCGCACCTGGCCGACCCCGCCGTGCGCCACGCCGTTGCGGAAACCGCGTTCGAGGGGCAGCGGTTCGCGGCCCTGCACCCGTCGGCGGCAGCCGTGCTCGCCGAGTTGGCCGCCGTTGAGCTGTCCAAGTGGTTCGGCGGCTGCCGGCCCCCACGCGCCAGGTGGGGACGCTGGTGGAGGTCAACGTCGCGGAGCCGGCGGTGGCGGTCCGCAAGGTGCTGCGGGTGCCCCGGTGCCCGGTGTGCAGTCCCGGCAACGCGCACTCGGCGGGCGCGGTCCGTGACAGCGGCCAGCGGTGACAGAGCAGGAGGACCGGTGCTGACAGGCGCGTTCACTCCCCCGTCACTGCGGCGACTGGCTGAGGTCGTGGAATACCTGGTGGACCCCCGGGTCGGGATCATCGGCTCGGTCACGGAGGTCCGCAAGGAGGCCGGCGGCCCGGACTTCTTCCACTACGGCGCCGAGGCCGCGAACACCCTGCCCATGACCGGGCGGGAGAACTTCCGCGTCACCGGCGGTGCGGCCACGACCAGACCGGGCGCGGTGGCCAAGGCGATCGGCGAAGCGATCGAGCGCTACTGCTCGGCCTGGTACGTCCTCGACGAGCTGCCGAAGACGTCCTACCGGGCCGTCCCGTTCGTGTGTGTGGCGCCGGAGGAGTTCGCACTCTACCGCGAGGAGCAGTACGACAAGCCCGGCTTCGCGCCGGCCCGCTTCACCCACGACACGACGCTGCGCTGGACGTCCGCGACGGACCTCGGCACCGGCGAGTGCGTGTACCTGCCGGCCGCCCGCGTCTACATGCCGTACGCCTTCTATGCGGGGGCGAACGACGCCCCGATCGTCAAACCGATCTCCACTGGGCTCGCGTGCCACCTCAGCCAGGAGGAGACGGCCATCGGAGCGATCTGCGAGGTCGTCGAACGCGACGCGGTGACGATCACGTGGCAGGCCATGCTCGCGCCGCCGCGGATCCGCGTCGAGACGTTGCCCGACGAGCTCTACGACCTCGTTGCTCGGTTCGAGCGCCCCGCGGGCACCGTCGTCATGTTCGACATCACGCTCGACCACGGTGTTCCGACGGTGCTGTCCGTTCTGCTCGGTCCCCACGCCGGCGCGCCCGCGCTCGTCGTCGCGGCATCCGCCTCACCGAGCCTGCCCGATGCCACCCGCAAGAGCCTGGAGGAACTAGCCCACACCCGCAGATACGCACAGCTGATCGCTACCCACAGCGCTCGGTTGTCACCCGACGGGCCGGATCACCACAGTGTCCAAGGCCAGCGGGGCCACCTCAACTTCTGGGCCGACCACCGCAACCTGCCGTTAGCCGACTTTCTGTTCGCTTCCGCCGAGCGCGTGGACTACGACGATCTGCCCGACCCGAGCACCGGTGACCCCACCGAGGACCTGCACCTGCTCGTCGAGCGGATCACCGGCGTCGGCGAGCGGGTCCTGCTCGTCGACCTGACCACACCCGACGTGGGGGGGCTCGGTTTCTCGGTCATGCGGGCCGTCGTCCCGGGTCTACACCCGCTGCAGTTGGGCCACCGGCTGCGCGCCCTGGGCGGACGGCGGTTGTGGACCGTGCCGCAGAAGCTGGGTCACCCCGGTATCAGCCCTTCCACCGGGGACAACCCGGCCCCGCATCCGTATCCGTGAGCCCGACGACGTGGACCTGGACCCGAAGGGGGACGCAGCGCAGTGACGAGTAGGGACCTGTGGGCCGAGCTCACCCACCCGCCTGCCCCGGACGACGAGCTGTGGAGCCTGTTCCACGAGAACTCCAAGGTAGGTCGCCACTATCTCGGTCTGCCGGACGCGGCGGTGCTGGCCCGGATGCGGGAGTCGCCGGAGTCGCTGTCATACGAGCAGTACCGGGCCGTGCCGCTGCCCTGCGACCGCGCGCCACTGAGCGCACCGCTGGGGCCGGTCATGCGCGGGCGCACCAGCGTGCGCGCCTTCCGGCGCGACGCTGTGCCGCTGCGGCAGCTGTCCAGCCTGCTCTACCACGCCTGCGGCGTGACCCGGCCCGCAGCCGAGACCGGCCAGGTGCGGTCGTGGCGGGCCGCGGCGTCACCGGGTGGGCTGTATCCGCTGGAACTGTACGTGCACACCACGCGGGTGGACGGGCTGTACCACTACAACCCGGTCCGCGACGAGCTGCGCCACCTGCGTGCGGACGACGTGACGCGCGAGATCGCGTCCTGTTTCGTGCAGGGCGCCATCGCCTACGACGCACCGATGTTCGTGTTTCTCACCGCGTGGTTCGAGCGGGTCACGTTCAAGTACGCCGACCGCGGCTACCGCTTCGCATTGCTGGAGGCCGGGCACATCGCGCAGAACCTCAACCTGGCGGCGGGCGCGCTCGGGCTCGGCGCGCTCAACCTCGGCGAGTATTTCGACCACGGCGGCCCGGACCGTTGTCTGCTCGTGGACCTCAGCCTCGGTGCCTGGCGCGGCCACGAGGCGGCCCGCCAGCTGGGCGACCAGCTCGGCCTCGCCCCATCCCTGCCGCACCCACGCCCGGTGGCGGACGTCGAGCGACCAGGCGCGATCCCGCGGTACGCCGCGCAGATCAGCGCCGGCATCGACGTCGAGGCGGCCGGCGACCCAGGCAGGCGGGCGGCGGCCCGCTGCACCGATCAGGTGCTGGCCGCGCTTGGGGAGCGCGCGAGCGGGACTACCGTCCTCGTCCTCGTGCCGCGGCCCGTCGCCGTGTTGGCAGACGCCGGGACGACCTCGCCGCATCCCACCTGTTCGTACCCGGCTTCAGCCGGTCAGTCACCGTGCGCGCGGACCTCGTCGTGGAGAACGCCTTCGACGCCACGCACTTCCGGCCCGTGCACGGCATCGCTAACGAGCCGTCGTTCACCGTCCTTACTGAAGAACCGGCACAGACCGGCACCTTCGCGGTCAGAGGTACCTTCATGTTGCCCGCCTCACCGTGGCAGCGCGCCTCGGCGGGTGCCCGCTGCGTGTCCGTGCCGTTCGTGGCGCGGGCGTTCAGCCCCTACGTCGTGGTCTCGCGGCTCGGCGGCGACCACCCGTACGTGGCGATCACCGCCGCGACGCCGCGTCCGGAGGGTGGCTGCGTCATCCGGTTCTCGCCGGCGATCCCCACCGCGACGCACGCGGCGATGCCGGCGGACCGTCGCGAGGGGCTCTACCGCTACCTGATGGAGCACAGTCTCGCCGGGATCGAGCAGGACGTGCCGATCTGGGAGCACCTGATCGAACCACCCGCGCCGGACTACGACGCCGCCGACGGCGCGGTCGTCGCGTTCCGGGAGTTCCGCGAGTCTTTCCGCGCATCGTCACCGCGATGAAGCGGCCCTGACCGCAAGCCCACGGCGGTAACCCGACCGGTGGAAGCGCGTGCCGCGACGCCAGACCGAGACGACAGAACGCGTCGCGAGGATGTCGACGGTCGGGTCACCGTCGACGAGCAGCAGATCAGCTTGACAGCCCGGGGCGGTGCGCCCGCGCCCGTGGAGTCCGAACCACCGGGCCGGCGCCGCGGTGGCCGCCGTGAGCGCCTCCGCCGGGGTCAGGCCCGCCCGTACGAGCAGCTCCAGCTCACGGTGCAGGCTCGCACCGGCCGCCGTGCCGGAATTGGGGGTGTCGGTGCCCGCTAGTACCGGCACGCCGGCGGCACGCAGCGCCGCCACCGACTCCAGGGCGACCGCAAGCCGTGCGGCCTTTCCGCTACCAGCGGCGGTGCCCCCGGCCGGATCCGAGGGCTCCGTCGCGGTGAGCCCACTCACGCTCCTGGCGTCGAGGTACGGCCGTACCCGCGGGTCCGCCGCCAGCACCCGGCCGCCGCCGCTCGGCGCCCTCCAGCATGGCCAGCGTCGCCACCACAGCGACACCTGCCCGGACCGCGGCCGCGACGAACTCGGCGTCCGCGGGCGCGTCGACGAAGGCGTGCGCGAGCACGTCCACCCCGGCCTCGACCGCCAGTGCCGCGTCCGCCCGCGTGCTCACGTGCGCCACCGCCAGCCTGCCGGCGTTGTGCGCCGCCGCGACGAGTGCGGCGACCACCTCGGATCCCTCGGCCACCCGGTCCCGCACGAATCCCGCAGTCTCCTCCGGCCGGCTCAGGGTAGGGAACGGTGGATAGACGCCGCGCTCCACCAGCGTCCACGGGTAGCCACCAGGGGGGATGACCTCGACTCCGTCGAAGATCCGCACGTCGTGCACCAGCATCGCCCCGCTGCCCACCATGTCCTGTTTCCTGTCGGCTTGCGCACGATCCCGGCCACGTTCGGTTAGCCTGACCGGTGATGCTGATCAACCTGTACTCGGATACCCAGACTAGGCCGGTGGAGGCCATGCGCGCGGCGATGGCGGTCGCCGAGGTGGGCGACGAGCAGCGCGGCGAGGACCCCACCGTCAACGCGCTGTGCGAGCGGGTCGCCACGCTGCTCGGCAAGCCCGCCGCGGTGTTCCTGCCGTCGGGCACCATGTGCAACGCGATCGGTTTCCGGCTGCACATCCGGCCCGGCGGCGACGCGGTGCACCTCCACCCGAGCGCCCATCCGATCGTCGCCGAGGGGGGCGGCCCATCGGCGCTGTCCGGGGCGGTGCTCGCCCCGGTGCCCGGCGAGGCCGGCATGTTCACCGCCGACGCGCTGGAGGCCGCACTGTTCCCGGCCGGGAACCGCTACCAACCGCGCTCCAGGCTGGTGTCCGTGGAGCAGACCACCAACCTGGCCGGCGGGCGGGTGTGGCCCCTGGAGCAGGTGCGCGCGGTGCTGGAGGTCGCCGCGCGACACCGACTGCGCACTCACCTGGACGGGGCGCGGCTGATGAATGCCGTGGTCGCCTCGGGGGTGCCGGCCACGGAATGGGCGTGGGGGTTCGACACCGCGTGGATCGACTTCACCAAGGGCTTGGGCGCGCCGGTGGGTGCCGTGCTGGCCGGCTCGGCCGAGCTGATCGAGCAGGCCTGGCGCTACAAACAGATGATGGGCGGGGCGCTGCGCCAGGCCGGCATCGTCGCGGCCGGCTGCCGGTGGGCTCTGGAGCACCACGTGGACCGCCTCGCCGAGGACCACACCAACGCCCGGATCCTCGCCGAAAGACTCGCCGGGCTGCCCAGCATCACCCTCGACCCGGACACCGTCGAGACCAACATCGTGGTGTTCGGGCTGGCCGACGCGCCCCGGTTCTGCCAGCGGCTGGAAGCCGAGCACGGGGTACGGATGAGCGCGCTGAGACCCGACCTGGTCCGGGCGGTGACCCACCACGACGTGGATACCGCTGCCGTCCGCCGCGCGGCGGACGCCGTCGCAGCGGCGCTGGGCGATTAGCGCTGATCACATCAACACCGAGGCTCCCGGTCCGGCCCCCAGTGGGCTCAGAACGGCGGGGGCTCCTCTGGGTCGAGTGCTGGGCAGATGGTGAGTGGTTCGGGGTCGGTCAGCGGTGGTGGCGGGAAGTGGTATTGGTGCGCGCCAAGCCCACGTCCGTCGTCACTTCCGACTTCAGACGCTCATGATCTAGCCCTGTAGTGCTAGGCCCCCACGGTTCGGCGATGTGTGGACCATCAAGGGCGGGGTGATGGGACCCGAACAACGAGTCCCCCTCAGCCTTGACCTGCGCTGGTCCGCGCCGCAGCGAACATCGCGGGCGCACTCGCCGAAGAGGACGTCATGAATCTCAGAGGTCGAGGGCGGCGCGCAGGGCGGCGGCGAGCCGCTCCAGGGTCGGCGGGTCCAGCTCACCGACCCGGTCCCGCAGCCAGCCGCGGTACAGGCGCGACAGGGTGCCCGCTGACACCCAGCCATGGCCCTCAAGGGGTACCGCCAGGATGTCCTGCGGGTCCTCCGGTGTGACCGGGGCGCCGAGTAACCACGGCCGCGGCGACTGGTTGATCCCGTCGCTGGACACGATCACGACCAGGGGCCGGCGGGGTGAGCCTTGGGGGACATGGGACCAGATCTCACCCCGCAGCACGCAGGTCCCTCTCCGCCGCGACCAGCTCCGCCTCGTCAGCCAGCGCCTCGGTGAGCACCTCACCCACCGGGCCGACGCCGGTACGGACCGCTTCCCGGCGGGCGGCCCGGGACAGCCACGCAGACATCGAGATGCCATCCCGAGCAGCGGCACGCTCCGCCAGATCCAACGCGACCGCGTCGAGCGACACAGTGACCTTGCGAGTTGCCATACCGATCACCATACCCAATCGCCGCCCGGTGGACCGGGCACACCTCTCACCGCCCCAACCCGTGATGTCGCTGCGCCATGTCGTGGAGTCGTACAGCGCCCGTGCCCAGGCGTGGTCGGCGCCAGTCGGCCCGCTCGGTGGTCACCGGCGCTCGCCCGGCGCTTCCAGCACACGCACCAGGTGGGGCCGGATACTGACCGGTTTGTCCTCGTTGTCGAACCGGACGTTCAGGCGGGTGGTGCCGCGGCCGAGGACCTGGCCTTGCTTGTGCAGCCGGGAGGGCAGCGCGCCGTATTCCTTGGCCACCTCGATCTCTTCGACTCGACAGTGCGGGGGATGGGGGCGCCGTGGGTGTCTTGCCAGGGGTCGTAGGCGGGCATCGTGTGGTCAGGCCCTCCCGCTACGCAATTTGCGTAGCTTCTCATACCGAGCGTGTCCGGTGTCGGTGAGTGACAGCGCTGCCTGGTCGTCTTCATCCGGGGGCGCCAGGGTGAGCAGTCCCACCAGCAGGAGCGCGTCGAACAGCAACCCGGGGACCAGGTATCCGGGCATCGGCTGTCCACCGTCGAGGTACTGCTTCCGGCGGTGGGTCACCGCACCGGCGTGTACCCGGGACAGGGCCATCCAGTCGGCGAGCTGTGTCCCGTTCAGCATCGGGGGCAGCTGGTGTGGCCGGGCGAAGCGCGGCGGCGAGTTCACGATGCTGTCGTGGTGTGGGGGCCGGCGGGCCGCCGGGAGTCCGAAGTCGGGGGAACAACGGCTCGACCGGCGGCCGACCGGGGCTTTCACTCGCCGTGAGGACGGTGAGGGTGGGCGGCGGCCCGCGCCGCGGCAGCAGCACCGGGGGACACCAGGTGCAGGATCCCTGTCGCCATCCGGGCGGCCTGCTCCTCGGTGAGCCGCACGGCGCCCGCGTGCAGGCTGTGGATCATCCACGTGCCACCGGCCTCGCGGATCGCCAGCAGCGTGCAGGCGGTGTCGTCATCGGTGCGGGTACCGGGGACCGACACCTGCACGGGGTACCGGGGTTGATCGGTCACGCGGGGGTGTCCTCTCCCTTGATGGGTGTGGGCCGGCACGGCCGCCGGGAGCGGTGACGGGGGCAGGGCTCACCCGGCGGCCGGCCGGGTCTCACTCGTCTCGCGGCCCCGGGGTGTCGGAGTCCGCGAGGAAGACCAGGCGACAGGGCTCACAGGTCAGGCCCGGTAGTGGTTGGTCGTGCCGGGTGAGACCAGTGATCATCACCGCGCCGCACCGGGCCGTGAGGACACCGCCGGGATGGTCACCCTCGGGCAGGAACAGGTGCGCGTGGTAGTCCAGCGGGGACCGCGCCCACCGCCCCGGGCGGCCCAGCGCCGGAGGCGGCTCCGTCCCCTCGCCGGTGTCCCCCCGCTCGACCTCGCGCACGCAGGGCGGGCACATCGAGCCGCCACCCGGCGGCTCGTCGTACAGGACGACGCCCCGGAACAGCAGTTGCCCGCAGCGGGCGACGTACACCGCGTCGGAGTGCTCGGCGTCCTCCTCGACGGCATGGGTGTGATAATCCAGCGAGGACACGCCCCACCGGGGCGGGCGGCTCACCGGGCACCTCGTTGTTGTTCGCGACGGATGGTGTCGCACTCCGGGCAGGTCTGGTCACGGTCTTGCGGGTACCCCGGCAGGCTCACCCGACCGTAGGGCAGCGGTCGCGGTGTGAACCTCACCCCGCACGAGGCGGCCACCGTGCCGTCAGCGCCCAGCTCGCCGTGGTGGGTGTCGCGGTCACTCATGGACCGCAGATACCAGGTCACTGTGTTCCTCCCAGGGTCGTCTCGGCCACCTCGGCCTCGGTCAGCACCTCCACCAGATCGTGCCGGGCGCGCACCTCGCCCCCGGTGGCGTGGTGGTGGCTCTCGCCGGCGGAGTAGCGGCCCTCCGGGCCGGGCCGCCAGGTGCGCGTCAGGTCGTCCCGGACGCCTGTGCTCCTCGGTGGGCGCGGGCACGCTGCCGAGCCCGGCGACAAGCCACACCCGGGCGCGGTCCGTCGAGGACACGCCCCCGCGCGGGGCGCCACCCACCGGGTGCACCTCGCGCGCACTTCGGTGGGTGGCCGGGTGCTCGCTCATCCGAGCCACTCCCCGAGAACCTCGAACAGGACCCTCGCGGCGTCCTCATCAAAAATGATCACACACCCCCCGGTGACGTGTGGGTCGAAGATGATCTCCTCGCCCTGCCTCTCCACCACCAGGTTCGCGAAGCCCCTCGGACCCTTGTGCAGCGCGCAGGTGACGCCGATCGCCCTGCGGTTGGCGCGGGAAGCCCGCGGGGTCGCGCCATCAGCCATGGTTGACCTCTCCTCTCGGACACAGTGAGCCCTGGTAACGGATCGTGATCGGGCCGGTGGCCGTGGAGTCCGGGGCGGAGCGTTGACGTGCCACCACCCGCACGCGCCGGGCCCGGCCGGCATTGGCGCGCTCGCGTTCCCCGCGGTGCACCAGATCCGCTACGGTCACCTCCACGGTCCCACCCAGCTGGGGCCGCCACCAGCTCAACCGCTCGCGGCGATGCCGACCCGCCCGCCGCGCCCGGCCGGCGCCAGCCCCGGTCAGCATCGCTGAGTTCCGGAGCGCAGCGCCTCAGCGAGCACCCGCCGCAAGCGCATTGCTTGCTCAGCTCGTCGTCTTGGCAATGGGGCCATATCACCAAGTCAAGCTGGTGCGGGTGGGCGCAGACCAGCCTGCCAATGCCGCACTGTTGCTGCGCGGCTGCTGTAGCGTCCGGCCTGACCAGCGTCTTCGGTATGCTCAGCCGGCCGCGTAACCACCCCCGTCGAGAGGCCACACGTCGTGACGCGCCCTAAGCGTGTGCTTTTAGTGAGAGCCCGGAAGGCCGCTGGCTTCACCCAGGAGGAGCTGGCCGACGGGATCGGTGTTGACCGCTCCACCATCGGTCGCTGGGAGAGCGGTGAGACCGAACCGCTGCCCTGGCTGCAACCCAAGCTGGCCGAGTTGCTGGGTGTCACGCGAGCGAGGCTGAGTGAGTTGCTCGCGCCCGCGGAAGGTCGCGGGACGCGGCGGCGGGAAAGTCTCAAATTAGGCCTTGCCGTGGCTGTTACTCCCGAAATACTGGGCAGGGTGTTGTCTGACGCCGCCGCTGACGCGATGGAGTTCACCCGACTCACCGCGTCGTCGGCCGTCGGACAGGGTACGCTCGAACAGCTTGAGGTTGTCATAAGCGATCTCAACCGAGCCTATATGAAGAACCCACCTGCGGAGCAGTTCGTCGTGGCCCGCGCCTATCGCTCACGAGTCGACGAGCTGATCCGTGGTCGCCACACGCTGAAGGAATTGCAAGAGCTCTACGTCCATGCCGCGTGTTTGTCAGAATTATTAGCATGGCTGGCGTATGATCTCGGCAATTTTCGTACCGCGCAGGCATACGCCCTTGACTGCTACGCACACGCCGACGAAGCCGGACACGGTGAACTGTGCGGGTGGGCGGCCCACGCCATGGCGGCAATCGCCATAGACTCGGAGCATCCTGACCGGGCGGCCAGGGCTGCCATGCAAGGCGTTGCCAGGATTTCGACCAGCCATCCGCTGGCTGTTCGGCTCCTCGCCCACACAGCTCGCGCCTATGCCAGATTGGGCCAGCGGGAACCATGCGAAACACTCTTCGCCGAAGCCCAGCAGCTGTATGAGCGACTGCCCGCCAGAGCACCCATCCGGTTCACTATGGACACAGGCATCCATGCTTCCTTCGCCATGACCGCCTATCCGGCGTCCGCCTACCTCTGGCTAGGGGATTTCGACACAGCCCGGACACACGGCGAAGCGGCCCTGGCAGTCAGTAGATCACCATACGGGCAGGCTCAGACTCGGTTTGTGCTGGCCACGTCGCTGGTGGGACTGGGCACGCCCGACGAGGCGGTCTCCCTCGGCAGTCAAGCATTGACCTCAACGCGCATGGTCCCGCCGCTGGTGGCTCACGCTCGTGATCTTGACAGGGCACTGGTGAGCCACTATCCGGGACTGACCTGTGCTCGCGAATTCCATGAGCAATACCGGCAAGTCGCTCAGCGTTCAACCGTCCCTAGCGGGTAATCGAAAAGAAAATAAGTTATCTATTTTAAGACACCGTCGACCCCGCGACTTGTGGTGATGGCAAATTTGACGCGTTTCTTACTTCGTTCCAACCCAGGGAGAAGTCATGAGCGGCACCGAGTCACCGAGTACGATAGCTTCGAAGCGCTGCTCGACCGCGAGGATGCTGTTTCCATAGCCGGAGATCTCGGTGAGTCGAGGGACGAGCCGCTGGCCGCTATCCGGGCGATATACCCGAAGGTCACGTTCAGCAAATTTTAACGTCCCCGGTCGAACGGTAGCGGTATCGCTCGGTGTGCACGCCGCCATGGCCGGGTCGTTCATCCTCATGGAGTTCGCCGAGTTCCAGCCGGTGACCTACCTGGAGAGCACGACGTCGAGCCTGTTCCTGGAGCTCCCGGAGGAGATCGCCGCCTACCGGAGCATCCTGGCGGCGCTAGCCCGGACCGCGCTGGATGAGCAACAATCGCAGGGGCTGATTACCCACCTGGCAACCGAGCTCTACGCCGATCGAGAGGATCATGATGACCAGGCCTGAGCCGGGCACCTTCCTCTGGCACACGAGCAGCTACAGTGCCGAGAGCGGCGGCTGCGTCGAGGTCGCGCGGGCGCCGGAGCGAGTGCTGGTGCGCGACTCCAAGAACCCCGTCGGCCCCGCGCTGGCCGTCCCCCCGGCGCCTGGCAGACGTTCCTCACCACCGTCACCGGCTGACCACCGCGTTGCGACGCCAGCCGCTGCCCGGATAAGCCCACGTCTCAGCAATCGCCTGCCGGGTGTCGTTGCCCGGTGACATAGTCGAACCAGGGCACAGTGCTACCCCTGGTGCCACACCACGCAGATCTCCAGAACCGGCGGTAGCATCCGTTATTCCTACTCGCCGCACGGTTTGAGTGTCACGCCCGTAGTGTTGACACATTCGTTCTTCTGAGTGAAAATGATTATACGGAGGCAACCTTCACGGGAGATGGTGGTGTCGCTTCCGCTGATGGGTCGGCCGCAATCATCCCACAGGTGTAGAAGCCACTCCGGCTACGTCGTCTGAGGTAGCGGTCCTGCACGACCTGGGGTAGCCGAAAGATGGCCTGAGGAAGGGATGACCGATCCCTCGAATGTACGACATATTTGAGAGACGTCAGCAGGATCGTCCTCGGGTGTCGGCGCCGGTGTGCCGAGGCCGAGGGTGGCTGGTCAATCAGCGAGCTAAGGAATGGTGGGCGAAACCGTGGGTAATTGTGCGCTGCTCGAGGGTGTGCGGGACCACGAGCCGACCTCCGCCGACCCGGAGGAACTCGCACGGATTGCCGACCTGTTTGAGGCTACGACTGTCCCTGATGAGAACGAGCCCCCGAGCACGATCTGGGACGACCTCCACGTCCTTGTCAGCGCCGCCGTCGACGGCCAGCGAGATGCTGTCGAGGGTGTGCTGCGCTGGATCCGTCCGCTCGTGGTGCGGTACTGCCGGGCCCGCCTCGGTGCCCAGGAGAAGACGTTCGCTTCGGCCGATGACGTGGCCCAGGAGGTGTGTCTCGCGGTGCTCACGGCCCTGCCCAGGTACCGCGACCAAGGCCAGCCGTTTCTTGCCTTCGTGTACGGCATCGCCGCGCACAAGGTGTCCGACGCCCGCCGGTCGGCGGCCCGCAATCGTTCCGAGCCGGTCCCGGATGTCCCCGACACCCCGACCCTGGCCGAGGACGGCCCGGAGACGCAGGTGGTGCAGGGCGAGATGGCTGGGCGGATGGCCACGCTACTGAACACCCTACCGACCAAGCAGCGGGAGATTCTCCGCCTGCGGTTCGTGGTGGGGCTGTCCGCAGAGGAGACCGCTCAGGCCATGGGTTCGACTGCGGGCGCGATCCGGGTATCGCAGCACCGGGCCCTCAACCGGTTGCGAGACGTACTGGCGTCGAGGCCCCAGGTGCTGGACCGAGGAGTCTGGGCACGACCGGATCACCACCGTGACGTCGCGCTAGCGACGCTTGGTCTCTAGCGCGATCACGCTACCGGCGCATGCCGCCACGCGAGAGCACTCACGCAGCGTGAGCGGGGAGTGGCGTTGGGGGGGAACCCCCTTGCCCCCCGAACCGGACAGTCGGTACCTTCCTGATATCAGCGAATGAACCACTCGGTGCTTAGTCAACGACATCACAGCGAATAAGGTCGGGTACCCGGAAAAACGATTCTGGGAAATTCTCCTGTCCGAACTCACGCGTCAGCCGGAATGTCCCCATAAGCGAGCACGGTCCCTCCTTGTGCTATGGCTTCATCTTTCTCCCTGTCCATACGGATAGAATTGGTGGTGTGTGCTGCGACAGAGTCGGTGCAGACGGAGCCAACGCAGTCTGATCCGGACATGAACGGTGACCTGCGGCAGTTGAGTTTGAGTACGGCGGCGGCGCGCAATCTGGCGACGACGACCAAGTCCGTGCCGCAGATGCAGGGCATCACGTCGCGGTGGTTGTTGAAGGTGTTGCCGTGGGTGGAGGCCTCGGGCGGGACGTTTCGGGTGAACCGTCGGTTGAGTTTCGCGGCGGGAGACGGGCGGGTGAAGTTCGCCAACACCGGCGCAGAGGTCCGGATCATTCCGCAGGAGTTGTGTGAGCTGCCGGCGCTGCGGGGTTTTGACGACAACGAGGTGCTGGGGGCGCTGGCAGGCCGGTTCACGCAGCGGGAGTTCGAAATCGGCAACACGATCGTGCAGGAAGGCCAGCCGGCGGATCAGGTGTTCCTGATCGCCCACGGCAAGGTCAACAAGATCGGTCCGGGGAAGTACGGCGAGCCGACGGTGTTGGACATCCTGGCCGACGGGGACTATTTCGGCGATGAGGAAATGGTGGAGTCCCAGGACACCTGGGCCTTCAGCATCAAGGCGGTGACGCCGTGCACGGTACTGGCGGCACCCCGGCAGGCGCTCGAGGAGATTCTCAGCCGGTCCGAGGCGTTGCGTGCGCACGTAGAGCGGTTCCGTGCCGTAGCGGAGAAGCCGACGGACACACACGGCGAGGCCGCTATCGAGATGAGCGCGGGCCACGAGGGGGAGCCGGACTTGACGGCGACCTTCGCCGACTACGAGACCGATCCCCGGGAATACGAACTCAGCGTGGCGCAGACCGTGCTGCGGGTGCATACCCGGGTAGCGGATCTGTACAACAACCCGATGAACCAGGTCGAACAGCAGTTGCGGTTGACGATCGAGGCGCTGCGGGAACGCCAAGAGCACGAGTTGATGAACAACCGTGACTTCGGGCTGCTGCACAACGCCGATTTCTCCCAGCGCATCAGTACGCGCGGCGGCCCACCCACCCCGGATGACTTCGACGAACTGCTGGCTACCGTGTGGAAGGACCCGGGAGTATTCCTGGCCCATCCCCGCACCATCGCCGCTTTCGGTCGGGAATGCAGCAGCCGAGGCGTCTACCCACAGAGCATCGACGTCAGCGGCCACATGATGCCCGCCTGGCGCGGTATTCCCGTCCTGCCGTGCAACAAGATCCCCGTTACCAAGCACCGCACCAGCTGTGTTCTGCTGCTCCGCACCGGCCCGGAGAAGCAAGGCGTGATCGGCCTGCACCAGACCGGAATTCCCGATGAAGTCCAGCCCGGCCTCAACGCCCGCTTCATGGGTATCAGCGAAAAAGGAATTCTCTCCTACCTGGTCAGCGCCTACTACTCCGCGGCGGTCCTCGTTCCTGACGCGCTCGGCATCCTCGAAAACGTCGAGATCGGGCGGGACGGCGGCTACTAGAGCAACAGACCGGGAAGGCTGGGGGTCGAACATGCAGCCCTACGAGCTGCCGGATTTCTACATGCCGTATCCCGCTCGGTTGAACCCGCATCTGGACACGGCACGCGAACACACCAAGACGTGGGCCCGCGACATGGGAATGTTGGACTCACCACAGGATGAATCCAGCTCGACCATCCGGGACGAGCCCAGGTTCGACTCCATGGATTTCGCGCTGCTCACCGCGTATACCCATCCCGACGCGCCGAGCCGCGAGCTCGACCTGGTCACCGACTGGTACGTCTGGGTATTCTATTTCGACGATCATTTTCTCGAGATCTACAAGCGTACCCAGGACCAGGCCGGCGCGAAAAAATATCTCGACCGGTTGCCCGCATACATGCCGGTAGATCTCGCCGACCCCCCGGAGCCGACCAATCCGGTCGAGCGTGGGCTGATCGACCTGTGGGCGCGCACGGCCCCCTACCGGTCTCCGGAATGGCGAGGAAGGTTCTTCGAGAGCACGAAGAACCTCCTCGCGGAATCGACGTGGGAGCTCTCCAACATCAGCGAGAACCGGATCCCGAACCCGATCGAGTATATCGAGGTACGCCACAAGGTCGGCGGGGCCCCGTGGTCGGCCGACCTCGTGGAGCACGCCGCGTTCATCGAGATCCCGGACAGGATCGCCGACACCCGGCCGATGCGTGTCCTCAAGGACACGTTCTCCGACGGGGTGCATCTGCGAAATGACCTGTTCTCCTACCAGCGGGAAACCCAGGACGAAGGCGAGGTGAACAACTGCGTTCTGGTGCTGGAGCGATTTCTGGACGTCGGTCCGCAGCGCGCGGCGGACCTGACCAACGACATCCTGACCTCTCGCCTGCACCAGTTCGAGAACACCACCCTCACCGAGCTACCGTCCCTGTTCGAGGAGTACGGCCTGGACCTGCTGGAACGTGAGAGCGTGCTGCTCTACGTCAAGGGCCTGCAAGACTGGCAGTCGGGCGGTCACGAGTGGCACCTGCGGTCGAGCCGTTACATGAATGGCGCGGCGAATCGTGAGCCGTCGGTCATGGAGCGGCTGCTCAGCGGGCCCACCGGCTTGGGCACCTCCGCGGCGAAAATCACGCTGTCACCCGGCACCGTGGGTCTGCAGAGAATCAAGAGCCACACGCACGTGCCGTACGAAAGAGTGGGTCCGACCACCCTGCCGCAGTTCTACATGCCATACTCCGCGCGAATCAATGTCAACCTGGAACGGTCACGCCGGCATTGTATCGACTGGGCCCGCCAGATGGGGATGCTGGAGTCAGTTCCCGGAGTTCCCGGTCTCGGGATCTGGGATGAGGAGAATCTCGCGTTGTTCGATTTCGCGGTCTGCGCCGCGCGGATTCATCCGGACGCATCCGGTCCTGAGCTGGATGTGTCCTCGGCCTGGCTGACCTGGGGGACCTACGGGGACGACTACTTCCCGGTGGTCTTCGGACCTACCGGCAACATGGCGGGCGCGAAGGCGCTCAACACGAGGCTGTCGGCGTTCATGCCGCTGGATTGCGGCGAGACACCACCGCCGACCAATCCGGTCGAAACGGGCCTGGCCGATCTGTGGACACGCACGGCGTCCCCGATGACGGTCGATCAGCGGGGGCAGTTCCGGCAGGGTATCGAGAATATGACGGCGAGCTGGCTGTGGGAGCTCGCCAACTCCATCCAGCACCGGATTCCCGATCCGGTCGATTACATCGAGATGCGACGCAAGACGTTCGGCTCGGATCTCACGATGAGCCTGGCCCGCATCACGAAGGCCGGGGAGATACCACCCGGGTTCTTCCGCACCCGAGCGATGCGGGCGCTGGAGAATTCAGCCCAAGACTACGCCTGCTTCATGAACGACATCTTCTCCTACCAGAAGGAGATCGAGTTCGAAGGCGAGCTGCACAACTGCGTGCTGGTGGTGCAGAAATTTCTCGACATAGGCCACCGACAGGCGGTGTCGGTCGTCAACGACCTGATGACCGCGCGCCTGTCGCAGTTTCAGCGCATCATCGCCACCGAGCTACCCGCCCTCGCGGATGAGTTCGCCCTGGATACCGATGCCCGCAAGGCCCTGGACGCCTACGTCGTGGGGCTGCAGGACTGGGTGGCCGGCATCCTCGACTGGCATATGTTGACCGGCCGCTATCTCGAGTCGGCATTGCGGAGACGTTATGCCCCTGCCCTCAATGATCTGCGGACGCCACCGCGGCAGCTCGGTGGCCCCACCGGACCGGGCACTTCCGCTGCTCTTATCGGCCTAGTGAGCGGCGCAGAGACTCGGGTCTGATCGTTCAGTCAACCTCCCGACGCTTCAGCGATTGGTGGTGCGTGGTGTGACGGAGTCGGTACAGTCGGAGTCGACCCTTGGCGGGGAGAATGGCCAGTACCCATTGAGTTTGAGCACGGCGGCGGCGCGCAATCTGGCGACGATTACCAAGTCCGTGCCGCAGATGCAGGGCATCACGTCGCGGTGGTTGTTGCGGGTGTTGCCGTGGGTGGAGGCCTCGGGCGGGACATACCGGGTGAACCGCCGGTTGAGTTATGCGGTAGGGGACGGCCGGGTGGAGTTCTCCACCACCGGGGCGGAGGTCCGGGTCATCCCCCGGAAATTATGTGAGTTGCCGGTGCTGCGAGGTTTCGACGACAACGAGGTGCTGGGGGCGTTGGCGGGCCGGTTCACGCAGCGGGAGTTCGAGGCCGGCAACACGATCACACAGGAAGGTCAGCCAGCTGATCAGGTGGTTTTGATCGCCCACGGCAAGGTCACCAAGATCGGTCCCGGGAAGTACGGCGAGCCGACGGTGTTGGACATCCTGGCCGACGGGGACTATTTCGGTGATGCGGAATTGATAGAGTCCCAGGCCACCTGGGCCTTCAGCATCAAAGCGGTGACGCCGTGCACGGTGCTGGCGATTCCCCGGCAGGCGTTCGAGGAGATCCTCGGCCAATCCGAGACGTTGCGAGATCACGTCGAGCTGTACCGGATCTTGGCTGAACAGCCGCAGAACAAGCACGGCGAGGCCGCTATCGAACTGAGCTCGGGCCATGAGGGTGAACCGAACTTGGCAGCTACCTACGCCGACTACGAGACCGCACCCCGAGAATACGAGCTCAGCGTGGCGCAGACCGTGCTGCGAGTGCATACCCGGGTGGCGGATCTGTACAACAACCCGATGAACCAGATCGAACAGCAGTTGCGGTTGACGATCGAAGCACTGCGGGAACGCCAAGAACACGAGATGATGAACAACCGCGATTTCGGGCTGCTGCACAACGCCGACTTCACACAACGCATCAACACCCGTACCGGCCCTCCGACCCCCGATGATCTCGACGAACTGCTCTGCCGTCGGAGGAAGTCGAAGTTCTTCCTGGCCCATCCCCGTACCATCGCCGCCTTCGGTCGGGAATGCAACCGCCGGGGCATCCACCCGCAGAACGTCGAGACCGCAGGCCGCCTGATGACGGCATGGCGTGGTGTGCCGATTCTGCCCTGCGACAAGATTCCCATCAGCAAGACCGGCACCAGCTCGATCCTGGTGCTCCGCACGGGTGTGGACGACCAGGGCGTGATCGGTCTGCACCAGACCGGTATTCCCGATGAGGTCCAGCCCGGCCTGAACGCCCGCTTCATCGGCATCAACGACAAGGGGATCATCTCCTATCTGGTCAGTGCTTACTACTCCGCGGCGGTCCTGGTGCCCGACGCGCTCGGCATCCTGGAAAACGTCGAGATCGGGCGTGTGAGGGAGGTGTCAAGACCGTGACGACCATTGACGTGATGACCGAGGGCCGGCCGGCTCACGAGGTACTCGCGTGGAGCCGCGGCACCCTCGAGCCAGCCCTGCAGCGGGCAATCAACACGCTGACCTCCTCGATGCTACGCATTGCCGGCTACCATTTCGGCTGGTGGAACGAACACGGACATGCACCGGTGACCCCAGAAGGTGGCACAGGAAATAGCACAAAAAAAGATGCTGGAGGCAAAGCGATCCGACCCACGCTGGCGTTACTGAGCGCCGAGGTCGTCGGCGGTGTGCCGGCCGTAGCGGTGCCGGCCGCGATCGCGGTAGAGCTGGTGCACAACTTCTCGCTGCTACATGACGACGTGATGGACGGTGACCTGACCCGCCGCCACCGCCGCACGGCGTGGAACGTGTTCGGGATCAACTCGGCGATTCTGGCCGGCGATGCGTTGCTGACGTTGGCGTTGGACGTGCTCGCCGCCAGCGGGCACCCGGCGGCGATGGACGGGATCCGGATGCTCAGCACCGCGGTGCAAGAACTGCTGGAAGGTCAGAGCGCGGACCTCGGCCTCGAACAACGCGCGGAGGTCGAGCTGGATGAGTGCCTGAGCGTGGCCGAGCAGAAGACCGGCGCCCTGATGGGATGCGCCTGCGCGGTGGGTGCGGCGTTCGGAGGTGGCAACCTGGAGCAGGTCGAGCGGCTGCGCCGCGGTGCACGTTGCGGAACTGATCGAACTGGCGGGTGGCCGCGTCTGGAGCCAGACCCAGGTTGACGAGCTGCTCGCGCAGGCGATGCGCCGGCTGACGCCGGCCAACCCAGCAACGAGAGGCACGCGAGCCGCGCGCGCCGTCGGAGAGCTGGGCGCGCTCGCGCGGCTGGCCACCCACCGGGACCGCTGAGCTCCCGCCCCAGTCAACGTCAAGCACGGCTCCGTCAAGCACTGATGGCGAAAGGCACCACAAGATGCAATGCCGTTAAGTTAGCTGGCGTAAACGATCTTAATGCGTCGTGTTTCCGCAGGTCGGTGCCTCCATGAAATGATCTTGCTGAGCCTTAACTTACTGGCATTGCCACAAGATGTCGGTCACCGACAAGACCACCACTGGCCTTCACACCATCGTCACGGCACCCCCGGCTATCTCATCGACGACCCCAGCGACATCCGCCTGGAATGGCTGGACGGGGTCGGCGTGGTCGGGTTGCCGGCTCAGCCGGCGGTAGGCCGGTCACCGTGATCGAACGCCAGATCACCCGCGAAGACATCCATTTCACGCTGCCTCCGCAGTGCGCCAGTCACACCCCTCCGAATGAGACGACAGAACTGCCTCGACTGCGAGGTGAACCCGGGAGGTTGCGCCATGGGGTTTCAGCTCATCATCGTTTTAGCGGTGGCCACCCTCGCCACGGTGCTGGTGTACGTGGTGCTCAGCCGGATATTGCCGGGCCGCTGGCGCCATAACGAGGTGGAAACATCCGAGGCTTTCACTATCGACTCGGTGAACGTCCTCATCGGACTCCTGTTCTCAATCTTACTCGCCTTCGTGATCGGCAGCGTGCTAGTGGACTACGACAAGGCGCGCTCGGACGCGCAACAAGAGGCGAACGCCCTCGGAGCGGTCTACGGCTTCGCCCGAGGAATCCCCGAACCTGCCCAGTCGACCTGGAAACAGGACAGCCGTAACTACACGGTCCTGGTTATCGACCAGGACTGGCCGCTGATGCAGCACCAGCAGGCGAGCGAGGCCGCCTGGACCGCGCTGACCACCCTGCGCAATGACGTCTACGCCTTCAAAGCGGCTGACGCCCGCGAACAAAACCTGCAGAACAAAGCGATGGGCAAGGTCCAGGATATCTACGACGCCCGGCGCACCCGAGTTGAACTGGTCAACGCGGGTGTCCCGGACTTCTTGTGGTACAGCCTCCTCGGCGGGGCCCTCCTGGTCGCGCTCTTCTCGCTGCTCACCAAGCCGCACCTCACCGGCCGCCTGCTGATCGCGGTGGGGATTCAGGCCTTGGTGATCACCGGCGCCCTCTACGTTGTCAGCGTGCTCAACCACCCCTTCAGCGGTGACTACCGAGTCGAGTCCAGCGCGTTCGAGATCCTGCTGGAGCGGTTCGCCGCGTCCCCGTGAAGCCGCGCCCTGTCTGGCTGTCCGGCCCCGCGCTGGGCGCCAGCGGGGCTGCGGCTTGACGTCAGCGCTCTGCTGAGGGCACGGCGCGTCGGGTCTCGAGCGTGGCGAGGTCCGCGGCCGCGCGGCCGGCGTGCCACCCGGCGGCGTTGCCGATGCTGTAGGAGCGGGACACCGACTGCGGGAACATCGACTCGAACAGTTCCTCCACGACCCGCTCCCGCGCAGCCAGCACCGGCAGGAGCCGAGCTGAATCGGCCACCGCAGCAGCACCGGCGTTGCGCGCGGTGCTCAGCCGTTCGCCGATCCGGGTCGCGTAGGCGATCAGGAACGACTGGCGGTACGACCGGGTCCGAGACTGCCCGGAGCGGGTGATCTGGCTGCCTGCCGACACCATCGCTCTGGTCGCCTGGACCAGCAGCGACGTGCTGAGCAGCTCCACGATCTCCAGGTCGACCTCGTCGCCGAGCACGGTGGTGAACCCGAGCTTCTCCGACAGCACGGTCCGGCACCGGTTCGCCTCGGCCACCGCGCCCACCAGCAGAGCTTTGGCTGCCACGTAGGGATTGTCCAGCCACATCCTGCGGGCGGTGGCGGGATGCGGGTCCGACCCCGCGCTGCCGGCGCTGTCTATCACAATCCGTTCCAGGGAGTACCGACTCATCAGTTCCTGCGCCTTGGCCGACAGTGCCTCGGCCTCCTCGGGGAAGGTGGTGGACTCGGCCTTGGCCAGCAGCGCCCGAACCCGGGCCAGCATCTTCTGGTCGACGCCGCGGCGCGGCGGCGCGGCGGCGTTGGCAGACCCCGGCGGCACCGCGATCCTCGGCAGCACCGGCAGCGCCAGCAGCATCGCCAGCACCTCGATCACCGTGGTGAGCGCGTCCGCCAGGCCGCGGCCGGCTCGGCGGGCCCACTGCAGGAGATGGCCTCCGGTCTGGGCGGGCTCCCACCACAGCACCGCCCCGATCTGCCGGAGGTCCTCGCTCCACCGCTGCGGGATCGCGGCCTTGGCGTAGCGCTGCGACTCCTGCGCGATCGCATCGACGAGGTAGCCGACACCCGCGCCGTCCAGCCGCCGTCGAGCCGTCTGGTAGAGATCCTCCGGCGACCAGCCGCGTGCCCACGCCGCCGTGACCAGCGGGGTCACCGAGCCCTGAGCTGCCGCCGCGACGAGGCTCGGCGCCTCGGCGCACCGATCGGCCACCATGGCGCCGATGCGCGCCCCGGCCTCCGTATCACCCGCCCAGTGCTCGTGCGCGGCGCTGAGCAACACGGTCGAGATCGTCTCCGCTGACGGCCTCGCCCGTGCCGTCCCCGCGCGTGGAGCCTCCGTACCCGTGGCCCCCGACGCAACACCCTCGAACCCCACGCCCCCGAACCCAACACCCCCGGAACTGACGCTTCCCCAACCAACACTCTCGGATCCAACGTGGGCGCGGCGCCGCGCCCGCCGACGCACCGCCGCGGCAACTCGTCGCTCCCGATTCCGCTGTGCCACCCGCATCCTCCCGCATCCAAGTCCAACCGGTTGGCCAGCAGTATGGAGCGCCACACCGACAATTCCGCCTAGCGCGGCCAGCACCACCGCCGGATCGTCCCGAACACCGGTGTGTCGCGCGCGGCATGCACGGTGTGTCGCGCGCTCATGCACAGTACGTCCGCGTAACCCACAAGACGTCACCCAGTGTGGTATGCGACGGTAGACAACGGCCGGGGTCTAGCCAGTAGCCAAGCGCACGTTCCACCCCGGGGAGGCATGAGGTATAAGGGGAAACAGATCCATGACGTCGGCGGCGGTGCGCAGGCAGACAGGTGATCACGCGGTAGTCCTCGGCGCGAGCATGGCCGGTTTGCTGGCGGCCCGGGTACTCGCCGATGCCTATCGCAAGGTCACGGTGATCGATCGGGATGTCATGCCCGAGATCGGGGCACAGCGCCGCGGCGTACCGCAGGGACACCACGCCCATGTCCTGCACCTGCGCGGCCGCGAGGTACTCGACGAGCTGTTTCCCGGCTTCACGACCCAGGTCGTCCACGCCGGGGCCGAGCTCGGGGACACGCTGGGCGGAGTCCGCGCCATACTGTCCGGTCATCGGCTACGGCAAACCGACCTCGGCCTGCCCATGCTGTTCGCCAGCCGACCGTTCTTGGAGGGCCAGGTCCGCGCCCGAGTACGGGCGCTGCCCGGCGTCACTTTCCTGGAGAGCACTGACATCGCCGGTCTGAGGACCACGGCCGACCGGCGACGGGTCACCGGGGTGCGGTGCCGGCCATCAGACACCGGCCGGCCGAGCCGGCAATCAGACACCGGCCGTGCGGCCGACGGGGAACCCGAGACCATCGCGGCTGACCTCGTGGTGGACGCCACCGGCCGAGGCTCCCGGACGCCGGTCTGGCTATCGGAGTGGGGCTACCAGCGTCCGGCCCAGGACCGGGTCGACATCGGGCTGGGCTACGCCACCAGGGTCTACCGGCTGCGTCGGGGCGCCCTCGGACCGGACAAGGCGATTATCCTCGGCGGCACACCGGACAACTCGCGGCACGGCGTGGTGATCACTCTCGAAGGCGGCCGGCACATGGTCGGCCTCGGCGGCATCCTCGGTGACCACCCGCCAACCGACCCGGCCGGCTTCGACGCCTTCGCCGCCAGCTTGGCCTTCACCGACGTCGCGGACGCGATCGTCGGAGCGCAGCCGCTGGACGACCCGGTCGCGTTCCGTTTCCCGGCCAGCGTGCGGCACCGCTACGAACGGCTGCGCCGCTTCCCGGACAGCCTGCTGGTCCTCGGTGACGCGGTCTGCTCGTTCAATCCCCTCTACGGTCAGGGCATGACGGTGGCGGCTAATCAGGCATTGGCGCTGCGCGGATTGCTCGCCCGCGGCACGGACCCCGCACCGAACGAGTATTTCCGGGCAATCGCCAAGATGATCGACTCACCATGGGACATGGCGGTGGGAGCAGACCTGGGCTTCCCGGGGGTGCCCGGCACCCGCACCGCCAAGGTCCGGCTGGGCAACGCCTACCTGCCCCGGTTGCACAAGGCGGCCGCCCGCGACGTGACCCTGAGCGCGGCGTTCATCCGGGTGGCGGGGCTGCTCGAGCGGCCCGAGGCGCTGCTGAGACCAGACCGCGTGCTGCGGGTGGTGTGGACCAACCGGCACCCCTCGATAGGGCCCGCAGCCACCGGCACACCCCACACGCCAGCGAGGTCACGATGACTACTCCCCACGACGACGGCATCGCCATGCTCGACATTCTCGACCCGACGCTGCGGGTCGACCGCCCAAGGTCCGCACCGCCGCCCACGCCGGCTGGTGGGCGCGCACCCCGATCGGTATCGCGGTGCTGCGCTACCAGGAATGCCTGGCGTTGCTGCGGGATCGCCGCCTGCGCCACGGCAGCCTGGACCTCGTGACCGCCTACGGCGTCACCACCGGTCTGTTCGCCGACTGGATGCGCGCGATGCTGCTCAACCTCGAGGGCGAGGTGCACCAGCGCCAGCGCCGACTGGTGAGCACGGTGTTCACCCAGCGCAGTGTCGATGCGCTGCGGCCCTTCATGCGAGCCAAGACTCACGAGCTGATCGACGGCTTCGCCGGCGACGGTGGCTGCGAGTTCATGACCGCCTTCGCCGACCCCTACCCGGCCTGGGTGATCGCCGAACTGCTCGGCATCCCCGCCGAGCGCTTCGAGGCGTTCCTCGGCTGGGCCACCGACCTCGGACTCGGCTTCGGCCCGGCCGCCGGCACCGAGCAAGACCGCATCGACACCGCACTTGCGGACCTCTACGCCTGCTGCGACGAACTGACCGCGCAACGCCGCGAGAACCCCGGCGAGAACCTGATCTCCGCGCTCATCGCGGCGGAGGCCGAGGGCGAACGCCTCAGCGCGCAGGAGCTGCGCATCCTGGTTAGCACGCTGGTCTTCGCGGGCCAGGACACCACTCGCAACCAGCTCGGCCTGGCGATGACCACCTTCACCCAGCATCCCGAACAGTGGCGACTGCTCGCGCGAACACCCGAACTGGCCAGCACCGCCGTCGAAGAGCTGATGCGAGTCAACCCCACTGTCCCTGTCATCGGCCGGATGGCCAGCGAGGACTTCACCTTCCAGGACGTGGACATCCCGGCCGGCACTCACGTCGCGCTGTTCGTATCCGCCGCCAACACCGACCCCGCCACCTTCGGTGACGCACCATTCGACATCACCACACAGCGCGCCGCACAACTCACCTTCGGCGGCGGCATCCACCACTGCCTCGGCATATCACTGGCCCGCACCGAGATGCGCGAGGCGCTACCGATCCTGGCCTCCCGGCTCAGTGACATCGCGCTGGCCGGCCCCGTACCCACACGCCCTCACATCGGCATCACCGGCCCCATCACCCTGCCCCTACGATTCACCGGGGCCACCAGCTCAAGACTGTGAGTCATTCGGCGTGCCGAGCGGCTCACCGGGCACCGTCTTGGCGACGGGTGTCACACACCGGGCATAGACGTCGTCGAGCACCTGGACGCCGCCCGCACCCTGGCGCCGCAGTGGTCACGAGTGCAGCCGTTGGGCCGCACCGTGATCGGTCACCTGGTCGAGCACCGAGGCCGCCGCTCCGAGCGAATCGCCGTGCTCGCCGAGCACTACAGTACATAGTTCAAACACTTCGAACCAGCACGACACGGAAGCGATCCCGCACCCAGGAGATCATCATCTGATGGCGCTAAGGATCTTGAGCGCGGATCCCTTCACCCGTTTAGAGCTTGGTCCTCGCGGTCTGGAAGAACTGTCCCGGAACCTGTGGTTAGGCAACTGCCAGTCCTGCGGGTCCAGTCTCGCCCCTGGCGTTCCGACTATCGTCATCGTGGATGACGGGCTGTCAATCACTGCGATGCTGCACCACTCGACGTGCCAGCGCCCCCGCTGGTCACGATCAGGGCCTGCTCTGCCGCGACGCTACCTGACCACCACAACCGGGCTCGTCAGCATCCCGTTTGGCGATCCCGGTCGCGACCCGTTCCTCCCAACGCTGATCGCCAATCCCGGGCTGGAAGAAGTGAGTCTCGTGCGCACCCACACGGGTCACTACCGGGCCACCACGGTGGACATGTACCGGCCGCTCGGATTGATGCCTCCCTCGTCTCAGCTGCCTCGCGGCAGTGCTGACACAGTGACCTCCTGGTTGACCGACGACAGACTGATCGTGCGGTGCGGTGACCTGCATTGGGTCACCCCTCTCGCAGTAGCGGGGATGAGGACGATCGTTCAGGAGATCCGCCGTCTCGATGGAGTCGTCCTCGGTGTCTCGACCGCGGTCGATCCCTCTCGGCTGGGCAACCCCGAGCCACTCAAACGCATCCTGAACGCCGATGACGTCGCCCTCATCATTGCAACGCTGAGCAGAGCGAAACCCCCGCCAGGTCTGACCAGGATCTGACCGGCCATGCCAGCAGACTATGATCAAGCCGATGAGTCCCCTGGAGGCCTGCTGGTATCAGGGGCGATTGAAGATCTCATGCGTACCGATGCGTCACCAGATCACGTGGGGCTCGCCCGGTAGCTGTTCATCGCCGTACTCGAAGGTCGCACGGCCATCTCGTGCCCAGGTCATCTCCCACACCTTCGGGGTCGCCTGGACCCGCTTCACGCGCAGGCGGGGATGAAACTGCTGGGCTTTCAGCCCAGGAACGAAGTCGGTCACGACTGCGATCCGGTCCTCTCTAGCCACCCCGCACGGCCGTGTGCTCCAGCACCTAATCATGGCCGCACGGGGAGGAAAATCCAACAGTACGACTTGTTGACCACGCCGCCGGTACGATCAAGCACTATCCTGAGCGGAAGAGACGACACGCTCAGTGACCACCCTCGGAGCGGGCATGCTCGTCTCGGGAGGCGGTGGTGAGATGGGTAAGGGCAGACGCCTACGACAGCAACGTCAGTCCACGCCCTTGAGCGAGGCTCACTACCCCTTCGTCGTTGACGCCCAGACCGCCACCAAACTGGGACGGGAAGGGCTCGCGGAGCTGGCGCTGAACCTGTGGCCGAAGGACTGCCAGACCTGCGGCTGGGGGTTGGGGGAGCTGAAGCCCACGGTGCGAGTCGTGGACCTGATGGTCTTCGTGTCCGCGAGCTTGCATCACGCCCGCTGCCAGCCGGCGGAGTGGACCATCAACGCCACCAGCATCTCCCAGCCGCTGCTCTCCTATGCCACGCTTTCCTTCTTACTGCCCATCGAAGACGGCAGTGGCCGCCCAGATGACCGGCCGGTTTTCCTGGTCAACCCGTCGCTGGAACAGGTGGCGCTGTCCTCCGATGAGGGCCGCTGGACCGCCACCACCGTAGCCCTCTACCGCCAGAGGGGACTGCGGACTCCCGGCCGTGACTTCGTTGTCGACGCGCTGATCCCCGACATGGTCGCCACGCTCGATGACGACGAGCTCACCGTGACCCTTGATGACACCGGAGAAACGTGGACGGTCGACTGCTCAGGGCCGGTCGGCGATCGGGTGCGGGAACTGGGCGGCATCATCCTGGCCATCACCACCGCAGCTGATCCCCACCGGATGCTGGGAAACACGATGGAACATTTCGTGACTCTAATGCAGTCAGACCGGCTTGTCCTGGGTTGGATCGCGCTGGCCGGCACCGAGAAACTCCGACCACTACAAGAGACCGAAGCGCCGAGCTCAGTGAAGACTTACCTGCTCCACTGGGGTGCCACCCACAGCAGCGTCGGTGAGCTGCTGGCCACGACAGACCGGTCGTTATCGGTCACGCAAGCCCAAGCCTGGGCGCTAGCCCAGATCAACTCGCCCAACGACACACTGATTCCTTGGGACCAGCCATCCGGTGATCCCCATGCTTGGTACACCCTCGACGCAATCAGCATCACGCAGTACTTCCTGCGTCGCCACACTGACGCGTGGAAATTGCTCAAGGTGCTGGCCCGTGTCGACGGCGTAACCGCGTCCGACGAGACCGAGGTCCAGGACTGGGCAACCAGAGCGGTAAGAATTCATGGCGACAGCCGCATCGTCAGCTGGGTGCCAGGACCCAGCACCGCACCAGGATTCACCACCCTGCACGGCGCAGGAACCCCCCGCTAAATCAGCGCTCATCGAACCGCAGCCGCGCCGCACCCGTTCTGGGTCTATGGGGAAGCGGTGCACCAGCGCCTTAGCCCTGGGCCATGTCGCTAAAGCGGCTGTAGTGCAGTTGGTGGGCGACGGTCACGGTGGTGGTCGGCCCGTTGCGGTGCTTGGCCAGAATGAGATCCGCCTCGCCGGCGCGAGGATCATCACGCTCCCACGCATCCGGCCGGTGAATCAGCATCACCATATCCGCATCCTGTTCTAAAGATCCACTTTCGCGAAGGTCGGCCAGCATCGGCTTCTTGTCGGTGCGCTGCTCTGGACCACGGTTGAGCTGGGAAATCGTGACCACGGGGACTTCGAGCTCCTTGGCCAGCAACTTGAGATGCCGGGAGAACTCGCTGACCTCCTGCTGGCGGGACTCGACCTTCTTGCCCGAGGTCATCAGCTGCATGTAGTCCACCACGATCAGGCGCAGGTCGTGGCGCTGCTTGAGCCGCCGTGCCTTGGCCCGGATCTCCATCATCGTCATGTTCGGCGAGTCGTCGATGAACAGCGGAGCCTCGCTGATCTCGCCCATCCGCCGGGCCAGCCGCGTCCAGTCGTCGTCGCTCATCCGGCCGGATCGCATGTCCGCCAGCCGGATCTTGGCCTCAGCGGAGAGCAGCCGCATCACGATCTCGGTGCGGCTCATCTCCAGCGAGAAAATGACACTGGCCATGCCGTGGGCAACCGAGCAGGACCGCGCAAGATCCAAACCCAGAGTCGAATTGTGAGTAGGAACCATCGATTCCCCGGCCAAGTAGAGGTGGTCGCTGTTGTCCACCTGCACGCAGCGGACGGGCACGGACCCCGCCGGTCGCACGTCGACGATGTAGCGTGCACCCGATCTCGTCGGCGAATAACGCCGACGTTGTTTGTGCACCAGCCGCTTGCGCTCCAACCGGAACACATCGTCCTCGGTGCTGAACGTGAGGGTGTAGGCGGTCGCGGACTGCTCAGTGCGTCCAAGTACCCGCTTGGTGGAGACTCCGCACCGGTAGCCGAGGCTGACCACGAGTTCGCGAACATCACGGGCGAGCTGGGCAGAGGTGACGCAGAATTGCACCGATCCAGTGGAGGTGACCGTACCGTCAGTGTCAAGCAGACCGGCGAGTAGTGACCGCCGCTGTTCGAGCGAAGCCCGCAGGTAGACCGCTGGGATGTGCTTATTCCCCAGCACACCGAGCGTACGCAGCATCGCCTGGACAGTGCCGGCGTCCGATCCCTCCACCTCAACGTGGACTGCGATCTCGGGATCGGCGCTGGTGAAGTTCGCCGCGTGGCTGGTGCCGTCACCGAGCCACACACCGAGTGAGTAGGGCGGGATGAGCAGGTCAGCGTCAGGTAAATCGATCGGTCGGCAGTTGCCCACCGAGTGATTGAGCCGCCGGTCAACGGTACGGCAGCGGAGTGTCGCGGCGATCTCTTCGGTGGTGCGCACCTCGGCGAACGTCCGCTGGTTGCGATAGCGGTTGTAGCCGGTCGCGACCTGTTGCGCCGAGCGGCGTGAGGCACGGGTTTCAGTAAGCCACTGATGATTTCCGTCAGCCACGATGACAGTACCGTCGGAGAACTCGATCTCATAGGAAGGTCTTCCGCGCATCACATCTGTCGCGGCCACCACTGTCGTGGGGCGCCCGTCCGCACCCAGCAACTCCTCGCCCACGGCGACGTCGCCCATCGTCGTCCAACCAGTCGGTGTAGGCAGTGGGGTGTCCAGCGCGAGCGCTTTCCCGATTCCGGGACGGGCCGCGATGATCACCATCTGGCCGGGATGCAGGCCGTTGGTCACCGCGTCGAGGTCCACGAAACCCGTCGGGACGCCCGCCGAGACACCACCCCGCGACGCGATCGCATCGATCTCGTCCATGGTGGGCTGCAGCAGCTCCTCCAGCGCGACGTAGTCCTCGCTCATCCGCCGCTCAGTGACCTCGTAGACCGCGGCCTGGGCACGGTCCACCACCTCGTTCACCTCAGCGCCGTCGGCCCCGTGATAGCCCAGCTGCACGATACGAGTGCCGGCCTCCACCAGACGTCGCAACACCGCCTTGCCAGCGACGATCTCGGCGTAGTACCCGGCATTGGCCGCCGTCGGCACGATCGAGATGAGCGTGTGCAGATACGGCGCCCCACCGACCCGAAGGAGCTCACCGCGGCGTTCCAACTCAGCAGAGACCGTGACCGGGTCAGCCGGCTCACCACGCCCGTACAGATCGAGGATGCAGGTGAAGAGAGCCTGATGGGCAGGCCGGTAGAAGTCTTCAGTCCGCAACACCTCGATCACGTTGGCGATGGCGTCCTTGGACAGCAGCATCCCGCCGAGCGCCGACTGCTCGGCGGTGATGTCCTGCGGCGGCTGCCGGTCGAAGACCGACCCGCCGTCCTCGAGCCGCACGCCACGGTCATCCACCAGTGCCACGCCTGAGCACCTCCCCTTCCCCGACCGCCCGAATCCCGACCGCACGAACTACTGTCGAACACATGTCCTACCCGAGGGCACCGACAGAATCCGCCTCGACGGGCCTCGCGACCCGTTGTTCCAGGCGCGCCGGGCGAGGCTAGGGCGGCCCACGACGTTGAGCAAGCCCGGACAAGCGTCATCTGGGGACAGCCTGGGGACAGCCTGGGGAGGATCTCCGGACAAAGCGCCAGCACCGCTGGTGCAGCACTGGACGACTGTGGACAGCCTGGGGAAAATTCGCGACAATTTCGTCGTTTAGGCTGCTCAAGACCCTGTACATGGATGTGGACAGAAGGTTGTTCGCCTCGACTCGGCGTGTCCGGCGCCCTCCCGCGTGTCGACGCCCGCGACCACGGAGAGCGTGGTGTCGCCCGAACGGTGCCGCGCGCTCGGCGCGCCGTCGTCACCGGCGGGTGCGAGAACTGTGGAGGCCCGTCTATCGGGCAGGGCTGCCGGTACGGCCCCTCCGGGTAACCTTGCGCTGATCTCTGCGCTCTGCGAAACTGAGGGGGCTAGACCCTGTCGCGGTCACCACCCATGACCGGCGAAGCAGCAGCGACACTGCCGACCAGAGGCAACCGTCGAACGATCCCCGCCACATGCCAGACTGGCCACATGACAAACCGGCCACATCCCAGACCGGGGGCGCTTGAGTCTCACAACTAGGCGGTGACGGCGTCTTCGTGGTCCCGGGAAGTCCTAGCGTATTCACTCCCAGATCCCCGGCCGGTCGTCGGTGGAGCCTTACATCCCCCCGTTTCGGCTCCCGGCGACTGGTCGGCCCCCTGGCGCCGCCGTGGTAGGAGAACCGGCGGCGCCAGGTCTTAACGGACTGAGCTCTTCACGGACAAGAGCTCAGTGGTGTTTGCCGGCTCAGCTGGCGGTGGTGACCTGGAAGGGGACGGTGACCGAGACCTCCGGGTGCAAGCGCACAGTCATCTGGTAAGAACCAGCGGATTTGATATGGCCGCCGAGGTCGACTACCCGCTTGTCCAACGGGGGGCCACCCGCGGAACGGACCGCGTCGAGGACGTCAGCCACGGTGACCGAACCGAACAGTTTTCCACCGGACCTAGCGGCCTTGGCCGTGACGGACACGGTGCCCAGACCCGAGAGAACACCAGCGACCTCCCGCGCGTGGTCGAGGTCGCGGATCTGCCTGGACTGCTGGGCCCGACGGATCGTAGCCACCTGCATCTGCGCGCCTCTGGTGGCCGCGATGGCCAGCCGGCGGGGCAGCAGGTAGTTGCGGGCGTACCCGTCCTTGACCTGCACCAGATCGCCGGGCTCGCCGAGGTGGGGGACGTCAGCGGTGAGGATGATCTTCATATGGTCGCCTCTTCCCGGTGTCAGCGTGCGGTCGAGGTGTAGGGCAGCAGCGCGACCTCGCGGGAGTTCTTCACCGCGATGGCGACGTCCCGCTGATGCTGGCTGCAATTGCCGGTGACCCGACGGGCCCGGATCTTGCCGCGGTCGGAGATGTACTTCCGCAGCAGCGCGGTGTCCTTGTAATCGATAGCGGTGTCTTTGTCCTTGCAGAAGATACAGATCTTCTTCTTCGGTTTGCGCACCGGCGGCTTAGCCATGGCTGGAGTACTCCTGAGTGGGTCGCGCCTGAGAGTCAGTGATCAAGAACAGCGGGATCGACAGCGAGGTGATCAGAACGGGGGCTCGTCGTCATAACCACCGGCTCCGTTGCCGGATCCGGCCGGCGCCCCGGCCGGCGGAGCAGAGCTCCAGGGGTCGTCGGCGGGGCTGCCGGAGGCGCCATACCCACCGCTGCCCGACGCGCCACCCTGGCGGGTAGCCTTGTTGACCTTGGCGGTGGCGTAGCGCAGCGAAGGACCGACCTCGTCGACCTCCATCTCCATCACGGTGCGCTTCTCGCCTTCCCTAGTCTCGAAGGAGCGCTGACGCAGCCGCCCACTGACGATCACTCGCATACCCCGGGTGAGTGACTCAGCGGTATTCTCCGCAGCTTGCCGCCAGATGTTGCACCGCAGGAAAAGCGCCTCGCCGTCCTTCCACTCGCCGCTCTGGCGATCGAAGGTACGCGGCGTGGAGGCCACCGTGAAGTTGGCCACCGCCGCGCCGGAGGGGGTGAACCGCAGCTCCGGGTCAGCGGTCAGGTTTCCGACCACCGTGATAACAGTCTCGCCGGCCACGTCAGCCCTTCCCCTGATCCCGGCGCATCACCTTGGTGCGCAGAATGGTCTCACTGAGCGACAGTTGCCGGTCGAGCTCAGCCACGGTGGCGGGCGTGCAGGACAATTGGAGCACCGCGTAGATCCCCTCGGTGCGCTTGTCGATCTCGTAGGCCAGCCGGCGCTTGCCCCAGACGTCCACCTTGTTGACACTGCCACCCTGTGCCGTCACCACGCCGAGGAACTGGTCCAGCGATGGTGCCACGGTGCGCTCGTCAAGCTGTGGATCAAGGATGACCATCATCTCGTAACGACGCATGAAGACCACTCACCTCCTGTGGACTGATCGGCCACGGACTCTCCGCGGCAGGAGGAAGCCGGCGGAGCCGGCGACATCGCAAGAGGATAGCAAGAGGCCGCCCCGCGAGAACAATCGCGGGG
>JBOHFI010000054.1:0-33373 GCA_050699595.1 Pseudonocardiaceae bacterium | reverse complement strand
GCTGTGGCCGTGCATTTCTGCACGGCCACAGCTCACTTTCGGCGATCAAGCTCCGATACCTACCGACGACAGGCGCGATCCGCCGAGAAATACCGACCCGGCCTACCTGCTCCCGGCGACAGCGGTCCATACACCGTGCGACCCACACGAATTAATAATCTTGAAACGGCCGGTCAGTCGACCCAGGTCACGCTCAACACGACCACGCGGCGCTCTTGCTCCAGGACGAGGTAAACGGCGATGCCTTTGGCGCCCCGTCCAAACAGTATCTTCCGCATGTTGCCGTCCCGCTTGTCCTCCCGGTAAGGAGGACCGTCCCACGGGGTCAGCTCCAGGAATGTGATCAGCTCGGCGTAGAAGGGCAGCGCGCCGAGGGGCAACCCGTCAACCTGTTCCCGGGCCTCGGAAAGAATGTCGTACGAGTACACACCGTCAGCGGCCCAGCCTCGCGTTGATCTCTGCTTTATGGACATGCCCTGCCACGGTGGGCACGTCCTCGCCGCGTTGGAGACGGGCGACTCGGTCCAGCATCCTCCGGTGCGCCTCAACGCCCTGCCTCTGAGTGATCTCGGCGATCGTGCGGTAGGCGTCCAGCACCGTAAGGACGGCGCTCAGGTCCAGCGTCCGGGCGGCCTCGGCCATTTCCTCGGCGTAGCGACGCTCGAATTCCGCACGCTCGGAGTCGATCAGCGCGTCACGGATCGCGCGCGGCGTGTTCGGCGAGAGCAAGGCAGGAATCCATTCCGCGTCCGACGGCAACCCGGGTGAGACCATGCCCGTATCGTAGTCCGGTCACGGCCGCCACACCGGCAGCAGGCGCCGCAGCAGCCCGGGGCGGCGGTGGCGGGCTCGCCGCAACCTCGCCGCTTGGCGGGATGCGGACAGGATGTCCTGGCACTCCGGGCAGGGTCGGCCGGGTGGCGCGACCATCGCGGCGGGGATGAACACCGGTCCGCACAACGCCTGGAACTCGCCCCGCCCGGCGGTTCGGCCGACGGCGAAGGCGTCCTCGGTCACCTCGTGTTCCAGCCGCGCACCGAGCAGGGCCGTCATCCGAATCGTGTACACGCGTTGCGGCACCGCGAATGCGGCGTCCCGCGATGAGCTCATTGATCGGCATCCCCTCTGCGCTGGTGGGGGCCGGGGCGTGAAGGGGGCGAGCACGTCGGGGGGACAAGCCCCCTTCACGCCCCGACCGAGGCCGATCACACATCGAGACGGGGGCTCGGCCTACGAGTAGCGCGGTAAAGCCGAGTGGATATCCGCGCAGGACTACCGCGAGGTGCCACGGTGTGGTAGGGCCACGCACCGCAGTGCGTCGCTACGCTGTGCCGATGACCATGTGCCCGGGGTGCGGGGCGCGGCTGCGCCGTGGACGCCCAGATGGTGCCCTGTGTGACCCCTGCCAGCGCCGAGCGCTCGATCCGCGCCAGGCGCTGCCGCCCGATTTCTATGACAGTGAGCAGGTCGGAGTCGAGTTGGGCGGCTACGAGTTCGGGGCCTTCTTCCTCCGAGTGCGGAGGCTGACCGGATGAAGCCAGACCACTCTGGGTGAGATCGTCGATCTGGGGCAGCCGCGAGTCTCCGCCATCGAGAACGACATCAGCCGGTTGCGGGATGTGGAGATCGTCGCCCGGGTCGCCGCGGGTTATACATCCCCCCGGCCAGGCTCAATTTCCTCGACCCAGGGACTACCGTGGGTCTCGCGAGGGTTGCGGGCTGGAAGGACGTGAGGTGCATGGAGCGCAGGGACTTCGTGCAGTGGGTCGCCGGGCTCATCGTGGGCGCGACCGCCGGGCTGGACGTCAGCCGGCTGGCGGCGTTGCTGCCGCAGGCGCAGCCCACCGGCACCCGCCGGGTGGGGACCGCCGATGTCGAGGCCATCGAGCACCTCACCGATACGTTCGTGCGCCAGGACTTCGCCGGGCACAGCGGCCTGATCCGCGACGCCGCCGTCGCCCAACTGCGCGCCACGCTGCCCCTGCTGGGCGCCAAGGTCACCCCCGAGGTGCAGCCCCGGCTGCGGTTGGCCACCGCCCGCCTGGCGACCCAGGCGGGCTGGCTGAGTTTCGACGTGACGCAGGACGAGGCCGCCCGGCGGCTGTGGATGATCGGGCTGGCCATCGCTCGTGACACCGGCCACCCGCTCGGCGCGGACCAGACCGCCTTCGTGATCTATGACATGGCGCTGCAATCGGTGCACCTGGGCCGGCCCGACGAGGCGCTGCAACTGGTCCAGCTCGGCCACGCCGTGATGGGCGGAAAGCACCCGGTCTCCGCGTCCACCGCCTGCTGCCTGGCCAACATCCAGGCTAAGGCGTACGCCGCCCAGACAGACGCGGTGGGTTGCGATCGCGCGCTGGGCCAGGCCGTCGACCACTTCGCCGCGATCGGCCCGGCGGACACCGAGTCATGGGCCGCAAGCCTCGTCAACGAGGCTCACCTCGCCGCCAGACAAGGTCAGGCCCATTACACACTGGCCATCCCCGGCCGCGACCCGCACGCCGCCGACCGGGCGGTGCCGCTGCTGCGCCAGGCCGTGGACCAGTACGGTCCCGCCCACGCCCGGCTCCGGGCCGTGTACCAGCTGGACCTCGCCGGGGCCCACGCGCTGGCCGGGGACCTCGACACCGCCGTCACCATCGGCCACCAGGCCGTGGACGCGATCACGACCCTGTCCTCGCCCCTGGCGCACGACAAACTGCGCGCCCTGAACACCGTCCTAGCACCCCTGCACACCAGCCCAGGCGTCCCCGAACTCCGCCACCGCCTCACCACCGCCGTCTAGCGGAACGACTGCCCGTGAACTCGACCCCACCGACGTTCCCAGCCGGTCCACACGTCGGTCTGGTCGAGTTCACGGCGGAATCAATGGGGGTACGGGTCAGCCGCCGAGGAGGAGGGCGAGGATGGGAGCCGGCACGGCCCAGACCTCGCCGCGCCACTGGGTTGCTGAGCGGGTCGCGATCACGCCGTGCCATCCGGATGCCGTGAGGGTCTGCGCCTCCCGGGCCCAGCGATCGTCGGCGTACTTGCTCTCCACCGCGATCTCGCCCATCCGGCGGCCGACGAAGTCGATCTCCTTACCGGTGCTGTTGCGATAGTGCAGCAGCTCTGCGTAGTCCGCGACATCGCCGGAACCGGCGGCATCCAGATTGCGCAGCAAGACCACGCCGAGTTGCTGCTCGCAGAGCTGGGTGAGGTCCGGTTCCCGGCCCAGCCCGCGGAGCGCTGCCAGCCGGGCGAGGACGGGATCGGTGAAGTACCACTTGGTCTGGGCGGCCAGGCGCGGCGCAAGCCCCTGCTCTCGGTGGCAAGGCCAGACGAGGAAACTCTCGGCGAGATCCGCGAGGCGGTCGACGACCGTCGCGCGGGCGGCGTCGACGTCATCGGCGAGGTGCGAGACGTTGAGCGGTGAACACAGGTTGCGGGCCAGGCGATCCAGCAGTGCCGTGGTCTGCGTGGCCGAGAACCGCGCACCGGTGATCGCCTTGCCGTACACGACATCCCAGAGCGCGTCGACGAAAGGCTGGTCGAGGTCGCCGGAGCGCAGCCAGGAGGAGACGGCCTGCGGGAAGCCGCCGAAGCGCAGGTAGCTTTCCCACAACCCGACCAGGTCGCCCAGGTACGGCAGCAGGTCGGACACCGCGTCGCCCACCTGCGCCGACCGCAGCTCCCGGACCGGAACCGGGGCGAGCACCGGCGGCTTGACACCCCGCGCGGCGACGACATCAGTGAACCGCATGGGCAACAGCACCCGCTCGGTGCGGGTGGCCGGCCCTCGCCGGCCCGCCAGTGCGCGCCGTGCCGCATGCAGCCCCGCCGCGGAGGACCCCGTGAGCACGACGGTGTCCTCGCCGAACCCCACATCGTTGTCGCGCAGGTTCTTGATGGTGTTGGGCCAGTCGCCGACGACGCTGGTGATCTCATCGAGGAACCAGTAGCGCGGACCGCTCGTCCCGGCAAGAAACGTCATCGACGCCGACGTCACCAGCGTGCGCAGATCCGCCGCCCGCCAACCATCGACGGCGGCATGCACGATGTTGCGTGGCGGCACGCCGCTGTCGAGAAGGTCCCCGACCGCCTGGGCGATCTCGGTGCTCTTCCCCGCCCGGCGCGGTCCTCGCAGCGCATACAGCGGTTGGTCGTCGCGAGATGCAGCTGTATATCGCCAGCTTTCATGACAGAAAAGCATACTTATTTGACGCAACAGCCCGCATTTCAGGATCTTGTGCTGTGACGAGGCGCAGCGCGAGCGCGCTCCGTCACGCTCCGCTGCACGACCTCAGCCCGGCCCACTACCTGCAGCTTCGTGAACACCGCCGACGCGTGGTTGGTGACGGTCTTGGGGGCGAGCCCCAGCCGGGCGGCGACCGCGTGGATGGCGCGCACGATTTCCTCCTGGGCCGCGCCCTTGAGCACGTAGCCCAGCGCGCCGGCGCGCATCGCGGCGAACACCGAGTCGTCGTCGAAAACGGTGAGCATCAGCACCGCGATGGCCGGAGTGGCCCAGGTGATCTCACGGGCTGTGCCGACGCCGTCCCAGGCCCAGTCATCCCAACCGGTAACTGAAAAACCGCACTATTCCCTCGCCGCGTCAAGTTTCGCCCTCGGGCTGGCAAGTTCGGCGGTGCGGACCGTGCTCTTCCGCCGTCAGCTCCCGGGAGGCTGGTCAAGGATCCCGGCAGCCAACACCGCCCACCTCCCCGCCCCGGGGCGTGCGGGCCTGCCCCACAGAGAGGGTTGGCGACTGTTCGCGGGAGTGTGTCATAACAGGCTGTTTGGTGTGACCTTGCACCGGTGAGGTTGCGGGGTGTGCCTGGAGTTGGGCGCCCCATGCTGGGCCGCTGCTGAGCTGGTGGTGAGAGGGAGGTTGCTGGTTGCGCGGGGCGGTCCACGGTGGGCGTGGTCTCGGCGGGGTTACCGTGGCAAGATCTTGATGGTGGTACCGCCGCCAGCCCGCTGCTGTGGGTGGTTGCCAGGTGATGCTGAGTGCTCGGGGCGCACGGGGTTCCTCGTTCTGGCGTGTCCTTCGACAGCGTGATCCGGGAGGACGGTGACCAGTACACTCGGCGTGCTGGCGCGACCCGCACCTGATATCGTCGAACACGTGTTCGGTTTTCGGGTGGGTGTCGGGGGTTGGTCGTGATCCGCGCCTACCTGTTCGCACTCGATCCGACCGACGCCCAGGCGGAGGCGTTCCGGTCACATTGCGGTGCCCAGCGTTACGTCTACAACTTCGGCCTCGAACTCATCCGCGCCAACCTGGATCAGCGGGCCGCCGAGCGCACCTACGACATCCCGGACGACCGGCTCACCCCGCTGGTGTCGTGGTCGGCGTTTGGCCTGCGCCGCGCGTGGAACGCCGTGAAGAACGAGCGGGCACCGTGGTGGGCGGCCAACAGCAAGGAGGCCTACTCCTCAGGGCTGGCCAACCTCGCCGCCGCGTTGTCGAACTGGTCGAAGTCCAAGGCCGGTGCCCGCGCTGGGCGCCGGGTGGCGTTTCCCCGGTTCAAGGGCCGCCGTGCGCGTCTGACCTGCCGTTTCACCACCGGCGCGATCGGGCTCGGCAACGATAGACGCCACATCCAGCTCCCCCGCATCGGCCTGGTCCGCACCCACGAGTCCACCCGCAAACTCGCCCGCAAGGTTCAGACCGGGATCGCGCGGATCCGCTCGGCGACCCTGTCCTGGCAGCGTGGGCGCTGGCACGTGTCGTTGTCCGTGGAACTGCCCGACCCGACCCCCCGCCAGCGCACACAGGGCCGGGTCGTCGGCGTGGACCTGGGCATCAAGTCCCTGGCTGTGCTCTCCACCGGAGAGGTCGTGCCCAACCCGCACCACCTCGACGGTGTCCTGCGCGCCCTGCGGCGAACACAGCGTCAGGCGTCGCGGCGTCGCGGCCCGGACCGGCGCACCCGCACCGTGGCGTCGAACCGGTGGCGCAAGACCACGGCGCGCGTGGCCGCGCTGCACACCCGCGTGGCTCATGCCCGCCGCGACGGGCTGCACAAACTCTCAGCCCGGCTCGTGCGCGAGTTCGATGTCGTGGTCGTGGAGGATCTGAATGTGGCCGGGATGGTCCGCAACCACCACCTCGCCCGCCACATTTCCGGCCTGGGCATGGCGGAGCTGCGCCGTCAACTCGACTACAAGGCCACCGACGCCGGTGCGCGCCTGGTCCTCGCCGACCGGTGGTACCCGTCCAGCAAGACCTGCTCGACGTGCGGTGCGGTGAGAACCAAGCTCACCCTCGCCCAGCGGGAGTTCGTGTGCGAGAACTGCGGCACCCGGCTCGACCGGGACTACAACGCCGCGTGCAACCTGGCCGCACTCGCGGCGAGGGCGTCCGAGCCGAGTTGCGGCAGGACGGAAAACCAGCCCGCTGGAAACCCACGTAAGACCGCCATCGGCGGCACCGGGTACCGCCACGGGAAGACTCAGATCATGAGTCAACGTCGCCACCGCGAGGTAGCGACTCCATGAACCGTCCTGACACGTTTCATGGAACGGCCCCGTGATGCTGCCGGGTCGGGGGGTCCAACAGCATCACGGAACCGATCTGTCATCGCGGCGCCGCACGGCACTGTTACAGCCTCCCGCCGCCGCATCGGATAGTTCACCCATTCGGGGACTGTGCGCCCTCGATCCGGCTGGCTGGACCTTTGCACGCTGCCGACCGCCCAGGTCCGTCATGGTGCGGTCGTCTGGTAGATGCTGTTGAGCCACACGGTGAGCAGCACATCGACGACCCTGGATTCGACGACGGCGGGCCCATCGTCGGAGAAGGTCGCGTACACCGCCCGCTCGTTCATCGAATTGAGTGCCACCGCTAGGTCCCGGGCGGGCAAGCCGGCGGGCGCGGCGCCCCGTTCCCGCTCCGCCTCGATGGCGGTGGCGGTGCAGTGCACCCACCCTTCCATCACGGTGGCCCACAACTGGCGGGCCTCGGCATTCGTGCCGCGCAGCTGTGCGCAGGCGAGGGCGACCGCCCGATGCGACCGGAAAGCCTCGTAAAAGGCGTTGATGGCTTCCCGCCACCGCGCCCTCGGGTCTTCGGCGAGACGATCGAGCACGTCACCGGCGGCTGCCCACCCCTGTTCGACGACGCCGTCGAGCAGCGCGAGCAGGACCGCCTCTTTCGACGCGAAGTAGAAGTAGAACGTGGGCCGGGAGATGCCCGCCCCACGGGCGAGGTCGCCGATGGAGATCTCGCTGAGCGGCCGGTCCTCCAGCAGCCGTTCCGCGGTAGCGAGGATCGCCGTCTGCCGGTCGTCGCCAGACGGCCGGGGCGTGCGCCGGCCCCTGGGTGTCCCGGTGTGCTCGACGGTGCGGGGCGGTCTCATGACTCAGCACTCTACACACCGTCGATTCCATCAACACACTGTTGACTACATCGACATAGCGTCGGTAAGCTGATGCTGTCACGGTGGCGGCGGGACGGCTCGTGCGGCAGCGAGCGGTTCACTGCGTGAAATGGAGTGCGACCATGGGGCTCGATCACGTCGATGTGCTCATCGTCGGTGCCGGTTTGTCCGGGATCGGCGCTGCCTGCCAACTGCGGCGACGGTGCCCGGGCACGACGTTCGCGATCCTGGAGGCCCGCGGGAGGATCGGTGGCACCTGGGATCTGTTCCGCTATCCAGGCGTCCGCTCGGACTCGGACATGTTCACGCTCAGCTACTCGTTTCGCCCGTGGACGGCTCCGGAAGCCATCGCCGACGGTGACTCGATCTGCCGGTATATCCGGGAGACCGCGCGCGAGCACAATGTGGATCAGCACATCCGTTTCCAGCACCGGGTCGTGCGGGCCGAGTGGTCCAGCGAGCACGCCCGCTGGACCGTCCAGGCGCAGCGGACCGACACCGGCGAGTCGATGGTGCTGACGTGCAGCTTCCTGTTCGCCTGCTCGGGCTACTACCGCTACGACGAGGGCTACACCCCGCAGTTCCCGGGCACGGACGGCTTCACCGGGCAGATCGTGCACCCCCAGCGGTGGCCCGAGGATCTGGACTACGCCGGCAAGCAGGTGGTCGTCATCGGTAGCGGCGCGACCGCGGTGACCCTGGTCCCGGCGATGGCCGAGCAGGCTGCGCACGTCACGATGCTGCAGCGCTCACCCAGCTACGTGGCGTCGCTGCCGTCACGGGACGCTGTCGCCGACGCACTGCGCCGCAGGCTGCCACCCACCGTGGCCTACCCCCTCGCCCGGTGGAAGAACGCCCTGCTCGCCACGCTCATCTTCCAGCTCAGCCGCCGCGCCCCCGGCGTGATGAAGTCCCTGTTCCGCAAGGGCGCCACGGCGCAGCTGCCCGAGGGCTACGACGTCGGCACGCACTTCACGCCGCGGTACAACCCCTGGGATCAGCGGCTGTGCCTGGTGCCGAATGGTGATCTGTTCAAGGCGATCCGCGGCGGCCGCGCGTCGGTCGTCACCGACCACATCGAGACGTTCACCGAACACGGGATCCGGCTGGCTTCCGGGGCGGAACTGGCGGCCGACATCGTGGTCACCGCCACCGGCCTGAACGTGCTGGCGATCGGCGGCATGACGTTGAGTGTCGACGGCGCCGACATCGACCTCGGCCGCACCGTGACCTACAAGGGCCTGATGCTCTCCGGCGTGCCGAACTTCGCCCTGACCTTCGGCTACATCAACGCGTCGTGGACGTTGCGGGCTGATCTGATCAGCGAGTACGTCTGCCGGCTGCTCAACCACATGGGCCGGCATGGCTATCAAGCATGCACGCCACTGGCGCCGGACACGCCACAGCGGGAGCCGATGATCGGCCTGCAATCGGGCTACGTGCAGCGCAGTGTGGCCGTGCTGCCGAAGCAGGGGGCCACTGCCCCGTGGCGGCAGCACCAGAATTATCCGCAGGACGTGTTGCTGATGCGGCACAGCTCGCTGGAGGACGAGGGCATACGGTTCACCCGTGCGCTGGCAGCGGTACGCGCCGGTGACCCCGCGCCGCGCGTCGAGACCCCACGTGGTGGGCCTCGCTGACGGCGTGCCGCAGCGCGGTGCGCGTTCACGTGGTCAGCATTGTCTATCGTCATGATCGGCTGTATGGGACGGTGGCGGACCAAATCCGGCACCGTCACGACACTCGTCGTCAACGTCAGCCTCACATTCGTGACACCACATTCAGGTCCCCTGCCCGCGAAAAACTACCTGCACGACGCAGGGAGTAGACGCACGCTTGCGCGGGGCAGCTCGACTACCGTGCGCCCATGGCCCCAGAACCACTCCATCTGCCCTCCGCTGACCCCGCAGTCCAGAAACCCGCTGATGCCCTCATTCACGACCCTGACGCGTACTTCACTCACCAACGAGCGAAGCATGGGCGGGAAGCTGCAACTTACGTCAAGCCTCTGTCGTATCTCAACACCTCCAAAGCGAGCCACATCATCGTGGGAATGCTCGCCCTCCTCGCGGCCGGCACTGCCCTCGTCACAGGAGTCGCCTACCTCGCTGGGTTCACCAAAGCAGACGGCGGGCACGTGGTCGTGATACGCAACGGGGGCCCCTCGACGACAACAGCATCAGGCAAGTCATCCAACCTAACTCGGGTTTAACGCCCACCGGACTGTTCTCCAGCGAACACCCCTATCCATCGACACGACGTAACTTCAAAGTCAGCGGCAGCCACAACGCCGACTCCAACGAGGTGATCAACGTCTCGACGAAGGATGGTGTGCTCGTCGGTGTCGAAGGCACGTTCTACTTCGACGTGAACTACACCAACGACCAGGTGATGCGCGTCTTCGACGACAATTACGGCACTCGCAGCTACCCGGCGCCCGATGGCGAGTTCCTTCCAGCCTGGGACGGTGAACAAGGCTGGAACGCGTTCCTCAGCTTCACGCTGGGTAACCTCGCTCAGAACATCCTCCGCCAGGAGATCGGTAATGTGGAATGCGCAGACCTTGTGGCCTCCTGTTCCCTAGCGCGCAACACCAGCGCCCAATCGGCCACAACAGCGGTGCCGAACCCAAACGGCGCCGGCAACCAGACGCTCAACAAAATTCAGCAGGCCGTCAATGATGGGTTCATCGCAGAGATCGACAATGTGCTTGGCGTGCCGATCCTCATCCACCCACGGTTCGTGCTCTCCACGGTCGACCTGCCACCCAACGTCCAGGATGCCATCAACAAGGCGCAGGCCGCGTTCGCCGGTGTCACCGAGTCGCAGGCCGCCCTCAAGCGGGCCCAGATCGACGCCCAGACAAACAAGCAGCGACAGGCCGACACCGTCTGCCCGGCTTGCGCGGTCATCGACGAGCTCCATGCGCTGCCACCAAGCATCACCACTTTCGCCCCAGGGCAGGGGTTCGCGATCACTGGTAAGTAGCGGAAGCGATATTATCGTGCTCTTGTGAACCCGGAGTGTTGAGGCTGGGTACAGATCGGGTGTTTGGCCGCATACGCCCGGCCCGCTGGTCACGCGGGGTGATGCCGGAACCCTCGACCCGGTAAGGCTCCAGTGCCCGGCACAGAGCCGGCTGGCCGAACCTGGCGGTACAGCCACCGTGGAGTGAACCTACTTGGCAACCAGCCGACCGGTCGGTACGTTCAAGATTGTCCAGCCATCGGCCGGAACGTGTCAATTGAATATGATATGCAGGTAGCGCGCATTCAGGGAGGTGGATGGCGCGTACACGAGTATAATACCGAAGCGGCTCAAGTCAGACGAACTCGCTATTTTAAATTTCAGGCGTACACGTTTTGTACGACAGCGATAAATAAAGTGGGTCCGGCTGACACTACAGCCGCATGATCGCCCGGAGTGGTCGGATTCACATGACACCAGGGGTGCGATTGGCAACCCCTGCCCATGTCCGATTCTCTGATCTTGCGACACCTGTTCGAGTCGACATTTCTCAATGTTGAGAAGTGTGGATCCTTGGACTCTCGGAACCGCGAGACCGTAGCATTCCGTCGCCGTCGGGCTGCCGCCATGGAGTTTGGTGGCGGGTCCATCGCGCACGGACACCTCCGGTCGAGGCGTGAAACCTGGAAACCGGGTGTTAAGTTGTGCAGTCGGATTTGATCTTGGTTGTCACAACGGTGGAGCAAGCGGGTCTTTTTTCATTGAAAATGGTCGTTTGTTTCATTAAAAATAAATGACATGTAGAACTCATGAAGAACTTGGGGGATTGTTGTGATGAAATACGGCAGCGCGCTTCGCCGGGACGTGCAGAGCGAGACCATCACGCCGCTGATCGGGGTGTTCGACATGTTCTCCGCGTCGCTAGTGGCCCAGCACTACGGCGGCATGTTCATCTCGGGGTTCGGGTTCGCCGCCTCCTACTACGGCCTGCCCGACATCGGGTTCATCGCCTGGCCCGACATGGTCAACTTCGTGCAGCGGCTCCGGCTGGCCTTCCCACAGCAGCACCTGCTGGTCGACATCGACGACGGCTACGTCGATCCCGAGGTGGCCTGCCACGTGGTGGCTCACCTGGAGCGGATCGGCGCCTCCGGAGTGATCATGGAAGACCAGAAGCGGCCGCGCCGCTGCGGACACGTGGACGGCAAGCAGATCTTGCCGCTGGCGGAGTACCTGGAGAAGCTGAACCTGGTTCTGGAAACCCGCAATGACCTGCTTGTGGTGGCGCGCACCGACGCCACCGACGAGTCAGAGATCCTGCGTAGAGCCGAAGCGCTGGCCGCCACTAACGCCGACATGCTGCTGATCGACGGCGTACACAGCGTGGACTGGATCCGCAAGATCCGCGGCGTGATCGGGGACAAGCCGCTGCTGTTCAACCAGATCGCCGGCGGCAAGTCACCTCGGCTGTCGCTGACCGAGTTGGAGGACCTCGGCGTCAACGTGGCGATCTACAGCACCCCCTGCCTGTTCGCCGCGCAGACCGCGATCGACAACGCACTGCTGGAACTGCGGGCCAACGACGGCCGACTGCCCGAGATCCAGGGGGGTGCCGTCGGTGTCACCGCCTCGATCGCGCTGCTGGAGCGCAACATCAGCCGCCACCACGGCACGCACCACACCGTCAGAGTTCTGATCTGATTCGCCGGCCCCGACCCCGCGAGAAAGGCAAGGATGCCTCGCATGCCGGCTCTTTCACGGCTGCGGATCGACCCGTACATCGTGGCCATCCTCGCCACCGTGCTGGTAGCGTCGATGCTGCCGGCGCGAGGCACGGTGGCCACCTGCTTTCACTACGCCACGATCACCGTGATCGGCTTCCTGTTCTTCCTCTACGGCGCGCGGCTCTCAACCAAGCAGGCCCTCGACGGCCTGCGGCACTGGCGACTGCACTCCATCGTCTTGGCCAGCACCTACGTGGTGTTCCCGCTACTAGGCCTGGCCGCCAGACTGCTGGTGCCCGGCGTGCTCACCCCAGAACTCTACGCCGGGCTGATGTTCCTGTGCTGCCTACCGTCCACGGTGCAGTCATCGATCGCGTTCACCTCGATCGCCAAGGGCAACGTCGCCGCGGCGATCTGCAGCGCGTCCTTGTCCAACCTCATCGGGATCGTACTCACCCCGGTGCTGGTGGCGCTGTGCCTGTTCACCAGGGGTGGCGGTGGGGTGTCGCTGGACTCGGTGCGCGACATCACGCTCCAGCTGCTCCTGCCGTTTCTGACCGGACAGCTGCTGCGGCGCTGGATCGGCGGCGTGGTCACCCGGCACAAGAAGGTCCTCGGACTGGTTGACCGGGGCTCGATCCTGCTGGTCGTCTACGCCGCGTTCAGCCAGGGCGTGGTCGCCGGAATCTGGGGTCGGCTCACCCCACTCTCGCTGGTGCTACTGCTGGTCGTCAACACCGCGCTGCTGGCGATCGTGTTGATGGCCACCACCTTCGCCGCCCGCCGGCTCGACTTCTCCCGTGAGGACGAGATCACCATCGTGTTCTGGGGGTCGAAGAAGAGCCTCGCCAGCGGGGTGCCGATAGCCACTGTACTGTTCCCAGCCGCGACCGTCGGGCTCATCGTGTTGCCGCTGATGCTCTTCCATCAAATCCAACTCATGGTCTGTGCCTGGCTGGCCCGCCGCTACGCCACCAGACCCCTCGCCGGTACCCCCGCAGGCGACAACATGTCGTGCGCCTTCCAACGATCTGACAGAGCGGATCACTGACTACGACGACCCGACGCTGCCCACCGATACCTACAGGTCAGTGACGAGGCGCTGTGAGCTTCGGTCGAGGAGCTCGCGGGATGCCTGTGTCCAGCCGGTGAACAGTTCGACGCAGGCATGCTGACGCGCTACCAGGTCCTGGCTCCTGATGTGACGCTGTGTCACACCGCAGGGTTCGTGGACGCCGCCCTTGACAAGCTTAGCTTAGCCTCATCTAATGTCCGTTATGAGTTATTTTGTTCTCGAAGTGATGTTAGCACCGCCCGTGGCCGCATCGTGGCCCGCCTGGTGGCGAGTGCTGAGCACATTCGCCTACTTCGTCGCCCTGGCGTCGGTCATCGGTGGGACGTTGACCTACCTCGTGGTCGTGCGTCCGGTACTGCGGGCGAAGGAGCGGGGCATCGAGGACACCGACGTGGTCGTCATGCGGCGCCGGAGCGCGACGCTGCTCGCCTCGTCTGGTCTCGTGCTCGTGGTGGCCGCTTATGTCCAACTCGCGGGTCAGGTGGCCCGCGCGGACAAGGGCACGTCGTTCGGTGCAGCGCTGGCTCCGGCCCGGATGTGGCACTACCTCGCGCAGCCCGCGAAAGCTGGTTCCTGGGTGTCGTCGGGGACATTGATCCTGGTGCAGAACGTACTTTTCGTGGTGGTGGCCGCGCTACTCGTCTCGCTGTTCGTTCCCGGCGTCCGGGACCGTCTCGACAGTGTGGCCACGGTCGCGGCATCATTCGCGGTGACGGCCTCGGTCGTGACGTCGTTGCCGACGAACCTGGGCACCGTGACGTTCGACGGCGTGCTCGGCATCGTCATGACCCAGACCCACATCGTCGCTGGCTGCACCTGGCTGGGCGGGCTAGCCGGCCTCGTGCTGCTGAGTCGGACCCGGGGTGCGCTCAGCACGCACGCGGGGCTGTTCTGGGCTCGTATGTGGCAACGCTTCAGCGTTCTCGCGCTCACCGCCGTGGGTGCAGTGATCATCTCGGGTTCCTGGCTGGCGTGGAAGCACGTCGGGAGTGTCTCGGAGTTCGCCACCACGACATACGGGCGGTTCCTGCTCGTCAAACTCCTCTTGGTACTCGCTCTGGTGACGGCCGGCGCCTACAACCAGTTCCGGCTCACACCGCGTATCGCACAAGCACACGCGGCCGGTAGAATCGGGAAAGGTTTCGCCCTCACTCTGCGCCACTTCCCCGCCGTGGTGGCCGGGGAGACCGCACTCGGGGTCGGCGTGCTGTTCATCGTGCCTTTCCTGACCGGCTCGGCCCGCTCCCAGGCCGGTGACGGTGCGTCTCCCACCATCGACGGCGGCATCCTCGCTCTGGGGCTCCTTCTCGTCGTGAGTCTGGGAGCCACTTTCTACGCGGCACACCGAGTGTCTCTGCTCCTCACCCACCGGGCCGAGGTATCCGGTAACTCCAGCAGTGTCCGCCCGAAAACCCGAGCGCTGGAACTTTAGCCGTAACTGCCCGGTGAGCCGGCCATCCCCATGCCTGCCCGATCGCCCACATCGCCAGGGTGCACGAACCTGGTCAGGATTGGCCGTAGACGGGGATGGCTGCGCCGCTGATCGGCCAGGCGTCCTCGCTGCACAGGAACGCGATGACCTTCGCGATCGCCGTGGTCGGCACCGCGCGCCGCGCGAGGTCCTCCGACATCCAACTCCGGTTCGCCGGCGTGTCGATGACCGACGGCAGCACGGCGTTCACCCGCACCCCGGCGGGACGCAGCTCCTGGGCGAGCAATTCGGTCAGGCGCACGACGGCCGCCTTGCTCGTCGCGTACGCGATCGGGGCCGCCCCACTCACCGCCGCCTTCGACCCGACCATGACGATCGAACCGTTCCCGGCCTCCGCCAGCCGCGGTGCGGCCGCCTGGCACGACCACAACGCGGCGACGAGGTTCGACTGCAGCATCGCCTCCAGCACCCCCGGATCGACGTCGGCGAGCCCGCCACCGACGAAACCACCCGCCACCGCGACCAACACCGACGGCGCAGCGACCTCATCCACCCGCCGCCAGACCGCGGTCACCGCGGCCCGGTCGGCCAGATCCACCCCGAACGGGATCACGCCCCGGCCCGCGGTGCCCTCACCCAGCGCATCGAGCTGCTCACCCGCCCGGTCGAGGGCGATCACCCGTCTACCCTGTCCCACGAACTCCGCCACCACCGCACGCCCCAGAGCACCCGCCGCCCCGGTCACCACCACAGCACCCCCCAGCGCGGTCACCACCACCACACCATACCGACACCCGTCTTCCCGGCCGGGTTGGAGATCGGTCAGCGGACATGGTGTTGGACGCGGGGTGTTGTGGTAGGCCGTTAGCGTCGAGCTATGACGAGGGACTTCGAGGCGGCGATCGCGGCGCATTACAGCCATGATCCTGAACGGGACCGGCTGGACACCTGGGGGCGGCTGGAACGGCTGCGCACGGAGGAGCTGCTCGGCCGGTACCTCCCGTACCCGCCGGCGGTGATCTACGACGTTGGAGGGGCGCGCGGCGCCTACGCGCTGCCGCTGGCCCGGGCCGGCTACCAGGTGCATCTGCTCGACCCGTGGCCGCCGCACGTCGAGGCGGCTGCGGCCGCCTCCCGGGCGCAGCCGGACGCCCCGCTGTGTTCGGTCACTGTTGGTGATGCCCGCCGGTTGCCGTTCGACGACCGTAGCGCCGACGCCGTGCTGCTCTTCGGTCCGCTGTACCACCTGATCGAACCCGATCAGCGGGCGCTGGCGCTGGCCGAAACCCAGCGGGTACTCAAGCCAGGTGGTGTGATGCTCGCGGCGGCGATCTCCCGCTATGCCTCGACGTTCGACGGGCTGCGCAGCGGCGCGTTGGCCGATCCGGTGTTCGAGGGCATCGTCACCGGCGACGTGCGCGACGGGGTGCATCGCAACCCCGACCCGCACCAGCATCCGGAGTGGTTCACCCTGGCCTACGTCCACCGCCCCGACGAGCTGCGCACCGAGCTGGCCACCAGCGGTTTGCGCGATATCGACGTGCTGACCATCGAAGGAGCTGGAAGCTTCGGCCTCGCCGATGACCACCTTGACGACCCGGCCCGCCGCGAGACCGTGCTGCGCGCCATCCGCCGCATCGAGGCCGTGCCCGAACTCCTCGGCGCCAGCGCCCACCTCATGGCCATCGGACACGCGCCGTAACAGCCGCCGACACCATCCCGGCAAACCATCCCTCTGCGGGAGGTCGATCACCGCAGCGGAGCGTCCGGAAGCGCGCGATGCGCGGCGAGTGGTCGCCCGATACGTTGCGGGATACGGCCACCGAAGCGGAGCCCGTAAGTGAGACATCGCTCATCGCGTGTCCCCCGAAGACCGGACCCTGGTAGGGGTCGCCCCCGCTGCCGGATGCCGGGTGCGACTACGGCTACTTAGCGCTGGTAGACGGGCCGGCCGATCCACCAGTTACCGGGGGCGTCCGGGTCGTTGCTGGACCAGTACTCGACGGTGGCTTGGGTGAACTCCTCAGCTGAGAGGTAGCCGTCGCCGTCGGTGTCCAGATGCGCGAAGGCCTCGTTGGCGTCGGCCTCGGTCAGGTCGGGGAAGTGCCCACCCAGGAACGTCCAGTACTCCGCGGGGCCGAGTCGACCGTCGTGGTCGGTGTCCGCGATCGCCAGGAACGCTGCGGCGAGTGTACCGATGGTCTCCCACGCGGCGGTCGGGTCGGTGGCCAGGGTCAGGGTGGATTCCAGGAACTGCTCCTTGGAGATCGCGGTGCCGCCGCCGGGGATGTGCGGTAGGTGCAGGTCCCACCAGATTCGCAGATAGGCCTCGATGATCTGCCGCTCGGGTGGTGAGCCGGGCGCGTGGGCGAGCAACGTGGCGACCCGCTTCCCCATCAGGACGTGATCGTGCTCGGTGAGCCGGCCGTCGCCATCGGCGTCGAGATGGTCGAAACCATAATTGATCTTGGCGGTGAGGATGTCGGGAGTGGCCATGGGAACCCTCCGTAGAGCGCGGGCCGCGACGGGTTGAAGTCCGCAAATCGTAGCGAATGCCCGCAGACCGAAGCCCGCGCGGGCCGTTCGGTCGACGGTGCGGCTGGCCGGTCCTTTCGCCGCTGTCTTTTCGCCGCGGAAGGCCTGATCAATGAGGCAGAATTCTCAGCTCCCTGGCTTCGGCAGCCTTCACGAGCCGGTCTCGAAGCTCGCACCACACGCACCTACGTCTTCGGCGGTGAGCAGGACGCAGCAGTCCGGCGTCGTCAGTCCCGTGTCCGCGCGCAACGGAGCGAGTCTGACGGCTGAGTCCGCGGGAAAGGGGAGCTCGTCCACCTCCAGGTCGCGAAGAACCGCCAGCACAGCATCCAGGCGGATCTGGCCTAGCTTGTTCAGCCGGAATGGTGACGGGAATCGCCCTACGGTTGGCGCGGGAATCCCGCGGGGTCGCACCGTCAGCCATGGTTGATCTCTTCCTCTCGGACACAGTGAGCCCTGGTAACGGACCGTGATCGGCCGGTGGTCGTGGAGTCCGGGGCAGTACGTTGGCGGGGCACCACACGCACGACCTGACCGTGCGCACCATGACGCCGACATCATCTTCGCCGAGCGAATCAACTACGGGCATCGGCCATCCGGTTCTCGGCGGCGCGACCGGCTGTAGGCTCGCGATCAACGGTAGGCATCCCCCCGAGCGAAGTCGGCAACGCCTGCGGCGATGCGCTCCTGGGCCTGCGGATCAGTGAGCAGTTCCAGGGTCGCCTCGAGGGACGTACTTCTGGACCAGAATTATAGTCCACCAACGCACACCTGCCCACCGGTGGCGGCCGACTCGGTCACGCCAACCGCCCAGATCGAGCGGCAGCATGTGCCGGGATTCTGCCGTTACTTCTGCCAGCCGATGTTCTCGGGGGTGGTGGTGAAGAAGCGTCCGCTGCCGAAGTTGGCTAGGCCGTACTTCACCGCGACGATCGCCGGCAGGGTCAGCGTCGGCATGATGCCGTAGGTCGTGAAGGCCTGACTCTCGACGTCGGCACCCTTGGCGAACTGCTCGTGGGCAGTGGGCAGCGTGTTCACCGACTTGACCTGCGGGTCGAACGTCGGGTTGTTGGTCCCGGACAGGTTGAGCTGGCTGTCCGAGCAGTAGATCTGGCAGATGTAGGCCATGCCGAACGGGTCGTTCTGGTAGACGCCCGAGTAGAACATGTCGAACTTCCGCCCGCTGAAGATGCTGGAGAGTTCAGAACTCGGCACCTGCCGGATGTCCAGTTTGACCCCGATGTTCTTCAGCATCGCAACTACGGCGCCGGCGATCGCCTTGCCGACCGGGTCGTCACCGGTATTGACGTAGCTGAACTCCAGAGGCTGGCCGGCCTTGCTCCGCATCCCGTCCGGCCCGGCAGTCCAGCCGTCGGCCTCCAGATCCTGCTTCGCCTTGCCCGCGTCGAAGGTGACCGCCTTGGAGAAATTGTCCTGGTAGCCCTCCTGGAAGGACAGCAGGTTCAACGACCCGGGCGGGGTCTCGGTGAAGTCGAGGCCCTGGAAGGTGATGGCGGTGACCTGTTTGCGGTCGATTCCCTCGAAGACCGCCTTACGGACCCGCGGGTCAGCCAGGATGGGCGATCTGCTGTTGAGGGTGAACAGGTCGGTGTGCAGGGAGATACCCTTGCGGATATCAATCCCGGTCATACCTCGGACCTGGGCCAGGCGGTCTTTGGTGCCGACGTCTGCGGCGTCGAGCTGGCCGTTCTTGAAGGCGTTGATGCTGGCCGTGCTCTCCATGGCCAGGAAGATTCGGGTGTCCAGCTTGCCCTTCCTCCCCCACCACTTCGGGTTGCGGGTGAAGACGACGGTACCGTTGCGTTTATCGAACTTCTCCACCGTGTAGGGCCCAGCGCCCCACTCCGGATGCGGAGTGTCGAGGTAGCCCTTGTTGAACACCTGGGGGTCGAGCGCCTTGGGGTTGAGCAGGTCGCCGAAGAGTGCCTGCCACCACACGTCGACCCCGTTGAAGGTAACGATTGCCTGCCGGTCGTCAACGCCCTTGTCCACCGAGGCGATGCGGTCGTAGCCATCGCTGGAGCTGACGATGTAGGCCTTGTCGTGCGCGTTGTCGGCTTTCCAGGTGGCGTGGAACGCGGTCCAGTCGATCGGCGAGCCGTCGTTGTACGTGGCCTTGGGATTGATCGTGTAGGTGATGCGGGTATTGCCGTTGACCGTGTCGATCTTGACATCGGTCAGATAGTCCGGGTTGAACGTCGGCTTACCGTCTGCGGAGAAGGTGATCAGAACGGGGTTGTACCAGCTCCACAGCGTCTGGGAATATTGGGTCGTGTCGCCCTGGAAGGGATTCCACTGGGTAGAGATCTCAGGAAGGGGCGTGGTGAGGGTGCCGCCGTCCTTGAGGTTGTCATAGGGCTGCGGGTTGTACTGGACCTGCTCGGCGAGGGACTTCGCGGTGTCACGCGCGTTCCCGCCCGACCCCGGGCTGCCGCCGCAGGCAACCAACGTCACCGACAACGCGGCGGTGGCCGCCAAGGCGGCGAACTTCGTCACCACAGATATCACGTGTTCTTTCTCTTCAGCGGAAGTGGCAGGCGTTGCGATGATCGGTATTCGGCTTTTCGGTCAGCTCCGGCGTCTCGCCGGTGCAGCGGGCCCGCTGGGCCACGTCCAGCGTCACGTGCAGGGGGCACCGGCCGGCGAAGTGGCAGCCGGGGGCGGAGTCGGTGGGGCTGGGCAGGTCGCCGCGCAGGATGATCCGCTCCCGGGTCCGTTCCACCACGGGGTCGGGTATCGGGATCGCCGAGAGCAACGCCTGGGTGTACGGGTGCTGCGGGTTGTCGAATACGTCGTCTACCGAGCCGATCTCCACGATCCGGCCAAGGTACATCACAGCCACTCGGTCGCAAGTATGGCGCACCACCGACAGGTCGTGCGCCACGAACAGGTAGGACAGGCCGAGTTCGGCCTTGAGCTCGTTCAGCAGGTTGATCACGCCGGCCTGGATCGAGACGTCCAGTGCGGAGACCGGCTCGTCGAGCACCAGCAGCGACGGGTTGGTAGCCAGCGCCCGGGCGATCGCGATGCGCTGGCGCTGTCCGCCGGAGAACGCGGTCGGGAACCGGTCGCAGTGCTCAGGGTTGAGCCCGACCAGGTCCATCAGCTCCTCGACTCGGGCGCCGATCGCCGTCCGGTCCGCCGCACCGACCGCCTGCAACGGTTCGGCCAGGATGTCGAACACGGTCATCCGCGGGTCCAGCGCGCCCATCGGGTCCTGGAACACCATGTGGATCTTGCGCCGTAGCCGGCGCCCCGCGTCCCGTCCACGCAGCTCGGCGACGTCGACCCCGCCGAGGCGGATACTGCCGCGTTGCGGCGGGCGCAGGTTCATGATCTCGAGCAGGGTGCTGGTCTTCCCGCAGCCCGACTCGCCGACCAACCCGAGCGTCTCGCCCTCCCGGATGTCCAGGTCGACCCCCGACACCGCGTACACCCAGCCCACCCGTCGCTTCAATACCGCGCCCTTGAGCAGCGGGAACGTCTTGGACAGACCTTTGAGCTCCAACACGGCGGGCCGCTGCTCCCGGGGAAGGTGCGCCGCCGGTGCGTCCGGCGCCAGCGCAACCGGGTAGATCGGGCGGCCGTCGATGCGGCCGTCGTGAATCTCGTGGGCCCGAATGCACGCGGCGCTGTGCTCATCCCCCGCCGCACCAGAAACCAGCGCCGGCTCCCGGTCGCCGCACCCGGGCACCGAGACGGGGCAACGCGGCTGGAACGGACAGCCCGGGGGCAGGTCCACCAGCAACGGGGGGTTGCCCGCAATAGGCACCAGCGGCCGGCGCCCGGCAACGTCGACCCGGGGGACGGCGCCGAGCAGGCCGATCGTGTAGGGCATCCGGGGCCGGGCGAACAGCTCATCCACCGGCGCCCGCTCGACCGGCCGCCCCGCGTACATCACCAACACCTCGTCGGCGATCCCGGCCACCACGCCGAGGTCATGAGTGATCATGATCAGTGCCGCGCCGGTCTCGGACTGGGACAGGCGCAGCACGTCGAGGATCTGCGCCTGCACCGTCACGTCCAACGCCGTGGTCGGCTCGTCGGCGATGATGACCAGCGGATCGTTCGCCATCGCCATGGCGATCACCACCCGCTGCCGCATCCCCCCGGAGAACTCATGCGGGAACGAACGGGCCCGCTGCGCCGCGTCGGGGATCCCGACCAGGTCGAGCAGTTCCACCGCCCGTTTCCAGGCGACGTCGCGGTCCAGGTTCTGGTGGATCTCCAGCGCCTCGACGATCTGCCGGCCCACACTGAAGATCGGCGTCAAGGAGGACAGCGGATCTTGGAAGATCATGCCCAGCTCCCGGCCACGGATGGTGGACATCTGCCGGTCGTCCAGATCGAGCAACCGGCGGCCGCCCAGCGTGATCGAGCCGGTCACCGAGGCGTACTCCGGGAGCAGCCCCATGACCGCCATCGAGGTGACCGACTTGCCTGAGCCGGATTCGCCGACGATGGCGAGCGTTCGGCCGGCGCACAGGTCGAAGTCGACGCCGCGCACCGCGTCTACCCGGCCGGCCTCCGAGGGGAACGAGACCGCCAGGTTGCGGACCGACAGCAGCGGCTCGGTCTGCGGCAACCCCGTCATGCCCGGCCTGCCCGACGAACATGTCCAGCGCTGTGCGAGGTGGGGTCGAGGGCGTCGCGCAGGCCGTCCCCGATCAGCGCCATCGAGACGGTGAGCAGGGTGAGCATGACGGCCGGGAAATAGAACAACCAGGGCGCGCTGGTGATGGTGTTTGCTCCGTCGCCGAGCATGGATCCCAACGACACGTCAGGCTGCTTCACGCCGAACCCGATGAACGACAGCCCGGTCTCGGCCTGCACCGTGGCGACCACGCCGAGGGTGAATGTAATGATCAGCAGCGAACCGATGTTCGGGATCAGGTGACGCAGCACGATCCGCAGCGAGCTGACGCCCATGAACCGGGCCGCTTGGATGTACTCGCGCTCGCGCAGTGAGGTGGACAGCGACCACACCACCCGCGCGCCGTACATCCAGCCGACCGCGGTCAGTACGAGGATCAGCACCTTCCAGTCGCCACCGGCCTTCTGCGAGATCAGCGCCAGGATGAGGAAGGAGGGCACCACCAGCAGGAAGTGCACGATCCCGAGGATGGCCATCTGCGCAGTGCCGCCCAGGTAGGCGGCCGTCGCCCCGACGAACGCCGCGATGAGGGTGGTGAGCAGGGACACCACGACTCCGATGACCAGCGAGCGCGCCAAGCCGTGCGCAGTCTGGGCGAAGGTGTCGTTGCCGGGGCCGTTGGTGCCGAACCAGTGCGTTGACGAGGGCGCCGAGGTCAGGTTGGTGAAGTCGACGTCGGTGTAGGTGTAGGGGGTCAGCACCGGGCCGGCAATGGCGAACACGACCAGCAGGGCCAGGATCACCAGTCCGGCCACCGCGGCCCGGTTGCGCAGGAATCGGCGCGTGTAGAGGCGGCGGCGAGACAGGTGTCCCCCACCGCGGCGGGCCACCCGCTCCTCGATCGGGGACAGCACGGTGTCTGTGGACAACTTGATGGTCATCAGCTCGCCCGTACTCTCGGATCCAGTGCCACCACGGCGATGTCGGCGAGGATCGCGCCGATCGCGGTCATCAGCGCGCCGAAGGCGGCGACGGCGACCGCGCCGTGGATGTCGTTCTTGCTGATCGTCTCGGTGAAGTACTGGCCCATGCCCTGCCACGCGAAGATCGTCTCGGTGATCACCGCGCCGGTGAACAGCGCCGGGATCGCGAACGCTATCGAGGTGGCGACCGGGATCAGCGACGTGCGCAGCCCGTGGCGGCGGATGGCTCTGTGCCGGGTCAGCCCCTTGGCTCTGGCCAGCCGCACGTAGTCGGAATTGATGTTGTCAAGCAGGAGCGAGCGTTGCAGCAGGTGGTAGCCGGCGTAGCTGATCACGGTGAGCGAGATGGTCGGCAGGATCAGGTGCCGCACCCGGTCGGCCAGCAACGGCCAGAATCCGTTCACCGTGGGGGACTGGGCGCCCGCGACGAACAGCAGCGTGCTGCCCACTGACTGGTTGACCGCGATCGCCAGCAGGACCACCGCCAGCGAGACGACGACCACCGGAATGTTGAGCGTAATGATCGACACTCCCTGAGAGAAGCGGTCGGCGAACCGGTACTGGCGAGCAGCGGTGTACACGGCCAGGTTGATCCCGATGACCGTGGCGAGGATCAGCGAACCCAGCACGAGCTGGGCGCTCACCCCGATCCGGAAGCTGATCTGGGAGTTCACGCTCTCCCCGACCGGCGAGAACCCCCAGTTCCAGTGCACGACGATACCGCTGATCCAGTGCCACCAGCGGTCCAGCAACGGGGTGTCCCGGCTGAGGTCGTACTGGGCCAGCGAGCGGCTGATCTGCTCGGGCGTGCGAGGTGGCCGCAGCTGGAGGTAGTTGGCCCGCGGGTCCAGGAAGAAGTTCGCCAGGAAGTACGTCAGGTTGGTGGCTACAACGATCATGAGCAGCCAACCGAGAGCCTTTCTGAGGAGGTATCTCAGCACGAACGCAGCGCTCACTTTCTCTCGTGCGTGCAGATCGGTCACGGAGCGTAATCGATCACCTGTCGTAGCGAGCACGACGGCGCCCACCAGGGATAATCGCGTACTCTACGCACTCGGGGGCGAAGAGATGGTAAACCTACGGGTGCTGGCAGCCTTCGACGAGCCGACCTCGGCGAGCGCCGGCCCCCCGTGACCGCCGCCGGGCGAGGTACCCACCACAGCGAGAAAACCCGTTAGATCCGGGTCACGGCGAGCTGTCGAGCGGTCCGGGCCAGTTCCTGGGTATCGGCACCGGGCCGGGCTTCCAACGCGGTGGCCAGTGGGATCAACAGTTCCCGTCGCACAGCGACGGACTGCAAGGTCGTCACCTTGGTGATGGCCCCATGGGCCAGCGTCAACCCATGGGGTTCCCCGGTGCGTATGTGCACCTCGGCGAGGACGAGCTCCGCCATAGTGTGACCTCGGTGGTAGTGGCCTTCGCTGTAGGTGCGCACCGCACTGGCGGCGGACCGCTCGGCAGCGTCGAGCTGGCCCAGGTCGAGGTGAATCCTCGCGGCCCCAAGACTGACGCTTGCGTGCTCGTACACATCGCGAGGCGCCTGCTCGCCGTTCGCTGCGGCGAGGTGACGGGCGGCCTCATCGCGACCACCCATGATGGCGTAGGCGGTCGCGGAATTCAGGTTCAGCCGCGCGGTGAGAGTCGGCACTCGGGGGTCGTCGGTTGCCCATGTGGACTTGCCGGGTGCGACCCCTCGGAGTCGGAACTGCCCGAGCTGAAACTGCTTCAACGCGTCGTTGGGATATCCCTTGCGGACCAGCACCAACCCAGCGTGCCACGCGGCGTTAGCGATCCCACAGGCGTCCCCGGCCTGATCAGCCAACCCCAAGCCACGACTGAAGTACCCCCCGCCGTCCACACCAGAGTCATAGCAGTAATAGCCCGCCTCGGTGTGCAGCTCAGCCAGCGCGGCGGCCAGCCGCGCCTTGACGTCATCTGTCGCGGGTACGCCCATCCAGCGGGTGTAGAGCGTCGCGGCGGCGCCGAACACATCGCCCTGCCCGCCCTGTTAGCGGGCCACCCCGCGCAACCGATCGGTGATCACCCGCACGGTGTGCACATGAGACATACCCAGCCGTGAGGGTAGCGCCCCACCGGTGGGCAGAGGCAGCTGGATGGGCTCTGCCAGGGCTTGTGTTCCCTGGCTCAGGGGGCTCACGGCCGCCGCCACGGTGGCGGCGAGCAGGATGCGGCGTTTCATGTCCTCATCCACCTCCTCGACGGACGGTGCGTCCGGCGCCCACCGTAGCTCACCCCCAACCGCCCCAGAAGGCGGTAGAGCGCGCCGATGTCACGGGCCGCCAGCGCGGCGCGCACCTCGTCATCGTCGAAGGACTCGGGGTCGATAGGACCCACCGGTGATCACCTCTCTCAAGAGGGTCAGGTCGTAGAGATCAGCACTGCGTTTGGCTGGGATCTGTAACAGCGCGCCTGACCAGTGCGGGGCGCTGCACAGTCTTGCGCCCACGAGAGCATAAGGGAGCCCAGGCCCTCGTTGACCAGCACCATGAGTCCCTGCCGGACCGTGGCGCGAGACACGCTGAACTCCTCAACCAGGGCTTTCTCGGTAGGCATCTGCTCTCCAGGAGCCAGCTCGCCGATGGTGATCTTCGCCCGGAGCGAGGCGGCGGTTTACTCACCGCTGTCGAAGAGAGTCGGCGCACCCCAGTAGTACGGGGCACAGACCCAAACGCCCTGAACCTCGGAGTCCTGCGGGAATCCCTTATCGGCGGTCATGAGAACGTCCGCTCCGGCCATGACCGCGTGGGCCAGGTGGATAGCGTCGTAGTTCTTCATCCCGCAACGTAGGGCCAGCTCGCGGGCCTTCAAAGCGACGGCACGGGTAAACTCGACCGGCGTGTGCCGCGGGTTGTCGAGAATGTCGAGGATCCGACGCTCAAGATCCTCGTCGACTGGCCCGTTCCGTGGTTGGGCACGACACTCGACCAACAACAGCGGCGAGATGATCAATTCTGCCTGGCCTGCGTCGATGGTCTCGATGACGCGTCCGATCGTCTCGACGTTATCTCCCCGCATGAACCGGCACAGCGTGTTCGAGTCGAGGTAGATCACCTCGGGCGCTTCAGGACGTACCACGCAGCCGCTCCAGGTAGTGATCGACGTCCTCGCCGCTCGTCAGGTTCGGCGCGATCCCCCGGAGCTCGATGAGGCGACGGCCTTCCCCCGGACGTCGCAGTCCGATGAACCGTCGCGCCTGGACTGCGAGCACCTGGTCGTCCGCGTTACGCGAGAGCCGACCCCAGACCTCCACCTGGCGTCCCAGCAGTGATGCGACGTCATCAAGGTGCTCGGCCTCGAACGTGACCTCGACTCTTCGGCCGTCACGTGCGGTCCACAGACCGGCTCGCTTACGATTATGCACACTGATTGAGTCCAGGGTGCCGACAACAGATCCCAGGCTACTGAATCGCGTCTGCACAGCCGTTCGCGCGTTGACCGAGGCGCGGTGCGTCACCTCCACGGATCGCTGCGGCTGTCCATCGACCAGCAGTGTCAGCACCATCGCGTGGGCCGAGTCCGTCCCGAGGTTCCGCGTGGCTAGCCCGGCCTCACGAATGACACGGGTGTTCCAATCTGCGGGCACCCGCGCCGAGGACTCGACGACCTCGAACCCGGCTACGAACAGCTCCGGCACACGGTCGAGCACCGTGAGGTCTGCGCCACCGCGCGGATCTAGGGGAGCGAGGACGGCGTCCACGCTGCCGAGGCCGAGCGCGGTGAAGCTCCAGGTACTTCGCGATGCGGGCGGGCGGTCCTTGCGAAGCTGTGCGTCCTCTAGGAGCCCGAGCAGCGTGATCAGGTGGCTGAGGTCACGGAGAACCCGCTGCGCGTCGACCGACCCACACAGCCGAACCCCAAGCTCTGGCCCCACCACATGACCGTACCGCCCCAGGCTGACAGCTCCATCCAACCTAGCCGGACTCGGTGCGGAAACTTGTCGCATGCCCGCCGCGACACTGACTCCCGTATCGGACACCGCACGCGGGAACGAACCAGGCGGCGGCGTGGCGACGGGCGTTGTCGGTGCCGGCGGCTACCCTCGCCGCCAGCGAAGTGACCCGTGCTGGTTAGAGGAGGTAGCCGCGTGCAGCTCGTCGTGGTTGAGGGTGTCGACCCGGCCAGCATCTCGGCCGCCGTGGATGCGCAGACCTATGCCAGGGGTCTGGAGTACGCGCGGCAGCGCGCGGTCCTGCATATGGAGTGGGACGGCACCGACCGCGCGCTGCGGGCGGTGGTGCGAGGCAGCAACGGTGCCGGCTACCAGACTGCGGTGTACCTCAAGTCACGGGGTGGCTCGCAGCTGGCTTTTGCGTTCGGTGAGTGCACGTGCCCGGTCGGCATCGACTGCAAGCACGTGGTCGCGGTGGCGATCGCTGCCGCCGGCACGGCCAGTCCCGCCAAGCCGGCCAGTCCCGCCAAGCCGGCCGGCGTCGGCCGACCAGGAGAAGCGTCCTGGGAGCAGACGCTCGGTGCGCTGCTCGCGCCGGCTCAGCAGCCCGCCGATGGTGCTCCGCTGGCCATCGAACTCTCCCTGGTCGTCGCACCGGTCGGCATCGCGCGTGGCGCCAGGGTGCCGGTGGGGCCGAAGCTGCTGGCCCGGCTGGTGCGGCTGGGCCACACCGGGTGGGTCGGCGGCGGGATGACCTGGGCCAAGCTCGCACCGGCCCACTCCTACTCCTACGGTGACTGCCGCGCGTCCCACCTGCGGCTGCTGCGAGAGCTGTACGCGCTGTACAAGGCGCGGAGCGACGCGCCGCGCTACTACAGCGCCCAGGAGGACAAGACGATCGATCTGGCCACGTTCGGCAGCCGGCGGCTGTGGTCGTTCCTGGACGAGGCCGCCGACATCGGGCTGGAGATCGTGCACGCGCGCAAGCGGCTCGGCGCCCTCGAGCGGTACGGCCACGCCGAGCTGTGCCTGGACGTCACTGCGGGGCCGGGACCGGGCTCGCTGGTCATCGCTCCGGTGCTGCGCCTCGACGACCCAGGACAATCCGACAACCCAGGACAATCCGACAACCCAGGGCAATCCAGCGGCGACGAGGTGCCGGTCGTGTTCATCGGCGCCGACGGTCACGGGGTCGTGCACGTGTCGCGGACGCAGATGCAGAGCAATCCGAACCCCACCGAGTGGCGGTTCCGGCTGGCGAAGCTCGCCGATCCCGTTGCGCCCCCGCTGCAGCGGATGGTGCTGGAGGGCCAGCGGCTGCCGGTGCCCGAAGGGCAGGCAGGCAGGTTCCGCGACGACGTCTATCCGCAGCTACGCCGGCTGGCGACGGTCGTGTCGTCCGACGGCGCCTTCACGCCGCCGGCCATCTCAGAGCCCACCCTGGTGCTGCGGGCGTCCTACGGCGACCAGCACGACCTGTCCGTCGAGTGGGAGTGGGCCTACGACGTGGGCGACGCGGCGGTGCGGGTGCCGCTTGGGCCTTCCGGGACCGATGACGGGTTCCGGGACCCGGCTGCGGAGCGGGCCGTGCTCGACGCGCTCGACGTACCGCTCGATCAGTTCGGGCTGGGTCGATCGGGGATAGGTCCGGGGTCGGGCCTGTCGCCGCGCGCACGGCTGGCCGGGCTGAACACGATGCGGTTCACCACCGAGGTGCTACCGCTGCTGGCCGACGCGCCGGGGGTCGCCGTCGAGCGCAGTGGCGAACCGGCGGCCTACCGGGAGGCGACAGACTCGCTGCGCATCGGTGTGTCGACCACCGACGTGGCCGACGACACCGACTGGTTCGACCTCGGCGTCCGCATCACCGTCGAGGGCAGGCAGGTCCCGTTCGCCGACGTGTTCACGGCGCTGGCCTCGGGTGAGTCGCACCTGCTGCTGCCCGACGGGGCGTACTTCTCCCTGCACAAGCCCGAGTTGCAGACGCTGCGCACCCTGATCGAGGAGGCACGGGCGTTGCAGGACGCTCCGGCCGGTCCGCTGCGGATCAGCCGGTTCCAGGCCGGTCTGTGGGAGGAGCTGGCCACCCTGGGCGTGGTCGACCGTCAGGCGCGGGCCTGGCAGCAGCAGGTCGCCGGCCTGCTGTCCCTGAACGGGCTCGCGGGCACGGAGCTGCCGGCCACGCTGACCGCGCAGCTGCGGCCCTACCAGCACGACGGGTTCCGCTGGCTGGCGTTCCTGTGGCAGCACGGGCTCGGCGGCATCCTGGCCGACGACATGGGCCTGGGCAAGACGGTGCAGACGCTGGCCCTGATCTGCCACGCCAAGCAGGCCGACCCCGACATGCCGCCGTTCCTGATCGTCGCCCCGACCAGCGTGGTGGCGAACTGGGCGGCCGAGGCGGCGCGCTTCGCGCCCAGCGTGGCGGTGGTGACGATCACCGACACCTTGGCGCGCCGGGGCCAGGACCTGCCGGACTTGGTGGTCGGCGCGGACGTCGTGGTCACCTCCTACACCCTGTTCCGACTCGACGCCGAGGCCTACGCCGCAGCGGAGTGGTCCGGCCTGATCCTGGACGAAGCCCAGTTCACGAAGAACCACCAGTCGAAGGTCCACCAGTGCGCGCGGCGGTGTCCGGCACCGTTCAAGCTGGCGATCACTGGTACCCCGATGGAGAACAACCTCATGGAGCTGTGGTCGCTGCTGTCGATCACCGCGCCGGGGCTGTTCCCGAACCCGACCCGGTTTCGCGACCACTACGCCCGGCCGATCGAGAAACAGGGCGACGCCGAGCTGCTGGCCCGGCTGCGGCGACGGATCAAACCGCTGGTCATGCGCCGGACCAAGGAGCAGGTGGCCGCCGATCTGCCCGCGAAACAGGAGCAGCTGCTCATGGTGGAGCTCGACCCGAGGCACCGCCGCATCTACCAGCGGCACCTCCAGCGGGAGCGGCAGAAGGTGCTCGGGCTGATCGACGACGTGGACCGCAACCGGTTCACGATCCTGCGCTCGCTCACGCTGCTGCGCCAGCTCAGCCTGCATCCCGGGCTCGTCGAGCCCGAGCACCAGCAGCTGGACTGCGCCAAGATCGACGCACTGGTCGACCAGCTCGGCGAGGTGATCGACGGTGGGCACCGGGCCCTGGTGTTCAGCCAGTTCACCGGCTTCCTCAGCCGCGTCCGCGAGCGGCTCGACGCCACCGGTGTGGCCTACAGCTACCTCGACGGCTCGACCCGCAACCGGCCCGACGTCGTGCGGCGGTTCAAGGAGGGCACCGTTCCCGTCTTCCTGATCAGCCTCAAAGCGGGCGGATTCGGGCTGAACCTGACCGAGGCGGACTACTGCTTCCTGCTCGACCCGTGGTGGAACCCCGCCACCGAGGCGCAGGCTGTCGACCGGACCCACCGCATCGGGCAGACCCGCAACGTGATGGTGTACCGCCTCATCGCCAAGGACACCATCGAGGAGAAGGTGCTGGCCATGGCGAACCGCAAGGCGGAGCTGTTCGCCGGCGTCATGAACGACGGCAACGTCTTCGGCTCCACCCTGGACGCTGACGACATCCGCGCGCTGCTCTCCTGAACACCGGTCACGACAGGGCGAGGTAGCGCTTGCCGACGGGGAGGCCGCAGCGTGGTGATGGGGTGCTGCTCACTGGCTGCCGCGGATGAGCGGGAAAATCGTGGCCAGCGGGAGCGTGCGGCCATCGAAGACCTGGCCGCCGGTGAGCGTGGCGAGGTGGTCCATGGCGGCGTTACTGTTGTCGCCGTAGCGAATAGGGAACACCGGGGCGGCGGCGACACAGCACTGACGAACCCGGCCGGGTCGTCTTCGAGGTCCGCACCCGCAGCGAGTACTTCGACTTCCTCCCCACCCAGCTGGCACACCGCGACCGCTTCCTACGACGAGTGGCTACGAAGGGGCTGGATGGTTGACCTCGACCGGATCCACCAGCGCTTGGAACTACTCGCCGGCTAACTCGCAGCACTGATCCGAACGCCGATGAACGTGGACGAACGCAGGCGGATGAGACCAAAGATGAGCCCACCAGGGCCCCCGTTGCCTCGCCGAGACCTTCGCCCGTGATGGCGTGGGGATGCGGCGAGACCCGATCGACGCCTTGCCGTGTCGTTGAGTTGCAACCGCGCTACCTTGCCAGTGCTGCCGGCTACCCGTCTCGCTACAGTGCCGTGGCTCCCCGCTGCACCCCGTTGGTCGCCGGTGTATCCGGCACGGATGTGGCACGGCTTCGAACACCGCAAGGTCGCCCTCGGCTCCTGCGGACGCGCGTTACCAACAAGAACCTGCGTGGCCTGATCGCCAGACTGCTCGGCAGCGACTACAGCCCCGTACAGATGACTTACGACCTGTGCCGGCTGCGCCTGGCCGGGCTGATCCGCCGCCTCCCCCACACCAACCGCTACCAGCTCACACCCGAGGGCATCCGCATCGCCGTCTTCTACACCAAAATCCACAATCGGCTCCTCGTCCCCCTCACCGCCGCTGATCAACCCCAGGCACCACCGCAGCTACGCCAGGCTCTGCGCACGCTTGATCGTCAAGTCGACAGTTACACCAACCGCGCCCGCCTCAAACCGGCCGCCTGAAACTTGACACAAGTGTGAAGAACCTAGGGACCGAAGCTCGCCAGGGACCGAAGATCGTTAGCGGCCCTCAACGGCTGGTGATCTACTCCTGGTTCGACCCGGTGATCTCGGTGGGCGTGGCGCGGTTGCTGAGCCGAACAGAGACGATCTTCTGTGTTGCGGATCTTGCGGGTTGGCATCGGGTGGTCGAAACACGTCGAGGACCGCGCGGTTTCTGACCCCTCGATGCCGGACGTTCCCCTCCCGCGCCACCAGTCCGCGACCGGATCTTCTGACGGCTGCCCCAGGACCGGGCTCACTCCGGCCAGCGACGAGAGCCGGCGGATCGGAGGTCACCTGCACGAGGTCGCCTCCGATCCGCTGGTCGTGAGGACCATCGTGATTAACAGACGGTACGCGGGCCGTGACTCGATCGAGGTTGAATTACTCTATTAGGGTAGACTGCCCTAAGTTTCAGTTACGTCTCCGCATACACCGCGATGGTTAGCATGCGGGGCTTTTCCACCTAATCGAGTTACACTCCAATGGGTGGAATCTGTCTGGGTGCTGTTCGTGATCGGTATGGGATCTGGGCCCGCGGCTGACTGTGACAAGCCAGTCACGTCAGGTGATGACTACGGAGGTTTCTCATGGATCGCAACATCATGCGGCGGCGGCTCGGCATCTTCGCTCCTCCGCCGTTCTGGCGACCGGTTTAGCGCTGGCCACCGGGAGTACCGCCTTCGCCGCCCCAGGCGCACCCGGCGCCCCTGGCGCCCCTGGCGGCGCCGGTGCCGCCGGTCCTGTTGTCGGCGGCACCGGCACCGCCGGTGGCGCCGCCACCACCCCCACCGGCGGCACCGCCGAGGCCCCCGGTGGCAACGGTGGTGACCAGACCACCGCTAACGGTGATCCCGGTGGCGTCGGTGGCAATGGTGGCGCCGGCGGCAGGGCCACCAGGGGTGGCGCCGGCGGCAACAGCATCGATGGTAATGGCGGCGCCGGTGCTAACGGCGGTAACGGTGGCGCCGGCGGTTCCGGGCCCGTCCAGGGCGGTAACGGTGGCACCGGCGGTCAGAGTGAGGACGGTGGCGCCGGCGGCAGCAGCGTCAACGGCAACGGCGGTACCGGCGGCAACGCCGGTACCGGCGGCATCGTGGACCCCCACCGCTTCCGTAGACAGTCACCGAAGTGGTATGACTGTCTATAAGGAGAGAGTCCTGAGTGGGATCGACACGCCGGAGGTATACCCAGGAATACAAGGCCGAGGCGGTAGAATTGGTGATCAACTCGGGTCGGTCGATAGCGGAGGTCGCCCGAAACCTGGGTATCAATGAGGGAACCTTGGGCAACTGGCTGAACAAGGCGAAGTGTGATGGTACCGTCACGGAGAAGCGCTTGTCGGCTTCCGAACGCGCCGAGTTCGAGGAGACGAAAAAGCAGCTCCAACGTGTCGAGATGGAACGGGATTTCCTAAAAAAGCGGCGGCGTGGTTTGCCGGCCAAAGCCGGTGAGGTTCGGCTTCATCTCCGAGGTGGAGAAGGAGAACGCCGGAATGCCACGCGAGAAGAGATTCCCGGTTGATCTGATGTGCGAAGCGCTCGAGGTGTCGCGGGCGGGTTATTATGCGTGGAAGAATCGAGGTGTACCGGCGCGCGTGAGTGAGGATGAGGAGCCGGCCGAGCGGATTGTGGCGATTCACCAGGAGAATTCTGGTCGTTACGGCATCGACCGGATCCACCAGGAGCCGGCCCGCCGTGGGCACCGGCACTCGCCGAAACGGGTACGGCGGCCGGCCAGGGCTGCCGGTGTGGAGTGCGTGCACCCTAAGCCCTACAAGAGGACCACGATCCAGGACCCGGACCGGCACGCGTGCGGCCTGTTCGACCTCGTCGAACGCGATTTCGTGCCCGAGGGCCAGGATCAACTCCGGTACGGCGATATCACGTATCTTCGCACGGTGACTGGTTGGTCTTACCTGGCGACGGTGATTGATGGCTTTTCTCGGAAAGTGGTGGGCTGGGCGGTGAACGATCATATGCGCGAAGACCTTGAGGGTTATTCAGCCGGCCGTGTAGAAGTGTAGGCCGATTACGGTTGAGATGGTTGTCGCGAATGTTGCAATGGGGCGACGGTAGTCGGTGTGCATGATTCTCCAGGTCTTGAAGTTGGCGATTGT
>JBOHFI010000053.1:0-35437 GCA_050699595.1 Pseudonocardiaceae bacterium | reverse complement strand
GACAGCGGCGGCTCCTCGCCGGCGTGGTCGATTCGATATTTCGCCACCCAACTCCCCAGAGTGCCCTCATGCACGCCGATCCCCCGAGCGACCTCGGCGATCGGACGCGAGGTCTCGATCACCATCCACGCCGCTTCGTCCTTGAACTCAGGTGTGTACTTCCTGCGCCGTTCTGGCATTTATCCCCCTCCGTTCCGGGACGGACCTTATAGGGTCCGTTGTCCGGAATGTGGGAGGCACGCCAGACCACCAGGGTCTTGCGCCGTTTCCTGGCCATCAGGGCCGCCCACGCGGGCTGGCCGGGTCCTGGTGTGGACGGCCACGAGCAGCAGTGCTCGGTCTCGCCGTCCGGTGCGAGCGCTGAGGTCGGGTGCGGCGAGCAGGGCGTCGATCTCTTGTGTGGTGAGGTAGGAGATGAGCGGCCGGGGAGCGCGTTTGGCCGGGATGGCGAGCACTCGCTGGATGAGCGCGGCGTGCTCGGGGTGACGCAGAGCGGCGAAGCGGAACAGTGAGTGCAGCGCGGCCAGCCGGCTGTTACGGGTCTTGATCGAGACACCGCGCCGGGATTCGAGGTGGTCCAGGTAGGCGCTGATGAGAGGGGCGTTGAGGTCCTCCAGCGACAGCCGGGCGGGCGGGATGCCCGTGTGCTCCTGGGTGAAGGTGAGCAGCAGGCGGAAGGTGTCCCGGTAGGCGGCCACGGTGTGGGGGCTGGCGTTTTGCTGCGCGGCCAGTCGCTGAGTGAAAAACGTTTGTAGGAGGGGAGCCAGGGTGGTCATCGGAGGCCTCCGATGCTGCGCTCCAGGCGTGCCGCAGCCGCCGCCAGCACTGGGGTGAGACCAAGAAGGTACCAGTACGTCGAGGCCGGGCTTACATGCCCCAAGTAGGCCGAGAGAATCGGCAGCCCAGCGCCGACATCACGGCCAGCCTCGTGCCAGTCGAGCAGGGTCTGCACGGCGAAGCTGTGGCGCAGGTCCGCCAACCGGGGCCCGTGTCCCGCGACGCGGGCTGGCAAGCCCGCCAGGGCGGCCACCGTGGCGAAGGCGTCACGCAGATCGCCGCTGCGCAGTGGCTTGCCCAGCGTGGAGACGAAGAAGCTGTCGCTGCGAGGCCGCGGGAAAAACCGGTCCCGCACCGCTGTGTAGGAACGCAGCGCCTCGACGGTGGAGCAGTGCAGTGGGACGATTCGGGACCTGCCGCTCTTGGAGTTGCACACGACCAGCGAGCCCTGCTCGAAGTCGACATCGCCGTTGGTGAGACGGATCACCTCGCCCACCCGCAGCCCACTCACGGCTAGCAGGCCAACAGTCGTCTCAACGCTCACCGCCCGCAGCGGCGAGCGGAGCCCTCGGGCGGCAGCCATGAGTGCCACGACCTGGTCCTGTGAGTACAAAAACGGCGCCGGTCGGCCTCGGCCTGGGGGGATGAGACCCCTCGGGGGCACCTCGTGCGCCGGGTCGATGGCGTGCAGGTAGCGAGCGAATCCGCGGACCATGCCCAGCCGCTGGGCGCGCCAGCGTGTGTCCGGGTTCGAGGCCAGAAACACCCAGGAGACGGCCAGATCGACGCGAACATGGTCAGCACCGGCCGCCTCAGCGTAGGCGACGAAGCAGGCCAGCAACTGTCCAGCCCGCTCGAGCTTGTAGCCCAACGAGCGGCGAAGGCGCAGGTAGTCCTCCAGAGCGACCGAGAGCCGGCTCCTGTGGCCACCTCCGGCCAGCGACGAGCAACCATCCGCAGCGCCTGGAGATCCACCTTGGCGTAGGCGGCCGTGACGACGCAACCGCGGTGACCGAGGACCTGGCCGATGTCGCCGAGCGACACCCCGGCTGCCAGCATCTCGCTGGCCAGCGTGTGGCGAAGTCGGTGTGGGCTCGCATAGGGAATCCCCGCCCGGTGGCAGGCTCGGGCGAGCACGCGGCGGAGGCGCCGGTGCCGGCCAGGCCACGGATCGGGGCGAACTGGCGCACGAACACGGCCCGACCCTCGACCCTGGGCCGGCCCCTGTGCAGGTAGTCCACCAGCGCCGCTCCGACATCGGCAAGAAGCGGCAGGCGATCCCGACGTCCGCCCTTGCCGGCCACGACGATCTCCCCAGCCCGCCAGTCGATGTCGTCCAGGGTCAGGCCCACCACCTCCCCACCGCGCAGCCGAGCCGGCACAACAGCATCAAGATCGAGTAGTCCCGGCGTCCGATGGGGCGCTGGCGATCGCAGGAACTCAGCAGTGCTCTCACCGCAGCCGGGCTGATCCCTCGCGGCGGCGACAGGCTCCACCCCGCCACCGAGAGCACCGCGTCATCCAAAGCCAGCCCCGTCAAACCCTCCAGGCGCAAGTAGCGCATGAGGCAGCGCAGGGCGGAGACGACCTGGCGCGCCGAGGACACGCCCCGGGGCCTGCAGATCCGGGTCGTGAAACCCGTCACGTCCACGGCACGCAGACTCGCCCAGTCGATCCCATCCCCACCCCGCCGTTCGGAGACGAACAGCCGGGCCACGTGCAGGTAGAACCGCGCCGTCCCCTCGACCAACCCCCGCTCCACGGTGAGATAGCCGTGATAACCCTCCAGGAACACCTCCACCGGATCGGTGAGAACCCGCCGTGGTGGCGCCCCGATCACGCCCAGCTCACGCAGGTAGGCCAGCAGCGGGTCCAGCGAGCGCGGCGTCCGCAGGTTCGCCCTGCCCTGAGCCCGCCGGCGGCGGAAAAACCCCTCGGTGCTGACCGCGGCCAACTCATCGATACAGACACCCTCCCGCTCAAGCCAGCGACTCAGATCCGCCAACAGCCGCAGGTGCTTCTTAACCGCCGAATCCTTCAACGCCGCCGTGAAAGTCGAACGAGTCAACCGCACCGTCTACCCCACCCGCGAACACGCCCGAAAGGATGTTGCCAGGTACATCGAATTCCGCTACAATACTCAACGTCTCCACACGGCACTCGGATACCAGACCCCGCAAGAGGTCTACGACGAGTACCTGAACCGGCAGTCCGCAGCATGATATAACAATTAGTCAGCTGTCCGGAAAAAACAAGGCGGCCCACCCTATCATGCCCAGTGCGCAGCGTTATCTGTCAGTCACCGAGTCACTGCTTTCCTCATGTGCCAGGTCGCCGGTCGTTGCCAGTCTCACCGTGGACGGGGTCATCGAACCAACCATCCTCAGCCGCGCACTGACCACCCTGGCAGCGCAGTACCCACTGCTACGCGGTCAGATTTTTCGGGACGACACCGGCTTTCTCCTGCGCGTCATCGAGGACCAGATCCCAACTCTCACGGTCCACCGCCGTGCCGAAGACGCGTTACTCGTGGAAATCAACACACCGCTGCAGCTCGACCGCCAGGTCGTACGCACCGTGCTCTCCCACGACGGCACGAACAGCACCATCATGCTTGCCATCGACCACTCGGTCACCGACGCCCGTCTCCTCGCTACCCTGCTGTACAGACTCCTGGACAACTACACCACGCTGGCGGCAGGAAACACGCTCCGACAGACACCAGCAGATGACCTCCCCCCGTCCCTGGACACCAGGCTGGCCGGCCGGTTCAGTGACGAGGAGATCGCCACCTTCATCACCCAGACCGTCGCCCTCACCGAACAGTCCCCGGCGACGACGCTCCCCAGCCTCGCCGCCGCAAATGAAAACACCGCGCCATCCGACTTCGCCGTACGCAACATCGCCTTCACCGCGCAGACCACTACCGAAATCCTCATCACCGCCAAAAAGAACGGACTGTCCGCCCACGGTCTGATCAGCGGATCCATCCTGGCCGCCCTACGGGCGCAATTGGAACCAGCCACCGAGCCGATTACCCTCGCCCTCACCTCCTCAGTCGACCTCCGGCATCGACTGATCCCTCCGGTGGCCCCCGATGCGCAGCTATGCTGCGTGGGATTGGTATCGGTCTTCGTCGCCACACCCCGCTCCGCCGATCCCCTAGTGCTCGGCCGACAGATCACCACACAGGTTCACACCGCCATCGAGCGCGGTGATCCACAGAAGAGGATCCTGGCCGGAAGTCACCTCGAAGCGATTCTGATGCCGTCGACGTCGGTCGGGGTCACCAATCTCGGCCAGCTGGCCACACCCCCAACACCCAGCGGGATCCAGGTCACCGCAAGCCGAGTCCTGACCACCTCGCCAGGACCCATCCCACTGGTCTTCGTCAACACCACAGGCGGCCGACTCACCCTGGACCTGGTCTACAACCGCTCCTTCCTGACCGACCAGCAGATGACGGACCTGGCCGACGGCATCGAGTCAACCCTTGGCTCTGTTGCCCGCCGCTGAGCGTGCCGATGGTGGCGGCGTTGTGGGTGCCGATGTGGAGGGGATGAAAAGGCCCCGTCGGTGGGGTGCCGGACGGGGCCTGGTCGTTGGGGTGGCGTGGTGGTCGTCAGGGTGGCGGTGGGGTGGTCATTCGGCGGTGACCTCGGCGATGGCGGTGCGGGTGGAGGATTCGTCGACGATGGTTTTGTCGGCGGCGAAGGTGGCGACGAGGGCTTGGAGGGCGAGGTTGTTGACTGCGCGGGGGTAGCCGCGGCTGGTTTGGTGGATCAGTGTGGTGGCGTCGTCGGAGAACAGGGTGTCTGTGCGGCCGGCGATTCCGAGGTGGTGGCGTAGGTGACCGGCGGTTTCTTGGGGGGTCATGGGGGCCATGGCGTAGCGCAGTCCGATGCGTTGGTCCAGCGCGGCGAGGGCGCCGAGTTTCATTCGCCGGCGGAGGGTGGGTTGTCCGACGAGGAGGCAGGCGAAGGGGCTGGCGGAGTCCGTGTCGTGGTTGGTGAGCATGCGGATCGATTCGAGTTGGGGGTGGTCGAGTAGGTGCGCTTCGTCGATGATCAGGACGGGGGTGCGGCCGCGTTCGGCTTGCTCGGTGGCGAGTGCGTCGGCGGTTTGGGGGACGAGGGTGGCGTGGTGGGTCAGGGGTTGCCCGCCGAGGGCGGCGACGATCTGGTGGTGGATGCCGCGGACTCCGACGGTGGGGTTGGGCGGGTAGATGATGGTGTGCCGGGTGGGGTCCAGGGCGGAGAGCGCGGCGCGGATCGCGACGGTCTTGCCGGCGCCGACCTCGCCGGTGATGACTCCGATCCGGCGTTCGGCCACGCACCAGCCGATCCGGGCGACGGCTTCGCTGTGGCTGGTGTGGCGGTGCAGCATCGAGGGGGCCAGGTCGCGGCCGAAGGGGGTGCGGGTGAACCCGAAGAACCCTTGCAGGCGGTCGATCACGATGCCACCGGCCCGGTGGCGGGGTCGGTGACGTGGGGGCCGGTGGGGGTGCTGGGGATGACTTCCTCGCCGGTGAACAGGTCGAGCTGTCCGGGGAACGGGCCGCTGTCCTCGGGTGTGGGTGTGGGTGTGGGTGTGGGTGTGGGTGTGCGGGGGCGGGTGAGGGTGAGGGCGGCGTAGTTGACGCCCTGGGCGAGTTCGGCCTGGTGGGCGGTGGCGATGAGCTCGGCGTAGTCGATCCCGGTCGGTGTCGGTGGGGTCGGGGTGTCTCGGGTCGGGCCTTGGGGTGGGAGTGCCGTCCGATGCGGTGGGGGATCGCCGCGCCGGCCGGGACACCGCCCAGCCGGGCTTCGACGGTGGTGAGGTCGAACGGGTCGAACACCAGCTCCACGCGGCGCCCGGCCAGTGCGGCGTCGACCTGGTAGATGTTGTCGTGCAGCGACACCGTCGCGGTCTTGGTGACGGTGCGGCGTTCCTCCCAGAGGAACGCCTCGGCCAACGCGGCGGGAGTGGGCAGCGGGAACGGGCCCCCGGCCTGCCACCGGGCAAGCGGTGGCAGGCCGGTCTCGCTGTGGACCCGGCGGTGGTAGACGGTCTCGACCCAGGCGGTGAACAGCCGGTTCAGCTCGGTCAGGTCATCGACCCGGTGCCGGCCCCCTTCGCCCTCGGGCGCACCGGTGATCTCGACGAGGAACTGCTCGCGGACGGTGCGGAAGAACCGTTCGATCTTCCCTCGGCCCTGCGGGCGCCCGGGGGTGGAGTGGATCAGTCGGATGCCGAGTGTCGCGCAGGCCCGCAGGAGCCAGGCGTCGACGAACGCCGAGCCGTTGTCGACGTAGACACCGTCGGGGACCCCGCGGGAGCCCAGCGCGGGGCGCAGCGCCGCGGCCAGGCGCACGGTGTCCTCGGCGAAACCGAACCGGTGCCCCACAGCCGTGCGGGAGTGGTCGTCGAGGAACGCGAACAGGTAGGTCTTGCGGCCGCCGATGTGCGGGCCGTGCAGGGCGTCGCCGGTCCACAGCTCGCCTGCGCCGGTCGGCTTCGAACCGCCCGAACACCACCATCGCCGACGCGTTCGGGGTCATCAGGCCCGCATCGGCGAAGTGGCGTTGCAGGGTCCTCTCCCCGGGTGCCCAGCCCATCCGGGTGCGCAGGATCCGGGTGACCTGCGCCGCCGTCCGCTCGGGGTTCTCCCGCTTCAACCCCAGGGCCATCTCGAGCACCTCAACCGGCAACCGTGGGGTCGACTGCCGCGGGCTGGGCACCAGGGCGTCGAACCCACCGGCTCGCCAGGCCCGGATCCAGCGGTCCAGGGTGTCGCGGGAAACCCGGAGGCGCCGCCCGGCCGGGTCGGTGTGCTCGGCCGCGGCGACCGCGCGCACCAGCCGGCCACGGGCCCGGGTCGACAGCTCCGGATCAGCGGCCTCGCGGATCAGCTGGTAGCGGAACAACCCGATCGCCCGTGCCCGCTCCGACCGTGCCGCCGCCTCGTCATCTCTGCCCGCCATCAGTGGTGCACCTCCTGCTCATCACACCGGCCGGCTCATCCAACCGGGTGAGCGCCGAGGATCTGACAAGATCGCCCACCGCGTCAGGGGCAACTCGTGTTGCTCACCCCGACGCCTTCACGGGCGGCCAGCCCGGAGCGAGCAGCCGCCCCGCCGACACCGCCGCCGCAGCCTCCCAACACGCCACCTCGCCGATCCCGAACCGCACCGCGACCGCCCCAGCCGCCGCGGTGACCGCCGCGACCGCGTCCGCCCACGCCGACCCGGCCGGCCCCGGCAACACCGGGTCCACCTCCAACGCCCGGCACCACCAGGTGAACACCGCACGCACCTCCTCCAACCGCCCACCGAAACGGCGCAACCAGCCCCGCACCGTCTCCACCGGGCGCCCCAACACCGCGGCGATCACCCGATGCCCCACCCCGGCCGCCTTCGCCGCCAACGCCCCGCCGATCACCACAGCGGCATCCACGCGACGAGCCGGCACCACCACCGGCAACAACACATGCGTCACCCCGCAACCAGTGCACCGCGACCGTCGCGGAGTGATCCACACCGGCCGGTCCGGACCACGGACCAGCCGCCTACGGGCACGACCCCACCCCGCGAGCACCCCCGCGCATCCCGGACACACCAACTCCCCCGCGGCCAACCGCGTCTCGACCCCGTCCACGTTCGCCTCTACCGTGACCACCGCGCCTCCGTGCGCACCCTCACGGCCCTCCCGCACGACTCCAGCCAAGAAGAACAGCGGGAGGGCCGTGGCCTACCCCGACCCGAAGATCGTCACGGTGACGGCGCCGACGAACCAGGTCAACCCGACTCGCCCAACACCAACTCGATCCACACGCCCAACCGCGCCAGCCGGGCGCTACGTCGTCATCCTCAACGGCGGGTGACACTGCCGTGTGCGCTCCTACCTCGTCAGTGCACGCAACCACCAGGGCTCCGTCATGTTTGAGATATGACGGAGCCCTGGTCCCGGCCCGGGGTCACATAACTCAGGAACGTGGCGATCTGACAGTTATCGATCCGCCCCATCGTCCCGGAGTACTGTCGCTGCACCCCCACCGACTTGGTTCCCTTCTTCGGGAAACCGGTGGGATCGGCGACGAGGACCGCACCCGGGTCGGCCGGATGCTCCATCGCATACTCACGGTTCAGGTCCACCAACGCGTCCGCATCCCACGGCGTCAGGTTCAGCAACCGCTGCAACGCCTTCGGCTCCCGCTCACCGACATACTCGGCGATCGTCCAGCCGTTCTTCCGGGCGATCGGCGACAGCAACCCCCGCAGATACCGCTCCGCATGCCCCCTCGACTCCGTGCGATAAAACAGCGGACCCATCCGCGCGAACACGCCCTCCAACTCGGATTCCCACACATCCAGATCCGCGCGCCCCACCGCGCCATCATACACAACAACCGAATCGCCCCTCGACGCTGAACACATGCAAGTATCGGCACACGACCCGACTGAAACCCATCGGAGGCGCGCCGACACTCCCCTCATTTTATGCCGGAATGACGAAATCCTGGCGACGCGATTCACACCGCCTCATTCAGCGGCTGTCCAATAACACACACAGCACAATGATCATTCCTCACGCCACGCCATCCCCCGCCGCGCCCCACCATGCGGCCTGGTGGCGACCCTCCCGAACTCCCCGACACACTCGCCCGCCAGCCAACCGACCAACAACCCCCTCACCTGCACCAATGACACCCCGACGAAAAATCTAGCCCTGTAGTACTAGCCCACATGCCCTCCCGCGACTACGCCATCAACCAGGCCTGGTGCACCGCGGTGTCCCTGGCCTGCGACCTCCTCGCCTGGCTCCAGCTGCTCGCCCTGACCGGCGACCTCGCCACAGCCGAACCCACAACACTGCGCTACCGGCTCCTGCACACCGCCGCGCGCCTCACCCACGGCCAACGACTTCAGACACCTGAAAATCCCCGAAGCCTGGCCCTGGGCCCACCAGCTCTGCCGCGCCTTCACCACGATCTTCGCCCTGCCGCCACCCTGACCAGCCACGACCCGACCCGACAACCCCCAGGAACCCACCCGGCCCGTGGAACCGGCGCCCACCCGACACGACAGCCGGGCACTAGGGCTCCTTGGTCCCTAGAACTTTGACACTTGAGCCAAGTTCCCAAGAGAGCGTAGCGTTCTACTCGTCCGCTCCCACACAGGCGTTTCGACCGCCTGACCAGCCACGATGGGTGGCACAACGACGGCGACCTAAGGCTTAGGTCGCCCGACCCGGCGCAGCGGATGGCGACGGTCAGCCACCCCAGACCGGAGTCCCTGCGGGAGCTTGCGCTCAGGAAGCCGCAGGGACCATGTGGCGTGCCCACAGACTCGGCGGTCCGAGGCGCAGCCTCACTAGACCACACCCACCACCCAAAAATAAGATCAACACAGGGGTCGGGCGAGGTTTCTAACCAATCGCCGTGAATACGGGAGGTTAGCCAGATGCGGCATCAGCTCGGTGGCGGCGAACATGCCCCGGGGTCGGGCGTTGTCAACTTGCTCGCCGACGTACTACAGTAATCAGTTACTAGCAGTCCGCCAGCGAAGAAGCCGAGTCATCAACAGATGTCCGCAAGATAGCATGGGGTGGTGCTCCCGGCAACCGGGATCGGACGTGATCCGGATCGCGGCCAGCTCGGCCCGTGCCTGTCCGTAGATCTTCTCGACGGGAAGGGAGTTCCTGTGGGGCGGATCGACTCGCTGAGCATGCGCGCGAAGCCGGATCACGAAGATTCAGGCGACCAGCGTGCGGGTGCCGATGCCTCAGCGCCTACATGCCGGGACAGGCTGACGGAGTCATCCGAGCCGGCGAAGACTCGCTGCCACACAACCCTCACGACGATGTCCAGCTGGACCCGGAGGTGCGGCCCGTAGCAGACACTGGGTATTTCCCAGATCCGGTTCAGTAAAAATTCAGTCCGATCACTCGGTCAGTAATGGAGGCAAGCGTGACCGCGAAGACCACGACAGTCGGAGCTGACGTACTCGACGGTGCTGCGTACTATAACCGGCAGATGCTCCGTTATTACGACCGGCTTGTGTGGGTGACCTGCAGGTACTTCTGGGGATGCGACAAGCACGAGATCCTGCGACGATACCAGGCTGCCATCGGCGCCCGCCACCTGGAGATCGGCGTCGGTTCGGGGTATTGCCTGGAAAACTCGTTATTTCCGGTTCCCGAACCAGAGATCACACTGGTCGACCTGAACCCGCATACCCTCGACTTCGCCGGAAGGAGAATCGCCCACCTCCGGCAGCGGAGGATCGTGGCTAACGCGCTCGAACCACTCGAGTCAGTCGGGGTGCCCGCCAACGCGTTCGACTCGGTCGCGGTGAACCTGCTTCTGCACTGCATTCCCGGTGACATCCCGAAGAAGGAGGCCGTCCTGGTGAACGCGGCGACCGCCGCAGTGCCGGGCGGAAAAGTGGTCGGGTCGACAGTGCTCGCACACGGCGTCCAAGTCTCGCGCCGCGGCAGGTGGTTGATGAAGACGTTCAACACCAAGGGAGTGTTCCACAACGCCGATGACCGGCTCTCCGACTTGGAGAGCACGCTCGACAAGATTTTCGACGAGCATATCCTGGAAGTGCGGGGGTCGATGGCGCTGTTCACGGCGACGGTCGGCTGATCGCCGCAGGTGATCGCCTCACGCGGCGGTTTCCTGTTCGGTGCGCTCGGCGCGGTCCCGCTCGAGGGCGGCCTTGCTGGGCCGGCCACGCGGACGCTTGCGCGGGATGACAACACCGTGCTCGAACAGCTCACCACCCCACACGCCCCAGGGTTCCTGCCTGGCCAGCGCGCTGGCCAGGCAGGCGGCCTTGATCGGGCAACCCGCGCACAGCTGCTTGGCCCGCTCCAGCTCAGCCGGCGACTCGGCGAACCAGAGGTCCGGATCCTGCGCGCGGCAGGGCAGATTGACCAGGACCTCATGACAGGCCCCGTGGACGGGACGCTCTGCGGTGGTCATGTACAGCTCCATCGGCGCACCTCCTTCCGGCCGCTTTCAGGAGATTAAGAGCGCGGTCCGGACCCCGCTGATACAGCGGCAACCGATTTTCCCGGCACCAGACCGTCGAGGAAGCTGCTGCGACGCCGGGAACGCCTCCCACCCGCGCCGCGCGAGAACGCCCAGGACAGCGCAAGCCGCTGCCGTGCCCGGGTCACCCCGACGTACAGCAACCGGCGCTCCTCTTCCAGCGCGGCCTGGTCACCCTCGGCGTAGTGAATGGGCAGCGTCCCCTCGGCGAGCCCGACCAGGAACACCGCATCCCACTCCAGGCCCTTCGCCGAGTGCAGCGAGGCCAGCGTCACGCCCTGCACCGCGGGTGGGTGCGCGGCATCGGCGCGGGCATCGAGCTCGACGACGAGCCGGCCCAGGTCAGCGTCCGGAGTGCTGCCCGCGAGGTCATCGGCCAGCTCGGCCAGCGCGCGCAGCGACTCCCAGCGCGACCGCGCGGCGCTGCCCGCGGGGGGTTGGTCGGTCAGCCCGTGGCGGGCCAGCACCGCGCGAACGGTAGCGCCCAGCTCGAGGGCCGAGTCCGCCGCGGCAACGGTGGCCGCCGCCCGCAACGCGCGAATCGCGGCCCGGACCTCGGGACGGTGGAAGAACCGCTCCCCGCCGCGGACCTGGAACGGGATCCCCCGGCCGTCCAATGCCTGCTCGTAAGCCTGCGACTGGGCGTTCACCCGGTACAGCACGGCGATCTCGGCGGCCGGGGTGCCCTCGCCCAGCAGCTGCTCGATCGCCGCCGCCACAGCGTCCGCCTCGGTGGGCTCGTCCTCGTACTCGGCGAACGACGGCTCCGGACCGGCGCCGCGCTGGCCCTCCAGCCGCAGCCGAGCCCCCGCCGGCCGGCCGCGGGCAGCGGAGATCACCCGGTTCGCCAGCGACACAACCTGGGGTGTGGAGCGGTAGTCGCGATGCAGCCGCACCGTCACCGCGTCGGGGAACCGCCTGCTGAACTCCAGCAGGAAGCGGGGAGCCGCACCGGCGAAGGAGTAGATGGTCTGGTTCGTGTCGCCCACGACGGTGAGATCGTCCCGGGCGCCCAGCCAGGCGTCCAGCATCCGCTGCTGCAGCGGCGTGACGTCCTGGTACTCGTCGACGACGAAGCAGCGGTAGCGGTCCCGGAACTCCTGGGCCACCGCCGAGTGCTCCTCCAGGGCGGCGACGGTGTGCAGCAACAGGTCGTCGAAGTCCAGTACCCGGTTGCGGTTCTTGAGCTTCTCGTATCCGGCGTAGATCGCGGCGACCCGCGCCGCCGGCAGCGGGGTGCCCCGGCGGGCGGCGGCCACCGCGGCGGGGTAGCCCTCGGCGGTGACCAGACTGGCCTTGGCCCACTCGATCTCACCAGCGACATCGCGAAGATCCTCGGCGCTGAGGCCCGCGCCGGCCCGCTGCGCGGCCTGGCCGACCAGCCGCAGCTTGTGCTCCAGCAGCGGCCACGGCGTATCGCCCACCACCCGGGGCCAGAAGTAGCGCAGCTGGCGCAGCGCCGCAGCGTGGAAGGTCCGAGCCTGCACCCCGCCTACCCCCAGGTCGCGCAACCGGGTGCGCATCTCGCCTGCGGCGCGGGCGGTGAACGTCACCGCGAGAACCTGCCCCGGGGCGACGTGGCCGGTCCGGACCAGCTGAGCGATCCGCCGGGTGATGGTGCGTGTCTTGCCTGTGCCCGCGCCCGCCAGCACACAGACCGGCCCTCGCGGCGCGCACACCGCAGCGCGCTGCTCCTCATCGAGACCGTCGAGGGGATCCTGGTCAGGTCCTCGGCTGCCCATGCTGGGCATCCTCGCAGAGCGCCCCGACGTCCTCACGACACCACACAACCGGCGACGAAAGCATTATGCTGCGAGACGTGTGTGGTCACTGACGGTTCGTGGCGAGGGTGGTGTGCCAGTGAAGATCACCGACCGGAAGCTCTGGGAACGCGAACTCACCCACCACATGCGGCGCCACGCCGCCGACCTGCACGACTCGCAGCAGACCGCACCCGAGCCCGGGATATGGGTCAGCGCCCGAAAGGTCTACCTCTGGACGATCCTGGTGATGGTCATCACCAGTGTGGGCTGGGCGGTCGGCCTGTACTTCATCTGACTCCCGTATCGAGTACTCCTTCGGTCCGCCCGCTACGACCGTTTGAGCCCAAGGTGTATCGAGGCTGCCGTGGTGAGGCGCTCGACGATCTCGCTCGGTGGCGGCATCGCGGCGATTTCTTCGCGTACCTCGGTCGCGGCTTGGGATATCGCTCTGTCATCGAGCAACCGAGAGAGCAGGTCGCGCACGGAAGCCGGGTCGGCCGCACTCTCCGGCAGATGAATACCGACACCACGGGACGCGACAGCGGCGGCGTTGACGGGTTGGTCCGCGAACTGCGGTATCACCAGTTGTGGCACTCCAGCCGCCAAGGCTGTGAACGTCGTGCCGGAGCCACCGTGGTGGATGATCGCGGAGCAGGTCGGCAACACCGCGTTGAGTGGCAGCCACCCGGTTGAGCGGATGTTGTTCGACAACGGTTTCCGCATGGCACCTTCAGCGCCGAGGACGATGACATCGACGTCACATTCGGAGAGAGCGTCGATGATGGCGTCGAGCGGCCCCATGCGACCGACATCAGATATGATCGTACCTACGGTGACACACACCCTCGGTCTCCGTGAGGGAGATCCGAGAAGCCACGCGGGCAACACCGCTTCGTTATTATAAGGAGTGTATCTCATCGACCAACCGAGATTGAGACGACTCGGCCTGATACTCTCCGGGCATACGTCGATGTCGGCCATCGGCTCCCAGGTGATGTCGGTCAGACCATATCGTTTCCTCGACTCGATCATCGCCGACACCGCGGGTATCGGCCAAGGATGCCATACGCCGAATCCGTGGCAGAAAGCGGGAATCCCGACCACTTTCGCCGCGACCAGACCAGCGACCATACACGGCTCGTATACGACGGCTTCAGCCCCCCAACCCTCGGCAACGCGAATGATCGGGTCGATGGCCAGCTCGCTGAGGTAGCCGAAGAACAACGCGGCCGGGTTAATCAGTTCGTCCACCCCGAACGTCCCGAAAAGATCTCGAACACTACCCCACTCCTCCCGTTTGACGAGCATTTTCGTGTCGACATGACAGGAGCTCGACGGCGAGATCATCCCCGCTTGCGGCGCACCACGTTCACGGGCATCGAAAAATAAACCTCTCCAGAAATCCGACAGTAAATTCCCTTGGACATGGGGCCAGATATCGGACAGTGAGTCTTCATGGACATCGGACATCAAATCCGCAGCCTCGACGACCTCGACAGCGGCTAACCCCGCACGAACGACAAAAGGCGTGGCCTTTCCATAGACCGCGAAGAGTGTGTCATGTCCGGCCACCCGTGCGGCCCACGCCAAGGGAACCAGCGGCAGCACATGCCCGGCGAACGGAGCGACAACGAAAAGTATTCGCACGCCTACCCTCCGGCCCGGTCAGGTGCGGCGCCAATAGACACCGCATCCGTCGACGGGAAGGATGCTGTCTTCGATGCCGAATCGAGCACGGAAATCGTGGACCGCCTCGCTGCAGCTGGGAAGGAAGTAGTCGTCGATGATGACGAAACCGCCGACCGACAGCTTCGGGTAGAGGTTGTCCAATGCGTCCATCGTGGATTCATAGAGATCTCCGTCCAGTCGAATGATCGCCAGCCGGTCGATGGGCGCCACGGGCAGGGTGTCTTTGAACCAGCCGAGCAGGAACTCAACCTGATCGTCCAGCAGGTCATAGCGCTGAAAACTTCCCTGCGCGGTCTCCAGGGTCACCCCCAGGACGTCATTATGCTGACGCAAAGACATCTCCCGATCGAAAGGGTGGCTCTCTCCGGTCGCGGTTGGAATTCCTTGAAACGAGTCCGCCACCCAGACTTTACGGGTTGTGCAGCCATGCGCCAGGAGGAACGCCCGCATGAAGATACAGACGCCGCCTCGCCAGACACCGGTCTCGATGAAGTCTCCCGCGACTCCGTCAGCCAGCACCTGGTCCAAACACTGGTGAACGTTGTCCAGTCGCTTTCTTCCCACCATGGTGTGTGCCACGGTCGGCCAGTCCATCCCGACGGCCCGGGCCTCCTGATCATAGCCGGCGAATCGGAAGACCTCGTTGGACAGCGGCGCGTCCTGGTAGATGACGTTGGTCAGCACCTTCTTGAGTAATTCCAGATACAGCTGCGCGCCACGGTCTACTGTGATCATGGTGACATCCCGACTGCTCCACCGGAATATTCTCGGGGGATGAACGACGGTGCGGAGTCCTCGGAGTTGACGCCCTTCTCCACGATGGCGAGGTTGTGATAGAAATGCAGACCGACAACGTGTCGGTCGGTGTAGGAAGGCGAATCCACGCCGAGCGGGATTTCTTTGTGGTTGAGCCCGTCGACGAGACTTTTCAGCATCCCGATCGACGTATCCGCATTGATCAGGTCACGGTCGTCCCCGCCGTAACCCGGCCAATACGCGGTTTGCGCATCCTCCACAACATACAGGCCGCCGAGCCGGACGAAAGGAAACAGGCAGCGGAACGAGGTCTTCACATGCTCGTTGACATGACTGCCATCATCGATGATGATATCGAAGGGCCCGCAACGGCGACCGAGCTCGGCAAGGAATTCCGGATCGTTCTGATCACCTTGGACAGCACGAATCCTCGGCCCGGTGACACCAGGCTTGTCGAAGATGTCCAGACCGTAGATCAGCCCACGGCTGAAATAACGCTGCCACATCCGCAGCGACTCGCCACCCCGGTCCGCGAACTGATATCCGCCGATCCCGATCTCCAGCAGCCGGACAGGCTCCGTGCGGAACCGAGCGAAATGCTGCTCGTAGTGCTGCGTATACCAGTGGAGGCTCGCCCACTTGTCCGAACCGAAGCGCACTGAGAGTTCACCGAGATCGCTCGGCCGAGCTGTGCACGCCGCCACCACCGCCTGCACAACCCTGTTGAGCTGCTGCCAGTGCGGCAACATGGCGTGCACGTCAGGCCGGCCATCGGTGAGCATCACCTTCTGTGAGTTCTCCAGCCAGGTGACATCACGGCTCACCTGGCGCGCACGCCCCGACGGATCGAAGAGACTCGCCACCGCATCGACCACATCGAACCGGACCGTAGCCACAGCGTCCCCCACCCATCCCGGAACGGCCGACATCGCGGCACCGTCGATGGTCAACCCCCGACCGGCCAGCGCACGGCCGTCCGAGAGCTCCAGCTGCAGCACCACCGGCGCGTCCACCGCAGGCACCTCGCAGCGCACCACCAGCTCATCGACCACGACGTCGGTCACCTGCTCCAATCCGATCCCCCGGATCGTCTCAGCAAGACCTTCAGCGCGATCACCAGCCGCGAGCAGCAACGATTCCACCGCACCCCACGGCTCCACTGCGATCTCACGCATACACGATTCCCCCCGTGAGATCGATAACGACACCGTCGCGACTCCCAGCTGCTTGATGGCCACGCAGGTCGCGGTCCAGGGCCAGAGCTAACCGGCACCTCTCCCCCTTAGCCACAGCTGACTTCCCCTCGCCTCAACTGAGGTGGAATGCACTACAAGAAATCAATAACATAAACCAATGGAGTCGACAAGTGGGTGCGCCAGGATAATACCTCGAATTCAAGAGAGTTCACCCGTTCGGTGAACCGTTTGCATGGTAACTGTCCGTGCCAGAGGGTTGTGACGGACGAGCGCGCGGTCGCGACGCTCGCTCCATACTTATCTGTCGTCCGGCTCGACACCCAATAGCCGACTGTGACGCGCTCGACACGCTCTGCTGCGGGGGAGGCAGGCTGTCGCCGCCCCCATACCGGTCGTCCCCCACAGAGGAGCCTTGGAGATCGAAGAGGCCAGCAGCTCGCCTGGCGGGTCCCCCTGACCCCGAGATCACAGCGGCCTACGCTACGACCACACCTTCGGCTACGTGAGCAACGGATGAGGACGCGCCCGGATGGCTTCTGACGTCTTCGTGAGCTACTCTTCGGCGGATCGCGTGCTGGCTGAGGCCATCGTGCACGGGCTGGAAACGGCGGGGATCGGCTGCTGGATCGCACCTCGGGACATCCTGCCTGGAGCCAACTACGGCGAGGCGATCGTCGCCGCCATCCAGGATGTCGACGTGATGGTGGTCGTCGTCTCCGACGACGCCAACCGGTCTGGCCATGTACCGCGAGAGGTCGAGCGCGCCGCCGCCCACAACGTCAGCCTCGTACCGCTGCGCATCGCGGACATCGAGCCGAGCCCCTCGCTGGAGTACTTCCTGAGCTGCCAACACTGGCTCCATGCCCTCCCACCACTGGTCGAGGCGCACCTCACGCGCCTGGTGGACGCGGTGGCGGCCTTGCTGGCGCTGCGGCGCGGGCCGGCGACACAGGAACCTGCTAGGCCCAGGTTCAGGAGCGAGCACCGGCCACGGCACCCGGCGGCCACGAGAAGCCCGGCCCGAGTCCCCGCACCTGTCGCCGTCTTCACGGGACGAACCGCCGAACGCGCCGAGATCCGCCGGCAGTTGGCGCAGTTCCCGGTCGTGACGCTCGTCGGACCGCCGGGAGCGGGCAAGACCGAGCTCGCGCGGGTCGTGGCCACGGGTCTGGACGCGAGCACCGTGGCCTACGTGGACCTGTCCGCGCTCAGCGTCCGGAGTTCGCTGGCCACGACGGTGGCGACGGCCCTCGGGCTCGAGGCGGCGGCCACCTGGGACGAAACGCTCCAGGCGCTCGGTGACACGGATGCGGTGCTCGTCCTGGACAACGCGGAGACCGCACTCGCCGTCGACGCGGACGACTTTCGACGGTCCCTGCGCGAGCTGGTCGACCGAGGCCGCCACTGCCGCGTCCTCGCGACGTCTCGCGAACGCCTAGGGGTGGGCGGTGCCGAGTCGATCGTCCGCGTCGGCCCGCTCCCGCCGGCGGACGCGCAGGATCTGCTGGACACGCTGCTGCGCAGTCACGCCGCGTCGCTGACCGCCGAGGATCGCGCTGCGATGGCTCAGGTGCATGCGGTCGCGGACGGTCTTCCGCTCGCCTTGGTCTTCAGCGCGGCGTGGCTCAGCGAGGTCTCGGTCACCACCTTCCTCCAGGAGTGGCGACGGTCGCGCAGCGCCCTGCTCAGTCTTCCCGGATTCGATTCCCCGGACCGGGCTTCGAGCCTTGATGTGTCGGTCGCGCTGTCGTTCGACACACTGAAAGCCGACTCGCGGCAGGTTCTGCACGCGCTCTCGTTGCACCCAGCCGGCGCGACCACCGAACTCCTGGGGGAGATCCTTCCCGGCGACGTCGCGCTGGTCCCGAGCATCGCCGAACTCGTGCGGAAGTCGCTGGTGGAGAAGAACGGTGCACACCTTCGCGTCCTCGCGCCGATTCGTGAGTTCGTGCGGGCGCGTGTCGCGGCTGAGTGGGCGGAGCCAGTCCTGCTCGCCGCTATCCAACAGCACAGACGCCGACTGCATGAGCAACTGTCGACCGCATACCGAATCGACAGCGGTTCCGAGTGGGAACAATTGGCACATAACCTGGCCAACGTCGGATCTCTGGTGGATGACGGGCTCCGCGTGCCGACGACGGTCGAACCCGCGATCGAACTCGTCGCCGCCGCGTGCCTGGTGTTCCGGGGGACGGGACGAATCGACGAAGGACTCGACTACCTGGACAAGGCGCTGTCAGCGGTACGGACCGGAAGCGTCCTCGAAGGCAACCTGATCGAGGAGCGCGGCCACCTGCTCAGGGCGGGCGCCCGGCTGCCCGCCGCGCTGCGCGTTTACGAGGATGCGCTGGAGGTCTGGTCTAGGCAGCCCCCCCCCCGCCGGGATCGCGAAGCGGTCTGTCGGCTGCGGATCGGGGACGTCCTTCGGCTCATGGGCCGCTACGACGATGCGACCAGTCACTACCTGATCGGATTCCGACTCCACGAGGAGCTCGGCGAGAACCCGCTCGCGCGGGGTGACTCCCTTGAGTGCCTCGCGGACGTCGCACGGGTAACCGGCAACTGGCCTCGGGCCATCACCCACTACACCGATGCGCAGAAGGAATTCGAATCGGTGCCTGATGGGTGGGTGGGCATGACGAACACGGCGCACAGCCTCGGGGAGACGCGACTGGCGCTGCACGACGTCGACGGTGCCCGGATGGACTACGCCACGGCCCTGCGGATCAGCCGGCGAATCGGTGATCTGCAGGGGCAGGCCAATGCCCTGCTGGGGCTCGCCAAGACCGATCTGATTCTGGAGGACTTCTGCAGCGTGGAGGAACGAACGCGGGAAGCGGCGGAGATCTACGACCAGATCGATGACGGGTTGGGTGCCGCCAATGTCCTGGTGACAGTGGGGGATCTCGCACTCGCGCGAGGCCGGTTCACCGACGGAGACACCGCCTATGCGGATGCGGAGGCTGAGTTCAGCGCACTGTCCTGCCCGCTGAACAGGGTCCTGGTGAGCCTTCGGCGATTGATCGCTCGCCAACTCGGCTGGGACAGTCCCCACGTGAGGGCGGCTCGCGAGGAATTCGAGGTGCTCACGCGACACAGCATCACAGTCGAAGAGAGCCGACGATGGCCGCCGGAGAAGAAGGGAAGCGTCTTCCACGGCTCCCTGGAGCTGACGGGGTGATCACTTCACCCATCGTCGCGGTCGTCACACCCTTCGACGCGAAAGGAGCTGTGGACAAGGGTGCGTTGCGGGACTACCTGGCGCTGCTGGCCGATGCGGGGGTCACGACCATCCTCGTCAACGGGACGACCGGTGAGTTCTTCAGCATGACATCGCGCGAGCGCGGTGCTGTCTTAGAATTCTGCCGCGAGCACTGGTCCGGACAGATCATCGCCCACATCGGAGCGACCGCGATCGGCGATGCGATCGATCTGCTGGACCATGCGCGGTCCCACGCCGACTACCTGGCGGCTATCTCCCCCTATTTCTACGCCTCCCCACCGGAGGAGGGTGTCTGCGCCTACTTCCGACAGCTACTCGCCCAGTCGGATCTCCCCCTGCTCCTCTACAACTTCCCCCGGCATGCTCAGACCGACATCACGCCATCGATCGTCTCGCGACTCGCCGCGGAGTTCCCACTGCTGCGGGGCGTGAAGGACTCGGGAACCGACCGAGGCATCACGCGGCGGTTCAAGGCCGCGAGGCCGGATATGCAGGTCTTCATCGGTGACGACCGTGCTGGAACACACCTGGCGAAAATCGGCGCCGACGGCCTCGTGACCGGAAACGGGGGCCCGGTCGTCGAACTTCCGCTGCGCATCGCGGACGCGGTGACCGGCGACGATCTCCAGCGAGCTCACCGGCTGCAGGCGGATTTCGACCAGTGGAACGATGCCCGCCACGCCTCATCGTTGACCGAGATCGCATTCACGAAAGCCGCCCTGGCCGCACGACTTCCCGGCTTTCCCCTCTCCGTGCGGCCGCCCCTCGTGAGCGCCACCGACTCCCAATCCCAGGAGATCCGGAGCTTCCTCCACCGAACAATGATGCCGCTGCTCAATCCCTGATTCGATGAGCGGCCGGCCGGGTACCCGACTCTAACGTCAACGACACGCTGGAGGTGGTCGAACCATGCCAGGACGAGACGAGCTGCCCAGCACGCTGGAGCGCTCCGGAGACAAGGCGAAACGGACCTGGATCAAGGCGCACGACGCCGCGGTGGAGACCTACGGCGAGGGCGAACGCGCACACCGCACCGCGTTCTCGGCGGTGAAGCACACCCACGAGAAGGTCGGCGACCACTGGGAACCCAAGGAGAAAGCGGGGCCCTCGGACGAGCAGGCGGCGCGCGGCGCCGCCGACCCCGACCTGCCGACGGCCGGCGGCGTCGACGCCAACGCCAGCAAGAAGCATCTGGAGCTGCTGGCCCGCCGGCTGAACATCCGTGGCCGCTCCCGGATGACCAAGAGAGAGCTGGTGGAAGCGATCGGCAAGACGAACGATCACGAGACCGCCCGAGCCCGGGGAGACTGACTCGGCAACCCCTTGGGCTCGCCGCTAGGGTTCGAGCAGTACTTTGATCGCGCCGTCGCGCTTGGTCTGGAAGATGTGGTACCCCAGGGGAGCGTCCTTCAGGGGCAAGCGGTGGGTAGCGAAACTCTCCACCCCGAGGGGGTCCTCGTCGGTCAGCAGTGGCAGGATATCGTCGATCCAATGCTTGACGTTGGCTTGACCCATGCGCAGTTGGATCTGCTTGTCGAAGATCGTGAGCATGGGCAGTGGGTCGCTCATGCCGCCGTACACGCCGGCTATCGAAATCGTTCCACCGCGGCGGACGATCTCGATAGCCGAGTACAGGGCGGCGAGCCGGTCTACGCCGGCGGTCCGCATCAGTTTGACCGCCACCGGGTCGGGCAGCAGCGCAGTGAGTTGGTGGGCGAACTTGGCGGCGGGTGCGCCGTGCGCCTCCATGCCCACCGCGTCGATGACCGAGTCCGGTCCGCGGCCGTCTGTCAGGTCGCGGATCGCGGCGGCGATGTCGGTGGTAGTGCGGAGGTCGAACACGGTCGCCCCGCGACGGGCTGCGCGTTCCAGTCGCTCGGGTACCAGGTCCACGCCGATCACCTGACTCGTGCCGCGGTGTTGAGCGATGCGGCAGGCCATGTCCCCGATGGGTCCGAGCCCGAGGACGACGACGCTGCCTCCCGGCGGGATCCCGGCGTACTCCACAGCCTGCCAGGCCGTGGGGAGAACATCGGAGAGGTAGACGAATCGGTCGTCGGGTGGACCGTGCGGAACCTTGATCGGCAGTGTGTTCCCGAACGGCACCCGCAGGTACTCGGCCTGCCCGCCGGGGACCTGGCCGTAAAGCTTGGTGTAACCGAATAGCGCTGCGCCCATGCCCTGCTCGTGAACCTGGGTCGTCTCGCACTGTGAGTGCAGCCCGTGGCCACACATGAAGCACGAGCCGCAGGAGATGTTGAACGGGATGACGACGCGGTCCCCCACGACGAGATCGGTGACACCGGGGCCGACCTGTTCGACGATGCCCATGGGCTCGTGGCCGAGGATGTCACCCGCGTCGATGAAGGGGCCGAGCACTTCGTAGAGATGCAGGTCCGAGCCACAGATGCCCGTGGTGGTGACCCGGACGATGATGTCGGTGGGATCCTGGATGACCGGGTCGGGAACAGTGTTCACCCGTACGTCTCGGCGACCCTGCCAGGTCAAAGCTTTCATCGATCTCTCCTGTCTCTTGCGCCGACTCCGGTGCGGAGCTCGGACAATCGGCCGGTGATGCCGGGCGTGGGTTGCAGCGGTGGCGTGTCGGCACCCGCGCCCTTGCGCATACCGTCGATCACCTCGCGTAGAGCGTCGACGGCGGAGTGAGCGGGTCGCCAGCCCAGCTCGTCGCGGGCCCGCGTGGTGTCCATGAGTGGCACGGCGAAGAGCAGGTCCACCATGCCCGGCTCGGTGGGCACGAGCCGGGCATGCCAGGCGAACGCGGCGAGTGCGCGTAGTAGCCCGGCGGGCACCGGCACCGTGCGAGCGTGGAACAGTGCAGCCAGCTCATCGGGCCCGAGCGGTGGCTCGGCGGCCACGTTGAACGCACCGTGCGCTTCGCTTCGCAGCGCGGCCAGACGAAACGCCTGGCCCACGTCGAGGCTGTGCACGGTCTGGAACCGCAGCTGCGGTAGCCGAGGGACGACCGGGATGAAGTGGGATGAGAGCAGCCGGGTAGGCAGCCATGGCCCGGCGAACAGTCGCCGGATGCCGCTGGCGGCGGCGCGTTTGAGCACGAAGCCGGGCCGCAGGCGGACTACCCGCAACTGGGGATGGCGCATCTCGAAAGCATCGAGAATGCGTTCTACATAGGCTTTTTCTCGGGAGTAGGTACTGGTCGCGACTCCGTCAGTGGGCCACGACTCGCCCACTGCATGATCTTTCGGTCCCGGTGAGTACGCCCCCACCGATGATGCGTAGATCAGCGCGGATACGTCGGCCTCGGCCGCAGCCTGGAACACCCGCTCGGAACCCAGGACATTGCTCGACCAGGTCGCCCGCAGATTCCGCGAAGGCTGGATCAACCACGCGAGATGGATCACCACATCCGCGCCGGTGAACGCCGTCACGAGGTCGTCAGCAGCCACGTCGGCGCTCACCCACCGCACTTTCCGCTCTTCCCGCGGCGGTCGGCGACGTGCGATCCCGATGATCTCTTCTACCGCCGGGTCATCCCTCAGTGCGGCCAGCACCGATGTGCCTAGGTTACCGGAAGCGCCGGTCACAGCGATACGCACAAGATCACTCCATGATCGATTGATACGCGGGTGGCTTATCCGGGGATGGCGGCGGTCACCGCCGAGTACCCCGGAGACACCACACTCAACCGTGAGACGACGAGCTATTGTCCGCGCCGCGCAATCCCCAGCGGACCGGCCGCTGGATGTGCCCGCAGTCCGGCTGGCGGCAGCCCGACCACCAACCCGTCGGCGGCTCCGTAGCTCCCGGGTGCCGTGGTTTAATCGGGGGGTGGGCCGATGGACGCATTTCCCATTGGTGGAGGCGGCGGTGTGGTGGATGCTGCTCTTCTCCGGGTATCTGACGCTGGTGTCCCCTCTGTCTGGTGGTGAGTTCATCCTGGGGGCGATACTGAGCATCGTCGGGGGTTGTGCTGGGGTGCTCGCGCGCCGCGCGAGTAACTCGTCGTTCGTGGTGTCCTGGCGCTGGTTGGGCCCGCTGGTCCGCGTCCCGATTCTCGTGCTGGCCGAGACGCTGCTACTGACTCGGCTGCTGTGGCCGCACGCGCGCGGGCGGGCAACGCCGAAGGGAGTACTGCGCACCCTTCCTCCGGTGCAGCAGCCCGATGACGTGCGCGAGGAGAGCTGGCAGGCGGTGGCCGGGTTGCTGCTGAGCCTGAGCCCGGGCGCCTTCGTGGTGGGCAGCAGCGCGCACCCACCGGCGCTGCTCGTGCACGCCGTGAGCGGGCAGCCGAGCGCGATGGAACAGTCGGTGTCCCGGTGAACCGGTGGCTGGTCAGCGCGGCGGTGCTGCTGGTGGTCGGGATGTTGCCCGCGGTGGTGGCGGCCGGTCGGGGGCGCCTCCTGGACCGGTTGCCCGGCCTGGCGATGGCCGGTGTGGTCACCACGCTGGAGATGCTGCTTCTTGCCGCGGGGTACCGGCGGAGTTCCTATATCGACACCGCGCTGGTGCTGGCTGCGCTGTCGTTGACCGGATCGCTGGTGTTCGCTCGCCTGGTCGTGCGGCAGTGACCACACCCGTGGTGGAGATCGCGCTGCTCACCCTCGGCATCACCGGGGTGGCCGTGGGCTGCCTTGGCCTGCTGGTGGCCGGCGACGTATTCCTCCGGCTGCACTACCTGGGTCCAGCCTCCTCCCTGGGCGCGCCACTGATCATCGCTGCGCTCGTGGTGCACGAGGGGTTGGACCTGCTCGCCATCAAGCTGGTCCTGATCGGTGTGCTCCTGGTCGGCAGCGGCGCGGTGACGGTGGCCGCGTTCGGCCGGGCCGCCGCGCAGCGCGAGGGCCTGATCGAGACAGATCCGCCGACATGACATTACTGATTTTTCTGGCGCTGGGCCTGGTCGCGGTCTCCGGTACGATGGTCGTCGCGACCCGGCAACCGGCCCGTCAGGCAATCACCCTCTCGGTGTTCGGGCTCACGTTGGCGATTGTGTTTCTCACCATGCAGGCGCCGGATGTGGCACTGTCTCAGCTGGCCATCGGCACCGCGGTCGTCCCCCTGATGATCATGTTGACGATCCAGAAGGTGGGCGGTCGCCCATGAGCCGGCGGGCACGGCTCATTCTGTTCAGCATCGTGGCGCCCGCGTTCGCCGTCTTCTTCCTCCTCGCGGTCGCGGGCCTGCCGGGTTTCGGCTCCGACCTCCATCCCTACGGGGATCGGGTGGTGGCGGTAGCGACCGGCCGGCGCGCGAGCGCCAACGTGGTGTCCTCGGTGAACTTCGACCAGCGAGCGGTGGACACCCTGGGCGAGGAATTCATCCTGTTCGGTTCAGTGATCGGGACGCTGGTGCTGCTGCGCCCCGCGCCCGAGGAACGGGAGATCGGCTATCGAGCACCCGGCCGGGTGCTACCGACCACCCGCTTGGCGGGCTACCTGTTGCTGCCGGTCAGCGTGCTGGTCGGGCTTTACGTGATCGCCCACGGTCAGCTCAGCCCGGGTGGTGGGTTCCAGGGCGGGGTGGTGTTGGCCACCGGCTGGCACCTGCTCTACGTCGCCGGGCGTTACGCGGCGCTGCGGCGGTCCGCATCACCGGCGGTGCTGGAGATCATCGAGTCGCTGGGCGCGGCGGCCTTCGTCACGGTGGGTCTGGCCGGTCTCGTGCTCGGCGGCGCCTTCCTGGCCAACATGCTGCCCACCGGCTCCCTCGGGGAGTTGCTCTCCGGTGGGACGGTCCCGGTGCTCAACGCGGCGGTGGGGGTGACGGTGGCGGCCGCGGTGGTGCTCCTGCTCGCCGCCTTCCTCGAGCAGACCGTTGTCCTTCGACGTGCAGATCGTCAGGACGACCGGTGAGCTCGCTGCCCTACCTGGTCGCCGGCTGGCTGTTCCTCGTCGGCTGCTACGGCTTGATCAGTAGCCGTAACCTGGTGCACGCGGTGGCGTGCTTGAGCGTCACCCAGTCCGCTACTTACGTGCTGTTGCTCGCCGTCGGCTTCCGAGCCGGCGGTACCGCACCGGTCTTCAGTGACATCCCGGTTGGTACCCGGGTCGTCGATCCGGTGGTGCAGGCCCTCGCTCTCACCGACATCGTGGTCTCCGCGACGATCACCGCGGTGCTGCTGGCGTTGACCATCCAGATCCACAAGCGGCACGGCACGATAGACCCCGACGAGCTGCACGCGCTGCGGGACTGAGCGGTGACCCCCACGGTTGAGGCGCTGCCTGCACTGGTGGTGGCGCTGCCGCTGCTGGCGGCGACCGTCCTGGCCGCCGCGGGCCGGGTGCTGCCCCGCCTGGTGATTGACCTGACGTCCATGCTGACGTGCCTGCTGGTGCTGGCCGGATCAGCCGCGCTGCTCGCCGTCACCGGTTCGCGGCGCGTGGTCAGCTGGCTGGGAGGTTATTCACCCCACCACGGCGTCAGCGTCGGAGTGGTCTTCGTCGTCGATCGGATAGGCGCCGGGCTGGCCACCGTGGTCGCCGCACTGGTGACCGCTGCGCTGACCTACACCTGGCGCTATTTCGACGAGGTGGAGAGCTACTTCCACGTGCTGATCCTGCTGTTCCTCGCGGGCATGGCCAGCTTCGCCCTCACCGGTGACTTATTCAACGCCTTCGTGTTCTTCGAGTTGATGGGCGCGGTGGCCTACGCGCTCACCGGCTATAAGATCGAGGAAGCTAAACCACTGCAAGGCGCACTGAACTTCGCGATGATCAACTCTCTAGGGGCCTACTGCTCGCTGCTCGGCATCGGGTTGATCTACGGGCGGACCGGTGAACTGGGCTTCGCGCAGGTACAGCGGGCCTTGGCTGGTCACCGGACCGATTGGACGATCGTGTTCGCGGTGACGCTGGTATTCACCGGGTTCCTGGTCAAGGGCGCCGCGGTACCGTTCCATTTCTGGCTGGCCGACGCGCACGCTGTCGCGCCCTCGCCGGTGTGCGTGCTGTTCTCCGGGGTGATGGTGGAGTTGGGCATCTACGGGGTGGCCCGGACCTGGTCCGCGGCGTTCTGGCCGGCGCTGCCGGCCGAGCGGTTGCGCGGCGTTCTCATGGTCACCGGCGTGGTCACCGCAGTGGTCGGCGCCGTGATGTGCCTGGCTCAATCCCACCTCAAACGGTTGCTCGCCTTTTCCACCATCGGCCACGTCGGCATGTTTCTCGTCATGCTCGGCGCGTTCACCCCGGCAGCGGTCGGGGGCCTGGCGGTGTACGTCCTCGGGCATGCGGCGGTGAAGGGTGCCTTGTTCCTGTGCACCGGGATCCTGCTCAACGCCCGGGGCAGCGTCGATGAGGCGGAACTGCACGGGCGAGGCCGCGACCTGCCGACCACTCGGATCTGCTTTCTGGCGGGGGGTCTCGCCCTGGCCGCGCTGCCCCCGTTCGGCACCTGGCTCGGCAAGACACTGGCCGAAGACGGCCTGTCCCACGCCGGCTTCGGGTGGGCCGGTGTGCTGTTCGTGGGTGTCTCGGCGATCACCGGTGGGGCCGTGCTGCGCGCCGGGGCGCGCATCTTTCTCGGCACGGGCACCCCCGCGAACACCCACGGCGGCACCCGAGGCCGCGACGAGCGTCGGGAAACCGATCACGACATGGGCCGCCTCCCGGTCACCATGCTCGCCCCCATCGTGGCGCTGCTCGCCGGTGGACTCACGCTGGGACTGCTGCCCGGCCTGGCCACCCATGCTCGGGACGCCGCTCAGCAGTTGCTGGATCCCGCCGGCTACGCCACCGCTGCGTTGGATGGTATTCGAGCTGCCCCGCCGCCGGGCGCTCCCGTGGAGAGCTGGGGCGCGTCCAGCGTCCTACTCGGCCTGCTGTCAGCCGTGCTGGCGCTGGTCGTGGCCGCCACCGCGCTGTACCGCGATCGCTTGCCGCGGTTGCCGCGAGGAGCCTGCCGCGTGCTGAGCTCCCCGCTGCGTGCGGTACGCGCTGCGCACTCCGGTCACCTGGGCGACTACGTGGTCTGGCTGCTGCTCGGCATCACGCTACTGGCCTTCGGCCTCGGCGCCGGATGAGGTGGTCACCCTTGTGCGAACGCCACTCCGGCTCCGCAGCCGGTTGAGCAGCCTCCTGGACGGGTACTCGTCAGCGACAGCGGCCGGCGATCGAGTAGGAGACATATTCTATGATCACGTATCAAGGGGCCGTCCCGCAGGTTGAGCCGGCCCCTGGAGACACCGTTCCCCCGGACCCAGAACCCATGCCATACCCAGAACCCGTTCCGGATCCAGAACCCATGCCTGACCCAGGACCTGGACCGGTACCTCCGGATCCGCTCCCTCCCCAGCCGGTGCCCGTCCCTCCGCCACCTCCACAACCGGACGCCGATCCCCCGATACCGCTGGCCACGCGGTTATCAAAGGAGTGAACAACACCAGAAGCAAGGGGGGAGGTCTGGTGCGGTTGCAACGAGTCAAGCCCGATGGTCCGGGACACTCCCGCCGACGGCGGTGCGCCGAGCCGGAACGTCCGCTCTGCTCGAGGAGGAGACCCGAGCTCGCCTAGAACGGGCGTTGCTGCGCTTGCTCCACGCCTGAGGGAGCCGGTTCACTCCTCCCGGGTGTAGGCGGCCTCGTCGGTAGCCGGCTGATCGGGTTCGGTCACGAGATGGCCGGCCCGGCGAGTGGCGGATTCTCCGATGGCATCGAACTCATCGCCGATCAGTACCTGGCCGTTCTCGGTGGCCGGCTCTCCGGGCGCCGCTTCCTCGTCGATCGAGTCGTCGAGCTCCTCGATCGGTGTCGCGGCCACGGGGCGCTCCGGCACCGGCTCGCCGGTGACGTCTGGCCGCTCCTCCTCCAGCCGCTCGGTCAGCGGCCGGTCGGTGGCTTGCTCTCTCGCTGTGGTGCCGTAACGATCGGCAGCCGACCATCCCTCGGCTGGATCCATCCCACCCTCCAGCGGGTCGGTGCCCATGTTGTCCTCGTCGAGCGTCTCGCTCTGCGTCAAGACATCGTCACCGTGCCCCAGCGGGTCGGTCATGGGCCTGCTCATCGCGTCTCCTCCACGTTCGGCGCACCTACACTGGGGGGAACTTCCCCCAGTAGTCCTCCAGAGCGCGGTTACCCCGGGTGACCGACCCTGAAACGTGGTTCCCCCTCGCCGAGCCGGGTAGCCAGCCGGCATGAAGCGGATCGCGGCGCATGACCGGCATGCACATCGACCAGGCGCGCGATACCCGGGCGTACGGCCCCAGGTGGTTTGTGATCGACTTCACTGTTGCCGAATTCGGGCGGGCGTCTGGTCACCACCAGGAGGCCGAGGGTGAACAGATCAGCGTGGGCCGCTATCCGGTGGTGGATGTCGCGCAGGCGTGGGAGATCTGGTCCATGCTGGGGATCCTCGCACCCGACATCGAACACCACTACCACCAGGACCACGACGGGCGCCGGACGGCGCGGATGCTGCACCCGGACGGATCCTGAGCTAGGGCCACCAGCGCGGGCGGCGACGCGCCGACCGTGCACCAGAGCGGCCCGCACCGGCTGTGGGCATCCTGGACGACATCCGTCACCGCTGGCTGCGGGAGGGCTCACTGCCCGGCTACACCAGCCACCGCCGCCATCACCCCGACAGCGCACACGGGCGCTGTCGGGCGGTCATTCACCAGGAGTGAGGGTGTGCAGGAAGGCTCGCCAGGTGGTGGGGGGCAGCGCTAGTGCGGGTCCCTCGGGGTTCTTGGAGTCGCGCACCAGCACCCGGTCCGGCGCGGGCGCGACCTGCACGCAGTTGCCGTTGGGGGCGCTGTAGCTGCTGGTGCGCCAGCCGACCTCGACGCAGCCTCCGTTGACGGCACTGTAGCTGCTTTTCCGCCAGGCGATCCCGTCCGGCTCAGGGGCGGTCATCACAGTCCTCTCGACCCGCGTAGAGCTCAGTTGCCAGGGTGGCAATTAACTCCGCTGATTCTCCCTCGCCCAGCGCGGTCTGGGCCAGCAACCCCAGGATGCGCCGGTAGGCGGCGACCTGCTCGCGCTTCTCCAGGAACACGCTGGCGGTCTCGCTCTCCAGGTAGATCACCGGCCGGAACTCGGCGAACTCCAGGAACGTGAACGATCCCGCCACCGCGGCGTGCCCGCCGAGCGCGGCCGGCACCACCCGCAGCGTGAGGTACGGGCGCGTCGCCTTGCGCAACAGGTGCTGCAACTGCTCGAACATCACGTCGGGCCCGCCCACCGGCAGCCGCAGCACGAACTCGTGGATGTAGAAGGTGAACCGGGCGACGCGCTCCCGGCCGAACAGGCTCTGGCGGCCCAGCCGAGCGGCCACTCGGTCCTCGGTCTCGTCCACCGGCATCGTGCCCGCCTGCCGGATCAGCGCGCGGGCGTAGTCGGTGGTCTGTAACAAACCGGGCATGAGCGTCGCCTGGTAGTCGTCGATCGCCACCGCGGTGTCCTCGTGGTCGACCAGCGTGCGGAGCTGCTGGGGCAGCCGCGTGCCGTGCTGCTGCAGCCAACCCGGGGTGTTCTGCTCCCGGCAGATCCCGAGCAGCCGCTCGCGCTCAGCGCCGGTCACCTGGACGATCGCCAGGAACGCCGAGACGTCCACCTCGGTGCCGCCGCGCTTGCCGGACAGCAACCGCGACACCCGGCTCTGCGACCAGCCCAGCTTCGCAGCCGCGCTCTTCTGGTTCAGCTTCGCGTCCTTCATCGCCCGGTGCAGGCCCTCGCCCAGCTCCCGGCTGCGAATCGTCGGCTCGTGATCGCGCATGGTGCGCACCTTACGACCCACCCCGGGCGGAAATCCAGCAACTTGGCCGAACACGGCTTGTATGGCCCTGGGCCATTCGGGTTAGCTGAGCACCGGCGGGGCAGCGAGCCCCACCGTACCCAGATCCGGGGAGGTCATCCGATGGGCACGCTGTCACCAGTGGTCGCCGACGCCGTCAACCTGCTGCACGTGAACCTGTACCACCACCTGGACGAGGCGGAGTTCCTCGCCCGCAAGTTCCAGGACTGGACCGAGGAGGACGCCGACACCGCCCGCGCGCTGATCCCCGACCTGGTGGTCGTCATCCGCGGGCTGCTGTACGACCACCAGGTGCGCCGGGGCGGCGACACCTGCCGGACCTGCGCGTCAGCGTGGCCGTGCCCGGTGGTGACCCTGATCCACAGCCTCATCAAGGACCCCGAACGCGGCTACATCGCACTCGTCAACCGGGCGGACGAGGAGAGATGACCATTGCCGCCAGTGGTGAGATCAGGGGAGTTCGACGCCGCCTAGGGCGGTGAGGGGGTCGGTTAGGCGTTTGGCGTCGCCTACCAGGACGCCGGTGAAGCGGGTGGGGGCGAAGAACTCGGCGGCGGCCTCGGCGACCTGGCCGGTGGTGACCGCGTGCAACCGGGCGGAATGGGCGAGCAGCCAGTCGAGGTCCAGGCCGACGGTGGCCAGCGTGGCGATGCGCCCGGCCAGCCCCCGCTGCGAGGCGGTGGCGATGGTCAAAGACCCGATCGCGTACTGCCGCGCGTTGTCCACCTCGGAATCATCAGGGGCCACCACGGCTATCCGGCCCAGCTCGTACCGGGTCTCCAGCAGGGCGACCGCGGTGACCTCGCTCGCGGTGTCTGCGGTGGCGACCAGTGTGGCACCATGCCCGGTGAACTCGAAGCCGCAGTGCGCGCTGTAGGTGTAGCCCTTGTCCTCCCGGATGTTCTCCACCCAGCGGGAGGAGAAGTACCCGCCGAAGACCAGGTTCGCCACCTGCAACGCCGGGTAGCGCTCATCGTCGCGCGGCACCGCCTGGGCGGACAGCCGCAGCTGCGACTGCACCGCGCCCTCGCGGTGCACCAACTGCAGGTCAGCGCCGGTCAGCTCGGGCAAGGTGGCCAGCTCGGTGGCCGGGTGGTCGGACCGCCAGCCCGCCAAGGCCGACGCCACCGCGTCCACCGCGCCGGCCGGCTCGATGTCGCCCACCAGCACCAGGACAGCGCCGCCCGGCACCACCGAGCGGCGGTGCAGGTCGCGCAATGCCGCCGACGGCACGGCGGCGACGTCGTCGGCTTCCGGCCACTCCCGGGCGAAGGGGTGGTTGCCGTAGCGGCGCCGCTGCAACGCCTCCCGGGCGATCACCCGTGGCGTGGAGCGGCTCACGGACAAGCGCTCCACCAAGCGGTCCCGCGCCCGGTCCACCTCGGCGGTGGCGTACGAGGCCGAGGTGAGCGCGTCACCGAGCACATCGAGCACCACGTCCAGCCCACTGGCCAGCGCTGATCCCGACACGGAGAGGTACTCGGGATCCACCCCGGCCGACAGGTCACCGCCGACGGCGGCCAGCGCCCTGTCGACGGCGAACCGGTCCCGGCGCGGCGTGCCGCGCAGCAACGTCATGGCCAGCAACTCGGCGCGGGCCGGGTGGGTGTGATCCGTGCCGCCGAACGGGATCTCCAGGCGCAACTCCACCATCGGCACGGCGGGGCGCCGCACCGCGATCACCCGTAGCCCGCCGGTCAGCACGGTGTCGACCACGGACGGTGCGCTGGGGGCGCGCGGCGGACCCAGCGGTGGTAGCGGGCGCGGGCCCAGCTCAGTCCGGCCGATCTGCTCGGCGCTGCGGTACGGCATCACGCCTCCTGCCTTGCCGAAGGACCGCTTGCGGGTTCGAGCATTGACGCGGTCGCGAGCTCCAGGATCGGCTCCGCGGAACCGCCGGCGGGTTCGAGGGTCAACACCGCGCGGGCATCCGGCGCTAGCGTAGCGGCCGCGTTCGCGACCTGCTCAGCGCTGATCGCGGCCACCATGGCCGGTAGCTCGACCACCAGCTCGGCGCGTCCGTGCAGCAGCTCGAAGGCACCGATGGCCATCGTCCGGGATACCAGCCGGTCGTTCTCCCGGAACAGTGTCGCGGCCCACCGAGCGGTGATCCGGGCCAACTCGTCGGGCTCCGGCCCGGCCGCGGCGAGCCGGGCGATCTCCTCGTCGGTCACGTCGAGCACCCGGTCGGCGTCCACGGTGGCGGGGTGCATGGCGGTGATGGTGAGGGTGTCCGGGTCGCGGGCGTCCAGCGGCGCGCCGAACAGACCGCAGCGCGCGCCGATGTCGGTCACCAGCGCGTCGGTATGCACCAGGCGCTGCTCCAGACGGGAGGAATCCCCGTCGGAGAGCACCGCGCAGAGCACCTCATAGGCGAGGTAGTCCTCGAATCCGGCGGTCGGGTCGGGCAACCGGTAGCCGATGGCCAACGCGGGTAGCGGGGCGAGCGGATCCAGCTGGCGGTGCCGGCGCTCCCGGTCCGGTGCCGGCTCGGCGAACGAGGGCCGGGTCGGAACCGGACGAGCGGGGACGTCGTCGAAATGCCGGTGTACCAGCTCGAGCGCGGCATCCACCGGGAGATCCCCGCACACGGTGAGCACCGCGTTCCCCGGCGCATAGTAGGCGTCGAAGAACGCCGCGCAGTCCTCCACGGTCGCCGCCTCGAGCTCGGAGAAGTCACCGTAACCGTTGTGCGCGTTGGGGAAGGTGTCATAGAGCACCGGTGGCAGGGTGATCCATGGGAACCCGCCGTAAGGCCGGTTCAGGACGTTGAGTCGGATCTCCTCTTTGACCACGGCGACCTGGTTGCGCAGGTTCTCCTCGGTGATCCGCGGCGCCCGCATGCGGTCCGCCTCGATGAACAGCGCGCGCTCCAGCGCCGCCGAGGGCACGACCTCGTAGTAGTCGGTGTAGTCCTGATGCGTGGCGCCGTTGAACGACCCACCCGAGGACTGCACGTGGCGGAAGTGCGCGAGCTTCTCCAGGCTCTCGCTGCCCTGGAACATCAGGTGCTCGAAGAGGTGCGCGAAGCCGGTGCGTCCCTGCGGCTCGGAGCGGAACCCGACGTCGTAGTGCACGCCGATGGCGACCACCGGAGCGGCCTGGTCCGGGCTCAGTACCACCCGCAACCCGTTGGGCAGTGTCTCGCGGTGCAGCTCCACCGTGGGTGAGGGGATGCGGGTCATGGGCCTACCCTACGGCGGGCCGCGCCCCGGTCGCCGCGCAGCCGCCACGCTAATAGCGAACCGGCGAGGCCGGCGACCGTGACACCGACGGCGTCCAGGCGCCGCCCGCCCGCCGTCGCGGTGGACGCCCCGGTCCCCGGCAGGCGTGCTACCAGCTCGCCCTCGGGCAGCGGATCGGGCACCTCGACGGCGAGCACCTCACCCGGCCGGTGACCGCAGCCATCCAGCCGGGCCGGTACCGCACGTTGGCCGGGCAGCGTGACGCGCACCACGTCCCGGGCGTCGGACGAGCCGCACACCACCGACTGCACCACAGCCGCACGGGCGGCGCGGACCACACCGACCTGTGGCCACAGCAGCCACCCCATCCCCATCGACCCGACTCCGATCAGCACCAGTGCCATCACCCGGGCGCGCGGCACCGCGTCGACTCCGGAGGCGTGCCTGGCGCTCACCGGGGCATCGTAGCCGGCCGGCGCTGGGAGAAGATCCCGGGAGAAGACCTCAGCGCAGGAGAATCGCCGCACGCTGGCGCCGCATCGGGACAACGCGTCCCGGACCTCGGCCCCCGGACCGTCGACCTGGACGAGCCCGGTCCAGTCTCGATGGCTCTGTGCCCGCAATGATGCCCAGGCCAACGGCAGGAACCCGGCGTAGGCGGCGTGGACCGCAGTGATCACATCCACCCGCATGAGCGCAGTGTGCACCACGGTGGTCATCATTCGGTGTGATAGCCAAGATATGGACCGCCGAGCAACAACACTGATGGGAATGACAGGAACCGCCAACGCCGAGCTGCGGCAGACCATGCAGTCCTCCGCCACCCGTGCCGTCGAGCTCGTCGCGATCTTCACCGCTGCTATCGCCTTCGCGGTCGGATCACTCTAGATCCAGGGCCCCGGCAAAGTCCTGTTTCGGCGGATAACCGCCCATAGCCCGCTGCACGAGGGGGTGGTTGGCGATCTTGGGTGCTCTCAGTGCGCCGAGTTCGACAGGAGCGCTGCGCGGTCGGTTCCCGACAGCCCTGGTGTCGAACTCGGCGACAGTAGGGTTGATCACGAGCTATGAGATCTCCGGGACACGCTCTCGCCCGCCCGGCTCGCCTGCCGTACTGCCGGGCATCGCCGCAGTTCACAGGTGTTCCTGCGACTTTGCCGGGGTCCTGGCTCCAGATCACTCTGAACGGCACCCTGGCTCTGCGCGACCGGATCTGGCTCATCGCCAGAACCCGCCGTCGCTGAGCTACAGTGGGCCTCGATAGTCCCCCCGAGCGAGGTCAGGAGAGTGCATGCCCGAGCCTGTTCTCGTGTCCATTGCCGCCGCGCTGGCGGGTAAGGGAGCTTCGGCACTGTATGATGTGGTCAAGAAGAAGTTCGCCGGTTCACCGGAGGCGACCGCGGCCCTAGCGGATGCGCAGGATAACGGTCCCGACTCCCCCCAGATTCATGCGTTGGCTGCCGAGTTGGCGCGCGCGGAGAGTTCCGACCACGAGTTCGCGGCTGACCTGCGCGCCGTGTGGGGCCAGGTGTCGGTGCACCAGCGGGCGGACAATGGTGGTGTCACGAACCAGATCTCTGGAACCGTCAACGGAAAGGTTCTGCAAGCCCGTGATATCGAGGGTGGAGTGAGTTTCTGACGTCCCCTCCGTGGCGCACTATCGGCGTCGAGCGCACCGTTCTCGCCGTGGTGCACAACGTCACCGCAGCCACCCGTCTGTTCGACGTCCTGCCGCTGGTGGCCACAGATCGGCGAATTCAGGTCGTCTTCAGCGTCATCGGCTCGTCGGCGTTCACCACAGGGACCGAAGACTTCCTTCTGAGCAGCGGAGCCGCACCGATTCCCTGGGATCGGGTACCAGACCATGACGTCGATCTCGCTATCGCCGCCAGCTACGGCGGGAATCTCCACGAATTGCAGTCACCACTGGTCGTGTTACCACACGGAATGGGATACAATGAGGATTATGCAAAAACCTTCTTGAAGAAGTATAGGCCGATAGCGGCCCGAAACGAGGACAGGAAGGTCTTCAGCGGCCTTCTGTAATCGGTGAAGAGGATCCGCCATGTCTTGAGGTTGGCGATA
>JBOHFI010000052.1:0-35705 GCA_050699595.1 Pseudonocardiaceae bacterium | reverse complement strand
CATACTCGACGGCCCGTTTCTTTCGAATTGAGTGTGGTAACCCAATTCTTCCGAGAAGCGGACCGTCGTCCAAGTAGGCGCGCCGTGGACAACTCATTTATCGGGACTCGTGAATAACCCTCAATGTGTCTAATGTCCCGATTCGAGACAGCGCAGGCGTGTCAGTAAGGTCTCCCACTGCGCGAACCTGCTGATAGCCTGCTTTACGTGGGAGCAGACATGAAAGGTTCCACCTGACCCCGAGCGTGGGAGTACGACACGGTGTCCATTGATGACGCGAGCGAGCGGCGGCGGGAGATCGGCCGGCGGGTTGCCCGGTGGCGTGCCCGCCGTGGCTTCACCCGGGGGCAGTTCGCTGAGCTGTGCGATCGGTCATTAAGCTGGGTGGACAAGGTCGAGAGTGGTGAGCGTGGCCTGCTCCGCCTGCCGATGCTCGAGCGGGTGGCCGAGGTTCTCCACGTCTCGGTCGAGGATCTGACCGACACCGCCGAGATCCGCCAAGCCAGGCACTGTTTGGATCTCTTCGAGATTTCCGCTATCCGGTCCGCCTTGCAGTCCTATCAGGCCATCAGCCGGGAGTCCATGCTTTCGGCCACTGAGATGGCCGAACCTCCGGATCTTGATCGGCTCGCCAAATCGGTCAACTACGCCTGGACCGTCTACCAGAATACAAACTGGCCCCTGCTCGGCCAGACGTTGCCGCGTCTGCTCACCACCGCTCAGATGGCCGTCGCGGCCTATCCGGGTGCGGATGACCAGGCACGACGTGCCCGTTCGCTCTTATCGCAGACCTACCAGGTGACCGCCTGCTTGCTCTTGAAAATCTTTGAGTTTGATCTGGCCTGGTTGGCCGCCGAGCGGGGTTTCGTGCTTGCGGAGGAGACTGGTGACAGTTTGCTGATCGGTGCCGCGACGCGCCAGGTTGTCCGGGCACTCATGTTCCTGAAACACTACGATCAGTCGCTCGAATTCGCGCGGGCCGGGATTGACCGGTTGGAGCCCGAGCGCGGCGGCGGTTCACCGGCGTACCTGTCGCTCTACGGGATGTTGTTCCTCGCGGGAGCGGCGACCGCATCCCATGCTCACAGGCCCGCGGTAGCTCGTGATTTCTTAGACGAAGGCCACAGCGTCGCCCGCCAGCTCGGGTACGACGGCAACGAGTACTTCACCGGTTTCGGCCCGACCAATGTCCACCTGTATCGGCTCATAGTTCGGTGCGAACTCGGTGACGGTGCAGGTGTCCTCAGCGCGGCCCGCCAGGTCCCCATGGATGATCTCGGTCGGTTGCCCAAGGAGCGGCGTGGTTGTTACTATATCAACGTCGCATGGGGTCACAGTCTCGCTGGCCATCCTGATGACGCCGTCAGCACATTGCTCACGTTCGAAAGCCTTCTCCCGGAGGAGGTACGCTGCCGCCCCATCGTCATCGAGCTTGTCGAGGGCCTCCTCCGTGGATCACGGGGTACGCGCACCGGAGAACTGCAGCAACTCGCGGCGCGAATCGGGCTGGCGGATCATGGCTGAACCGACAGCGCGTGATCGAGCAGCAGGACATAGCTGATCCGTTGCCGGCACCCGCTGCCATAGCTTGTCTGTCTGGGACGACCCGCCGTTGGAGCGGGGCCCGCACCGGATTATCTCGGGACGGTGCGCGAGCCGAGTACCGGCTGACCGCCGCGGCCACCCCGGAACCCTGGTTCCCATGGCCAGCCGCCGCGGTCGTCGGCCCACACCAGCTGCAGCGCCCGCACGTCCCGGCCGAAGAAGGCGACAGCAGTGTCCAGGTGCGCGTCAGGGTGCGTCAGCTCGACGATCTCTACCAGTGGCCCGTCCGCAAGCGAGATCCGCTCGCCCGGCGCGGGTGGCTCGGCGTGCACGACGTGCGCGGCCACCCCGTTGAGCAACCTGGTCGCCCGGCCCAGCGGCAGCCCGGTGACCACTAGCTCCGGCAGGGCGCATTGGGTGAGCCCCAGCGTGTAGGCCCACGGCGGGTGGATCTTGTCGCCTTCGACGCCCTGTACTGCCCAGCCGTGCCTGACCATCAGCCCGCGCATGTGATCCAGCTGGTCCTGGTAGGTGCTGCCCGGGTGCTCGCACGTCCAGCACATCGTGTCCCCTTCGTCGTCGGGTGCCTAGGAACACGATGCACCACGGCACCGACAAGACTGGATTTCGTGTGGGCATGGGGTACTGGCGCCCGCGGTCGCCGCAGCAGGGGCCATATGTGGCTCGACGGGTTCGCTTCGAGGGGGACACTCAGGCCCTCGCCTGGGCAGCCGACACGCTGCGATCCTCCGCTGGCGCGAGGCTTCCCACCAGCGGAGGATCGATCCGCGGCGCCGAGCGCTCGCGGAGAACCCGGCATCGACAGCGGGGACGCACTCGTGATCTTTCCCGCCTGGCTGCGCGCCGTGATCTCGACTTCTTCTTGGCCGAGGAGACAGACCTCGAGGCACTCCGCTAGCAGCTCGATACCGACGCTGCCGTCCGGCATTTCCTGCTCGGGCTCGAGTGGCGGGGCATCGGATCTTGGTCGACTGCTGTCTTACCGGGAACCTCACCCCCTTCCGCTCCGGCCACTGAGCCTGGGCCGTGACCTGCACTGTCACGATGAAAGGCTCACTGTGAACACCATTCAGGCCGTACGAGCTATTGTTTCTTGACGCGTGGAACGCCACCCTTGCGCCCGATGTCGAACGCGATGCGGTAGACGTCCGGCAGATCCAGCTTCTTGTTGGTGCGGATGGTCATGACCCCAAGGTTGATCAGTTCCGTGATGAGGCCTTCGTAGCCGGTGCTGAGCGGGCCGGTAGCGAACGGATCCCGGACTTCGGAATGGTCGTCAGACAGCTCGCTGGTCTTCGACCGCTGCGCCGACAACACAGTACTCAAGTCGACTCCTTCCCACCGCCGAATGACCTCGTCCTTCTCGATGGGGACCTGGGTGCCACGCAGCGGCTTGATCGCGTCGGGCACCCAAGGCGTGTCCTCCTCGACCTCCTGCACGCGGATCTGGGAGGCATGTTGCACTCCTTGGCGAATCGCGTCCCAGTGCAGTGCGTAAGGATGACCCGAGAAGTCTTCTTCGGTCCGTTTGGTAGCATGCCGCAGCGCGCTGAGAAAACTTCGCGGGCTCACCTGCTGCTTGCCGTCGGCCAGGTGGTTAGGCAACCAGGTGTAGGTGTAACCCTTGCGGTGGTCGGCCCCCATGTACGTGCTGGCGATGAGTTCGAGGACCTCTCGCTGCTTGGTATCGTCGCCACTGAAGTGGTCCGCCCAACTGGTCTCCAACGTGAACCTTTCCCTGTATTCCGAGTCGGCGCGGCTCATGTAGTGGAACAGCAGCGCGTACAGGCTCGTCTCCGTCCAGCTCAGGTCGGTCATGTTAGCGATCAGCTTCGACGCGTCGGGGAAGTCGAGCTTGACGGTGTAGAACATATCGTACCGGATGAACAGCTTCACCCGCAGGTTCCGGGTGCTCGTGCGCAGGTTGAGGGCCAGTTCGAAGATTCCCTTCGCGAGCTTGTCCGCGATCCGGCGATCGCTGTGCAGGCGGTCCATCGCGTCGAACAAGAGCAGTTTGATCCGGTCGTCTCGGCCTGCCTGCTCGTCCACGGTCAGGATCGCGTCTTCGACCTTGCCGGGGTTATCGACAACCCATTTCACCCGATCCGGCCAGTCCCCGGCCGTCACCACCTCCGGAATGTTGAATCCGAACAGTGCCACGGCGGTCCAGATGTCCAACGGCTGGAACCTGCTGTCCACCAGGGATTGCAGCCTGCGGGGGTTGGGGTACTGCTTGCTCAGCTTCGCGCCGAAGCCCGCCAGGGCGTCGACGCGGTCCAACCGGTCCAGTCGGTAGGACTTCGCGGCAATCTGGCGGAGTGTGTCATCTTGCAGTGCTTTGAACCACACGGTCTTACCGACACCACGCCCACCGCGGACGATTGTCGTGTCGGGGTTGAGTGCGCTGCGGTGACCCGATGGGGTGAACAACGTTTTCTGGTCCGGATCGAAGGTGTCCGCGTCGACGGCCTCGGGCAGTGCCGCGCCGAGCAGTTCCCGGTATTCAGCGGCCGTCAGCATGTCAGGCACCTTCTTCGAGCATGGCCGAGACTGTGTTGACAAATTCCCGGTACGCCGCTTCAACCAGGTCTGTGTTCGCCCAGGAGTTGTTGCGGTTCGGGTCGAGGCCTATGAGGTCCGAGTTATGGGAGATGGACAACGGGTAGTGGGGGGCTGACGGGTCATCTGGGGCGAAGTTGAAGACATCCAGGTCCGTGACACCCTCTTCGTTGTCGTAGAGCGTGGCGGCGAAGCATTCCTGGGAGTTGTCGGCGAAGCTGCGCAGGTATAGCTCAGCCTGGTTCGATGGGACCATGGCGGCGACCATCTTGATCCGGTTCCTGATGCGGTCCCGGGTCTCGGCGTCCAGCCTGGTCCGCCACTGGTCGAACAGTGCTCGGTATCCCTGCCAGGTCTGCGGGTTGTCGGTCGCGAACAGCAGGGCCAGGGTGCTCAGCTGGGTGATGGTCACCGCGGCCACATCGTGGATGCCTGACCGGCTGTCCAGCAGGACGACGTCCGGTTGCCTGCTCCGCCTGGCGACTTGAGCTTCGCAGGCGGCGATGGCGTCGGCGAGCCTGCGGCCGAAGGTCACCGTGTCGCCGCCCGGTGTGGGCGGCAGGTCGAAGTAGACGCGGTTGAGCTTGTCGAGGTAGAAGTAGCCATCCCGCGGCCGCCCGCCCGCCGAGGCCAGCCACACCTCGCCGTTGCCGGGCAGCTCACCGATGGAATCGCTCCTGGTGACCAGGTCGAGGTCAGCCTGGTTCCCGACGGCCGACTCAACCAGGTGATCCACGATGCCATGGTCGGCGTACTGGAGGTCGGCATGGAGCAGTGAACTGACGCCCGGGGACTCCAGGTCAAGGTCGGCCACCAGGACTGACTTGCCCTGGCGGGCCAGGTGACGTGCCAGGATGAAGGTGGCCGTGGAGCGGCCGACACCGCCCTTGAATCCATACAGGGCCACGCGCGTGCCCGCCGGTTCCTGGGCAGGCCTGAGCCAGTCGGCCCCGACCGTGCCGCGCTCGAGGACGCTCACGCGCCCGGAGTCGGCGATGAAGCTGGGGACCAAATGCCGGTCCGGCGAGCCGAGGATCTGACCTGGTGCGAAAAGTGTGCTGACCAACAGGACGGGCTGCTGCCCGACGAATGGGCCACATGACGCGTGCAGGCTTTCCCGCAGGCCCGGGATCCTCGGGTCGTCGCCGGGGAGGTCGACCACCATCGACGACCGGCCGAGCAGGTCTCGGATGAGGGTCACGCCGGTGTCGAGGTCCTTGGCGGCTGTGTTGGCGATCTTCAGCGCGCCACGCCACGCTTCGTCGAAGCGGGTGGTCACGTCAGCATCCCGTCGAGGTGCGCCCGTTCGAGGATCCCGATCACGGTCCGCGCGGCGGAGATGTGGTCGGCCACCGCGGCTGGCGTCAGGTGCAACCCGTCGCAATAGCGCTCGTCGACCTTCCAGTCCGCGAACGGTTCCGAGGTGAGCAACGGCAGGAGTGCGGTCGCCGGCCTGTTACCCACGATGATCGACATCTGCGGCCACAGGGTGTTGACGTGTTTCTTGATCGGCGTGCCGGTGTCCGGATGCACGACGAGGCCCTCCTGGTTGACGTGACCCCCAAGGTGGCCCGCGATCAGGGCCTTGAGCGCGCACTCGGCGGCCATCCCCGCGAGGTGGTCCGCGTTGGCGGGCCGGGAGTGCACGTGCAGCAGTTCCGCGTCGGCCATGTGGCGTGTGGCCGAGGATCCGAAGTCGGTTCGGGGGGTGGTTGACACCGCGCCAGAGTACCGGCGATACCGAGGTGGACAGCCGTGGCCGGGTCAGCCTGGGCCGCGCCGGCGCGGAGCCAGGAGGGCGCTACCGGGTGGCTCGCAACATCGACGGCGTGCTGCTGCTCACTCCAGTGGTCTCCATCCCCGAGCGCGAGCTGGTCGTCTGGGAAAACTCCGTTCTGACCGAGCGCATCCGCACTGCGCAAGGTGCGTGGTCGGGGCGGGGCCCGCGGGCTCGACGGCCGCGGCGTACCTGGCCCGCGCCGGGCTGGACGTGCTGCTGCTGGAGAAGCCCACGTATGCCCCGGTGGGCACCGACACCGTGACCACCACCTATTCCGGCGACCGCACGTTCCCGAGAAGCAACACATCGGCGACGCCCACCACCGTGACCGTGTTGCGGGGGCACCGGGCAAGGTCACCAGCACCACGCTGACGGTGGCCGACGCACGGTTCCCCCTCGCCGTCCTGAACGACACGCGGAGAAGGTGGGCTCCTCCTACGTTCAGTCCACGGGTGTGGCGAGCCGTACATCGCAGCGCAGACCCGGAGTGCGGCTCAACCGTGCGTCGGCGGTGACCAGGGGACAGCTGTTCGCCTCAGCGGCGGCCACGTACGCGGCGTCATAGCCGCTGATGTTGTCGCGTAGCTGCCACATTCTGGTCAGCAGCGGCGCGGTGCTGACCAGCTCGATAGCGGAGCAGGCCAGTGCGTCGAGAGCCTCCTGGGCCCGCTGGGTACTGATCTTGCCGCCGAGGTGTCGACCCCGCACGGCCGAGAATGCCTCGACCACGACGTGTTCGGGTGCCGCCCAGTGCACGTCGCGTGCCAGCTCGGCTCGACCGGCCTGGCCTATTGGGCCGTCATCGGTGAGTGCGTTGGCGAGCACGGAGGCGTCCACGATGATCAAGCAGCACCGTCGTCAGCGGAAGCCGGCTGGCGGCTCGTCAGCGTTGCGTCCCGCTCGGCGCGGGCTTGATCGAGTACATCGGTGACCTCCGCTGCTGCGAGCCGGGATCCGTCATTGCGGTCCGCGAAGCGGTCGAGCAGGGAGAGGTTGCGGGAGCGTCGCGCCTCCTGTTCGACCAGCCACAGCAAGAACGCCTGCAGTGACTGACCCCGCGCGCGGGCTCGTTGCGCCAACACCTGCCGAACGTCCTCGGGAACGTCACGGATCTGCAAGGCCACCATGCGTGCATTCTACATGCTGAACGCGTCCCCGGGCCTCGGGTCCCAGGAAGGTGCCACGTCGCGGACTGCACAATGTCGGGGCGCAGGTGCGCCGGCGGGCACCCCGTAGACTCGCCCGATACGGCGGTGCTGGATCGTGGCGAGGGAGCGGGATGGCCAGGCGGACGGGCTCCAGCGACAACGATGCCGATGTGATCGTGGTGGGGGCGGGGCCCGCGGGCTCGACGGCCGCTGCGTACTTGGCCCGTGCCGGGCTGGACGTGCTGCTGCTGGAGAAGTCCATGTTCCCCCGGGACAAGGTGTGCGGGGACGGGCTGACCCCCCGGGGCGTCAAGCAGCTGATCGACCTGGGCATCGATACCAGCACCGAGGCCGGCTGGTTGCACAACCGGGGCCTGCGGGTGGTGGGCGGCGCGGTGACGATCGAGCTGCCGTGGCCCGACCTGGCCAGCTTCCCGCCCTACGGCGCGGTCCGCCAACGGCGGGACTTCGACGAGGTGCTGGCGCGCCACGCCGAGAAGGCCGGTGCCCGGCTCCACGAGCTCAACACGGTCACCGAGGCGATCACCGATGAGCGCACCGGACGTGTCGTCGGCGTCAAAGCCAAGCAGGGTCCGGACAAACAGCCGATGGTCTACCGCGCCCCGCTCACCCTGGCCTGCGATGGGGTCAGCGCCCGGCTGGCGCTCAGCCTGGGGATGGACAAGCGCGAGGATCGGCCGATGGGTGTCGGGGTGCGCCGCTACTACATCAGCCCCCGCACCGATGACGACTTCCTGGAAAGCCACGTGGAGATCTGGGATCACGCTACCCCGGGGCAGCCCAGGCTGCTGCCCGGCTACGGCTGGATCTTCGGCATGGGCGACGGGACGTCCAACGTCGGCCTGGGAATCCTGTCGACGTCCTCGGCGTATGGCAAGACCGACTACCGGGCGTTGCTGCGGTCCTGGTTGGACGGCACGCCGCAGGAGTGGGGCTTTCGCGAGGGCAACGCCGTGGGCAAGATCGCTGGAGCGGCTCTGCCGATGAGCTTCAACCGCACTCCGCACTACCGTGACGGTCTGCTGCTGGTCGGAGACGCCGGCGGCATGGTCAATCCGTTCAACGGGGAGGGCATCGCCTATGCGATGCAGTCCGCCAGGCTTGCCGCGGAGTGCGCCGTGCAGGCCCTGGCCCGGCCGGAGGGGTCGGCCCGGGAGCACGCGCTGCGGCGTTACCCGGCTACACTACGTGAGGAGCTGGGCGGCTATTTCCGGCTGGGGAACGTGTTCAGCCGGTTGATCGGCCACCCGGCGGTCATGCGCGCCGGCACCCGCCACGCCTTGCCGCGGGCGACGCTGATGCGCTTCATGCTCAAGCTGCTGGCCAACCTCTACGACAGCCGGGAGGGCGACACGATGGACCGGGTGCTCACAGCGATGACCCGGCTGACGCCCAGCGTGTGATGAACAGGTGTTCACGATCAGGATAACGCCTGATCGGAGCAGGATTATAGGCTAGCCTCAAGGCAGCGCGTGATCAGCCCGCACGTAGGGTGGACGCGGGGTGCCCACGAGACGCTGAAGGAAGGGACGCGAGTGCTGCAGTCCTACGTTCCCCTGATGCTGATGTTGTTGCTGGCGGGGGGCTTCGCGGTCTTCTCCGTCGTCGCCGCCCCCTATATCGGGCCGCGCCGGTACAACAGGGCCAAGCTCGACGCCTACGAGTGCGGGATCGAGCCATCCCCGCAACCGGTCGCGGGGGCCGGGCGGATGCCGGTGGCGTACTACCTCACCGCGATGCTGTTCATCCTGTTCGACATCGAGATGGTGTTCTTGTACCCGTTCGCGGTGGCCGCGGACTCGCTGGGCGTCTTCGGTGTGGTGGAGATCGTCCTGTTCATCGTGACGCTCGGCTTCGCCTACGCCTACGTGTGGCGACGCGGCGGGCTGGACTGGAACTGATCATGGGCCTGGAAGAGAAGCTCCCCAGCGGGATCCTGCTGACCAACGTGGAGAAGCTGGTCAACTGGACGCGCAAGTCGTCGCTGTGGCCGGCCACGTTCGGGCTGGCCTGCTGCGCGATCGAGATGATGACCACCGGAGCGCCCCGGTACGACCTGGCCCGATTCGGTATGGAGGTGTTCCGGGCCTCGCCACGCCAGGCTGATCTGATGATCGTGGCGGGCCGGGTGAGCAACAAGATGGCCCCGGTGCTGCGTCAGATCTACGACCAGATGCCCGAGCCGCGCTGGGTGCTCGCGATGGGCGTCTGCGCCTCCACCGGAGGGATGTTCAACAACTACGCGATCGTGCAGGGCGTGGACCACATCGTCCCGGTGGACATGTACCTGCCGGGTTGCCCGCCACGTCCGGAGATGCTCATCGACGCGATCCTCAAACTGCACGCCAAGATCATGGACGAGCCGCTGGGGCCCAAGCGCGCCGCCTTGAAAGCCGAGCGGGGCGAGCGCACCGAGATGGTGCCCTCCTCGGTGCGCTACGCGCCCAAGAACTCCGGAGCGCAGCAGCAGTGAGCGACATGGCGAACCAGGACGTCAGCAAGGATCTCGCGGCTGGCCAGCCCAGCTCTGCCGAGCTGAGCCCAGCGGAGCACGCCGAGCACGAGGCTCGCGGCGGGGTGGTCGCCGGCCGGGCCCGGCAGGGGATGTTCGGTGTTCACGGCTCCGGAGACACCTCCGGGTACGGCGGCCTGACGCTCCCGGGTTACCTGCCGGCCCCGGCGCAGCGGCCCTACGGCGGGTGGTTCGACGAGCTCACCGATGAGCTGCTGGCCGCGATGGCCGAGCGCGGGGTGCCCGCTGCGGCTATCCAGCAGGTCACGGTGGATCGCGGGGAGATCACCTATTACGTGCGCCGGGAGAACCTGGTGGTGCTGTGCCGCACCCTGCGAGACGATCCGGCGCTGCGCTTCGAGCTGTGCAGCTCGGTATCCGGCGTGGACTACGGCACCGAGGCCGGGGGCACCGAGGTGGCCCAGCGGCTGCACGCGGTGTACCACCTCACCTCGATGACCTACCGGCGCCGGATCCGGCTCGAGGTCGCCGTCGACGTCGATGACGCGCACGTGCCCAGCGTGGTCGCGGTCTACCCGACCGCCGACTGGCACGAGCGGGAGGCCTGGGACATGTTCGGCATCATCTTCGACGGCCACCCGGCGCTGACCCGCATCCTCATGCCGGACGACTGGGACGGCCACCCGCAGCGCAAGGACTACCCGCTCGGGGGGATCCCGGTGGAATACAAGGGCGCCGAGATCCCGCCGCCGGACCAGCGGAGGGCGTACTCCTGATGGCCCCCGAAACGACGACCCCTGAACCAGACCCCTACGCAGCTACGGCGCGGGAGACCACCGAGGGCCGGGTCTACACCGTCACCGGTGGTGACTGGGACAGCATGCTCGAGGACTGGAAACACGACGAGCGCATCATCGTCAACATGGGGCCGCAGCACCCCTCCACGCACGGCGTGCTGCGGCTGGTCCTGGAGCTGGAGGGGGAGGTCGTCACCCAGGCCCGCTCGGTGATCGGCTACCTGCACACCGGTATCGAGAAGAACTGCGAGTACCGGACCTGGACCCAGGGCGTCACCTTCGTCACCCGGATGGACTACCTGGCGCCGCTGTTCAACGAGGCGGCCTACTGCCTGGCCACCGAGAAACTGCTGAGGATCGCCGCGCCGCGGCGCGCGCAGGTGATCCGGGTGCTGTTGATGGAGCTCAACCGGGTCAGCTCACACCTGGTGGCGATCGCCACCGGTGGGATGGAGCTCGGTGCGCTGACCGGGATGACCGCCGGATTCCGCGAGCGCGAGGAGGTCCTGCACCTGCTGGAGTTCCTCACCGGCCTGCGGATGAACCATGCCTTCATCCGGCCCGGCGGCCTCGCGCAGGACCTGCCCGAGGGCTACGACACCAAGATCCGGGACTTCCTCAAGGTGATGGACTCCCGGCTGGGCGACTACGACAAGCTGCTCACCGGCCAGCCGATCTGGAAGAAGCGGCTGTGCAAGGTGGGCTACCTGCCGCTGGACGGGTGCCTGGCGCTGGGCGTCACCGGCCCGACCCTGCGCAGCGCCGGCCTGGAGTGGGACCTGCGCAAGATCGAGCCGTACTGCGGCTACGAGGAGTACGAGTTCGAGGTCCCCACCTCCACCGACGCGGACTGCTACGCCCGCTATGTCCTGCGCGTCGAGGAGATCCACCAGTCACTCAAGATCGTGGCCCAGTGCCTGGACAAGCTTGAACCCGGCCCGGTGATGGTGGAGGATGCCAAGATCGCGTGGCCGGCCAGGATGTCCATCGGCTCCGACGGGATGGGCAACTCGCTGGAGTACGTCCGTAAGATCATGGGGCAGTCCATGGAGTCGCTGATCCACCACTTCAAGCTGGTCACCGAGGGTTTCGCGGTGCCACCGGGTCAGGTCTACGCCGCAGTGGAGTCGCCGCGTGGAGAGCTGGGCTACCACCTGGTCTCCGATGGGGGGACCCGGCCGATGCGGGTGCACGTCCGGGATCCCAGCTTCGTCAACCTGCAGTCCATGCCGGCGATGAGCGAGGGCGGCCTGGTCGCCGACGTCATCGCCGCGGTGGCGTCGATCGACCCGGTGATGGGAGGCGTGGACCGGTGAGCCCCGTGACGGACACTGTGGTTTTCGATGACCTGACCAGGCAGCGGGCGCGGGAGATCATCGCGCGCTACCCGCAGGCCCGGTCGGCGTTGCTGCCCCTGCTGCACCTGGTGCAGAGCGTGCAGGGGCACGTCAGCCAGGCCGGGATCGAGTTCTGCGCGCAGCTGCTGGAGATCACCACCGCCGAGGTGAGCGCGGTGGTCACCTTCTACACCATGTACAAGCGCGCACCCGGTGGCGAACACCTGGTCAGCGTGTGCACCAACACGCTGTGCGCGCTGTTGGGCGGTGACGAGATCTACGCCCGACTGCGCAAGCGGCTCGGGGTCGGCCACGAGGAGACCGCGGGTCAACCGGGCTCGAAGGGCTCGATCACCCTCGAGCACGCCGAATGCCTGGCCGCCTGCGACCTGGCCCCGGTGCTGCAGGTGAACTACGAGTTCTACGACAACCAGACCCCGCAGTCGGCTGTGGAGCTGGTGGACGCTCTGTGCCGAGGGGAGCGGCCGGCGCCGACCCGCGGCGCGCCGTTGACCGACTGGCGCGGCGCCGAGCTGCAGCTGGCCGGCTTCTTCGGCGAGCCCCAGCAGCTGCGCGACGCGGTGGACGGGCCCTCGGCGGCGCCCGAGACACTGGCCGGCAACCGGCTCGCCGAGGAGAAGGGCTGGCAGGCGCCGGCCATGCCGGAGAGCGCCCCGCCGCCACCGACCGTTGCCCAAAAAAAGTGACCAGCACAGAAAAAGTGATCGGCACAGCAGCAGTGACCAGCCCAGCAGGAGGAGCGGTGACCGAGCGGACGCTCACGCCGGTGTTGACCCGGCGGTGGTCCTCGCCCCAGTCGTGGACTCTCGACGGTTACACTCAGCTCGAGGGTTACACCGCGCTGCGCACCGCGCTGGCCGCCGGTCCCGATCAGCTGATCCAGCTGCTCAAGGACTCGGGCCTGCGGGGGCGCGGTGGGGCCGGCTTTCCCACCGGCCTGAAGTGGAGCTTCATCCCGCAGGCCAAGCCGGGCGAGCAGGCCAGCGGGGCGGCGGCCAAGCCCAAGTATCTTGTGGTCAACGCGGATGAGGGCGAGCCGGGCACCTGCAAGGACGTGCCGCTGATGATGGCCGACCCGCACTCGCTGATCGAAGGCTGCATCATCACCAGCTACGCGATCCGCGCCCACGAGTGCTATATCTACGTCCGCGGTGAGATGCTGCATTGCTACCGCAGGCTGGCGCAGGCGGTGCAGGAGGCCTACCAGGCCGGTTACCTGGGCAAGGACATTCTCGGCTCCGGGTTCGACCTCGACATCGTGCTGCACGCCGGTGCCGGCGCCTACATCTGTGGCGAGGAGACCGCGCTGCTCAACTCGCTGGAGGGCCGGCGCGGCGAGCCCCGGCTCAAGCCGCCGTTCCCGGCAACCTCCGGGCTCTACGCCGCACCCACCGTGGTGAACAACGTCGAGACCATCTGCACCGTGCCCTACATCGTCAACGGCGGGTCGGACTGGTTCCGCGCGATGGGCACCGAGAGATCACCCGGCCCGAAGATCTACTCGATCTCCGGGCACGTCCAGCGGCCGGGGCAGTACGAGGCCCCGCTGGGCATCACGCTGCGTGAACTGCTGGACATGACCGGCGGGATGAAGGGCGGCCCGCTGAAGTTCTGGACGCCGGGCGGGTCCTCCACTCCGCTGCTGACCGCCGAGCACCTGGACGTCCCACTGGACTTCGAGGGCGCCGCGGCGGCCGGTTCCATGCTGGGCACCACCGCGATCATGGTCTTCAACACGAGTGTGAGCGTGCCGTGGGCGGTGATGAAGTGGACTGAGTTCTACCTGCACGAGTCCTGCGGTAAGTGCACCCCGTGTCGGGAGGGCACCTACTGGCTGACCCAGATCCTGCAGCGGATGGTGCGCCGCGAGGGCACCCCGGCCGATGTGGAGACGATGCTGGACGTCTGCGACAACATCCTGGGCCGGTCGTTCTGCGCGCTCGGCGACGGCGCGGCCAGCCCGATCATGAGCGGCATCAAGTATTTCCGGCAGGAGTTCCTGGACCTGTGCACCAAGCAACCTCAACAGCTCACGTCAGCCCAGACCGCGTCAGCCCAGACCGTGTCAGCGGGGTCGCGCAGATGACGGTGGCAGCGCAGCAGGCCGGCACCGGCCCAGCACCCACCGCCGTTCCGGCGGGGCACGTCCGGCTGCTCATCGACGGTCGCGAGGTCGACGCGCCCAAGGGTGAGCTGGTGATCCGAACCTGCGAGCGGCTGGGCATCATCGTGCCGCGGTTCTGCGACCACCCGCTGCTCGACCCGGCCGGCGCCTGCCGGCAGTGCCTGGTCGAGGTGGAGCTGGGCGGGCGCCCGATGCCCAAGCCGCAGGCCAGCTGCACCCTGACGGTCGCCGAGGGCATGATCGTGAAGACCCAGCACACCTCGGCGGTGGCCGACAAGGCGCAGCACGGCGTCATGGAGCTGTTATTGATCAACCACCCACTGGACTGCCCGATCTGCGACAAGGGCGGCGAGTGCCCGCTGCAGAACCAGGCGCTGTCCGGCGGCCGGGCGGAGTCCCGGTTCACCGACACCAAACGCACCTTCGCCAAACCGATCCCGATCTCCACCCAGGTGCTGCTGGACCGGGAGCGCTGCGTGCTCTGCCAGCGCTGCACCCGGTTCTCCGAGCAGATCGCCGGGGACGCGTTCATCGAGATGCTCGAGCGCGGCGCCGAGCAACAGGTCGGGGTGGCCGTCGATAAGCCCTTCCAGTCCTACTTCTCCGGCAACACCATCCAGATCTGCCCGGTCGGCGCGCTGACCAGCGCCGCCTACCGGTTCCGGTCCCGGCCCTTCGACCTGGTCTCCACCCGAGGGGTGTGCGAACACTGCGCGAGCGGCTGCGCGCAGCGCACCGACTGGCGCCGGGGCATCGTGACGCGCCGGCTCGCCGGCCAGGACCCGCAGGTCAACGAGGAGTGGAACTGCGACAAGGGTCGCTTCGCCTTCGCCTACGCCAGTGCCGAGGATCGGATCACCCGGCCGATGGTCCGGGACCCTTCCGGGGAACTGAAGCCGGCGTCGTGGACCGAGGCGCTGCGGGCGGCGGCCACCGGGCTGCTGGCGGCCAAGGGGTCCGGCGTCGGGGTACTCACCGGCGGTCGGCTGACCGTCGAGGACGCCTACGCCTACGCGAAGTTCGCCCGGGTCGCGCTGGGCACCAACGACATCGACTTCCGCGCCCGGCCGCACTCGGCCGAGGAGCTGGACTTCCTCGCCGCGCACGTGGTCGGCGTCACCCCGGACGCCGGTGGGGTGACCTACGACGACCTCAGCGCCGCCCCCACGGTGCTCTGCGTGGCCTTCGAGCCCGAGGAGGAGTCGCCGATCGTGTACCTGCGGCTGCGCCGGGCCGCGCGCGACCGGCGCATGTCGGTGTGGCACCTCGGCCAGTTCACCACCCCCGCGGTGCGCCGGACCTTCGGCACGCTGCTGCGGGTGGTGCCCGGCGGCGAGCCCGACGCCCTGGACGGCCCGGCGCGCGACGCGTTGGGCGCGCCCGGCGCGGTGCTGCTGGTCGGCGAGCGCGCCGCTGAGGTACCCGGGCTGTACTCCGCTGTGGCCCGGCTGGCCGCGGCCACCGGCGCCCGGATCGCCTGGATCCCGCGGCGGGCCGGTGAGCGGGGTGCCCTGGACGCCGGGGCGGCGCCGACGCTGCTCCCCGGCGGTCGGCTGGTCACCGACCCGGCGGCCCGCGCCGAGATCGAGAGCGCGTGGGGCGTGACGCTGCCGAGCCGGCCCGGCCGGGACACGCAGGGGATCGTCGCCGCCGCGGCGGCGGGGCAGCTGGGTGGGTTGGTCATCGGCGGCGTGGATCCCGCCGACCTGCCGGACCCCGAGCTGGCCGAACAGGCGCTGAGCCGGGCCGCCTTCGTGGTGAGCCTGGAGATGCGCCCCTCGGCGGTGACTCGGGCGGCCGATGTCGTGCTGCCGATCGCCTCCGCGCTGGAGAAGACCGGCAGCTACCTCGACTGGGAGGGCCGCCGCCGGGAGCTCGGCACCACGGTCGGCTCCGGTGCGGGTCAGGCTCAGGCGGTCCTGCCGGACTGCCGGGTGCTGGACAGCCTCGCCGTCGAGATGGACGTCGACCTGTTCACCCAGACCCCCGCCGCGGCGTGGGCCGGTCTCACCGCGCTCGGCACCTACAGTGATATCAGCCGAGAGTTCTCGCCGGTGGCTGCGGCGCCGGTCCCGGAGGTCGGCGAGGGGAAGGCCCTGCTGGCCACCTGGCGCCGGCTGCTGGACAACGGGTCGATGCAGGACGGTGAGCCGCACCTGGCCGGGACCGCTCGAGCCGCCGTTGCGCTGCTGTCCGAGGACACCGCCGCCGACCTCGGGGTGCGCCTCGGTGGCATGGTCACGGTGTCCACCCAGCGGGGTTCGGTGACGCTGCCCGCCGCGGTCGCCGACCTGCCCCCAGGAGTGGTGTGGGTCCCGGGTAACTCCGGGCCGGCGACCGTTCGGAGCAGCCTCGCCGCCGGTCACGGCACTGTGGTCACCGTGCGTAGCGGGAACGGCACAGGTCCTCAGACGACACGGGGAGGCACGTCATGACGCCTACCGGGGCACTGCTGGCCGGCAACCCGCTGTGGCTCATCGTGCTGAAGGTTGTCGTGATATTCGCGTTCCTGATGGTCATGACGCTGTTCATGATCTGGATGGAGCGCCGGGTGGTCGGTCGCATGCAGCAGCGGCCGGGTCCCAACCGGGTCGGGCCCTTCGGGCTGTTGCAGTCCCTGGCCGACGGGCTCAAGCTGGCGTTCAAGGAGGACATCCAGCCGGTGCTGGCCGACCGCTGGGTGTACATCCTGGCCCCGGTGGTCTCGACGGTCACCGCGTTCACGGCGTTCGCCGTGATCCCGCTCGGCGGCCAGGTGTCGATTTTCGGACACCAGACCGTGCTGCAGGTCGCCGACCTGCCGGTCGGGGTGCTCGTGGTGTTGGCCTGCTCGTCGTTGGGGGTATACGGGATCGTGCTGTCCGGCTGGGCGTCGGGTTCGCCGTACCCGTTGCTGGGCTCGCTTCGCTCGGCCGCCCAGGTGATCTCCTACGAGATCGCCCTCGGGATGTCGATCGTCGCGGTGATCCTGTACTCGGGCTCGCTGTCCACGGCCGACATCGTGGCGGCGCAGTCCCGGCAGTGGTGGTTCGTGTTCCTGCTGTTCCCCAGCTTCGTGGTGTTCTGTGTGGCGATGGTGGGGGAGACCAACCGCGCGCCCTTCGACCTGCCCGAGGCGGAGTCGGAGCTGGTCGGTGGTTTCCACACCGAGTACTCGTCGCTGAAGTTCGCGCTGTTCTTCCTAGCCGAGTACGTGAATATGGTCACCGTCTCGGCGATGGCGACCACGCTGTTCCTCGGCGGCTGGCACGCTCCCTGGCCGCTGGCCGGTAGCGCGCTGGACCGCGGTTGGTGGGGCCCGCTGTGGTTCCTCGGCAAGCTGCTGGCGTTCCTGTTCGTGTTCGTCTGGCTGCGCGGCACCCTGCCTCGGCTGCGGTACGACCAGTTCATGGAGCTGGGCTGGAAGGTGCTGGTGCCGGCCAGCCTGGTGTGGATCGTGCTGGTCTCCAGCGCTCGGGCGTTGCGCAGCTCCGCCGTCACTCCCGGCGAGATTCTCGTGGTCGGTGGCATCGTGCTGGTGATGCTGCTGGTCGTCGCCTTCCTGCTGCCCCAGAAGGATTCGGATTCGGTCGAGCGCGCCCCTGAGGCGCCGAACGCCGGCTCGGGCTACCCGTTGCCCCCGCTGGACCTGGTGGTACCGCCACCGCCGCCCCGGCGCGTCGCGGTGACGGCCGCCGTATCGGGTAAGAGCGGGCCCCCGACGACGCAGGAGGACAGCCATGGGACTGCTTGATCCGGTCAAGGGTTTCGGGGTCACCTTCTCGACGATGTTCCGCAAGGTCGTGACCGAGGAGTACCCCGAGGTCAAAAAGGTCACCGCACCGCGTTACCACGGCCGCCACCAGCTCAACCGGCACCCGGACGGGCTGGAGAAATGCGTGGGGTGCGAGCTGTGCGCCTGGGCCTGCCCGGCGGACGCGATCTACGTCGAGGGCGCGGACAACACCGATGAGGCCCGATACTCGCCCGGAGAGCGCTACGGCGCGATCTACCAGATCAACTACCTGCGGTGCATCGGCTGCGGCCTGTGCATCGAGGCCTGTCCGACCCGCGCGTTGACCATGACCAACGAGTACGAGGTGGCCGACGACAACCGGCAGGACCTCATCTACACCAAGGAGGATCTGCTGGCGCCGCTGCTGGCCGGGATGGAGCAACCGCCGCACCCGATGCGGCTGGGCGAGAGCGAGCAGGACTACTACGTGCAGGACCCGACCTTGGAGCGCCCGGGTGCGGTGGGCGAGGAGCACCGGTGAACCCGTCGGACACCATCGGTCTCGGGGAGACCGTCGCGTTCTGGATCCTGGGTCCGCTCGCGCTGGGCGGTGGGCTGGCGATGGTGTTCGCCCGCAACGCGGTGCACTCGGCGCTGTGGCTGGCGCAGACCATGCTGTGCCTGGGCGCGCTGTACCTGGTCCAACAGGCGCCGTTCCTGGGCTTCGTGCAGATCATCGTCTACACCGGTGCGATCATGATGTTGTTCTTGTTCGTGCTGATGCTGGTGGGCAAGGAGAGCGTCGACTCGGTGGTCGAGGTGCTGCGCGGCCAGCGGGTCGCGGCCGCGCTGGGCGGGCTCGGTCTGGCCGCGTTGTTGGTGGCCGTGCTGGGCCGAGCCTTCTCCGGGATCCCCTCGGCGGGATTGGCCGGGGTCAACAGCACCGGCGGCGGCAACGTCGCCACTATCGGCCGGATTCTCTACACCAGCTATCTGTTCCCCTTCGAGCTCACCTCGGCGCTGCTGATGACCGCCGCCCTCGGCGCGATGGTGTTGACCTTCACCGAGCGCGCTAAGGAGGGCAGGCTGACCCAGCGTCAGCGGGTGGAGGCCCGCCTGCGGGGCGGGCGCCCCTCCCCGCTGCCCGGGCCGGGAGTGTTCGCCACCATGACCTCGGTGGCCACTCCGGCCCTGCTGCCGGACGGCTCGGTGGCCCCCGAGTCGCTCTCCGGGCTGCTCGAGTCCACCGCCCGCGACCGCCTGGAGGACGACGTGCGCAGCGTTGCCGGTGCCGGCGCGGATCCTGCTCGACGTGCGCTGTCCGGGCCGGTGGCACCCACCGGGCCGGAGGAGGGGCAGTCGCGATGACCCCGACGTACTATCTGCTGCTCTCGGCGCTGCTGTTCACCGTCGGCGCGACCGGTGTGCTGGTGCGCCGCAACGCGGTCGTGGTGTTCATGTGCATCGAGCTGATGCTCAACGCGGTGAACCTGACCCTGGTCACCTTCTCCAGGATCAACGGCACACTGGACGGGCAGATCATGGCGTTCTTCGTGATGGTCGTGGCCGCCGCCGAGGTGGTGGTCGGCCTGGCCATCATCATGGTCATCTTCAAGACCCGCCGCTCCGCCTCAGTCGACGAGGCCAACCTACTCAAGTACTGAGGGGCGATATGGCGAGGTTATTCGCCGAGTTCGTTATTGGCTGCTCGCCCCACTCCGCTCAATCCAATACAAGCCCGGCAGTGTGAGGAAAGTTGCTATGAGCATCCACACGATCGAAACTCCCGTTGTTTCTCCCGGCGATACGGCCGCATCGCACCCGGACGGCGCGGAGATCGACAGCGATCCGTTCGACCTGGACATCAGCTTCATCGAGAACGGCCCGAACGCGGACACGGTGATCGCCATGACGGATGACGGCTGCGGCAGCACGTGCCCGAGCGCGTGCACCACCTCCGCATCCGCCTGAGCCTCCTCGGCGCGGTGCGGGCGCGACCCCCTTCGCCTGTGCTGCGGTCGCATCGCGTAGGTAGGGGGCGCGACCGAGAAGGCTGGAGTCGGATGCAATCCGGGAACGACCGACCCTGGTACCGGTGCATTGACGCCGCGCTGCTGCGAGCCGCCGTTCAGTTGGGCGAGACGACGCTGCCGCCTTGGCCCTCGCCGCAGTGCCCGGATACCGCCTCGGCGACGCAGTGGCGCGCATGGCTGCGGCTGGCCTGGGCCGCTCCTCGGGCCGCCGAGGCTGTCGAGATCGCGAGCCCAGTCCTCGCCCGCCGGATCGAAGCCGTGATCGGCGGGGCGGCGGTGGACGCGCGCCGGGCGCGGCGTATGGCGCTCTCGCTGGCCCGATATCTGCTGCGGGCAGGCTCACGCGCCACCCCGTACGGCGTATTCGCGGGCATCGCCCCGGTCAGGTTTGCCGCGACGCCCGAGGTGCGATTCGGCGAGCGCCACCGGGTGCGCGCCCGACCGGATGCACAGTGGCTCGACACGGTGGTCACTGTCCTGGAGTTGGATCCGGCGCTGCTGGCCCGCCTGCCGGTGGCGGCCAATACCCTGTGTCGGCGGCGCGGCGGTCGGCTGCGGGTTCCCGCCCCCGCTGCGGACGGCGCGGTAGGCCCGTCTGAGGTCTCCGTTCGCCTGACCCCGGCCGTGGCTCTCGTTCTGGATGCCGCCACGTCGCCGGTGCGCTGCGGCGATCTGACCGGGAAGCTCGTGGCCGAGTTCCCGGCCACGCCTCCTGAGAAGATCAATCGCTTAATCGCGGAGCTGGTGGCGCACCGGGTCCTGGTCAGCGCGTTGCGTGCGCCCTCGACGATCACCGATCCCTTCGGGCACCTGCTCGCTGCGCTCCACGCGCACCATGTGAGCGGCCTGCCGCACCTTGCCCCGCTGCTGCGGGGGCTGCGCGAGATCCACACCCGCATGGAAGGGCCGGGCCAAGCTGAGCCCGCAGGACCGGTCAGGGCTCTGCGCACGGCCGTGATTGACCGGATGCGCGACCTCGTGCCGGTCTCGGACGTTCCACTCGCCGTCGATCTGGGCCTGGATGGGCGGGCGACGCTGCCGGACGCGGTCGCCCGGGAGGTCGAGGCGGCAGCGACGGTGCTCGCCCGCCTGGCCTCGCACCCGCACGGCACGGCGGCGTGGCGGGAATACGCCGAACGGTTCCGTCAGCGGTACGGATCCGGCGCCTTGGTCCCGGTCGCAGAACTCACCGACCCGGTGATGGGGCTGGGATACCCGGCGGGATACCCGGGCTCGGGCCCCGAACGGCCTGCAAGCCGCAGCGTGCGCGACGAGCGGTTGCTCGCCTATGCGCAGCTGGCGGCGCTCGACGGCGCCACTGAGGTCGTCCTGACCGAGGCGATGGTCCACGAGTTGGAGACCGGGGAGGATCTGTCGCCCATCCGGATCCCGCCCCATCTGGAGGTGTGCGTTCAACTGCACGCCGCGTCGACGGGCGCGCTCACCCTCGGTGAGTTCACCGCACGGGTGCTCGGCGTCTCCCGCGCGGTCGGAACCATGACCGGCCGATTCCTGCACTTGCTGGATGCGGCGGACCAGGCGCGGATGGCTGAGGTCTATGCGGGGTTGCCCACCGTGGACGGCTCCGGCGCCGCGGTGCAGCTCTCCTTCCCGCCGCTGCGGACCTGCGCCGACCACGTGACGCGCGCGCAGCGCGTCCTGCCGTCCGTGATCAGTCTGGGCGAGTATCCGGACCCTGCCGTCGATCTGATCCCGCTGGAGGATCTGGCCGTGGGCTGCGACAACGATCGGATGTATCTTGCCTCGCTCGCCACCGGGCGCGTCCTGGAAACGATGGTGCTCACCTCGCTGAACTACCGTACGGAGGCGCATACCCCGCCGCTCGCCCGGTTTCTCGCCGAGATCGCGCGATCCGACGCCGCGCAGGTCACCGGGTTCGACTGGGGCGCTGCGGCCGTGCTGCCCTTCCTGCCCGCACTGCGCCACGGCCGCACGGTCCTGATTCCCGCTCGCTGGAAGCTGACCGCCGCCGAGCTTCCCAGCGCGGCCGAGTCTGCCGCGCAGTGGTCGCAGCGGTTGCACACCTGGCGCCGTCGGTGGCGGGTACCGGCCCGCGTGCTGCTGGCCGAAGGTGACCAGCAACTCCTGCTCGACCTCGACAAGGACGCCCCCTTGGACCTGCTGCGCACGCACCTCGGCCGCGCCGGGCGGGCCGTTCTGATCGAGGCCGCAAGTCCCGATGACTACGGCTGGATCGGCGGGCGGGCGCACAGCCTCGTCGTGCCACTGGCCTCCACCCGTACCCCGGTGCCGCCCGCGCTCCCGCGCCACGCCGCAGTGATCCACCGCGACCACGGGATGCCGCCCGGAGTCTCCCCGTGGCTGTGCGCCGAGCTGTTCGTCCACCCCGACGTGCAGGACCAGGTGCTCGCGCGCATGCTCCGGTTGCTGGCATCCTTCGCAGTGGATACCCGCTGGTGGTTCGAGCGCCACGCCGAGCCCGAGCCGCTGCTACGACTGCGCATCGCCCTGCTCGGTCCTGACGAGTTCGGCCCGGCCGCTCAGGCGCTGGGCACTTGGGCGGCCGTGTTGCGCACGGATGGGCTGCTGCGCGACCTGCAGCTGACCACCCGTCCCCCGCAGATGGGACAGCGGGGCCGGAGTGGGGCGCTGGCGGCGGCCGAGCGCGTGTTCCACGCCGATTCGAAGGTGGTCATCGCTCAGCTCGGCGCACGCCACTCCGTAAGCGCGCAGGCGTTGGCCGCCGCGAACTTCGCCGCGCTCGCGCTCAGTTTCACCAGCTCTCCGGGGGACGCTATGCACTGGCTCGCTCGCTGCGCCAGGCCCGCGCCAGCTCCGCTGCGGGTTCCTCGGGATCTTCGCGCCGAAGCCGTCCGCCTTGCCGACCCGACAGACGACTTCGCCGCGCTGCACACCGCACTGGGCAGCGCGCCGGCAGCGGCGGCGTGGCGCCAGCGCGCCGAGGCGCTGGCCGCGTACCGGGCCGCGATGACCGAGGAGCCCGGAGCCGATCCGGACGCGATCCTCACCACGCTCCTGCACCTCCACGCCCTGCGCGCGCTCGGCCCCGACGGCGAGCGCGAACGCACCAGCCTGAACTTGGTACGCGCCGCAGCCCTCGCGTGCCTGCACGCCGAAGGATGACCGTGCCCCGAACCGCCCCCGCCATGCCGCTGCTCGTGGCAGAGACCCTCGCGGAAGAGATCGCCGACCGGTACGCCGCGCCGCCGCCCCGGGCCGGCAGCGGGCTTCCCTCCTGGTGGCCGCAGTCCCTCGCGCACGGGGGCGCCGGAATCGCGCTGCTGCACATCGAGCGTGCCGCGACCGGACGCGCACAGTGGAGCCGGGTGCGCGCATGGCTGGAGTACGCCACATCCAGCGAGCTCAGCATCGGCTCCAACGCCTCGCTCTATTACGGCGCTCCCGCCGTGGAGTTCGTGTTGCGCACCGCCGCGCCGTACCTGCCCGGCTTCGGTGTGCGCAGCCTGCCCGCGCTCGAGCGCGCCACCGATCAGGTCATCCGGTGCCGTCTCGACGACGCCCGCCAGCGCCTGCAGCGCGGCACCCACCCGTCGCTCGCCGAGTTCGACAGCATCCGGGGTCTGTCCGGGTTCGGCGCCCTCCTTCTGCGGCGAGAGGACCCTGCCGCCGCCCTGCTTGGCGACGTCCTGGCTTACCTGATCGCCCTGACCGAACCGGTCGAGGACGGCGATGACCTGCTGCCCGGCTGGTGGACCGAGCTGGCCCCCAACAGCAAGCCGTCCGACGACTTCCCCGGCGGGCACGCCAACAACGGACTGGCGCACGGGATCGGCGGCGTGCTAGCCCTGCTCGCTCTCGCCCTGCGGCGCGGGGCCGCTGTCGACGGACACGCCGAAGCGATCGAGCGGATCTGGGCGTGGCTGGACCGGTGGCGCCGTGAGAGCGACCGCGGCCCCTGGTGGCCGTATTGGGTCACCCGGGCGGAGCTGCGTGGCGAACGAGAGCACCAGGACGGCCCAGGCCGGCCCTCCTGGTGCTACGGCACCCTGGGTCTGGCCCGCGCCCAGCAGTTGGCCGCGCTAGCCCTGGATGATCCGGTCCGCCGGGCGATGGCGGAGGACGCCGCTGCCGCGGCGCTGGCTGATCCGGCGCAGCTACGCCAAACCGGGGACGCCTCGCTGTGCCACGGGTACGCCGGACTGATCCACATCGCCGGGCTGATGGCCGCCGACTCACCCGCTCCCGGCGTGCTCACCGACGTGATCCCGGAGCTGCTTGACGCCCTGACGCAGAAGCTGGCGCAGCCCGGCCCGGCGGCCTCGGGATGGCTAGAGGGCCAGGCCGGAACCGCCCTCGCCCTGCACTCCCTCGCTGTCCGGCCGGTCACCGGGTGGGACCGCGCCCTGCTGACTGCATGACCACCCTCGAAGACATCCGGGAGAACACCAGTGAGTTGGCAACAGGTGATGCTCGTCGGCGCAGACCGGCACCGGCTGGCGCCAGTCGGGTTCGCGCGGCTCGCGGCCGGCCTGGAGGAAGCCGAAGCCGCCGGGGCGATCACGGGATACCACTTCCTGCGCAAGGACGGCGGGCTGCGGCTGCGTGTCGCCCCGGACCAGGAGCAGGCCCGGCGCACGATGGACCGGATCCTTGATTCCCTCACCGCTCACGGGGAAATCAGCGAATGGGTACGCGGCGTCTACGAACCAGAGGTGCACGCCTTCGGCGGCCCAGCCGCGATGGACATCGCGCATCGGCTGTTCTGCGCAGACAGTCGCGCCGCCCTGGCCGCAGCGGGCCGGGCCGATCGTCGCGGGCCCGGCCCGCGCGAGACCGCGACCCTGCTTGTCAGCGCGCTGCTGCGCGTCGCGGGCTTGGACTGGTACGAGCAGGGCGATGTATGGGCACAGGTCTCCGAACACCGCCCGGCCCCCGTGCTGCCCCCGTCCGAGCGCCTCGCTGTGGCCTACGCCGCGATGCGCCGGTTGATGACCGTAGAAGGCGCTGCCGTGCCCGTCCAGGCCAGCGAGCCGGGCTGGGAGCTACGGCTCGCCGCGTTCGAAACCGCCGGGCGCGAGCTTGCCCGGCTCGCCCGCAGTGGGCAACTTCAGCGCGGCCTGCGCGCGATCCTCGCGCATCACCTCATCTTCACGTTCAACCGGGCTGGCTTGGCTGCCTCAGAACAATCCGCCCTCTCCTACCTCGCGAAGGAAGTCGTCATGGCGTATCCGATCGTGTCGAACCCCGGACCCGCGGGCGGTGCCGCTAGCTTCGGGCAGCCGGGCACCACCGTCGTCTCTGTCACGATCGACGACGAGGCCGCGCGGCTGCGCGCAGAACTGACCGCCCAACTACGCGAGCGCGGCCCGGTCCACACTCCGCGGATCGCTGAGGCGTTCGCCGCCGTTCCCAGGCACCTGTTCGTCCCGGACGCCCCTCTCTCTGCGGCCTACGCCGACGAACAGGTCTTCACCAAGCACACCGACAACGGCGTGGCGATCTCCGCCGCATCACAGCCCAGCATCGTCGCGATGATGCTCGAGCAGCTCGACGCGCACCCCGGCCACACTGTGCTCGAAGTCGGTGCCGGCACCGGGTACAACGCGGCGTTGATCGGCCACCTGGTCGGCCCGCACGGACACGTCACGACGCTCGACGTGGACTCAGACCTCGTAGACGAGGCCCACGAGCACCTGACGGCGGCGGGCGCGAGCAATGTGACTGCCCTCCTTGCCGACGGCGCGCTCGGTGATCCGGACGCCGCACCCTTTGACCGGGTCATCGCCACCGTCGGCGCGGGCGACGTCCCGCTCGCCTGGCTCGACCAGCTCGCCCCAGGAGGTCGCTTGGTCGTACCGCTGCGCATCCGAGGTGGCGTCTCGCGGTCGATCGCCTTCGAGCGAGACGGCGCGCACTGGCGCGCCGTCTCCAGCGAGATGTGCACGTTCATGCCGCTGCGCGGGATCGCCGACGATCCCCGCCTGATCATCCCCCTGACCCCGGACGGCCAAGTCAGCCTGCACACCTACCGTGACCAGCGAGCGGATCCCGCAGCTCTGGCCACGGTCCTGGAGCACCCGGCGACCGAGGTCTACACCAACCTCCTGTTCAGAAAGGGCGACCCCTGGGAGTGGGTCAACCTGTGGTTGGCCTGCGTGCTGCCCGGCGGCCTGGTCCGGATGCCCCAGTCCGGCCCGGCCGTGGAATCCGGGCAGCTGCGACCCCAGTTCCCTTGGGGGGCGATGGCGGCGGTGGACGAGGGCTCTCTCGCCTACCTGACACTGCGCCCCGGCGAAGACGAGGTCGGCAGGTACTGGGAAGCGGGAGCGATCGGCCATGGTCCGCGCGGGGACGAACTCGCCGCCCACGTCGCTGAGGAACTCCGTATCTGGGGCCGCGACTACCGTGGCGCGCACCCGACGATCCGCCTGACACAGAACGGTAATCGCGAGACACTCACCGGCCAATTCACGATCGACAAGACCTTCACCCGACTGGCGATCAGTTGGGGATGAGATGGACCAGGACGCGATAGCACGCCGATTCCCACTGCTCTCCCGTTCCCGGCCCCCGGGCCGCTGTCTCGACACGCGGATCACAGAGCTCCGGGAGATCATGCGGAAATCCGGCGCGCCCGACGATCACACGCGCATGATCCGGGCCGGGGAAGTGTGCAACAAGGCGGCGCTGATCGCATCCGACTGCGGCGCGGCGGACCTCGCCCGAAACCTGTGCTGGCGTCAACACGACGTGTTCGACGCAGCGCGGCCTCTGCCGGCCCAGGCCGCGAAGCTCGCCCTGCAACCGGTCCTGAACATCCCGCGCCAACTGATCCGCGAAGGCGACGGCGCCACCGCGTACCAGATGCTGGACCAGCTCTACCGGGCGGCGCGGCACCGGACGGATGCGGAGCTCGCGGGGCGGCGGATCAGCCTGCGGGACGTCACCTGTGCCCCGGACGATCATCGAACAGTGTGCACGCTGTTGTGGGCGGCGCTGCTGGCCGACGGCGCTCGTGCCCTGGCTTTGGCGGGCCGTTGGCAGGACGCGGCCGAGCACGCGGCGGCGCACCGAGGGGTCGGCACCCGTCTTCTGGACGGCCGCCAAGTCACGATCCTGTCGCTGGTGGACTGTGGCAAGCACGACCGGGCTGCGGCGATGGTCGAGGACAGTGTGATCTGTGAGCCATGGGAGCAGGCTGTCGCGAGCCTGCTGCGCGTCTACTGCCGGCACGGGGCTGGGGGCGACACCGAGCAGGACGCCGCGGCGATGATGGACCACGCCTTCGGGCTCGTGGAGCAGGCTGAGCCGTCAACGGCGGTGTTCCGCGCCCGGGTCGGCATGACCGCGCTCGACCTCGCGGACGGATGCGGCTCCGCGCCCGTGCCGCGTCTCCGGGCGGCAATCATCGCCGCGGCGTCGGTCGACGCCTATGCGGCCCGGGAAGCCCTCGCGCACCCGGTGCTGCGCCCCGCGATGACGAAAGGCCAGGAGCAGGCGCTGGCCGCGTTGGTCGAGGCGTCGGGCCTCGGGCGCGGTGCGATGCCGCAGGGACTGTTGGAAGACCTCATGGCGTCGGTGGCGATGGCTGAGAACCAGCTGCGCGCCCTGCTGGACCGATCGCGCAGTTGAGCATGGGAAGGGGACGGCCGAGCGGCTTGGCTCCATCAGCGCTGCGCCACGAGCCAGATCGAGACCTCAACTTCCGCCGAGATCATCGGCGAGAAGGGCGGTGCGGACGATCACCCGAGTGTGCCGATGGCGGATGTCGACCTGACCGGTGGGCACGTCGCCGGTGTCGGTTGGATGAACTTCGTTTCTCCGCTGAACGCTCGTAGCCCATGCTCATCTATCTGCTTGCCGGCCAATGCATAAGCCACCGCTCATGGAGCCTTCCCATCAATAACAAGGGGAGTCCTCAGCGCCCGTCGGTGTGTCCGTTGGCGGGTGCGAGGATCGGCAGTCGGATCAGCTTCAAGGGGTTGATCCCGAGTGCGTTGGCCAGTGCCACGATCTCGGAAAGGGTCACATCACGCTGTCCGTGCTCGATGCTGTGGAGGGTGGATTTGTTCATCCCGGCCAGCCCGGCGATGACCCGCAACGACTTGTCCTGGGCATTGCGGATCCACCGTATGCGCCGGCCGATCGTGCGCGTGTCGTCAGCGTCTATCGCGGCAGCGTGGTTCACCGGTTTGAGCCTCCGTCGAGGCATTGGGGAGCTACGTCGGAGTGGTGTATCTCGCTGGAGGGATGAACGCCTGGCTACCGGCTGGACTCCCGATTCGTGGGGTGGTATCGGGGGATGGTCGTCGCCGAGGTATCCGGTGAGCTGCTGGCCGGCCCCGGCGGCCTCCCAGATCCCCGTGGCGAGCTGGGCCGCCCGGGAGACGTCGAGCCATCCGGTGATCCGGGAATCCCCGCAGGTCAGGTCCAGGATCACGGTGCCGTCGCGGCGGGCGATCGCTCGCACGATGCCGTCGGGGTCGGTGCAGGTCAGGCCGTGCACCGGCACGATCCAGTTCTCCCGGCTGACATCGCCGGTGTGAACGGCGGCGCCCTCGGGCGGGGTTTCGCTTTCCACGGCTGATGACCTCCGGTTTTGATCGTTGTGGTGGTAACCATGATGATCAATCGCTACCCGGTCAGGAGTCCGGCAGCGGTTGGCTCGGCAGGTGACTACCGTCCCGCCGCCTGGCAGGTCCGGGGAAGGGGAGTGTTCCCTGAAAACCCTGAACTTCCTCCGCTGTGGGTGATCTACGGCCTACGCTCCGTGGTGACACGTTGTCCACGACGGCAAGGACGTACCGATGGCGGCTGACACCCCGAACGAGACGCTGAGCCAGCTCCTGGCCTGCTTGTCCTGGAGCGGCGAGCGCCTGGCCCGGGAGATATGCCGAGTGCTCGGCACTGGCGCAGTCCACCCGACGGCGCCGTACAAGTGGCTCAAAGGTCATCAACCGCGCCGGGACGAGGTACGTCAGGCAACCGCGTTCGTGCTCTCCCAGGCCAGCAGCCAACTCATCACAGTGAGCGAGCTATGGCCTGGGTGCGCTCCGCGTGAGTCGCTCCTGGTCCCGGCGGTTGCCGGGATGGAGGTACCTTGGACACTGGCGGGCACCCTGGCCATCGCACACGACTGGCTGCTCGGAGGGTTGATGGATCGTCGCGTGTTCATGGCGGTGAGCGGCCCGGCCCTGACCCACCTCGCGTGGACCGCGGTGAACATCGAACCGGCTCGGCTGGTTGCGGCCCTGAACGGTGGGCAGGTGGACGCGACCTTGATCGAGCAGGTGGAGGAGACGATCCCTCGGCTGCGCCAGCTGGATGACCGCCAAGGCGGGGGCGGAGCGAACCTCGCCTATGTGCACGCTCAATTTCAGGCCGTTGGCCAACTGCTCCGAACGGCCGACCACAGCGGGCAGGTCACCCGGCGCCTGCTGGTCGCGTGGGCCGAGCTCGGGCAGCTGGCCGGATGGATGGCCGCTGATGCCGAACGTCACGGGCTGGCTCAGCGCTACCACTTGACCGCGCTGCGGGCCGCCCACAACGCAGGCGACAAGGCCCTGGGCGCCCACGTGCTCAGCGCGATGGCCTGGCACGCCGCCGACCGTGAGCAGGCGGCCGACGCGATCAGTCTGGGCACCGCCGCGATGGAGCTGGCCCACCGCAGTCCCGCCACCGTCCAGGCCCTGGTCAGCAGTCGGCTAGCCTACGGCTACGCGCTGGCCGGTGACGCCGAGCGCGTCCACGCCGCCCACGGCCGGGCTCGTGAGCTGGTCGAGCATCCGATCGGTCGCCGGCCGCGCTGGGCTTATTGGGTCAGCCCGCAGAGCACGGACGGTGCCTGCGGCATTCAACAGGTCCGCCTGGGGATGGCTGACCCGGGCGACAGCCGACGTCATTTTGGCAACGCGGCCATCTTGCTGACCCCCAGCGCGATCGCCGCAACCTCTCAGCTGTACCAGCGCGACGCGTTACAGGACGGCATCTGGCTGGCCAGAGCCCACGTCGGCCTCGGGGAGCTGGAGCAGGCGTGCGAGGTGGGGCGGACCGTTCTGGAGTGGCTGCCGCGCATCGACTCACCGCGCGGTCTGGCGCTCCTGCACCGTCTCGCGGGCGAACTCCGCGCCCGGAAGGCCAACTCCCATGTCCGCGAGTTCTCCACCGAACTGGACCGCAGACTCAAACTGGTCGCATGACCAGTGCCACTGCCCAGCGGTCTGCGGTGTCCGGGTGCCGGATCGCCTCCGTGTCGCGCTGTGCTCCGTCCTGCACCAGCGCCCGAGCCAGATCGAAATACCGTGCCGAGGGCCTCTCGTGGCTGTTGAGCGCGGCCACGTCCAGCGGTGTGCGGGTGGCCTGTTCGTAGGCCCGGCTGCCAAGTCGGTGTTACTCTCGATCTTGTTCGCGACGATACCGGCCACAGCGCAGACCTTCACGAGTGCGGTGAAGGCGCGGGGTTGGTCGGCCGGTACGGCGGTGGCGCGACGTCACCCGTCGGAAACGGCTGGGCCGGCCCGCCTACCATGGTTGAGCCATGGCCTTCCAGCAGCGCCGCCGGGCTTGCCGCGGGCGTGGTCAGTGTTCCGACGATCGAACCTCGGGAAGGCAAACCCATGCGGTCGGCAGAGATCAGTAGCCGGGCTCTTCGCTTTTTCGAGCAGCGGGGGCACACCGTGGTCCCGTCGGCATCGCTGATCGCGGACGACCCGACGTTGCTGCTGATCAACGCGGGTATGGCACCGTTCAAGCCCTACTTCCTCGGTGAGGCTCCCGCGCCTTACCCCCGTGCGACAAGCTTGCAGAAGTGCGTGCGCACCGTCGACATTGAGGAAGTCGGCAAGACCAGCCGGCACGGCTCGTTCTTCCAGATGTTCGGCAATTTCTCTTTCGGTGACTATTTCAAGGAGAAGGCGATTCCCTATGCCTGGGAGTTCCTGACCAAGCCGGTGGCTGATGGTGGTCTGGGTCTGCCCGAGTCCGCGCTGTGGGTCACGGTCTACACCGATGACGACGAGGCGGAGCACATCTGGCGCACCGAGGTCGGCGTACCCGCTGGCCGTATCCAGCGACTGGGTATGGCTGAGAACTTCTGGTCGATGGGCGTGCCCGGTCCCTGCGGGCCATGCTCGGAGATCTGCTTCGACCGTGGCCCCGAATACGGGCGCGAAGGCGGTCCTCTCGTCGATGACGAGCGTTACCTGGAGATCTGGAACCTCGTGTTCATGCAGAACATCCGAGGCGACGGGCCGGCCAAGGAGGGCTACCCGATCATCGGAGATCTGCCCGCCAAGAATATCGACACCGGCCTCGGTCTGGAGCGCATGGCGGCACTGCTCCAAGGTGTGGACACGATCTTCGATATCGACACCACCCGCCAGATCCTCCATCTCGCCGCCGAGCTGAGTGCCACCAAGTACGGCAGCACCCGCAAGGACGACGTCGCCCTGCGCGTAGTGGCGGACCACATCCTGACCAGCGTGATGTTGATCGGCGACGGTGTCACTCCCGCCAACGAGGGACGCGGCTACATTCTGCGCCGCATCCTGCGCCGCGCCGTGCGCATGATGCGGCTACTCGGCTCACCGGACCCTGTCGTGCACGAGTTGGTGACGCGCACCGTGGAGGTGATGAGCCCGACCTACCCCGAGCTGGTCGGTGAGCACGACCGCATCGACCGAGTCACCGTCGGTGAGGAGTCGGCGTTCTCGCAGACGCTGAAGTCCGGTACCGCGATCTTCGACCTTGCCGCCACCGAGGTCCGCAAAAGCAACAGCCTGATCCTCCCTGGCGACAGGGCGTTCCAGCTCCACGACACCTACGGATTCCCCATCGACCTGACCTTGGAGATGGCCGAGGAGCAGGGCCTGTCGGTGGACGAGGAGGGCTTCCGCAACCTCATGGCCGAGCAGCGCGCTCGGGCCAAGGCCGACGCGGCCACCCGTAAGACCGACGGGCACGGGGACAAGAGCGTCTACCGCGACCTGCTCCAACTCGGGGCCACCGAGTTCACCGGCTACGAGAACCTGGAAAGCGAGGCCACCGTTCGCGGGCTGATCCGCGAAGGCGAGCGTGTCCCGGTAGCCACCGAAGGCGAGATCGTCGACGTCGTCCTCGACCGAACCCCGCTCTACGCCGAGTCCGGCGGCCAGGACAGCGACGCCGGTTCGATCGTCGCCGACGGCCTTGAGCTGGAAGTCCTGGACGTACAGAAGGTGGCCCGGAAGCTGTGGGTGCATCAGGTCCGAGTGCGTCGCGGCGAGCTGACCGAGGGGCGGCACGTGCTGGCCAAGGTCGATCCGGAGTGGCGGCTGGGAGCGCGCCAGTCCCACTCGGGTACGCATGTCGTGCACGCCGCCCTGCGGCAGGTGCTCGGGCCGAACGCCTTGCAGGCTGGTTCCTACAACAAGCCCGGTTACCTCCGTTTGGACTTCTCCTGGACCGGTGGCCTGTCGCTGGAGACGCGCAGCGAGATCGAAGAAGTCTCCATCCTCGCCATTCGGCGGGATCTCCCGGTTCGGGTGGTCTACACCTCGCTGCCGCAAGCGCGAGAGCTGGGCGCGCTCGCCCTGTTCGGTGAGACTTACGATGAGGAGGTACGGGTGGTCGAGATCGGCGGCCCGTGGTCTCGCGAACTCTGCGGCGGTACCCACGTCGAGCGTTCCTCGCAGATCAACGCGCTGACCGTGATCGGCGAGTCCTCGGTGGGCTCGGGTTTGCGCCGTATCGAGGGATACGTCGGTTTGGACTCGTATCGCTTCCTCGCGAAGGAACGCGCCCTGGTGCGGAACATCTCGGACATGCTTCAGGTGCCGATCGGCGAAACCAGCGATCGGGTCTCGGCATTGCTCAAGCAACTTCGCGACGCCGAGAAGGAAGTGGCACGGCTTCGGGCGGCCCAGCTCACGCGGGTGACCAGCGAATTCGTGGATAGTGCCACGGATGTCCATGGCGTGTCTGTGGTCGCTCGGCACTTGTCCGAACCCGCGAACAACGACGAGTTGCGCAAGTTCGTGATCGACATTCGGGACCGGCTCGGTGACCGCCCGGTGGCGGTGACGGTGACTACTCTGGCGAACGACAAGCCGATCGTCGTGGCCGCGGTCAACGACAAGGGCAGAGAGCGGGGGCTCAAGGCTGGGGACCTCGTTCAGGTCGCGGCCAAGGTCCTCAAGGGCGGTGGCGGTGGTAAGCCCGACATCGCCCAGGGCGGCGGGACTGATCCGCTGGCGACTGTCGATGCCTTGCGCGAGGTCACGCGAGTGATCGGGCAATCCGTCAGTCAGTGATCTGTTCGGGCACTCGCCGACCATCGAGGTGTCTCAGCAGGCTCACCCCGACTTGGTGAGGCTCGACAAGCACGACGTCGGCTCCGGCACGCCGTAGCGTGTCGGAGCCGACGAATCCCCATCCGGCACCGACGGTGAGCACTCCAGCGGAGCGGCCCGCCGCAATGTCGTTCACCGTGTCGCCGAGGAACAACGCACGCGTGGGTGGGACGCCGAGCCGGGAGCAGGCCGTGAGCACGCCGTCCGGGGCAGGTTTCGGCGGAGCGTCCTCGTGGGCGATCACGACGTCGACGAGGTTCGCGACCACCGGCGGCAGCAGGAACGGTAGGCGGCTGTTCGCCTGCGCGGTGATGATGCCGAGGCCGACATCGTCATCGGATAGCTCGATCATTCCTGCAACGACTGCTTCGAAGATCCGAAGCTGCCCCACCGCATCTGCCAACGCACGGTCAAAACGCTCTTCGTAGATGCGGCGCGCGCCTTGCACGCCGAGTGCCACGAGAGCATCCACCGGGGCCAGCCCCACGTACTGGTCAAGGGCAGCGGAGTCTACAGGGCGGCCGAGTGCGTCGGTTGCTATGACTTTCAGCGCTTCGGAGGTTGCTGCACGGGTATCAATGATGACCCCGTCGAGATCCAGCAATACTGCGTACTGGTAACCCACTGTGATGTCTCCGGTCGTGATCCTGCAGGTTAGCCCGCCTGCCAAACTGGTACTTCCGTACTGAGAGCTGCGGGGGTGAGTAGGGACCGCAATACGATCTTGCTCTCGGCGAGGCGGACTCGTCCGTCGAGATCTCGATCCAACACGCAGATCGCCGTTGCCACGCTGGCGCCCGCACGCTGCAGAACTGATGCTGCTCGAAGAACCTGGGCACCGGAGCGAACGACGTCATCGATCAGCACGACGTGCCTGCCCGCCACGGGACGCCCCTCCACCTGACGGCAGGTTCCGTAGGACTTGTGTTCGCGCCGCAAGAATCCAGCGGGAACGCCAGTGGCCGCCGACAGGGCTACGGCCAACGGGAGACCGCCCATCTCCAAGCCCACAAGGGCGTCGGTACCGACTGGCACGTGTCGGGCCATCTCCGCAGCCATGTCGCGCAGCAACACGGGATCGGCGGCAAGCAAGTACTCATCGAAGTACTCATCGATCACTTGCCCCGTGGGTAAGTGGAACGCGCCATGCTGGCACGCCGTGGCCCGAATACGGGCGAGCAAGCTCGCGGGGATGGTCATCGGTGATCCCGCGAGACTTCCGGGCGGCGGCTCTCGTGCCCGTCGTGTTCGTGCAGCAGAGCGGACAGTTCCTGGTGGAAGGTGGCCAGATCCGGTATCTCGCGGAGGAACCCGAGCGGTCTGGTCGGTGACTCGAACAGCCACTTTTCGGCTCTCAAGAAGGTTGACAATCGCAAGGCGGTCTCGCCGGCCAGCCAGACCGGGACGGATCGGATGTTGCCGGAGTACCAGAGCGCGGATGAACTCCGGGAATGAGGGGTCGTCAACGCCGACGACGAAGTCGACGTCCGACAGCCGGTCGGCGGTCCCCGAGGTCAGGGAACCTCGCACCAGGAGGTGTGTAACGGCCAGACTTGCGGTGAACAGATCCGTTGCTCGTTCCAGTAGGCCGAACTGGTCGGGTCGATTGACCCTGGCGAGTTCGTCCAGAACGGTGTGACTCACGGCGGAACTCTTTCGGTGATCGCGGATGGTCAGGACAGGCCAAGTAGGACGGTCTTGTTCGCTCGCCAGGACTCGGCCTCGGTCACGCGCTCCAGTGAGTCGTACAAGGACGCGATCAGGTCATACACGCAGCCCTCGGGCAACGTGTAGTCGTAGAAGAGGCGGAGCAGGTGTTTCTCCGCTGAACGCTCGAAGCCCAGGTTCGCCAAGCTGCGCGCTGTGACAAGGTGCTCGTCAAGCTGGGCTTTCGTCGCGGCTGGCAGTTGCACCATGTCGGTCTCGCCGAGTTGCTCGTTGGCGCTCGCTTGTGCCAGGTTCTCATCGGTGTAGCAATCCAGAATCAGGTGGAGTCGATCTGGCCCGAGCATGTTACACGCGCCGTGCGCGTGCGTCGGCGTGAGCCGCCAGACGTGACCCGTGCGCAAATGTACCTTGGCGCCGCCGGTCACCAGCGTGGCGGAACTGTTGGTCACCAGGGGTACGTGCAGGCGGTGGCGTTCAGACCCGCTGAGCTCTTCGTAGTCGCGGTGCTCCCATAGAAACGAGTTCGGCCCGAGTCGCGCCAGTCGTACCCACATGTAGCACAAATCCAGTAAGGATAAGAATTTCCGCGTAGTGGGCATCCGCTTAAGCAGCGTAGTCTCGACTGGATCGCAGTCTTTGATCGTCACGTCGGTGGGGATACCGGTGTCGTTGAGCAGTGACAGCGTCCACCAACCCCCCGACTGGTACTGTCCGTACTCGGCAACCCGCCCGGACGGTACCGTCAACGCCTCATGACGCAAGCGCTCCAATATTCCGGGATCAAGCTGGCCAAGACGCGCGACCTGCTGGGGTAGGCTTGGATCAGTGGTTTCGGCAACGGGCATATGGGCACGTTCCTTCCTGCTTCCGCCGGTTCAGCGTTGTACCACCGCGCCCAACGATGGTGCCAGAGACGCAAAGTTCGCAGCCATGGGTCAGTACTACGGTGTTAGGCATAGTCGGTGGCGTCGGTGTGTCCGTTGGCGGGTGTGAGGATCGGCAGTCGGATCAGCTTCAAGGGGTTGATCCCGAGTGCGTTGGCGAGTGCCACGATCTCGGAAAGGGTCACATCACGCTGTCCGTGCTCGATGCTGTGGAGGGTGGATTTGTTCATCCCGGCCAGCCCGGCGATGACCCGCAACGACTTGTCCTGGGCATTGCGGATCCACC